>CAVOOC010000017.1:0-6383 GCA_963697445.1 uncultured Actinomycetes bacterium
CACAAGACAGGTAGGGAAGCCGGTGACCGAGCAAACTCCCGTCGCGGCCGCGGCCAGGATCCGCGGCCAGGACGATCACACCGCCGAGGCGGCCGATGTCATCGTGGTCGGCGCCGGGCCCGCGGGCTCGACGACAGCGTTCTACCTGGCCAGGTCGGGCCTCGACGTGCTGCTGCTCGAGAAGAGCAGGTTCCCCAGGGAAAAGGTGTGCGGTGACGGCCTGACCCCCCGGGCGGTCAAGGCACTGGTGGGGATGGGCATCCCGCTCGACGAACGGGACGGCTGGCTGCCGAACAAAGGGCTGCGGATCATCGGCGGCGGCGTCCGGCTCGAGCTGCCCTGGCCCGATCTGGCCAGCTACCCGGGCTACGGGCTGGTCCGCAACCGGCTGGGCTTCGACGAGACGCTGGCGCGCAGCGCGCAGAAGGCGGGAGTGCGGCTGATCGAGGGGATGGGTGTCACCGGGCCCGTCACCGACGACGCCACCGGCCGGATAACGGGGGTGACCGCCCGGGAGAGCGCACCCGAAGGCGGACGAGCCGCTGGCGGTGAGGCGCCGGGAACCGCACGCACCTACCGTGCCCGCCTTGTCGTCGCGGCGGACGGCAACTCCTCCCGGCTTTCGGTGGCCATGGGGCTGCGCAAGCGCGAGGACCGGCCGCTCGGCGTCGCGGTCCGCACCTATTACGCGAGCCCCCGCCACGACGATGACTACCTGGAGTCGTGGCTGGAGCTCTGGGACGGCGACCGGCTGCTGCCCGGTTACGGCTGGATCTTCGGCATGGGCGACGGGACCAGCAACGTGGGTCTCGGACTGCTGAACACCAGCGCCGCCTTCCGCAACACCGACTACCGGGCGCTGCTGCAGCGGTGGCTGGCCGGAATGCCGCAGTCGTGGGGCTTCGGAGAGGAGAACCGCACCGCGCCGGTGGGCGGTGCCGCCCTGCCGATGGGCTTCAACCGTACCCCGCACTACACTAATGGGCTGCTGCTCGTGGGCGATGCGGGCGGCATGGTGAACCCGTTCAATGGCGAGGGCATCGCCTACGCGATGGAGTCCGGCGAAATCGCCGCCAGGGTGGTGACGCAGGCGCTATCCCGGCCGACCCGGGAGGGTGCCGAGCGCGTGCTCCGCGCCTATCCGCAGGCGCTCGGCGATGCCTACGGCGGCTACTACGCGCTGGGGCGCCTGTTCGTGCGGGCGATCGGGCGGCCGGAGCTGATGAAGTTCGCGACGAAGCACGGCATGCGCCGGCCGACCGCGATGCGATTCGTGCTCAAGCTGCTGGCGAACCTCACCGATCCGCGCGGCGGTGACGCGGCCGACCGGGTGATCAACGCGATGTCTAAGCTGACACCGGCCTAGGCAGGCCCGAGGATGAACGAGACAGGTCCGAGGATGGAATGGGGCAGGCGGCGATGAGTCTCTACGTGCCGATACTGGTGCTCGCCGGGCTGGGCGCTTTCTTCGCCGTCTTCTCGGTCACGATGGGCGCGCTGGCCGGGCCGAAGCGGTGGAACCGGGCCAAGCTGTCGGCGTATGAAAGCGGCATCGAGCCGACACCCCAGCCGCTGGGCGGCGGCAGGTTCCCGGTCAAGTACTACCTGACGGCGATGCTCTTCATCGTCTTCGACATCGAGATCATCTTCCTGTATCCGTGGGCGGTCGCCTTCGACAAGCTCGGCGTCTTCGGGCTGGTCGAGATGGTGCTGTTCATCGTGACTGTTCTCGTCGCGTTCGCCTACGTGTGGCGGCGCGGCGGCCTGGAGTGGGACTAGCAATGGGTCTTGAGGAAAAGCTGCCGAGCGGGATCCTGCTCACCACGCTGGAGAGCGTGGTCGGGGCGGCGCGCAAGTTCTCGGTCTGGCCGGCCACCTTCGGCCTGGCCTGCTGCGCCATGGAGCTGATATCGACCGGCGGCCCGCGGCACGACCTGGCCAGGTTCGGGATGGAACGTGCCTCCAACACGCCCAGGCAGGCGGACCTGATGGTTGTCGCCGGCCGGGTGAGCCAGAAGATGGCGCCAGTGCTGCGCCAGATCTACGACCAGATGCCCGACCCCAAGTGGGTCATCTCGATGGGCGTGTGCGCCTCGAGTGGCGGCATGTTCAACAACTACGCGATCGTGCAGGGCGTGGATCACGTCGTCCCGGTGGACATCTACCTGCCCGGCTGCCCGCCGCGGCCGGAGATGCTGCTCGACGCCATACTCAAGCTGCACGACAAGATCCAGAACACCAAGCTCGGCCCGGACAGGGAGAAAGAGATCACAGAGCTCGAGCGGGCCAGGCTGCGCAGGCTGCCGCTGGTCAGCGCGCCCGCCGGCGCGGAGGTGGCGCGATGACCGGGCCCGGCGACGCGACCCCGGACAACCTGCCGGCCCGGGCGGGGGAGGAGCGGCTCGCCGAGCAGGTGGTCCGCACCGGCATGTTCGGCGCCGAGACGACCGGCGACACCTCGGGCTACGGCGGCCTCCAGGTCCGGCTCGCGCCGGGGCTGTCCAGCCCGCGGCCGTACGGCTCGTACTTCGACGAGCTGGCGGATGAGCTCGGCCGGGCGCTGGCCGCGGCGGGCAGCCAGTTCGGCGACGCGATCGAGCGGGTCGTCGCCGACCGCGGCGAGCTGACCTTCTACGTCAAGCGGGACCGGCTCCCCGAGGTCGCCCGGACGCTGCGGGACGACCCGGCGCTCGCCTTCGAGCTGTGCGCCGGCGTGTCCGGCGTGCACTACCCGGAGGACGCCGGGCGCGAGCTGCACGCCGTTTACCACCTGGTCTCGATCAGCCGGAACCGGCGGCTGCGGCTGGAGGTGGCCGCGCCCGACGCGGACCCGCACGTGCCGTCGCTGGTCAGCGTCTATCCCACCTGTGACTGGCACGAGCGGGAGACCTGGGACTTCTTCGGGATCGTCTTCGACGGTCACCCGGCGCTGACCAGGATCGAGATGCCGGACGACTGGAAGGGCCACCCGCAGCGCAAGGATTACCCGCTGGGCGGTGTCCCGGTCGAGTACCGCGGCGCCAAGGTGCCGCCGCCGGACGAGCGGAGGGCATACGCATGAGCACGCAGGCCGAAGAGGGCCGCGTCTACACCGTCATCGGGCAGGACTGGGACGAGATCGTCGCCGCGGCCGACCAGGCAGGTGATGAGCCGGGCTCCGACCGCCTGGTCATCAACATGGGCCCGCAGCATCCGTCCACGCACGGCGTGCTCAGGCTGGTGCTCACGCTCGACGGCGAGAGCGTCACCGAGATACGCCCCGGCGTCGGCTACCTGCATACCGGCATCGAGAAGAACATGGAGTTCCGCACCTGGACGCAGGGCGTCACGTTCTGCACCCGGATGGACTACCTGTCCCCGCTGTTCAACGAAGTTGCCTACTGCCTGGCCACCGAGCGCCTGCTCGGGATAGAAGACCGTATTCCGCAGCGCGCAAGCGTCATCCGCGTGCTCATGCTGGAGCTCAACAGGATTTCCTCGCACATGATGGCGATCGGCACGTTCGGGCTGGAGCTGGGGGCCACAACCGTCCTGCTGAACTGCCTGGAAGCGCGCGAGCTCGTGCTCGACCTGTTCGAGCTCATCACCGGGCTGCGGATGAACCACGCCTACATCCGGCCAGGCGGCGTCGCGCAGGACCTGCCGCCCGGCGCCATCAAGCAGATCCGCGAGTTCTGCGGCGTGATGCCGGGCCGGATGCTGGACCTGCGGCACCTGCTCGACGCCAACCCCGTCTACCTGGCGCGGACCAAGGGAATCGCCTACCTGGATCTGCAGGGCTGCATGGCGCTGGGCGTCACCGGTCCCATCCTGCGGGCCACCGGGCTGCCCTGGGACCTGCGCAAGAGCCAGCCCTACTGCGGCTACGAGACCTACGATTTCGACGTCGCCACCCAGGACACCTGCGACGTCTACGGCCGCTACCTGGTCAGGATGGCCGAGGTGGACGAGTCACTCAAGATCATCGAGCAGTGCCTGAACCGGCTGACGGCCGGCAGGCCGGACGACGACCCGGTGATGATCAGGGATGCCAAGATCGGCTGGCCGGCCAAGCTGTCTCTCGGCCCGGACGGCCTCGGCCCGTCGCCGGACCACATCGCGCACATCATGGGCGAGTCCATGGAGGCGCTCATCCATCACTTCAAGCTGGTCACCGAAGGATTCCGGGTGCCGGCAGGCCAGGCGTACGTGCCGATCGAGTCGCCCCGCGGCGAGCTCGGCTGTCACCTGGTCAGCGCCGGCGGCACCCGCCCGTACCGTGCGCACTTCCGCGACCCGTCGTTCACCAACCTGCAGGCGCTCGCCGCCATGTGCGAGGGCGGGATGATCGCCGACGTGATCGCGGCGGTGGCGAGCATCGATCCGGTCATGGGAGGCGTGGACAGGTAATGCCGTTCAGCCAGGAAGCGCGGGCCCGCATGGAGGCCGACGCCGCCGGGATCATCGCCAGGTACCCGCGGTCGCGGTCCGCGCTGCTGCCGCTGCTGCACCTGGTGCAGTCCGAGGAGGGATATGTCTCGGCCGACGGCATCGCCTTCTGCGCCGCGCAGCTCGGCCTCACCGAGGCCGAGGTCACCGCCGTGGCCACCTTCTACACGATGTACAAGCGGAGTCCGGCCGGCGAGTACCACGTGGGCGTGTGCACGAATACCCTGTGCGCGGTGATGGGCGGTGATGCCATCTTCGACAGCCTCACCGGCCACCTGGGCATTGCCCACAACGAGACCACGCCGGACGGCAAGATCTCGCTCGAGCACATCGAGTGCAACGCGGCCTGCATCTACGCGCCCGTGGTGATGGTCAACTGGGAGTTCTTCGACAACATGACCCCCGCCGCCGCCCGCCAGCTCGCAGACGACCTGCGGTCCGGCCAGGAGGTAACGCCCTCCCGAGGTCCCCGCCACCTGTGCACGTTCCGGGAGGCGTCCAGGATCCTGGCCGGCCTTCCCGACGGCCAGGCGGCCGACGGGCCTGCCGCGGGCCCGCCGGACCTGGTGGGGCTGAAGATCGCCAAAGAGCGCGGCTGGACCGCGCCGGAGGCGGCCCGGGGATCCACGCGCGAGCCTGCCGAGGAGGCGCCCCAGTGAGTGAGGCACAGTGACCGATACCCTGACCCCGGTGCTCAGCGCGCACTGGGACGAGCCCGACTCCTTCACGCTGGCCGCCTACCGCCGGGCCGGCGGGTACCAAGGGCTGGCCAAGGCCCTGGCCATGCCGCCCGATGACGTCATCGCGATGGTCAAGGCGTCCGGCCTGCGCGGCCGCGGCGGCGCGGGTTTCCCGACGGGGACGAAGTGGGGGTTCATCCCGCAGGGCGACGGCAAGCCGCACTACCTGGTGCTGAACGCTGACGAGTCCGAGCCCGGCACCTGCAAAGACGTGCCGCTGATGATGGCGAATCCGCACGTGCTGATCGAGGGCATGATCATCGCGTCGTACGCGATCAGGGGGGAGCGCGCCTTCATCTACGTGCGCGGCGAGGTGCTGCACGTGGTCAGGCGGCTGCACTACGCGGTGGCCGAGGCACGTGCGGCCGGCTATCTCGGCACGAACATTCTCGGCTCCGGCTTCGACCTGGAGATCGTGGTCCATGCCGGGGCAGGCGCCTACATCTGCGGCGAGGAAACCGGGCTGCTCGAGTCGCTGGAGGGGTACCGCGGCCAGCCCCGGCTGAAGCCGCCGTTCCCGGCCATCGAGGGCCTGTACGCCTGCCCGACCGTGGTCAACAACGTGGAAACGATCGCCAGCGTGCCGTCGATCGTGGTCAACGGCCCGGACTGGTTCGCCGGCATGGGCACCGAGAAGTCCAAGGGATTCGGCTTGTTCTCCGTCTCCGGGCACGTCACCAACCCGGGACAGTTCGAGGCGCCGCTCGGCATCACGATGCGCGAGCTCCTCGAGCTGGCCGGCGGGATGCGGGCCGGCCACCGGCTCAAGTTCTGGACCCCTGGCGGCTCGTCCACCCCGATCTTCACCGAGGAGCACCTGGACGTCCCGCTCGACTACGAGTCGGTCGGCGCAGCGGGCTCCATGCTCGGCACCCGCGCCCTGGAGATGTTCGACGAGACCACCTGCGCGGTCCGCGCGGCGCTGCGCTGGACCGAGTTCTACGAGCACGAATCCTGCGGGAAGTGCACCCCGTGCCGGGAGGGCACGTACTGGATGAGGCAGCTACTGGAAGGCCTGGAAGCAGGCGAGGGCAGCGAGGGCGACCTGGCCAAGCTGCTCGATATCAACGACAACATGGTCGGCCGGGTGTTCTGCGCGCTCGGCGACACGGCCGGCAGCCCGATCGTCTCGACGATCAAGTACTTCAGGGACGAGTACCTCGAGCACCAGAAGCGGGGCGGCTGCCCGTTCGACCCGGCCGCGGCCACCCTGTT
>CAVOOC010000018.1:0-568063 GCA_963697445.1 uncultured Actinomycetes bacterium
GATGCAAACCTAGGACGGCCGGACGGGTGTGCACCACCCTGGCGGTGTATTTCTCGATGTCAATTCGAGTCGTTTCACTGTGACTACTCGGGTGGGTTTCATTGTGACCACCCCGGTAGTTTCATCGTGACTACCGGAAAATGACCGGGCCCGGTATTTCGGGCCGTCAGAAGTGCTCCGGGCCTCAGCCGGTTTCCATGACCTGGAATGCCTCGGCCAGCTTGCCCTCGGGCCAGCCTGCCTGCTCGGCGTTACGGGCCAGCCAGCCGCGGAGGAAGTCCTCCAGCCCTTCCATCTGCCCGGTCTGGCTCTCGTGCGCCCGCAGCGCGGCCACCTTGCGGCCGAACGTGCCGGTGACGTCCGTGTAGTGGTTGGGCGCGGGCCCGGGCATCCAGACCTCGCGGACCGTCCAGGCCGCGAGCCCCTCGTCCGCCAGCAGCTCGGGGAACGCGAACGGGTTGCGCGCGTCCGGGTAGACGGCATCAAGCGCGGCCGAGCCGACCGCGCGGTGGTCGGGGTGGCTGGCCGGCATCCGGGCGTAGTTCCGCTCCGGGCTCGGGCACAGAAGCCGGTCCGGCCGGACCTGCCTGATCACCCGGGCCAGATCCCTGCGCAGGCCGAGGGTGGCTTCCACCCGGCCGTCGGGGTAGCCGAGGAAGCGCAGGTCGGAAACGCCCACGCACTTGGCCGCAGCGGTCTGCTCGGCCCGGCGCATCGGGGGTATCTCGTGCCGCGGTACCGACTCGTCGTGGCCGCCGGCGTCGCCGTCGGTGACCATGCAGTAGGTCACCTCGATCCCGGCGTCGGTCCACAGCGCGACCGTGCCCGCGGCGGAGAAGTCCACGTCGTCGGGGTGGGCGTTGATGACCAGGATCCGCTTGACATCAGAGTCTTCCAGCACCCTCACGATCCTACGGAGTCCGGCCCGGCGGCCCGACCGCCCGCTGTCTCGTGCGCGATAGCTGGCTCAGCCGAACCGGCCGTTGACGTAGTCCGCGGTCCGCGGGTCGGCCGGGGCCTCGAAGACCTGCCCGGTCGGCCCCGATTCCACGATGTGACCGGGCGTGTTCTCGGCGGCCAGGAAGAAGGCGCAGTTCCGGGAAACCCGCTGCGCCTGCTGCATGTTGTGCGTGACGATCACGATCGTCACCTGGTTCTCCAGCTCGGTGATCGTGTCCTCGACCCGCCGGGTCGAGGTCGGATCCAGCGCCGAGCAGGGCTCGTCCATCAGCAGCACGTCCGGCGAGACCGCCAGTGCCCGGGCGATGCACAGCCGCTGCTGCTGGCCGCCGGACAGGGCGCCGCCGGGGGACCGCAGCCGCCGGTGCATTTCGTTCCACAGCCCGGCCCGGCGCAGGCTCCCCTCCACCACCGCGTCCTTGTCAGCCGCCTTGATGCCGGCCAGCTTGAGCCCGCTCGCCACGTTGTCGTACACGGACATGGCCGGGAACGGGTTCGGCTTCTGGAACACCATGCCGATCCGGCGCCGGATGTCGACCGGGCGCTGGCGGGCGTGATAGATGTCCTCGTCGCCCAGCAGCACCTCGCCGCCGAGGCTGGCCCCGGCCACCATCTCGTGCATCCGGTTGAGAATGCGCAGGAAGGTGGACTTGCCGCAGCCGGAGGGGCCGATCAGCGCCGTGACGGCGCCGGGCTCCATCCGCAGCGACACTCGATCGAGTACCTTGTGCGAACCGAACCAGGCCGACACCTTGCGCGCCTCCAGCCCCACCAGGCGGCCGGGCAGGACCGCCGCGTCGCCGGGGATCTTGTGGTAGTCCAGCAGCGCGGTCTCGGACGGGTCCTGCCGCCCCTCGGCCTGCGGGGTGATGTCACTCAATGTATCCGCTCCATCCGATCTGCCGCCTTAGGGCGGTCGTCAGTACAGGTTGGGCAGCAGGACCGCGAGATTCTGGAACAGGTTCCACAGCACCGCCAGCTCCAGCGGCACGGTCGCGAGATAGGCAGCCCAGGGCGACCAGCGGATGGCGGCGATCGTCCCGGCCGCCGAGACCAGGGCGAGCGCCAGGCCCCACGCCGCCGTCAGGCCCAGCGCGCTCTTGTCTCCCGCCAGCGGCAGCTCCGACGGCGAGACCGTGGGGGCGACCCCCGGGCTGGGATGCACGGAGGAGGTGAGGTCGGCATCCACCTGGACGTAGTAGCCGGGGATGGTGGGGGACGAGGCGGTCAGCAGGAGGAGCCGGTTCGGCGCCGGATCCTGGATGATTTTCGTGCTGAGGGCCAGGGCCGCGACCGTGTAGGTGGACGAGCCCTGGCCGGTGATGGCCGTGATGGTGTCGCCGGCGCGTAGCTGGGCAAGGGCCGAGAACGGGCCGCCGAAGGTCGCCCGGCGACCGTAGATCTCGGCCACGCCCGGCTGGCCGGGAAACGGCGTAGTGGGCAGGTGCCCGGGACCGGCCGTGAGGTTCTCCGCGGTGGTTCCCTGCACCACCACCATGTCGCGCACCCCGATGGCCGGGATGTTGAGTATCGCTATCGGGGCTCCGGCCGCCACGGTGGGGCCGAGCGGGGCGACCGCCCCCTGCACCCCGGCCAGCTCGGCCTGCAGCTTCGTGTAGAGGATGGTCTGGGTCCTTGCCTCCTGCACGCCGGAGAGCCCGTACAGGTACCCAGCGAATGCCAGCAGGAGAAAGGCGAGCAGCAGCAGGCCCGCGCCTGCCGCACGCAGCACCGACTGCTGGGGGCTGGCCTCTGCAGGGCGGGTTTCCTGAACGGCCTGCCCGGCTTCCTCCGCAGTCTGCGCGGCGTCCGCGGGCGGCCCGGCGCCGGCGGGCGGCCCGGCCTCGGCTGTCGGCCCGGCGTCGGCCAGTTCCGTGTCAGCCATGCGCCTGCCTGCGGCGCCGCAGCCATACCGCCAGCGTGGGTGGCAGGACCACCGCGGCGATGACCCCGAACGCGGTCAGCACCCCCAGCGCCGTCTCGCTGGCCTGGTCCGAGGCAAGGTTAACCACCTGCGACGACACCGGCCCGGTGGCTCCCGAGCCCGATGGCCCCAGCGTGCCGCTGCCAGGCCCCGTGCTGGTGCCCGAGGCCGGGCCGCTCGACTGGCCGGGGCCGGCGGTCTTGCCACTGCCGGTGCCCGTGCCCGAGCTCCCGCCGACTGCGGTCGCCTTCCCGTTCTTGACCACGCAGTTCAGCGGCGCGCCGAGCTTGTCGCACGGCGAGGGCTGCGGAGCGGTCTTCAGGAGGGTCAGCACGCCGTTCGTGAAGGTGGGGTTGTTGCAGCCGGCCAGGGTCTTCGGGTTCGGCCCGGTGACGTGGCCGGGTATCTGGTTCGCCTGCAGCAGCCCGCCCTGGACCAGGTTGAGCGGCAGCGGGGAGTACCCGAGCTGTGCCATCTGCTGCTGCCCTGCGCAGAGCATGAAGTTGATGTACGTGCTGAGCGTCGCGCCCTTACCGGACGGGTTGTTGAAGATGGTCGGCGGCGTGGGAGCTCTCGGCACGATCAGGTAGCTGTAGCTGGACAGCGGGTAGCTTCTGGGGTCTGTGAAGGTGTAGACCTTGTCGAGGGTCTGCTGCAGGAAAGTCGGGCTGTTGGGGTTCTCGTCGATCACCGCCTGGGTCAGCGCGACCGCCACGTTGGACGCGCTGGGGAGCGAGAAGTACCCCCCCGGGTTGAGCACCTTGACCACCGGGTAATGGGAGTTGAGCGCGTAGGCGTACTCGTCGTAGCCGATCGCGCCGTCGCCGTAGTTCGCGGTGATGTAGGTGGCGACGTTGTTGGAGCCGTTCTCCGCTTTCACGTTGCCCCAGTTCGACGGGGGGTAGAACTCGGTCTGCCCGCACGGGGGCCTGATGCCGGGGTGCACCTTCTGGCAGAACGCGTCCCACTGCGTCGGGAACAGGTGCGCGAACCAGCGGGTGAGGAAGTACGTGGCGCCGGAGCCGTCGGAGCGGACCACGGGCGTGATCGGCAGGTTCGGCAGCTGGGCGCCGTAGACCTGAGTGATCCGGGGATCGTCCCAGTTGGTGATCGCGCCGGTGAAGATCTCCATGATGACCTGCGGGGACAGCCGCAGGTTGGTGATGAGGTGCCCGTTCACCGTGATGTGGTACATGAACGCCGTGCCGCCCGCGGTGTCCGGCACGTAGGAGTAGCTCCACGGCGAGTGCTCGAAACTGGTGCCGCCGAGCTGGTCCTGACCGTTGCGGAACGGCGGGTCCGAGCCCACGAAGTCGTACTGGTTGTTGATGTACCCGAGCCTGCCGGCTGCCGACCCGACCGGGTTGTAGTTGGCCACCAGCCCATTCGGCCGCAGGTCCTGCGCCCACTGGTCGATGGCCACCGATGCCCACGACGAGCCCGAGCCGCTGATCGAGGTGTAGTTCGCCGCGCTGGCCGGCGCCGACGCCGCCGCAAGCCCCAGCGCGGCAAGCCCGAGCGCGGCGGAGATCCTGGCGGCGGCCCGGGCAAGGGGTCGGACGCGCGGCATGGTCGTCACGGTTTCCTCCAGCGGGTCAGGTTCCTCCAGCGGGTCAGGTTCCTCCGGCGGGTCAGGGCCCGGGCCTTCCGGCCCTGTGCGGCGGAGGCTTGCCGCAGCCACCGCACGCGGCCCGGGATGCCCCCTTCGGCCGACCCGGCGAGCGCGGACGAGCCGCCCAGGGCCAAGAGCGCACCCACGATCAGCAGGGCGGGCAGGGCGAAACGGGTCAGCGGCGCGGGACCGGCGCGCGTCGATACCAGGCTGATCGGCGAGTGTGCCGCCGGCGGGCGTGCGCCGCCGGACGTTGTGGATCGGCTCGACGTCGAGCTGGGAGCAGGCGAGGGCGAGCCGGAGCCGGCGCCCGGCCCCGATCCGGTTCCCGTGCCGCTGCCATTCCCCGTCCCGGTCCCGTGACCGCCGCCGCTTGTGTTCCCGGTCTGCTTCGCGACCTGGACGGCCAGTGTCTTCGTCTGCGCGGCCAGCGATGCCGGCAGCGGCAGGTACCCGGCGGGTAGTTGTCCCGGTGCCGTGCCGGGAGTCTGGCCGGCCCCGGCGGCGAAGTTGAGGAAACGGGCGATCGCCGCCGCTTTGGCGGCCGGCAGCCCGCTGGTGGGCACCATCGCGTAGATCACCATGGTCAGCGGGTAGGCGGTCGGGGTCTTGTCGGCGAGGTTGACTTGCAGGGTGCCGCTCCCGTTGCTGACCATGTGGCTCACCGCCGCCGCCATCGTGGTGGCGTCCGGCTGCACATAGCTGCCTGCGGCGTTGGGGATCGCTGCGGTGGGGAACTGGTTGAGCGCCGCGTCACCCTCGTCCAGGATCGCGAACAGCGCCCGGGCGCCCACGGGCTCGGGCGGGTCCTTGCTGTAGCCGGTCTGCGGCGGTGGGACCGGGACGAAACTGCCGGAACCCTCGTTGAGAGCCTGATAGGTGACCGCCTGGCTCAGCGGGAACACCGGACTGTACTCCGCCGACCACGTCGTGTTGGGATCCTTCGGGGCGAAGGTGTCCACTGGGTATTTCAGCCCCGTGTAGAAGGTGTTGACGTGCGTCTTATACTGGTCCGCCGTGCCGGCCAGGAACGCGGTGGCGGTCGGGTCGGCGCCGATCCACTGGGTCACCGTCCAGGTCATGTCGCTGGGGCCGGACACCACTGTGGGAGCGATATTCAGGTTCCAGAAACCTGTTCCAGTGTTCGCGCTTATGGACGGGTTGAGCGCCTTGAACTCCGGGTCGAGGACCACATCGAACGGGTTGCCGGTCACGCCGGAGTCACAGTTGGTCGTCACGCCGGGCGGGCAGGGGATGAGCCCGGGGTTGTAGGAGGTCGTGAGCAGCTTCGCCAGCAGCCGCTGGTTCAGTTTCAGGCCGGACAGCGGCTGGCCTGACTGCGGCTGGCCCAGCACGTTGTCGTCGATCCAGTAGTCGATCGAGACGGCCGACACGGCGATCGGGGCATAGACGAAGGGTTTCGTGGTCACCACCCCGTCGGCGCTGGCCGGCCGGGTGGTGAGCGCGACGTCGGACAGCCCGCTGACGGCCTGGCCCACCGCGGTGGGCTCGCTGACCGTCGAGTTGTACGCGACGGTCATCCCCCCGCTGCCTGCGCACAGTCCCGTAAGCCACTGCGCCATCGCCGGGGCCATCATGGGTGAGCCCGACGCCTGGAACGCCGGGTTGCGCTGGGGGCAGCCCGTCGGCACCGGGGCGAAGTTCATCGGGACGACGAGCCGGTCGCTCCAGGAACAGGGCCCGGTCGCGCTCGTGTTGGACGTGAACGCGAAAGCATATTCGGCGAGCGCGTTCCCGCCGCCGCCAAATCCCCCGACGTCGCCGGTGTGGTTCGCGCAATCCGCCGGCGTGCCGCCGGGGAGGCCGCCTTGGTCGGGAATGATCGCCAGCGAGCACGGGTGAGTCTGGTCACAGCCCAGTACGGAGTTGACCAGCGAGGTTTCGACCAGGATGTTGAGCTGTCCGGTTCCACCGGCGGTGGTGAGCGCGTAGGTGTTGTTCGGGGGACCGGACGGCCCGGAAGGGAACTGGGTCCCTTGCGTGTCAGACTGATAGCAGTCGGTGTACACGGTGGGATTGGTCCCCTTGCACTCGAGCACCTCCACGGCGTACCAAGCGCTCGAGTTGGTGTAGTACGGCCCGACCGCGTTGCTGCTGCTCGGGGTGAAGTTCTTCCACGAGACGTGCACCAGCTGGTCGGTCAGGCCGGTGGTCTGGCCGACCGTCACCGAGCTCGGCTGGGTAAGAGGCTTGCCGGTGGCCGGGTTCCACAGATTCTTTCCTGTCACGGTCACGGGCGAACCGGCGCTGGCCTGCGGTGCGCTGGCGTGGCGTGGCGCGCCCGGGGCGGCGACCTGAGCCGCCGAAGGCGACGCCGCCGGGAGCAGCAGCAGGCCCGCGGTGAGTGATGCCAGCCCCCCGAAAGCGAGGGCCCGCTGGGCTCGCGCGCGCCAGTGCGGCTTCACGTCACGCATGCAGACTCCCTCATGGAACAGTGCGGAACGGGCGCGGCCAGCCATGCGTGCCGGTTACTCATCACCGCTTGCCCTGTCGTGGCTTGCCCTGTCGTGCGAGCTGCCTTCGCTGGCGGCGGGAGAGTTCACCCGGTGCCGAGCCGCCGAGCCGCCTCGCCACCGTGAACAGCACCAGGATCACGAGCACCAGGACGAAGCCTGCCCCGATGCCGCGGGCGACGTACCCGGCGGTGGTCGACTCAATGTGCGCGAAGTTCCAGATGAAGAGCGGCAGGCTCATCTGCGGGCCCTGCAGCGGGTTGAAGTTCAGTTCCTTCGTGCTCCCGGACACGATCAGGACCGGCGCGGTCTCCCCGATCCCGCGCGCCATCCCGAGGACGACCGCGGTGGTGAGGCCGGCCCGGGCGGTGGGCAGGATCACGTTCCAGGCCGTGCGCCACTGGCTGGACCCGAGGGCGTATGCCGCCTCACGCAGGGTGCCGGGGACCAGCCTGAGCACGACCTCGGACGCCCTGGCGATGATGGGCATCATGGTCACCGCGAGCGCGATGGCCGCGGCCAGCCCGCTCTTCTGCATGCCGAGCGTGAGGATGAACAGCGCGTAGACGAAGAGCCCGGCAATGACGTCGGGCAGCGCCGTCATCGCCTCGACGATGATCCGGACCGGCCGGGCCAGCGGGCCGCCCACCTCGGCCAGGAACAGCGCCGCGGCCACGCCCAGCGGCACCGAGAACAACGTGGCCAGGGCGATCTGTTCACCCGTGCCGACTATGGCATGCAGCACCCCGCCGACCGACAGCGGGCTGAGCGGGCCGGCGAAAGCCATCGACTGGGTGAAAAAATTGAAGTGCCGGACGGCGCTAAAGCCGCGAACGAAGACATACAGCACGATGCCGACCACGACCAGCAGGGTCACCGTGCCGCCGGTGCCGAACGCGACGGTCGTCACCCGCTGGGTGACCTCGCGCTTGTCCCACTGCAGCCGCGCGATGGCCGCGTAGAGCAGCAGGAACACCAGGTACCAGGACAGCCAGAAGCCGAGCACTCCGGTGAACGGCAGCACCCGCTCGTAGAGGACCCAGGTCACGCCGAGTGCGCCCGCGGCAGCGCCGGTCACCGTCGCCGCGCCCGCGGGGGTGAACGTGCTGGTCCGGACCTTGGGCTCCGCCTTCTGCGCGGCCGTGGCGGCAGCGGCGGGCGGGCGCCTTTCCTGGGTCTGCATGATGTCAGTCGGCGGAGGCGGTCGCGCCGGAACGAGACCGGTTGATGATGATCGCCGCGAGCGTGTTCACCCCGATGGTCATCACGAACAGCACCATCCCCAGCGCCATGAGAGCGGAGAGTTCGGTCGACCCGGCCTCCAGGACACGGCTTGCGATCATGAAGGTCGGGGAGTTCCCGCCGCTCTCCAGCACGTGGTAGTTGAAAAGGAAGCCGGGAGAGAGGATGAACGAGACCGCGATCGTTTCGCCCAGGGCCCGGCCCAGTCCCAGCATGCTCGCCCCGATCACCCCGGCCCGGCCGTAGGGCAGCACCACGGTGCGGATCATGCCCCAGCGGGTGGACCCCAGCGCGTAGGCGGCTTCCCGCTCGCCTTGCGGCGCCTGCGAGAACACCTGCCGGGAGAGCGAGGTGACGATCGGTATCACCATGAGCGACACCACCACCCCCGCGATGAAGGTGGCGTTTGCGTAGTAGCCCGAGAAGTTCGCCGGCCGGAACCTGAACACGGGGACGAACGCGAGGTGATGACTGAGCCAGCTGTCGAAGCCGAGGATCCGCGGCATCAGGAAGTACAGCCCGAACAGGGCCACGACAATGCTGGGGATCGCCGCCATCAGGTCGATCATCGCGATGAGCGGGCGCCGCAGCCGGGCCGGGGCGTACTCGGAGATGAGGAGGGCGGTCGCCACCCCGACCGGCACTGCGATGATCAGCGCGATCACCGCGATCAGCACGCCCAGGGGCAGGATCGCGGCGAGGCCGAACTGGTTGGTGCTGATGAGCCACGACGAGGTGGTGAAGAAGCGGAACCCCTCCAGCCTGAAGGCGGTGAGCGACCGCAGCACCAGGAACACCAGGATGCTCGCCGTGATGACCAGCACGGCGATCCCCGCTCCGCGCAGCGCCCCGCGGAATACCCGGTCGCCGGTAGAGACGCGCGTCACGATGGCGCGTGGCCGGTCCTCGTCGACGGGCGCAGGCGTATCAACTACGGCCATGGTGCTGTGGCCCCTCACCTTCCTGCGACCGTCAGATGGCTGCGACGCCTGTCCCGACAGCTCCATAGTGGCGGGCAAAAGGTAACGTAGCGGCACTTTTCGAGTGAACAAGTAGGAAATAACCAGCGTCCAGGCGGCGAGAACCGGCGCTGGGGATCTCCCGGCTGAGCGCAAATCACGACAACATCCCGCGGCGTGGCGCCGGGATGTACCCGGCGCCACGCCGCGGGATTTCCTGCGGTTGTGCTCACGTGGTTAGGACAGTGCCCCGCAGTCTCCTGCTGTGGTGCCGGCGGGCAGGACGAGGAACCCGTAGTTCTGCAGGTCCTTCTTGGCGGTGGCGTTGGTGCAGACGTACCCGGTGGAGCTGAAGTACGGCTGCAGGTAGCTGGGGATGGTGGGCTGCGGCGAGACCACCACTTCGTACAGGAAGCGCTCGAACGTGGAGGTGAAGCCGGCGTTGATGATCGCGGTCTTGGTGGCGCTGGTGAGCGGGAAGGGGGTGGTCGGGTTGGTGCCGTTGATCATGTTCAGCACCATGGTGCCGTGCGTGTTGCAGCCGAACAGGTTCTGCGACCCCGTGGGGGTGCACTTGAACCCGCTGCTGTTGGCGGTGCAGGACGTGTTGAAGCAGGTGGCGGAGTGGTACCGCTCGGCGAGGTACTTGCCGACCGAGAACGGGAAGATCACGTTCGCCTTGACCACGCCGCTGCCGCTGGCGCCGTTGAGGGAGGGGGCGACACCTTCGTTCTCCTCCAGCGTGTTGGCGTTGGCGCCGGCCGCGCCGCCGACGGTTGCCGAGGTGCTGACGCACGAGCCGGGGGCGCTGAGCCCGATCGCGGACAGGAAGAACGACCGGGTGCCCGAGCCGCTCTGCGGGATGAACGCGGCGATCGTGCCGCTCTTGCCGCCGACCTGGTTCCAGTTGGTGATGGTGCAGTTGTAGATCCCCTGCAGTTGGGCGGTGGTCAGGTTGGCCGGGGCGTTGCTCTTGGGCTGGGTGGCGTAGGTGACGGCGTCCCCGGCCAGGGTGACGAAGGTGACGGTGTTCGGGTCGGTGCCGCGGGCGCGGGAGGACCGGGCGAAGTCGATGCACGGGTGGCCGCTGGTAGTGCCGTTCGAGGACTCCAGCGCGGTGATGCCGGCCGAGGATCCGTCCGGCCGCGCGATCGCGGTGCAGCCCTGCTTGAGCGGGATGGTGTCACCGATCGCGCCGGTGATGGGGTTGGTGGCGTCCCAGCTCCACAAGCTGCCGCTGGTGTGCGCGCTGTTGTAGTCGGCGCTGAACTGGTCCATCACGTTCTGGATGGTGTCCGAGCCGACGCCGGTGACGTCCGCCGGCGCCGGAGCGGACGTGACCGTGACCGTGCTGGTCCCGGTCGTGCCGTTGGCGCAGCTGACCGTGACGGTGTACGAGGTCGGCCCGGGCGCAGGCCAGACACCGCCGAGCTTGATCTTGGCGGGTGCCTTGGCGAGCTCCGCCTGCAGGTTGGTCGTGGAGCCGTCCGGGGCGGGGAAGCCCGTCACCGACGTTGGCGTGGCGCCCGAAGGGCACGGGTTGGTCAGGCTGACACCCGTGTTCAGGCCTGCGGCAACGGTGGATGGGCTTGCGGTCAGCGGCACTCTCGCTGGGTGCGGTCCGGCGGTCTGGGCTTGGGCGGTCCCCGCCAGGCCCAGGCTCACCGCGGCCGCCACAGCCAAGGATCCGGTCAGGACCTTGCTAAGCATGCGCATTCTGTTTTCCGTCCTCCTCATCGAGACGGGCGCGCGAGGCAGGACACTCTTCGCGCACCGGTCAGCCGACGGCCGACGTAGCCAAGCTTCACTCAGGTTCGGCCGGCCACAGGGAAACAAAAGCGGACGAATCGCTTATGCTTTGCTTAACGTGAGGAATCGGGACAATGAAGACTTGCAGGTCAGGCGCTCAATAATGACTTTGGGTGACCGCAGCTTGAGTCCCTAGCCCGGATGCTTTCAATGCGTTAACGGTCCGCTACTCTCGGCAATTAAATCCAGGGGTGATTTTCTTTCCTTGTTATCCTTATATTCAGCTCGGTATTTACGGCTTTTAATGACCGGCAGCAGCTACGGACAGTGTATGAGGGTCGCCCGCCGACCGGAAACCGGCGTGGCGCCGGGACGTTGCGTTGAGCGCCCGGCCGGTCTATTCCAGCGAGCTCATCACGTGCTTGACCCGGGTGTAGTCCTCGAATCCGTACAGTGACAGATCCTTGCCGTAGCCGGAATGCTTGAACCCGCCGTGCGGCATCTCGGCCACGATCGGGATGTGCGTGTTGATCCACACGCAGCCGAAGTCGAGCCGCCTGGCCATCCGCATCGCCCGCCCGTGGTCGCGGGTCCAGACGCTGGAGGCCAGCCCGTACTCGGTGCCGTTCGCCCAGCGCACCGCCTCGTCCTCGTCGGAGAACCGCTGCACGGTGATGACCGGGCCGAACACCTCGTCCCGGACGATCTCGTCGCCCTGCCGGACGCCGCTGACCACGCTGGCCTCGTAGAAGAAGCCGCGGCTCCCGGTCCGGTGGCCGCCCGCCCGCACCTCGGCGTGGTCGGGCAGCCGGTCGATGAACCCGGAGACCCTGGCCAGCTGGTCGGGGTTGTTGAGCGGGCCGAAGTCGGCATCGGCGACGTCGGGGCCGCCGACCGTCTGGCCGCGGGCATGCTCGGTCAGCGCGTCGACGAAGTCGTCGTGGATGCCGGGTCCGGCGAGCACCCGCGTCGCCGCCGTGCAATCCTGGCCCGCGTTGAAGTACCCGGCCGCCGCGATCGCCTCGGCCGCCTTCGCCACGTCGGCGTCGTCGAACACCACCACCGGCGCCTTGCCGCCGAGCTCGAGGTGCACCCGCTTCAGGTCGGCGGCGGCCGCCGTGGCGACTTCCTTGCCGGCCCGGACGCTGCCGGTGATGGAGACCATCGCGGGTACCGGGTGCGAGACGATGGCGCGGCCGGTGTCCCGGTCGCCGCAGACCACGTTGAACACGCCGGGCGGCAGGAACTCGGCCATCAGGTCGGCCATCATGACCGTGCTCACCGGCGTGGTGTCCGACGGCTTGAGCACCATCGTGTTGCCGGCGGCCAGGGCGGGCGCCCACTTCCACACGGCCATCATCATCGGGTAGTTCCACGGGGTCACCGCCGCGCACACACCCACCGGCTCGCGCCGGACGAACGACGTGAAGCCGGTCATGTACTCGGCTGCAGACCTGCCCTCGAGCATCCTGGCCGCGCCGGCGAAGAACCGGATCTGGTCGGCCATCGGCGGGATCTCCTCGGACATGGTCAGCCCGAACGGCTTCCCGGTGTTCTCGCTCTCGGCCGCGACGAGTTCTTCCGCCCTGGCCTCCAGCGCGTCCGCGATCCGCAGCAGGGCGAGGCTGCGCTCGGAGGGCGTGGCGTCCCGCCAGCCGTCGAAGGCGGCCGACGCCGCGTCGAAGGCGGCGTCGACATCGGCGCCGTCCGATACCGGCGCGGTGGCGAAGATCTCCCCCGTGCTGGGGTTCACCAGGTCGGACCGCCGGCCGCTCTTGGTGTCGGCCGCATCGCCGTTGATGAAGTTATGCAGGTCCTTGGCCACGATTCCTCCGTTCGGTAGTCATCGAATGAGCCTTTTCCATCCACCCGTTCTCGTCCTTACTATGCTGACTCCCTCGCAGCGGATGAAAAAGACTCAGATTATTGGCCCGGGGTCCGTTCCTCGCACGCCCACGGCGATCCGTAGTCGGCGAGCAGGTCGAGGAACGGCTCGGCGGGCAGCGCCTCCGGCCCGAGCACGCCGGCGCCAGACCAGGCGCCCGAGTCGATGAGCTCGAGCGCGACTACCGGGTTCACGGCGGTCTGCCAGACCACCGCCTGGGACCCGTACTCGGCCATCGACCAGGCGTTGTTGACCACGTGATGCAGGTACACCTCGCGCGGCGCGCCGTCGGTCCCCGTTCCCGTCACCCAGGTGCCGGCGCAGGTGACCCCGCGCATGCGGCCGCCCAGGGTGGCCGGATCGGGCAGGCAGGCGGCGACCACGTCGCGCGGCGAGACCTGCACCCCGCCGGCCCGCACCGGGGTGGCGGAGTCGAGGCCGAGCTTGTGCAGGGTCTGCAGCACGCCGATGAACTCAGCCCCGAGGCCGTACTTGAACGTCACCCGCCTGGCGTCCACCCAGCGGGGCACGAGCAGCACCTCCTCGTGCTCCACGTTGACGCACTCGACCGGCCCGATCCCCGCCGGGAAGGTGAAAACCTCGGGTTCACTGAACGGCTCCGACGTGAACCATCCTCGGTCCCGCTCCCAGATCACCGGGGGGTTGAGGCACTCCTCGATCGTGGTCCAGATGGAGAAGGTGGGCGCGAAGTCATAGCCGTCCACGACCAGGTTCGAGCCGTCCCGCACGCCGATCTCGTCGATCTCGCCGAACAGCTTGTCGGCGGCGTAGCGCGCGAAGACGTCGGACAGGCCGGGCTCGACGCCCATGCCGGCCAGCGCCAGCCTGCCGCTGTCCGCCCAGTCGGCGGCGGCGGCGAACTGCTCGTCGCCCAGCTTGACGCCGCACCTGCGGTAGGGCTCGTCGGGGTCGGGCACCGACAGCGACATCGCCATGTCCAGGTAGTCTGCGCCCGCGGCCAGCGCCGCGCGGAACAGCGGCATGACGAAGCGCGGGTCGGTGGCGTTCAGCAGCACGCCGCAGTCGTGCGCCTTGATCGCGGCTGCCACCGCGCCGCTGTCCCGGGCGTCGAGCCGGATCGCGGCAGACGTTTCCCCGGCCGCGCGCTGCGCCCTGGCCAGGTCGTAGTCGGCGACGACCAGCTCGGCGAAGCCGCGGCGGGCGGCGATCGCGGCGATCGCGCCGCCCACGCCGCCGGCGCCCACGAGGAGGATGCGCATGTCGTGGATACTAACGCCTTCTGATACGAAATCCACCGTTGACATCCAGTTGTTACTACGGAAACCTTTGCAAGAGACCGTAATCAGTGCTAGAACCGTCGAACCTGGATCCTTCGAACCGGGAGACGTGAGGACATGGCCACCGCCGAGCAAGTCGCAGGGTCCGCCGAACAGCAAGTCGACAAGGGCCTGAAATCGGGCGCGCTCGGGCTGATCTCCACCACGATCATCGCGACCGCATCGGTCGCCCCGGCCTACAGCATCGCCGCCACCCTCGTGTTCGTGGTAGCCGCCGTCGGGCTGCAGGCACCCCTGGTGGCGATCCTGGCGTTCGTGCCGATGCTGCTGACCTCGATCGGCTACAGCGAGCTGAACAAGGCTGATCCCGACTGCGGGACCACGTTCACCTGGGCCACCCGCGCGTTCGGGCCGCGGACGGGCTGGGCCGGCGGCTGGGGGATCATTGCCGCCGACGTCCTGGTCATGGCGAGCCTGGCCCAGGTCGCCGGCCAGTACGGCTTCCTGCTGTTCAACGCCAAGGGCATCGGCCAGAACGCGGGCAGCGGCTGGGTGCTGCTCGTCGGCGTGCTGTGGATCGTGGCCATGACCTACATCTGCTACCGGGGGATCGAGGTCTCGGCCAACTTCCAGAAGATACTGCTGGGCATCGAACTGGTGATGCTGGTCGTCCTGTCCGTCACGGCACTGGTCAAGGTCGGCACCGGTCACGCCCCGGCCGGTCACCTCTCGCCGAGCATCTCCTGGCTCAACCCGTTCCACATCTCCAGCTTCAGCGCCTTCGCCAGCGGCATCATCCTCATGGTGTTCATCTACTGGGGCTGGGACACGGCGGTCTCGGTCAACGAGGAGACGAAGGACAAGAACAAGACGCCGGGCCGGGCCGCGATGCTGTCCACCGTCATCCTGCTGGTCACCTACGCGCTGGTGATCTTCTCGATGCAGTCGTTCGCCGGGACCAAGACCACCGGCAACGGCCTTGGCAACTCTGCGAACGCCGGCGACGTGCTGTCGATCCAGGGCAGCCTGGTCTTCGGCACGTCCACATGGGGCTCATTCCTCAGCCACCTGCTGCTGCTGATGGTGCTGTCGTCGGCTGCCGCCTCCACGCAGACCACGATCCTGCCGACCGCACGGACGACCCTGTCGATGGCGGTGTACAAGGCGATCCCGCGGGTGTTCTCGAAGATTCACCCGCGTTACCTCACCCCGACGGTGTCCACCATCGCCATGGGCGCCATCTCGATCGCCGTGTACGTGATGTTCAACTACATGTCCAACGGCATCAACGTGATCGCCGACGCAGTGACCGCGATCGGCCTGTACATCGCCTTCTACTACGGGCTGACCGGCTTCGCCTGCGCCTGGTACTACCGGCGCAACCTCACCAGCAGCGCGCGCAACCTGTGGATGCAAGGCATCCTGCCGGTCACCGGCGGCCTGATCCTTTACTTCCTCGGCGGCTGGAGCCTGTGGCTGAACTACGACGTGGCCACCGCGAACGACTACACGATGTGGACGGTGCCGTTCATCCACTGGCAGATCGGCGGCGCGTTCGTGATCGCCGCCGTGACCGCGGTCGTCGGCTTGGCCTGCTACCTGTACTGCCGGTTCACCAGCCCGGCTTTCTTCAAGAAGCAGACCCTCACCAGGGCGACCAGGACCCTCGTCCCCGACCCGGACTAGTCACAATGCGGGGCGATGTTCGCCCCCGGCCTCTGGGAGAGCTGACCCGGGTCGAGCGGGCGGAATGACGATGGCTGGCTTGTTGCGCCAGGCGGGGCGCCGCCCTGAACGCACCTGTCAGTGGAGTCTGCGGCATCTGCGTTAGAGTCCCAGGATGCCGACGTTCCGGATCAAGGAGGCCGCTAGCCTTCTCGGGGTCAGCAGTGACACCTTGCGCCGCTGGGCGGAAGGGGGACGAATCGACACGATCACTGATGCCTTCGGGCGGATGGCCGTGGACGGAGCGGCGCTCGCCAGGCTGGCGCAGGAGCTGGCCGAGGCGGCCGATCACGAGGAGACCCGGGTGGTCGTGGCCCACTCGGCACGCAACAGGTTCAGCGGCCTGATCAGCCGGGTCATCCGCGACACCGTGATGGCTCAGGTAGAGATTCAGGCCGGGCCGCACAGGTTCGTGTCACTGCTCAGCCGCGAAGCCGCCGACGAACTCGGCTTGGAGCCGGGAATGCTCGCGGTCGCCACCGTCAAGGCCACCAACGTCTCAGTCGAGATCCCCAAGGACGGCTGAGCTGAACGCCCGCGCGGGGTGGGTCATCACGTGGCGGGCCGGTAAGACCGGTATGCCGTCCGGCCCGGGGTGGAGGCTTGCGGTCCAGCTGACGTAAGAGGGCACGCTGACTGACGGGGGTGAAGGTCCGGATCATCACCGGCCGCCTGGGCATGACCCGCTCGCCGGCACTTTCAGCGGGCCGCTGTCGCCCGCAGCGCCTACGCTTGGGCGCGTGACGGTTACCGCGGCGGACGCGCTCCTCGAGGGACTCAACCCGCAGCAGCGCGCTGCCGTGATGCACCAGGGCGGTCCGCTGCTGATCGTGGCGGGCGCGGGGTCAGGCAAGACCCGCGTGCTCACGCACCGGATCGCCTACCTGCTCGCGGAGCGGCACGTCACCCCGTCGGAGATCCTGGCGATCACGTTCACGAACAAGGCGGCGGGCGAGATGGCGTCCAGGGTCGCCGCGCTGACCGGGCCGCGGTCGCGGTTCATGTGGGTGATGACGTTCCACTCGGCCTGCGTGCGGATCCTGCGGCGGGAGGCCAAGCGGCTCGGCTTCCCGTCGGCGTTCTCCATCTACGACCAGGCCGATTCGCAGCGGCTGATGACGCTCGTCACCCGCGAGCTTGACCTAGATCCCAAGTACCACCCGCCGAAGGCGCTGCTGACCCAGGTCTCCAACCTCAAGAACGAGCTCATCGACTTCGAGAGCTTCGCGTCCACCGCGGATGGCTACCGGGGCAAGGCGCTCGCCGAGGCGTATGCGGAGTACCAGCGCAGGCTGACCGCGTCCGGGGCGATGGACTTCGACGACCTGATCATGACGACGGTGAACCTGCTGCAGGCCTTTCCCGACGTCGCCGAGGAGTACCGGCGCCGGTTCAGGCACGTGCTCGTGGACGAGTACCAGGACACCAACCACGCCCAGTACGTGCTGGTCAGGGAGCTCGTCGAGGCCCCGGGCGGTGACTCCGGGGACCTGCCGACGGCCGAGCTGTGCGTGGTGGGCGACGCCGACCAGTCCATCTACGCATTCCGCGGGGCGACGATCCGCAACATCACCGAGTTCGAGCGGGACTTCCCCGACGCGCGGGTGATCCTGCTGGAGCAGAACTACCGTTCCACGCAGAACATCCTGGCCGCGGCCAACGCGGTCGTCGCGAGGAACCCGAGCCGGCTGCCCAAGAACCTCTGGTCCGACCAGGGCGACGGGCCGCCGCTTGTCGGGTACGTCGCGGACACCGAGCACGACGAGGCCGCGTTCGTCGCCGAGGAGGTGGACAAGCTCACCGACGAGGGCGAGGCAACACCCGGCCAGGTGGCGGTGTTCTACCGGACGAACGCCCAGTCCCGGGTGTTCGAGGAAATCTTCATCCGGGCCGGCCTGCCGTACCGGGTGGTGGGCGGCGTCCGGTTCTACGAGCGGCGCGAGGTGCGGGATCTGCTCGCCTACCTGAGGCTGATCGCCAACCCGGGGGACGAGCTGTCGCTGCGGCGGATACTCAACGTGCCCAAGCGGGGCATCGGCGACCGGGCGCTGGAGAGCGTGTCGCGGTACGCGCAGCGGCAGCGGATCTCGCTGCCCGCCGCCATCGCGCGCGTCAACGAGGTGCCGGACCTGGCCACCCGCTCGGCCAGGGCGATCGCCGACTTCAACGCGCTGATCACCTCGTTCCGCGAGCAGGCGGCGGCCGGCGGCCCCATCGCCGAGCTGGCCGAGACCATGCTGGACCGGACCGGGTACGTGGAGGAGCTGAAGGCAGCCGACGAGGTGCTGGACGAGAGCAGGGTCGAGAACATCAACGAGCTGGTGTCGGTGGCCAGGGAGTTCGACGCGGCGAACCCGGGGGGACGCTCGAGGCGTTCCTCGAGCGGGTTTCCCTGGTGGCCGACGCCGACGAGATTCCCGACGGCGAGGAGCACGGCGGGCTGGTCACGCTGATGACGCTGCACACGGCCAAGGGGCTGGAGTTCCCCGTGGTCTTCCTCACCGGCCTGGAGGAGAACGTGTTCCCGCACCAGCGCTCGGTGTCGGACGAGAAGGAGCTCCAGGAGGAACGGCGGCTCGCCTACGTCGGGATCACCCGGGCCGAGCAGCGGCTGTACCTGACCCGGGCGGTGTCCCGCAGCTGGTGGGGGCGGCCCGAGTTCCACAAGGCATCCCGGTTCCTCGGCGAGATACCTGGTCACCTCATCGAGTGGCGGCGGGATGAGTCGGCGGCGGTGCCGCCGGCCATGGAGCGGGTCGCGCAGCGGCCCGGGGTCAGCTCGCCGGGCAACCGTGCGGTGCCCGTGCTCCGGCCGGGGGACATGGTGAATCACGACAAGTTCGGGCTCGGCACGGTCATGACGGTGGACGGCTCCGACGACCGCGCCGAGGCGAAGATCGACTTCGGCGGAGACTACGGTGTGAAGCACCTGGTGCTGCGCTATGCCCCGCTGGAGAAGCTGTAGCACCGGCACTGTGAACCCTTTTCATCCTCACCAATACGGCCCGCGTACTGTGAGCGTGGGACGGGCGAGGCGGGCAGGCCGGGAGAGGAAGCCATGGGCAGCATCCGCGTGGTCATCGCGAAGGCGGGGCTTGACGGCCACGACCGCGGCGCGAAGGTCGTCGCCAGGGCCCTTCGCGACGCCGGGGTCGAGGTCATCTATACCGGGCTGCACCAGACGCCGGAGCAGATCGTGGCGGCCGCGGTGCAGGAGGACGCCGCCGCGATCGGGCTCTCGATCCTGTCCGGCGCGCACATGACGCTGTTCGGCCGGGTGCTCGAGCTGCTGGCCGAGCGTGACGCGTCCGACATCACGGTCTTCGGCGGCGGCATCATCCCGGAGGCCGACATCGGCGAGCTCGAGCGGATGGGCGTCGCGAAGATCTTCACGCCGGGCGCCTCCACCCAGCAGATCGTGGACTGGGTGAACGCCGAGTTCGGTGCCACCGCCGGCGCCGCTGACAATCACGGCGCACCCGGGGGCAGCGCCGCCGGCGGCCGCGGCTAGGCTGCCAGCGCCAAACCACGCCCGATCGGATGAGGACGGAGCCGAGTGGACCTGTTCGAGCACCAGGCCAAGGAGCTGTTCGCGGGGTACGGCGTGCCGGTCCCCCGCGGCACCGTCGTCGATAACCCCGCAGCCGCCCGCGCCACGGCGGCCGAGTTCGCCGCGGCGGGCACGCCCAGGGTGGTCATCAAGGCGCAGGTGAAGACAGGCGGCCGGGGGAAGGCCGGCGGGGTCAGGCTCGCCGACGGTCCGGACGAGGCGGAGGCCATCGCCGGCGAGATCCTCGGCATGGACATCAAGGGCCACACCGTGCACAAGGTGCTGGTCGAGGAAGCCAGCGACATCACCGCCGAGTACTACCTGTCGTTCCTGCTGGACCGGTCCGAGCGCACCTTCCTCGCCATCTGCTCGGTCCAGGGCGGCATGGAGATCGAGGACGTGGCGCACACCAGCCCGGAGGCGGTGGCCAGGGTCCCGGTCAACCCGCTGCACGGCGTGGACGAGGCCAAGGCCATGAAGATCGTCCGGGCCTGCCTGCTGCCCGCCGAGGCCGCCGAGGGCGCGGCGGCGATGGCGCAGATGCTCTGGGCGGTCTTCACCGGCGAGGACGCCACCCTGGTCGAGGTGAACCCGATGATCCTCACCTCCGGCTGCGACGTGGTCGCGCTGGACGGCAAGGTGACGCTGGATGACAACGCCGCCTACCGGCACGAGTGGGACAAGTTCGCCGACGCCGGGGATACCGACCCGATCGAGGCGCGCGCCAGGGCCAGGCACCTCAACTACGTCAAGCTGGACGGCGAGGTCGGCATCATCGGCAACGGCGCCGGGCTGGTCATGTCCACCCTGGACGTAGTGGCCTACGCCGGTGAGCAGTTCGGCGGCATGCGGCCGGCGAACTTCCTCGACATCGGCGGCGGCGCGTCGGCCGAGGTGATGGCGGACGGCCTGGAGATCGTGCTGTCCGATCCGTCGGTGCGCAGCGTCCTGGTCAACGTGTTCGGCGGCATCACGGCGTGTGACGCCGTGGCCAACGGCATCGTCTCGGCGATCGGCATGCTGGCCGCCCGCGGCGAGCCGGTGCGGTACCCGATCGTGGTGCGGCTGGACGGCAACAAGGCGGCCGAAGGCCGGCGCATCCTCGACGAGGCGGGCATAGACGTGATCGAGCAGGTCGCCACGATGGACGACGCGGCCCGGCGGGCCGCCGAGCTGGCCGCGGCCGGAACGGGAGCGTGAGATGGCGGTGTTCCTGACCAGCGAGAGCCGGATCCTGATCCAGGGCATCACCGGCTCGGAGGGCCGCAAGCACGGGGCCAGGATGCTGGCCGCGGGCAGCAAGATTGTGGGCGGCACCAACCCGCGCAAGGCCGGCGAGACGGTCGACCTGGGGGGACTCAGGTCCCGGTGTTCGGCACGGTCGCGGAGACCATGGCGGATACCGGCGCCGACGTGTCGGTGGTGTTCGTTCCCGCGGCCGGGACCAAGGCCGCCGTGCTCGAGGCTATCGACGCGAGGATCCCGCTGGTCATCGTCATCACCGAGGGCGTGCCCGTGCACGACACGGCGAAGTTCTGGGCCTACGCCTCTCACGCCGGGAACGCCACCCGGATCGTCGGCCCGAACTGCCCGGGGATCGCCTCTCCGGGCAAGTCCAACGCCGGCATCATTCCCGCCGACATCACCACCCCGGGCCGGATCGGGCTGGTGTCCAAGTCCGGCACGCTGACCTACCAGATGATGTACGAGCTGCGCGACATCGGGTTCTCCACCGCGGTCGGGATCGGCGGTGACCCGGTGATCGGCACCACGCACATCGACTGCCTCGAGGCCTTCCAGGCCGACGACGAGACGGACGCGATCGTGATGATCGGCGAGATCGGCGGTGACGCGGAAGAGCGCGCGGCCGCCTTCATCGAGCGCCGGGTCAGCAAGCCGGTGGTGGCCTACGTGGCGGGCTTCACGGCGCCGGAGGGCAAGACGATGGGGCACGCCGGCGCGATCGTCTCGGGTTCCTCGGGCACCGCCCAGGCCAAGAAGGAGGCCCTGGAGAAGGCAGGGGTCAAGGTCGGCCGGACCCCCAGCGAGACCGCCCGCCTGGTCCGCGACGTCATGCCGGCCCGCTGACCAGGCCCGCAGCGGCACGACGCGTGCGGAACCCTTTCATTTGACCGGGGCCCAGATGGCCATGCTGTCCAGCAGGGCCCAGCGCGCTTTCTTGGCGTCATACGGGGGTTCGGTCGCCGCGGCGTCGGCCCGCAGCAGGTCCGTGCCGTCCGCGGGAGCATCCTGGTTGGCGGACACCTCGACCAGTTGCCTCTCGGGCGGACCGGGCGGCGGGGCGTCGTAAGCCTCCACAGCGCCGTCGCGTACCAGCTTCGTCGGGTGACCGTCCGAGAAGTAGCGGTCCTCATGCACCCCGTACGGGTCGCGGTACCACCCCTGCGCTGTCATCAGTACCTCCAGCGGCTCCAGGCGCCTCGATGCCAGGATAGGCCGCCGGAGACAAATCGCCACTAGCCCGGCCCCGCCTGGCTGGCGCCCCGCCTGGCTGGCGCCCCGCCTGGCTGGCGCCCCGCCTGGCTGGCGCCCCGCCTGGCTGGCGCCCCCACCTGGCCCGCGCCCCCACCTGGCCCGCGCCCCCGCCCGGGCCGCGCCCCACCTGCCCCGCGCACCCCGCGCACCCCGCCCGCCCCGCGCACCCCGCCCGGGCCGCGCTGCTGTCTCAGCATTCGAGACGCGGCGACGGCTTTCCGTCAACGCGGAGCATTTGATAGGTGATCACCTACCAAGCGCTCCATTATCTCGGTCCGGCCGCGCGGGCCAGTCACCGCGCGGCGCGCCTACCCGCCTGAGCGGCCGGCGCGCGCCAGGATGGGTCTTTGTGACCGTTTCCAGCCTGCGCCCGCAGCGGGCGCGCGGCCGCGGCGCGGCCGAGGGCGGGCCGCCGGCGGCGCGGAAGGCGCAGCGGCCGCTGGCCCTCACCGGGACGATCGCCGCCTGCGCGGCGGCGGGGGCCGGGCTGGCCGCGCTGACTCTGCTGGCGGTGATCGGCTGGATCGCGGCTCCGCACGCCGGCCTGGGCGGCGGCCTTCCCGGCGTGTTGCGTACCGCCATCCAGCTGTGGCTCGTCGGTCATCACGTGGGCTTTGACCTGCGCGGCACCGGTCACGTCGGCCTGCTCCCGCTCGGCCTGGTGCTGCTGCCAGGTGCGCTGCTGTGGCGGTCCGGCCGGTGGGTGGTGCGCACCGGGCGGGTGGAAAGGCTGCGGCACGTCGGATACGCGGCGCTGGCGCTGGCGCTCCCGTACGGGGTGCTGGCGGGCGCGCTCGCCGTCGCCAGCCGGACCCCGCTGTCCGCGCCGTCGCCGGTCCAGGCGGCCGGGGCCGGGTTCGGCCTCGCGTTCGCCGCCGGCGGGCTCGGCGGCGCGCGGGCGCTGGCGCCCTGGGGGCGGCTGATCGCGCTGCTTCCCGACCGTGCCCGCTGCCTGGTGGTCGGGGCCACCGGCGCGCTCGCCGTCCTCGCCGGGGCGGGCGCCCTGCTGGCCTGCGGCGCACTGATCGTGCACGCCAGCGGGTTCCGGCTGGCCAGCGATGAGCTGTCGCCCGGCCCGGTCGGCGCCGCGCTGCTGCTGCTGGCCGGCCTTGCCTACCTGCCCAACGCGGTCATCTGGGCGATGGCGTACGTCATCGGGCCGGGGTTCGCCTTCGGCGTCGGCACGGTCGTGGCGCCGACGGGTACAGTCATCGGCCCGCTGCCGCTGTTCCCGATGCTGGCCGCGCTGCCCGCGGCGCCGCAGGGCCCGCACCTGGGGGGAGCGGGGCTGGCCGGGTACTGCCTGCTCGCCATTCCGTACCTGGCCGGGGTGGTCGGCGGGCTGCTCACCGTGCGGACGGCACCGAGCCCGACGATCGAGGCCGCGCCGCTATGGGGCCTGGCCGCCGGCGTGATAGCCGGGTGCGTCACTGGCGCGCTGGCGGTGTTCTCCGGCGGCCCGCTCGGCACCGGCCGGCTGGCCACGGTCGGCCCCTCCGGGTGGCAGGTGGCGCTCGTCGCCGCGCTGGAGATCGGCGTTGCCGCCGCCATCACCGCGGGGATCGCGAACTGGCTGCTGATCCGCAGCAGGCGGGCCCGGACCGCAGCGCTGGCACCGGCCGGCAACGACGCCCCGGCCAGGCCTGCCGACCTGACCGGCCACCGGATCTACGTCAATCCCTGGGCGGACGACGAGAACCTCGCGCAGCGCGCTGACCTCCCGGTTCCTGACGCGGCGAGCCCTTTCCCCGTCCCCGTCGATCCGCCGCCGCCGGTCTAGCCGGACTGCACATATCCCGAATTGCCATCTCTTGGCGTCACGTCGGCACTACTGTTCGGCTTGGGAGCCATACCCCAACCGGGAGAAGTGTCGTGTCGTACCGGACAAGTGCTTCTGGCCGCCACCGCAGCCACTGGCTCGCGCCGCCGCCACGGCCGCGCGCGTCCTGGCTCGGCTGGCTGGCCGCATTAGCGGCAGCGGGGCTGCTGCTCGCGGTCATGATCGCCCCGCACCCGGGGCGCATCGTTGACTCCGCGAACCTGTCGGGTGCCTGCGTGGGCGCGCGGGCACCCGAGCCGAGTGCCGTCGCGCCGAGCGCCGCCGCACCCAGCGCCGTCGCGCCGAGTGCCGCCGCGCCGAGTGCCGCCGCGCCGAGTGCCGCCGCGCCGCCCCCGCCTGTTGCGGCGGCACGCCCGGGCCGCACCGCGAGGGCGACGCGTACCACGGCACGGCCCAGGATCTGCCCGAAGGGCACGGTGCCCGCGTCCGTGCCGCCCCGCAAGTCCGTGCGGCCCCGCGCCTCCGTGCCGCCCCGCAAGCCGGCTCGGCCCCCGCGGTCAGGCCACTGCGGCTGGCGGGGAACGTGGCCTGCGACATCATCGTGCCCGCGAACCCGCTGACCGCCGCCGGCCTGGCCACCCCGTACCGGCTCACCGGATCCCACGGCAGCTCGCCGGCCCGGTCCGGCTGCACCATGGCCAACAGCGCGAACCTCGGCGCGTTCGTGCAGGCGACGATCCTGGACCCGGTGACCGGGGCGCTGCGCGTCTACGAGCCGCTGGTGATCACGCAGGGTACGAGGCCGGTGATTTCCCCGGTCCTGCCCAGGCTGCCCGCGCACGCGGTGGTCACGATCGACTTCGGGTTCAACGGCACCCGCCTGACCCAGGTGGGCGCGACCCCCGACGCGCTGCGGCAGGGCCGCTGCGTCAACGGCCTTCCCCATTCGATCTTCGGGCAGGTGTCGTTCTGCAACGGTCCCGGCTTCTTCACGGCCGCCTTCCGGGCGGAGCGGGCAGGGAAGCTGGTCGTCCCGGCGGGCGGCGTCTCCCCGAAGACCGGCCAGGCCTGCCCGACGACCCGCAGCTTTGCGATCGTCGACCAGGATCCGAGCGACAACGTGACCACCAGGTACCTGCTCACCAGGCGGGGGCGGACCGCGCAGTTCAGCCCGGCCAACGCGGCCCGCCTGCCGGGCGCCGCCGCGGTCGGCAACGGGAGTGACAACGCGCTGCTCGACGTGTTCGTCGATCCGGCGCTTGGCTGCACGCCGTTCCGGGTGCCCGATCTGTCGCAACACGGAAGCCCCGGCACCTCGCAGGCCCTGGACGAGCTCGCCGCAGCCAGGAATCAGCACGCGCCCGTTGCTCTGGTGCCGGAGAGCGACGAGATGGTGCTGGCCGGCACCGGCTTCAGCGCGGCGAAGACCAACCTCTACCGGTCCAATGTCGGCCAGCCGCCCATCTCCGCGGCGAACAACCTGACCAGCAGCCCGCCGATGTTCTGCCAGAACATGGTGAACATCCAGACCCGGTTCCTGAGCAGGTTCCGGTCGTTGCTGGCGAGGGGCGCGACACCGGTGCCGGCGGTGGGCGACAACCTGCTGACCTTCCTGGCGAACAGGCTGTCCATGTCGTTCGTCAACCTCGACTGCCAGGACTACGGGCTGGTCAACCCCGTGACGGTGACGATGGGCGACGCCGGCGCCGCGGTCGCCGCCGTCTTCGACACCACCAGCCAGAGGGCGCACAGCCACTGTCGCGATGAGTGCGCGGAGCGCCCCGAGCCCGGCGAGCCCGCTAGCAGGTAGTCACCCGGAGGGCATCATCACCTGGCGCAGGGCATGGATGCCGGTCCCGGGCTGGCTGGCGTTGCACGTCGGGCACTTCGGGCCCCGGCCCGGAATATTGAGCCAGTAGCCGCTGACGATTCCCCTGGTCACCTGGATCGCGGCCGTCAGCTGCTGGCTGCTGACCGCGGCACCGGGCGGGTTAGTGGACAGCCCGGCCAGTACGGCCGCACGCGGGTTCGCCGTCTGTACCTGCTGAGCCGCCTCCCGGACGAAGGAGGCGTAGCCGGCGGCGTCGCGCTCGAGGCTCTGCGCCTGCAGTTCCACGATGTCGGCGTGGGCGGCGACGGCGGCCGCGATCCGCATGCTGAGGAACTGCCGCCAGCGGGGGGCCGGCGATTCCCCCCGCACAGTCACGAGGTTGAGCGCCGGCGTCACGATGAGCTGAAGGCCGTGCGCGTGCGCGGCGGCCGCGGCCCGTGCCGCGGCCTGTCCGGGATTGCGCTGCTCGGCGGCGGGCGTGAAGGACCACGCCTCGGGGTCGTAGAGCACCGCGCGGGTGCCCGCGGGAAGATGCCGTCCGGTCACCGCCGTCACCAGATCCGCGACCGCGCTGAACACGACGACAGGCACCGTCCTGAGCCCGCCGAGCGGCCGCTGGCCCGGCTGCAGGAGCTGGTAGACCCGAGCGCCGGTCAGCCCCGCCCGGACGCCCGGGTCGGTGATGAGCTGGGACAGAGCGGAGCGGGTCAGCATCCATTCGGGCGCGCTGTGGGACGCGGTCGCCGGGGTGTTCGCCGGCGGCGCCGTCGGCGACCCGGGGGCCTTACCGCCGCCCTGCGCCGAGCAGCTGCCCAGGACGCACGCGATCGCCGCCGCCGCAGCCGCCAGCCACGCGTCGCGCGCCAGTGCCGCCGCCAGGCGGGCCGGGCGGCCCGCGGTCATGAACCTAGCTGGACATCGGCCGCCATTCCGCCGAGCGGCGTGACCCGCTGGTGACCGAGGACGTTGACCACCGCCTGGTAGACGATGCCGCCCGACGTCGTCACCGGGGTGGGCAGCAGCTCCTGGATGTGCCCGCGCACGCCGCTGAGGTGCGCCGAGGGTACCGAGATGATGACGACCTGGCCGGCCCGCACGTTCGCGGCCGAACCCTCAGGGATGGGCACGACAACCTGCCAGGCGCCGGACGTACGCAGCACGATGACCGGCATCGCGGCCTGCGTCTCGCCGCTGTAGACGGCGGATTTCGGGCCTTCCGGGAGCAGCGAGAACGCCGGCTGCTGCACGCCGCCCGGCGCAGACTGGGCCGAGTAGTTCCTGATGCCGTCGGCGGTCACGGTTTCGCCGACCTGGCCGTTGACGGCCACCACCGTCCCGGCGGCGGGTGCGATGATCTCGATCGCCTGTAGCTTCAGCCGGTCGGCGACCAGGTTCGCCTCATCCCTGGCCAGCTGGGCGTCGGCCGTGGCGAGGTTCGCCTTCACGGCGGCCAGGGCCGACGCTGTCGTCGCAGCCGCTGCGGCGCTCTGGGCACGCAGCATCGCGATGTTAGCCTTGTCCGCAGCGATGGCCGCCCGGTCCGCGGTTACGGCACCCGAAGCCCCCTGGGCGCTCTCGGTCGCCAGCACCTGCCCGGCTCTGACGTGCTGGCCCAGGTGGACCGCGATCTTCCCCACCCGGCCGGAGTTGGCGAAGTTGAGGTCGCTCAGGCCGCTGCTGCTGACCGTCCCGGTGAACGAGCGGCCGTTGGCGGCGGCAATCCTCGGCACGTACCAGACCGCGCCGACCACGCAGACGACCGCGAGCAGCACGCCGCTGAGGCGCTGCGGGCCGGTGAAGCGCCGCCGGGACGCCCGGGGAGTTGCGGTCCCCGGGTCATGCAGGAGGTCGGCCACCGGCTCCCGCAGGAGGCCGGGCTGGACCTGCCCCGGCTCCTGCAGCAGCCCGGTCTGGACCTGCGTGTCACGTGGCTCGGAACCGGCCTGGATCAGGGTCACTGCTCACTCCAGATCACCAGTAGTCTCCGCAGCGGCAACAGCGTGCCGGGGCCCGCGCGGACTCGTCCCGCCGGGTCAGCATAAAGCAGCCTACCCGCTCACAAATGGCGGTCTCCCGTATTGTGTCATGAATCACCATTACAACTCCGTTAAACGAAAGTTACATTCCGAGAATTACCGCTATATCCGACAGAATTAGTCGAGTTTACGGCTGGAACTCACCCACACCCAGCCGGACACCGCTGTGACCTGGTAGTTCAGCAGGACCGCCACCCCTGTGCGCAGGGCGCTGAAAGGCATGGTATGCGCCGGTACCGTCCTTGCCGAGACTTGCCGATGGGCAAAGAAATCCTGTTCAGTAAGTAAAGAAGCCCTTTTGAGTATGTTTATCGAGCGTTAACCTGATCGCGCTGTCTGCTACGCATTAATGGGCAAGCATATGTTCCGTGGATGGTCTGCTTCTGGCGGTGAGCGCTGTCCTGCTTGCCCTGCTCGTGCTGGCCTGCCTGCTGCCGCTGTACGCCGACAGCCCGGAGGACGGGGGCGACGGGCGGACGAACGTCGTCATCCCGCGCCACGTCCGGACGCCGCAGCACCGGCCGCGCACGTGGGCCTTCCTGTGCCTGACGGCGGTGCTGGGGCTCGGCTTCCTCGGCTGGCAGCGGCCCTCGCTGCCGGATCTGTACGCCGGCACGGTGAGCCATATCGCCGTGGCCATCTCGCACGATCCCGCCACGGTGAACGGGTACATCGGCCGGCTGCGCCCGGCCATCGTGTTCTTCGCCGGCGCCTATATCGCCGGGACCGCCGCGGTCCTGCGCGCGAGCATGTGGCGGCGACTGGCCGTGCTCGCGCACGCCGCGCTGTACGTCGCCATGGCCGTGCTCACCCAGGCGCTCATGATCGTCATCGGGATCGGTACCGGCTGGCTGGTGGCGCCGTTCGGCATCGAGGCGACTCTCGCGAACCTGCTCATCGGCGGCCTGGTCGTGATGCGCATGACGTTCACCACGTTCGTGCTGCCGCGGGCGACCACGGTCCCGATCGTCCGGTATCGCCGGCTGTGGGAGACGGTGCTCACCAGCTGCGCGCTGACCGCCGTGGTCGCCTTGCTGGTGGCCGGGTACGCGTTCATCTCCCAGCAGTCCAACCTCGCCTCGCTGTGGCAGGTCTACCTGCCCCTCTACGCGGTGAGCCTGCTGTTCATCCTCACGTTCGCCCCGCTGTGGCTGATCTGGTGGAGTAACAGGAAACTCCCGTCGCCGGGCTCCGAGCGCCCAGCCGTGGACGTCATCGTCCCGGCCTACAACGAGGAGGCGAACATCGCGCGGCTGCTCCGCTCGGTTGACGTCGCCACTGGGCGCTACGGCGGGCCGGTGCGGCTGGTCGTCTCCAACGACGGCTCTACCGACGCCACCGTGCAGATAGCCCGGGATGAGATCGCCCGCATGCGGCACGCCCGCGGCGAGGTGTTCACCGGCCCGAACGCCCGTCAGGCCGCCGCGCTCAACCGGGCGATGGCGATCACCGACGCGGAGATCATCGTCCGCATCGACGCCGACTGCGTCATGGGCCCGGATGCCCTCGTCTACTCGGTGCCTTGGTTCCGGGATCCGGAGATCGGGATGGTGGGCGGAATGGAGGAACCCCGGACCGACACGGTCTCGTGGTTCCACCGCCTGCGGGTGCTGGAGACCGCGTTCCAGTTCCGGTTCGCCAGGCTCGGGCAGAGCATGGTGGACGGGATCGTCTGCATCCCCGGCACGTTCACGGCGTACCGCCGCGGGCCGGCGGAAGCTGCGGGAGGCTTCCCCACCGGCATGAACGGCGAGGACGCCGACCTCACCATGATGATCGGCCGGCAGGGCTACCGGGTAGTGATCGACCCGCGCATCCGGACCTACGAGGACGTGCCGACCAGCCCGGGCGAGTTCGTCGAGCAGCGGACGCGCTGGGCGCGGGCCGGCTTTCACGTCTTCGCCCGGCACGTGCCGCTGCGCAGCGGGTGGGCCGGACCGCGGGTGTGGTTCTGGACGGTGCGCCGCGGGTTCTCCTGGTTCTCCATCCCGGCTGGCCTGGTGGCGCCGATCTTCATGCTGGAGCTCGCGCTGACCAACCCGACCTACCGGCAGAACGTCGTAACGTTGTCCCTGGTCTACTTGGTGGGCGGGGCGGTCGCGCTGGCCATCGGCGTGCCGTTCGCCATCAAGTACCGGCACTGGCGCAGCATCCTGTGGGCGCCGACCTGGTTCGCTTATGCGTTCCTCCGCCGCCTGGCCACTCTCGAGGCGCTCATATCACTGCCGACCCGGCCGCTGCCCGCCGTGGCGTCGGCCCGGTCACCCCGCCGGGCCCCGGCCCCGGCCCCGGCCGCGACCCGGGCCCGCGCCTGAACTCTCCGTCCTCGGCGGCGCCCCGGCCTGCGCCGGCCCCTGGCATGCGACGGCCCCTGGCATGCGACGGCCCCTGGCATGCGACGGCCCCGGCGGGGTGTCCCCGCCGGGGCCGTGGCGCCGGGCGCTTACGGAGCCGGAGGCAGCTCGGTGAGCAGGTCGTCCGCCTTCTCCATGCCGTCCCGCCAGACCGAACGGGCAATGATCTTGGTCGGGTCGGCACGGCGGCGGTACCGGGTGGCGATCTCCTTACCTTCCTCGAGCAGGCCCTCCGACAGGGTGGTCGGCTTGAGGCCCAGGGCGAGGAACTGGTCGTTCCGGACGATGAGCTCGTTCTCGTCGGCTTCGATCCTCGGGTTCGGCAGGTACGCGATGTCCGCGCCCATCACGTCGCCGACCAGCTTGGCGAGGTCGAGTACCCGGTGCGTCTCGGTCATCTGGTTCAGCACGCGCGGCCGGGATCCGGCCTCGGGCGGGTTTTCCAGCGCGATCTCGATGCACCGGACGGTGTCCCGGATGTGGATGAAGGCCCGCGTCTGCCCGCCGGTGCCGTGCACCGTCAGCGGGTGCCCGACGGCGGCCTGCATGAGGAACCGGTTGAGCACGGTGCCGTAGTCGCCGTCGTAGTCGAACCGGTTGATCAGCCGATCGTCCAGGCTGGTCTGCTCGGTCTGGGTCCCCCACACGATGCCCTGGTGCAGGTCCGTGATCCGCAGCCGGTCGTTCTTCGCGTAGAAAGAGAACAGCAGCTGGTCGAGCGTCTTGGTCAGGTGGTAGACCGATCCGGGGTTGGCCGGGTGCAGGATCTCCCGCTCGAGCTCACCGTCCGGGGTGGGCACCTTCACCGTCAGGTAGCCCTCGGGGATGGGCGCGCTGCCGGACCAGCCGTAGCCGTAGACACCCATCGTGCCGAGGTGCACGACGGCCGCATCCGTGCCGGTGGCGACCAGCGCCGTCAGCAGGTTGTGGGTAGCCCGGACGTTGTTGTCGACCGTGTACCGCTTGGCCTGCTGGGACCTCATCGAGTACGGGGCCGCGCGCTGCTCGGCGAAGTGAACGATCGCGTCCGGGCGGAGCTCGGCCAGCAGCGTGGCGAGCTTGTCGTACTCGGTGGCGAGATCGAGGTTCACGAAGCCGATGTCACGCTGGGCAACGTCGCGCCAGGTCCGCACGCGCTCACCGATCGGCCGGATCGGGGTGAGCGACTCGACTTCGAGCTCTATGTCGATCTTGCGGCGGCTCAGGTTGTCGATGATGGTGATGTCGTGACCACGCTCCGACAGGTACAAAGATGTGGGCCATCCGCAGAACCCATCGCCGCCCAGTACAAGAACTCGCATTTGCGACTCCAGCTACGCGTAGACAGTGATTTGTCCCATATTATGGCAACCCTTGCTTAGCTGCAAAGATAACCGTGATGAGACGCATCTTACAGTCGGGAATGAGATCTGCATGCTACTACCAGAGCGACGTCGATAGCGGACGCTGCGGAATCTTCATGGTGACCGGCAGGCGAAGTCTACTTCTTGTGCCGGACATGTCACGCCGCGCCGCCGCGGCGGCCCTCCCCGCCCGCGGGGACAGGCGAGATCCCGCAGGTCCGCACCTGCTGCGCCCGGTCCTCGCCTGACCGTGCGGCCGGACTGTCTCGCTGCCGGGCCGGTGCTCAGGTCCCCGCCGGCACGGGCATGATCGTGCCGGCGAGGACCTGCTCTCACCTGGACGCCTTACCCCTGCGCCCGGGGGTGGCGGCCGCCACCCCGCAGCCCGCCCGGTCGGCGAAACAGCCGCGGCAGGCCGGCCCGGTGCATGCTGAAATGGCTACGGCAAAGGAGCCGGACGGCCTGACCGCCCAGCCATCCGGCGGCCGTCTCGGAGGGGTCATGAAGCCCCGCGGGAAAGCACGGAAAAGCTCGCGGAAGACCTGGCCGTCCGTGCCTTGGGGTAACGTAGGCGAGAAATCATGTAAAGAGCAGAAAATGGTGATCACGGACTCTTGGAAATGCAATACTGGTGCGAATCTTTCCCGGCGTCCGGATGATCTCGGCAGGCGAAAGCGACGCGTCCGCCGTGCTCCGGTTCATACGCCGCGCCGACTGGAAGGCGTGCCGCCGGCAATGGCGGGTTAAGGTCGGCCTGACATCGCCCGGGCGGCACGGGAAACGGGCCTGTCAACGCTGGCCCGCAGAGCATGTGGGGCCCGCGGGGGCGGCCGTGCGGCCACCGGCCACGAAGCGCACCGGGCCCTGACCAGCACGATCGCTAGCCAGATGCGGCAGTCGGGCAAACCGGTGCAAGCCGGGACCGTGCCGGATTGCCGGGCGAGCGCCGCACTGCCGGCACCATTCATTAACCCGGTCCGGCGCATTCCGGAACGGCGCTCCCGCCGGGCCTCCCGCAGCCGCCGCGAAGACCATCGCGCCGCTTCCGGCCGCCCCCCGGAAAACAGCGGCTAACCTGAGCATCGTCCAAACAGAGCCGGGCAACCGGCACGCCGCCCGAAGTCTGGAGTACGCCATGGCCGGCAGTTCTTCGCGACTGGTCGTGCTCGTCTCCGGGGCGGGAACCAACCTGCAGGCCCTGCTCGACGCGTGCGCGGACGAACCGTACGGCGCGCAGGTGGTGGCGGTCGGCGCCGACCGGGACGGCTGCACCGCGCTGGATCGCGCCCGCGGCCGCGGCATCCCCACCTTCACGCACCGGGTCAAGGATTTTCCCGAACGCACACAGTGGGATCGCGCGCTCGTCCGCTCATGTGCTGCCTTCCGGCCTGACCTGGTCATATCGGCCGGCTTCATGAAGCTCGTCGGGCCGGACTTCCTCGCCGCCTTCGGCGGCAGGTTCATCAACAGTCACCCGGCGCTGCTACCGTCGTTTCCCGGCATGCACGGTGTGCGGGACGCCCTCGCGCACGGGGTGAAGGTGACCGGCTGCACGATCTTCCTGGTGGATGCCGGGGTGGACGAAGGACCGGTCATCGCGCAGCAGTGCGTGCCGGTACTCGACGACGACGACGAGGCGTCGCTGCACGAGCGGATCAAGGTGGCCGAGCGGGCCCTGCTCACGGCGACCGTCGGCCGGATGGTCCGCGAAGGCTGGTCCGTCCACGGCAGGAAAGTGAGGTTCGGCCGGTGACCACGCCAGGCGCGAGCGACAGTCCAGGCGCGGGCGACAGGGTGACGATCAGGCGGGCGCTGGTCAGCGTGCATGACAAGACCGGCCTGACCGAGCTGGCCCGCGGCCTGCACGAGGCCGGCATCGAGATCGTCTCCACCGGCAGCACCGCGGCCGCGATCACCGCGGCGGGCCTGCCGGTCACCAGGGTCGAGGACCTCACCGGGTTCCCCGAGTGCCTGGACGGCCGGGTGAAGACGCTGCATCCCGCGGTCCACGCCGGCCTGCTCGCCGACGTCACCCTGCCCGGGCACCGGCGTCAGCTCGAAGACCTCGGCGTGGAACCGTTCGGGATCCTGATCTCTAGCCTCTATCCGTTCGAGGCCGCGGTCGCCTCCGGGGCCCAGCCGGCCGCCTGCGTCGAGCAGATCGACATCGGCGGCCCGGCGATGGTCCGGGCGGCGGCGAAGAACCACGCGAACATCGCGGTCATCACCGAGCCCGCGCAGTACGGGGAGGTGCTCGAGGCGGTGCCGCAGGGCGGGTTCACGCTGCAGCAGCGGCGCCGCCTCGCCGCCCGGGCGTTCGCGCACACCGCGGCTTACGACGCCGCGGTCGCCTCCTGGTTCGCCTCGGCCTACGCACCCGACGAGACCGCGGCGCAGACCGGCTGGCCGGATGCGGTGTTCGCCGCCTGGTCACGCCGCGACGTGCTGCGCTACGGCGAGAACCCGCACCAGCGGGCGGCCCTGTACGTGCGGCGGGGCGGCGTGCCGGGCGGCAGCGGCATCGCGGGCGCCGAGCAGCTGCACGGCAAGGCGATGTCCTACAACAACTACGTGGACGCGGCGGCAGCCCGCCGTGCCGCCTTCGACTTCACCGAGCCGTGCGTGGCGATCATCAAGCACTCGAACCCGTGCGGCATCGCCGTCGGTACCGACGTGGCGCAGGCACACCGCAAGGCGCACGCCTGCGACCCGGACTCCGCGTTCGGCGGCGTGATCGCGGTGAACTCCGCCGTCACGGCCGACCTGGCCGCCCAGATCGCCGGGATATTCACCGAGGTCGTGGTCGCGCCCGAGTTCGACGGGAAGGCGCTGGAGATCCTCACCGCCAGGAAGAACCTGCGGCTGCTGCGCTGCCCGCCGCCCGCCCCGGGCGAGCTGATCACCGAATGGCGCCGGGTGGACGGCGGCATGCTCGTCCAGTCGCCGGACCTGGTGGATGCCCCCGGCGACGACCCGGCCAGCTGGCAGCTGATGGCCGGCGAGCCGGCCGCCGGCGAGGACCTGGCCGATCTCGCCTTCGCCTGGCGGGCCTGCCGCGCGGTGAAGTCCAACGCGATCCTGCTCGCGGCCGGGGGCGCCACGGTCGGGATCGGCATGGGCCAGGTCAACCGCGTCGACGCGTCCCGGCTCGCGGTGGCGCGCGCGGGCGAGCGCGCCCGCGGCTCGGTGGCGGCGAGCGACGCGTTCTTCCCGTTCGCCGACGCGCTCGAGGTGCTCATCCAGGGCGGGGTGCGGGCGGTCGCGGAGCCCGGCGGGTCGATCCGCGACGAGCAGTCCGTCGCCGCCGCGCAGGCGGCCGGGATCACCCTCTACTTCACCGGGGTCCGGCACTTCTATCACTAGCCCGGCACTCACGCAGGCCGGATGCCGGGGGCGCGCGCCCTCCCGCCGCCCGGCGTCAGGCAGAATGAAACGGCCATGACAGCTCGCATCCTGGACGGCAAGGCCGTCGCCGCGGACATACGCGCCGATATCGCGCAGCGCGTGGCCGCGCTGGCTGCGCGCGGCGTCGTGCCGGGCCTCGGCACCATCCTGGTCGGCGACGACCCGGGCAGCCGCGTCTACGTGACCGGCAAGCACCGGGACAGCGCCCAGGTCGGGATCACGAGCATCCGCCGGGATCTGCCCGCTGACGCCAGCCAGGACCAGGTGGAGGCGGCGGTCGACGAGCTGAACAACGATCCCGCCTGCACCGGCTACCTCGTCCAGCTGCCGCTTCCCGGCCACCTCGACCCGCAGCGGATCCTGCACCGGATCGACCCGGCCAAGGACGCGGACGGCCTGCACCCGCTCAACCTCGGCAGGCTGGTGCTCGGCGAGCCCGGACCGCTCCCGTGCACGCCGCGCGGGATCGTCGAGCTTATGCGCCGCTACGACGTGCCGGTCGCCGGGGCAGACATCACCGTGATCGGCCGCGGGATCACCGTGGGCCGCACGCTCGGCCTGCTGCTGACCAGGCGCAGCGAGAACGCCACCGTGACGCTGTGCCACACCGGGACCAAGGATCTCGCCGCGCACACGCGGAACGCCGATGTCGTCGTCGTCGCGGCAGGCCGGCCGGGCCTGCTGACCGCGGACATGATCCGGCCGGGCGCCGCGGTCCTGGACGTGGGCATCACCAGGACCGACGCGGGCCTGGTGGGCGACGTGGACCCCGGTGTCGCCGAAGTCGCGGGCTGGCTCGCGCCGATGCCTGGCGGGGTGGGCCCGATGACCAGGGCAATGCTGCTCGCGAACGTGGTGGAGGCGGCGGAGCAGGCGCCATGACGGATTTGGGGCCGGTTCCTACTCACCGGTAACATGACAGCAGCGCGGGACTAGATCGGATTCAAGGAGGTCGGCCACCGACCATGAACATCGTCGTGTGCGTCAAGCAGGTTCCTGACACCGGGATGGAGCGGAAGCTGCGGCCGGAGGATTCCACCCTCGACCGTGCGGCCACCGACGGGCTCATCAACGAGCTCGACGAGTACGCCATTGAAGAGGCCCTGCAGATAGCCGAGGCCCAGGGCGGCGAGGTGACGATCCTGTCCATGGGGCCGCAGAAGGCAGCAGAGTCGATCCGCAAGGCGCTGTCGATGGGCTGCGACAAGGCCGTGCACGTGCTGGACGACGGCCTGGCCGGCTCCGACGCGCTGCAGACATCGCAGGTGATCGCGCAGGTCCTCACCAGGATCGGGTTCGACCTGGTCATTCTCGGGTCCGAGTCAACCGACGCCAGGATGGGCGTGCTCGCGGCCATGCTGTCCGAGCGGCTCGGGGTGCCGCAGATGTCGCTGGCCAGCAAGGTGGAGATCGACGGCACCTCCATCAGGATCCAGCGCCAGGCCGACTACGGCTACGACAAGGTCGAGGGGACGCTGCCCGCGGTGGTGAGCGTGGTCGAGAAGATCAACGAGCCGCGCTACCCCTCGTTCAAGGGCATCATGGCGGCGAAGAAGAAGCCGGTCGAGACGCTCGGACTCGCCGACCTCGGCATCGACGCCGGGCAGGTCGGCCTCGCCGCGGCCGCGACCGAGGTGGTCAGCTTCGCGCAGCGTCCGCCCAGGGCCGCGGGCACCGTCGTGAAGGATGACGGCGACGGCGGCGTCAAGGCGGCCGAGTACCTCGCCGCGCAGAAGTTCATCTAAGAAGCTATTCAAAACTCGTTGACCGGAAGCAATAGCAAGATCACTAGGTAGTTTTGAATAACTTCTGAGGCCGGCATGGGATCCCCGAGAGGAGCACGCGGCAATGGCTGAGGTGCTGGTACTCGCCGAGCACGACGGCGGCGAAGTCAAGAAGGTCACCTGCGAGCTGCTGACGCTCGCCCGCGGTCTCGGCGAGCCCGCCGTGGTCTGGACCGGGCCGGATGCCGAAGCGGGCAGGGTCCGGCTGGCGGAGTTCGGCGCGGCGCGGGTGTACGTTGCCGGCGGCGCCGAGTTCGACGAGTACGTCGTCGCGCCCAAGGCGGAGCTGCTCGCCGCGCTGGTCGCGGAGAAGTTGCCGGCCGCGGTGCTTGTGGCCGGCAGCACCGAGGGCAAGGAGATCGCCGGCCGGCTCGCGGTGAAGACGGGATCGGGCGTGATCACCGACGCGATCGCGGTGGACGATGCCCTGGTCGCCGAGCAGTCCATCTTCGGCGGCTCGATCGTGGTGCAGTCCCGGGTGCGGACCGGGACCCCGGTCATCGCGGTCCGGCCCAACTCGGTGACCCCGGAAGCGCTGCCCGAGCCGGCCGCGGCCGAGCTCGTCCCGGTGGACGTGCAGCTGTCCGACGCGGCCAGGAGCGCCAGGGTCACCGAGCGCGTGGAGCAGGAGCGAGGCGAGCGGCCCGAGCTGACCGAGGCCTCCATCGTGGTGTCCGGCGGCAGGGGAGTGGGCGGCGCGGAGCAGTTCGCGCTGATCGAGCAGCTGGCCGACTCGCTGGGCGCGGCCGTCGGGGCGTCCCGCGCCGCGACGGACGCGGGCTGGTACCCGCACCAGTTCCAGGTCGGCCAGACGGGCAAGACGGTCGCGCCCCAGCTGTACCTCGCGGTCGGCATCTCCGGCGCCATCCAGCACCGGGCCGGCATGCAGACATCCAAGACGATCATGGTGATCAACAAGGATCCGGAGGCGCCGATCTTCGAGCTTGCGGACTTCGGCGTGGTCGGGGATCTGTTCACCGTGGTGCCGCAGCTGGTCGAGGAGATCGGCAAGCGCGGCCAGGCGTGAGCACCGGGAACCGGCCTCGGTTCCCGGTAGGCTGAGCGCGTCATGGGGTATCTCGACGGCGTGGCCATCCCACCGGAGCCGGCTTCGGGCTGCCTGGTGTACCTGGACCACGCGGCCACCGCTCCGCTGCTGCCCGAGGCGCTCGACACGATGGCCGAGGAGCTGGCCAGGCTCGGCAACCCCTCCTCGCTGCACAACGCGGGCCGCCGCGCCCGCCGGGTGGTCGAGGAGTCGCGCGAGCAGATCGCCGAGGCGTTCGGCGCCCGCCCGAGCGAGGTGATCTTCACCAGCGGCGGCACCGAGGCGGACAACCTCGCCGTGAAGGGCTTGTACTGGGCCAGGCGGGACGGGCTCGCCCGCCGCCGCTCCCGGGTGCTTGCCAGCCCGATCGAGCACCACGCCGTGCTGGACAGCGTGCACTGGCTGGCCGAGCACGAGGGAGCCGAGGTTACCTGGCTGCCGGTGGACGCCGCCGGGCTGGTCAGCCCGGCGGCGCTGCGCGCGGCCATCGAGACGATCCGGGCAGCGTGGCCCTGGTCAGCGTCATGTGGGCGAACAACGAGGTAGGCACCGTCCAGCCGGTGGGCGAGCTCGCCGCCGTTGCCCGTGAGCACCAGATCGCGTTCCACAGCGACGCCGTGCAGGCCGCCGCCCAGCTGCCGGTCAACTTCGCCGCGTCCGGAGCGGACGCGATCAGCATCACCGGGCACAAGCTCGGCGGCCCGGTCGGCGTGGGGGCGCTGCTGCTCGCCCGCCACCTCGAGCCGGTGCCCGTGCTGCACGGCGGCGGCCAGGAGCGGGACATCAGGTCGGGCACGCTCGACACCCCGGCCATCAGCGCCTTCGCCACCGCGGTCCAGCTGACCGTCAAGCAGGTGGCCGATGAGGGCCGCAGGCTCGCCGCCCTGGCCGGTGACCTGATCCGGCAGATCCGGGCCGCCGTGCCGGACGCGGTGCTCAACGGGCCGCCGCCGGGGCCGGACCGGCTGCCCGGCAACGTGCACTTCTCCTTCCCCGGCTGCGAGGGTGACGCGCTGCTCATGCTGCTGGACGCCAAGGGCATCGCCTGCTCCACCGGGTCGGCCTGCACCGCGGGCGTCGCGGAGCCCAGCCACGTGCTGCTCGCCATGGGCGCCGGCGAGGCCCGGGCGCGCGGCTCGCTGCGCTTCTCCCTCGGCCGCACCTCGACTCAGGCGGACGTGGACGCCGTCGGCTCGGTGATCGGCGAGGCGGCGGAGCGCGCCAGGCGCGCCGGGCGCTGACGCCGGGCGCTGACGCCGGGCGCTGACGCCGGGCGCTGACGCCGGGCGCTGACGCCGGGCGCTGACGCCGGGCGCTGACGCCGGGCGCTGACGCCGGGCGCGGTTACCTGATCCCGAAGCTGGCCGCGACGGCGCGGATCTGGCGGCCGGACTCGTCGGTGCCGGCCGCGGCCTGCGACACCCGGTCGAGCGCCGCCACCAGCTCCGCCGCCCGCCCGTCGAACACGTCCCGCCACAGCTCGCGCCGGACCGGGGCGCACAGCCGCTCGAACTCCTCCTCGATGCCCGGCGTGTGCGCGAACCGGTCGAAGAACTGGTCGGTCACGGACGCCAGCACCTCGGTGAGTCCGCGGGCCTCCTCGCGCATGTGCTCCTCGATCTCGTCCACCGCGTGCCGGAACGCCTCGGTCAGCGTCTGGTGCAGCCCGGCGGCCGAATCGTCGGCCAGCGGGGTATGCCCGATCATCTCGGCGAGCACGGGCGCCGCCGCCGAGGCCGCCTCGGCCGCCAGCATCGCGGCATCCACGGCCGGCCCCGCGCCGGCCACCCGGCCGATCGTCCGCACGCTCTCCTTCCACGAGCCGCCGGCCGGCCGCCGCCCGGCCCCGGCCGCGCCGCCCGCACCGCCGGCGACGTCACCCTCGCCCGCCGCCTGCACCCGCGGGGCACTCGCCGTGATCTGGCGGACGATGGGCCGGCCGACCCGCAGGAAGATGTTGCCGTACGTGCGGAACTGGACGAGATCCTCCAGGGCCGAGCGCAGCGTCTCCAGCCGCTGCTGCTGCGCCCGCTGCAGCAGCGCGGCCAGCGGCTGCTCGCCGGCGGGTACCAGGGTCTCGCCGAGGCGCTGGCGCAGCAGCGCGGCCACCGCCTGGTGCAGGCGCCCCACCGCGGTGGCGATCGAGCCGTCGACCTGGCTGAACTCCTCCCGGATCTTCTGCCGCGCGAGCGTGCACTGGTCGTCGCGGGTCTCGCCCGGGTCGGCCACCATCGACGGCTCGATGACGGCGAGCCACTGGCGTAGGTCACCCTGACCGAAGCCGGCCTCCGCCCACGCGATCAGGTCCTGCTTCGCCCGGGTGATGCCCTCCTCGAGCTCCTGGACGACCTCCCCGTCCGCGACCCGCTGGTCGTACTCCTGGCGCAGGCCGTCCAGCGCCCTGGCCACCTCGTTGCGCAGCTCCTTGGCCCTCGCGCCGAGCGCCTGGTCCTCGTCCGGCACGTGCGCCCCCCACCGGTTGGCCTGGCGCGCCAGCCGGTCAGACAGCGCGGTGGCACGCTGGGCCACCTCCGTCGCCCTGGTCAGCACCGCGCTCGCGGCCGCGTGGTCCATCGCCGCCAGCCGGTCGGCCAGGCCGCGCAGCACCGGGGCGAGGATCTCGTCCCGCACCTCGGCGTGGCTCGCGACGTCGCCAACGAGCAGGCGCAAGTCGTTGCGCCCGGTGATGTTGCGGGTCTGCTCGACCGCGTTCTGCACGTAGGCGGGATCGAGGTGCGGCGGATCGGTGTTGACCACGAGGCCGATGAAGTCGTGCCGGTCCACTCCCATCCGCGCCTCGTTGGCCAGGTCGAGAACGTCCCAGTCCGCGTCGCCGAAGTACGCGTCGTTCGGGCCCGGCCGCTTGACCTGCAGCAGCACGTCGACCTCGTTCTTCAGGTCCTGCAGGAACTGTCGGTCGATGTCCAGCCCGGCCTCGCCGGCGCCGGGCAGGTCGACCAGCATCAGGTTCTCGACATCGACCTCAGGGAACTCGCAGTAGATGCGGATGTCCCGCACCGCGTGGTAGAGCCGGTCCTGGCCGGATCCGTTTACCGGGTACGCGACGTACGGGCGCAGCCCGGTCAGCTGGCTGATCGTGAGCGTGCGCTCCCGGCCGGTCAGCAGCCGGCGGTAGCTGGCGAACGAATCCTGCGCTACGTGCAGCCGTTCCAGGAACTTCTGCCTGCTCAGCAGCCCCTCGTCCCGCGCGTCGCCGTGCCCGAGCTGTTCGGTGTCGGCGTACCGGTGCCCCGCGAACGCCTCCGGGCTCTGCGGCACGGGGTCATCGCAGCCCGCGTCCCTGTGCAGCGGCGCCAGGTAGCCGTCCCGGAACTCGTCCCAGGTGAGCAGCGTGATCTCCGCCTCGGCCCGGCCGGGGCTGTGCAGGATCCGGCTGCGCGCTGCCGTGGTCGGGTTGAGCTCGGTCGACGGGATGGCCTCCTCGCCGAGCCTGGTGATCGTGCGGAGCAGCGTGCTCTTGCCCGCCTTGGCCCGGCCGATCACGCCGATGTTGACCGTGTCCCGGTCGATCCGGTTCCTGATCGCCACGATGTCCGGCGTCAGCGCCGCGATCGCCTGCCGCAGCCCAGCGACCTCGGCCGCGCCGGGCGCTGCCTCGATCTCCCTGGCCATCAGGGCCTGCTCGGGGGTCGGCTGGCGCAGGGCGGCGAACTGCTGGCCGGTCTCGCTGAGGGTCGAGACCAGCGTCTCCATGCTGTCGGTCAGCGCGGACCACGCGGCGTGCAGCCTGCCGATGGGCTCTCGCTGCGCGCGCCTGCTGTCCAGCGCGGCCGCGATGCTCGCGCGAACGTCCCGGTCCATGGCACCTCGGGGAGCTGGGGCGGCGATGGGGCGGGCAGCGCCGGCGACGGGCGGGGACGTAGGCGATCGTCGTGCCGCGGGGGCCGGCACAACAGTGTCCCCAGGGGCTTAATTCTGTTCCCTCCGCGCGGGACGCAGGCGGAAACCTGAAGTTCCCATTCTCCCGAACGGCTGGCGACAGACTCCGCTCCCGGACCGCCGGTCATCCGCGGCGAGACCCCGGCGCTTCAGCGCGGCTGGGTCATCTCGCTGAGCACGCTCGCCTGCACCGGCGCGATCAGGTCCCGGGCGAAGGCCCTGACCTCGTCCCGGGTGCCCATGGGGATGGCGCTCGACGGGGTGAGGATGAACGACAGGACGATCCTGACGCCCAGCTCGGCGACGGTCTGGATGTGCCGCTCGGCCTCGGGCGGCGGGGTCCGCGACCCGAACAGATCCCGGCGGATGAACGCGGCGCTGTGCTCCCGCGCCATGTCCACCACGGGACCGCCGTTCACCGTCAGGGACGGCAGGATCGCCTCGGGCTCCGTGCGCAGCAGCCGCCGGAGCAAGGAGTGGCCGCGCAGGTAGTGCAGCGCGAAGGCGACCCGCTCGATCATCCGGTCCGCGGGGCTGATGTCGTCCCCGCCCACGGTGACCAGATCGCCGAGGAAGCTGTGCAGCTCGCGCAGCACGACCGCCTCGATGAGGTTCTCTTTCTTGGGGAACCTGCGGTAGATCGTGATCCGGGACAGCCCGCAGCGCCGGGCGATGTCCTCCATCGTGGACCGGCGCAGCCCGAAGTCCTCGAACTGGCCCAGGGCGGCATCCAGGATGCGCTCGGTCACCGAGTCGGCGTCCTCGCCGTGATCGCGTGCCTGCGCCATGCGCAGCAGATCGATGACCATCCTCCGCCTTCCGCCCGGACTCGCCGGGATCCCGCCTGCCCAGACCTCGCCTGCCCGGACCTCGATGCTACGAAACCGACCCTACGCCTTGATACAAAGATGCAAGGAATGTATCTTGTGTTCCAATGCTACTGCTACGGTGAGACGAAGAGGCAGAGGAGCACCGGCATGGGCCTGCCCACGGACACCCCCGGCCCCGCGGACACCCCGGGCCCCGCGGACACCCGCGGGGTCACGGACACCGGCGGCCATCCCGGCGCGGTGCGCACCCATGCGGTCGTGATCGTGGGAACCGGCTTCTCCGGGATCGGCATGGCGATCGCGCTGACGAAGGCCGGGCTGCGTGACTTCGTCATCCTGGAGAAGGCGGACCGGGTCGGCGGCACCTGGCGGGAGAACACCTACCCCGGCTGTGCCTGCGACATCAGGTCGCACCTGTACTCCTTCTCCTTCGAGCCGAAGGCCGACTGGAGCCGCGAGTTCGCCCCGCAGCCGGAGATCCTCGGCTACATCGAGCACTGCGCGGACAAGTTCGGGCTGCGCCCGCACATCAGGTTCGGCGCCGAGGTGACCGGGGCCGAATACGACGAGGCCGCTGCCGCCTGGGACATCACCACGGCCGACGGCGGCGTGGTACGCGGCAGGGCCCTGGTCATCGGCCAGGGCCCGCTGCACCAGCCCAGCGTTCCCGAGCTGCCCGGCCTCGAGCGGTTCGACGGCAACGCGTTCCACTCCGCGCGCTGGGATCACGACTATGACCTCGCCGGCAAGCGGGTCGCGGTGATCGGCACCGGCGCCTCGGCGATCCAGTTCGTCCCGCGGATCGCGGACCGGACCGCGCACCTCACGGTGTTCCAGCGCACCGCGCCGTGGATCATGCCCCGCCCGGACCGCGCCTTCACCGAGGCGCAGCGGCGCAGGTTCCAGAAGATCCCGCTGACCAGGATCGCGCACCGGAACCTCATCTACTGGCTGCAGGAAAGCTTCGTCCTCGGCTTCGAGCACCCGAAGATCATCAAGGCCGCCGAGCGGCTCGGCCGGGCCCACCTCGCGCGCCAGGTCGCCGATCCCGGCCTGCGGCGCAAGCTCACGCCGGACTACACGCTCGGCTGCAAGCGCACCCTGGTCTCCAGCGACTACTACCCGGTGTTCAGCCGGCCCGACGTGGACCTGGAGACCAGCGGCATCGCCGAGATCCGCGAGCATTCCATCGTCACCAGGGACGGCCGCGAGATCGAGGTGGACGCGATCATCTTCGGCACCGGCTTCCACGTCACCGACGCCATGGCCAAGACGCACATCGTCGGCAGGAACGGGCTGAAGATCACCGATGCCTGGCGGAACGGCGTCACCGCCCACCTGGGCACCACCGTGACCGGCTTCCCCAACCTGTTCTTCCTGGTCGGGCCCAATACCGGGCTCGGCCACAACTCGATCATCTTCATGATCGAGTCCCAGGTCCGGTACATCATGGGCTGCCTGCGGCTGGTGGCCAGGTCCGGTGCCGCCTCGATCGAGGCCAGGCCGGACGTGCAGGCGCGGTTCAACGCCTGGGTACAGGACAAGTCACGCGGCAGCGTCTGGCTCAAGGGCGGCTGCGCTAGCTGGTACCTCGACTCCGAGGGAGTCAACCGTTCACTCTGGCCGGCCTCGACCGTCAACTTCTGGCTGCGCATGCGCCGGGTCAGGCCGGCCGATTTCATACTCGAAGGAGCGGCATCATGACCGCAGTCATCGACGCGGGAACCGCCGTCATCACGTGCCGGGACGGCAACCACACGCTCGCGCTCACCGACCGCGAGGTCACCGCGGAGCGGCTGATCAAGACATCCCGCAAGCACTCGTTCGACCCGGACACCGACGTTGACTGGGACGCCCCGCCAGTGCCCGGCCTGTACTACGGGCCGCCGGAGGCGGGCTCGCTGTACGAGACCCCGCTGTGGGTCGGCCTCACCCCGGACCAGCAGATCGAGCTGACCAAGCACGAGGTGGCCAGCCTGGCCTCGTTCGGCATCTGGTCCGAGCTCGCGCTCATGCAGATCCTGATCCAGCACGCCTACCGGTCCAGGTACGACAGCAGCCATTTCGCCTACGCGCTGACCGAGACCGCCGACGAGTGCAGGCACTCGACGATGTTCGGCCGGATGGTGCGCACGTTCGGCCTGACCACGCACCGCCCGCGCGCGCTGGAGTATCACGCCATCAAGGTGCTCGGGTCCTTCCACGACCCGATGCTGATGTTCGCCGCCACCCTCGTGATCGAGGAGTTCACCGACGCCATGCAGCGCATCGCCTTCCCGGACGAGCGGGTCCAGCCGCTGGTACGCCAAGTGAGCCGGATCCACGTGGTCGAGGAAGCCAGGCACATCAAGTACGCCCGCGAGGAGCTCAAGCGGCAGGTCGCCAGGAGCTCGGCCGCCCGGCGCAAGTTCACCGCGGCCAGGCTGGCCTGGGTCATGTCCGGCATCATCAACCGCAACCTCGTCCACCCCTCCGCCTACGCCGCGGTGGGCCTGGACCCCAAAGCCGCCGCCGCGACCGCCGCCCGCAGCCCGCACCGCGTGGCGACCAAGCAGTGGGCATCCCGCAAGTCCATGGCGGCGTTCGAAGAGGTCGGGTTCCTCGACGGCCGGGCCCGCAGCATCTGGCAGAAGGCAGGCTTCCTCGCCCCCGACGCCGGCTAGCTGCCGGTTACGGGTGCGGGGTCGGCACCACCGCCCACGTCGTGCCGTTCCAGATCTCGGCCAGCGTGTGCCCGTTGCCGATCCCGATGTCGTCACCGACCGCCAGGCAGCTCGACGCGCTGGTGCAGGACACCCCGCGCAGCTCGTTGTTCGTTGACCCCGGGCTCGGCGTGCGGAGCAGGCTCCAGCTGGTGCCGTTCCACGCCTCGGCGACGTTGAAGCTGGACTCGCCCGTCTGGTCGAACGCGGATCCGACTCCCATGCACGCCGCGGGGCCGGTGCAGGACACGCCGCCGAGGCCGGCGCCGCCCGCGCCGCGCGGGTTCGGCGTGGCCAGCGTCATCCAGTGCTGGCCGTTCCACTGCTCGGCGAGCGTCGCGTTGACCATGGTGGGGTTGTTCGGGGTCGCGTGACCGCCGCCCGCGATGCAGGCGGTGGCCGACGTGCACGATACGCCGGCGAGCGCGCCGCTGTTGCCCGGGGTCGGGGTGCTGACGTGGCGCCACGCGGTCCCGTTCCATGCCTCGGCCAGCGTGAGCGACGTGCCGAAGCCGTTGCTGTAGCCGAAGTAACCGACCGCCATGCAGCTCGTGGCGCTCGTGCACGACACCTGGTTCAGCGCGGTGCCGCCGGGCGTCAGCGGCTGGGGGGTTGACACGAACGACCAGGCGCTGCCGTTCCACGCCTCGGCCAGGGTGAACTCCGTCGGGTTCCTGGGGAATCCCTCGCTGCCGACCGCCATGCAAGCCGACACGCTGGTGCAGGAGACGCCGCTCAGCGTCGCGCCGCTGTGCGCCAGCGCCGGGGTGGGCACGGTCGTCCACGCCCTGCCGTTCCAGGACTCGGCGAGCGGATGCTCGACCAGGTTCCCGATTGTGGTGTTGAACACCAGCGACTCGCCCACGGCCATGCAGTCGGTGCTGCTGACGCACGAAACCGCGTTCAGCATGGCGCCGCCGCCGGGATTGGACGGCGTCGGGGTCGGCAGGACCGTCCAGGTGCTTCCGTTCCACGCCTCGGCCAGGGTGAAGTAGACCGAGCCGCCGGTTGGGTTCCGCTGGTCCCAGCCCACCGCCATGCAGCTGGCAGGCCCGGTGCAGGACACGTCGTTGAGGCTCGCGTTGATCACCGACGCGGCGGTGCCGGACGCCTGGGCGCCGGTCACCCCAACGGTCAGCGCGGCCACGCAGCAGCCGGCGCAGACGACTCCGCGCCATCCGGATCGGAACGCAGTGCTTAACATCGGGTCACCCCTCCTGACTGACGCCATCCCCCAGCGCCCTCCCCGTAACGGATGTCAGGCGGTCCCGGTTCACGCCCGGGCAGGATATTTTCCTGGTTTTTCTGGCGGGCCGGTCAGCCGGTCAGCTCGCGGCCGGTCAGCCGGCCAGGTCGCGGCCGGTCAGCCAGCCAGCTCGCGGTAGAGCGCCGCGGTCTGCGCCGCGATCGCGGCCCAGCTGAACTCAGCCGCGGCCCGGGCCCGGCCCTGCCGGCCCATCTCCGCCGCCAGGTCCGGGTCGCGGACCAGGACGTTCAGCGCGCCGGCGAGCGCCTCCGGGTCGTCCGGCGGCACCAGCAGCCCTGTCTCGCCGTCCGCCACGACCTCGGGGATGCCGCCCACCCGGGACGCCACGACCGCGGCGCCGCACGCCATCGCCTCCAGGTTCACGATGCCGAGCGGCTCGTACACCGACGGGCAGGCGAACACCCGGGCGTGCGACAGCATCTGGATGACCTCGCGCCTGGCCAGCATGCCGGAGATCAGCATCACTCCGGACCTCGCCGCCATGAGCCGCTGCACCAGGCCGTCAACCTCGGCCGCGAGCTCGGGGGTGTCGGCCTGCCCGGCGCAGAGCACCAGCTGGGCGTCCGGGTCGAGCCGGGCCGCCGCGCGCAGCAGCACCGGCAGCCCCTTCTGCCTGGTGACCCGGCCGACGAAGATGACGTAGGGCCGGCCCGGATTCCACGCCGTACTTGGCGAGCACGTCAGTGCCGGGATCCGGCGCGTACTCGCGGGTGTCGATCCCGTTGCGGATCACCCGAACCCGTTCCGGCGGCACCGCGGGGTAGGCGGCCAGCACGTCCGCGCGCATGCCGTCGGACACCGCCACCACCGCTGCGGCGGCCTCGACCGCGGTGCGCTCGCACCAGGAGGACAGCGCGTAGCCGCCGCCGAGCTGCTCGGCCTTCCACGGCCGCAGCGGCTCCAGCGAGTGCGTGGTGACGACGTGCGGCACCCCGTACAGCAGCGACGCCAGGTGGCCGGCCAGGTTCGCGTACCAGGTGTGCGAGTGCACCAGGTCGGCCCCGCCGGCCGCCGCGGCCATCGACAGGTCGGTGGAGATCGTGCGCAGCGCCGGGTTCGCCTGGTCCAGCAGCGGCCACGGCTGGTGCGCCACCGCCCCGGCCCGGTCCGCTCCCTGGCAGTGCACGGTCAGATCCACCAGCCCGGCCAGCTCCCTGGCCAGGTACTCCACGTGCACGCCGGCCCCGCCGTACACCTCGGGCGGGTACTCCCTGGTCATCAGCGCCACCCGCAGCCTGCCGCCGTCAGGCGCGGCGGTCACGGCGTGACCAGCTGGCTCTTGCCGACCACGGTCACCCCGGCCGCGGAGACGACGAAACCGCGGGCCCGGTCGTGCTCCTTGTCCACGCCGACCGAGACGCCCTCCGGTACCACCACGTTCTTGTCGAGGATGGCGTCCCTGACCACCGCGTGCCGCTCGATCCGGGTGTTGTGCATCACGACGGAGCGTTCCACCGCCGCCCAGCTGGCCACCCGCACGCCCGGCGACAGCACCGACTCGCGGACCAGGCCGCCGGACACGATCACGCCGTTGCTGACCAGGCTGTTGATCGCCCGGCCGGTCCGGTCGCCCTCGTCGTGCACGAACTTCGCCGGCGGCTCCGGCGGCACCTGGGTGAGGATCGGCCACTGGCTGTTGTACAGGCTGAAGACCGGATGGACGGCGCACAGGTCCATCTGCGCCTCGTAGTAGGAGTCCAGGGTCCCGACGTCGCGCCAGTAGCCGGCGTCGCGTTCGGTCGCGCCCGGCACGTGGTTGTCGAGGAAGTTGTATACCTGCGCGGCCCGCTGGCCGACCAGCATCGGGATGATGTCGCCGCCCATGTCGTGCCTGCTGGCGGTGTCCACCGCGTCCTTGCGCAGCGAGTCCACCAGGACGTTGGTGTCGAACAGGTAGTTGCCCATCGAGGCGTACGCCTGGTCGGGCTGCCCGGGCATCGCCGGCAGATCGGCCGGCTTTTCCAGGAACGCGTCGATCGACCTGCCGTCCGCGCCGGTCTGGATGACGCCGAACGCCGTCGCCTCGGCCCGTGGCACAGGGATGGCCGCCACGGTCACGCCTGCTCCCGAGGCCACGTGCTGGTCGATCATCTGCTGTGGATCCATCCGGTACACGTGGTCCGCTCCGAAGACGATCACCAGGTCGGGCTGCTCGTCGTAGATGAGGTTGAGCGACTGGTGGATCGCGTCCGCCGAGCCGGTGAACCACTGCGGGCCGAGCCGCTGCTGCGCGGGTACCGGCGTCACGTAGTTGCCGAGCAGGCCGCTCATCCGCCAGGTGGTGGTGATATGCCGGTCCAGGCTGTGGCTCTTGTACTGGGTCAGCACGCAGATCCGCAGGCAGCCGGCGTTGACCAGGTTGGACAGCGCGAAGTCGATCAGCCGGTAGAGGCCGCCGAAGGGGACGGCGGGCTTGGCCCGGTCGTCGGTGAGCGGCGCCAGCCGCCGTCCCGCGCCGCCCGCCAGCACGATGCCGAGGACCCGCTTCTGCGCCACCACGCACCTCCTCACGGCCCGGGGCCGTCGCGAGCATCAGGTAACAGTCTGGTCTGCCCGCGGCCGGGACCGCTACTCTCTGCTCCGGCGTCTTCCGGCTGGCCTGGCCGCCGGCGCGAGAAAGCCGGGATTCCCGCGTACCCTCGATAGGCGATGACTCAGCTCCGCGTGCTTGCCGCCATGTCCGGCGGCGTCAACTCGGCCGTCGCCGCGGCCAGGGCGGCGGACGCAGGCCACCAGGTGACCGGCGTTCACCTCGCGCTGTCACAGAACCCGCGCTCCTACCGGACCGGCGCCAGGGGCTGCTGCACGCTGGAGGACGCCCGCGACGCCCGCCGGGCCGCCGATGTCATCGGCATCCCGTTCTACGTCTGGGACATGGCCGAGCGGTTCGCGGCGGACGTGGTGGACGACTTCGTCGCCGAATACGCGGCGGGCCGGACCCCCAACCCGTGCCTGCGGTGCAACGAGAAGATCAAGTTCGCCGCGGTACTGGACCGGGCCGTGGCGCTCGGCTTCGACGCGGTCTGCACCGGCCACCACGCGCGGCTCGACACCAGACCCGGCGGCACCCGGCTGCGGCGCAGCGTCGATCCGGCCAAGGACCAGTCCTACGTGCTGGCCGTGCTCACCGGCGGCCAGCTCGGCCGCGCCATGTTCCCGCTCGGCGACTGCACCAAGGCCCAGGTGCGGCAGGAGGCGGCCGCCCGCGGCCTGGCCGTCGCCACCAAGCCGGACAGTCACGACGTGTGCTTCATCGCAGACGGGGACACCAGGAAGTTCCTCGGCCAGGCTTGGCGAGGCGCCCGGCCAGATCGTGGACACCGGCGGCCGCGTGGTCGGCGAGCACGACGGCGCCTACGGCTTCACCATCGGCCAGCGCAAGGGGCTGCGCATCGGCCGCCCGGCCGGCGACGGCAAGCCCCGGTACGTGCTGGACATCGAGCCGGTCACCGGGACCGTCACCGTCGGCCCGCGCGAGCACCTCGACGTACACGAGATCACCGCCGCCCGCCCGGTCTGGACCGGCATATCGCCGCCGGCGGCGCCGCTTGACTGCACGGTCCAGCTCCGCGCGCACGGCGAGACCCACCCGGCGACCGCGTCCCTCGACGACGGCATGCTCCGCATCCGCCTGCACGAGCCCGCCCGCGGCATCGCCCCCGGCCAGGCCGCCGTCCTCTACGACGGTGACCTCGTCCTGGGCTCCGCCACCATCGAAGCCACCCGCCCCGCGCCCGCCCCCGCCTGCTAGCGCGAACCTTCACCCACCGCCCCAGCGCGAACTATGACCCCTTTTCGACTTTGCACACGCTACGACCAAAAACAGAGATCAGTAATCGTTTTATTCGGCAATAGCGTGTGCAAAGTCGATGTGATCATGGGCGACGGCGCGCGTGGCGCGGCCAATTCTCGCATCGTGAGACGCCGGGCGACTCTCCATGCGTTAGGGCGACCCAAATCGGCACAAACCGGGATGGTACTTTTGCGTACCGCATGGGAAGTCGTCGTGGCGCGGGTGAGCGGGTCGTCGTGGCGCGGGTGAGCGGGTCGTCGGGCGCGGGTGGCGAGTCGTGGGGCGCGGGTTGAGCGGGGCCGGCGGGCGGCCGGGTCGCGCAGGTCGCGGCGGGCGCGGCGGGCGCGGCGGGCGCGGCGGCCTCGCCTGGTGATCGCTGTCCGCCGGGGTCGCTAGGCTCGGGTCCGTGACCAGCGACAAGCCGCAATACCCGTGGCCGCCCGGAAGCGCGACCGGGGCGGGCTCGATGCCCGGCACCGACCCGCTCGCCGCGGCGCGGACCGTGCTCGACGAGCTCCCCGATCTGCCGTACCTGCCCGAGCTGCCCGACCGCGGCCCGGGCGCCGACATGATCGGCCGCACCGCCGCGCTGCTCGCCGAGATGCCGGCCGAGACCACCCCGGGCGGCTGGCGGCTCTCCCCCCGGCCCGGCCGCGACCTGCGCCGGGCCAGAGCCCTGCTCGACCAGGACCTGGACGCGCTCGAGGAGGCTGCGGCCGGCTACGAAGGGGCGCTCAAGATCCAGGTCACCGGCCCGTGGACGCTGGCGGCCTCGCTCGAGCTGCCTGCCAGCCAGGAGAAGGCGCTCACCGACCCCGGCGCGGTCGCCGATCTCATCGCATCGCTGGCCGAAGGCGCCAGCGCGCACGCGGCCGACGTCCGCCGCCGGGTTCCCGGCGCGCGGCTGCTGCTGCAGCTCGACGAGCCGCGGCTGCCCGCGGTGCTGGACGGCGCGATCCCCTCCGCCAGCGGGCTGAACCGGCTGCGCCCCGTCAAGGCCGGCCCTGACCGCCGACGGCCTGCGCGCGATCTTCGAGGCCGCGACGGCCTTCCCGCTCGTGCACTGCTGCGCAGCCCATCCGCCGTTCGGGATCATTACCCAGTCCGGCGCGCAAGCGGTCTACCTCGACCTCAGCCAGCTACGGCGGGAAGACGACGACCCGCTGGCCGAGGCCGCGGACGGCGGTACCGGTATTTTCGCCGGTACCGTTCAACCTCTTGATCCCGAACGGGCTATCGCCGGGGACCTGGCCAAGCGGGTCACCGAGCTGTGGCGCAGGCTCGGCCTGCCGGCCGCCCGGTGCGCGGAGCAGGTGGTGATCGGGCCCGCGTGCGGGCTGGCCGGCGCGTCACCCGAGCGGGCCGCCGAGGTGCTCGCCGCGTGCCGCGAGGCGGGCCGGATACTGCCGGAGATGATCGAGGAGGGTACGGGGTGACCGAGCTACCGGAGGCCGCCGAGCTGGGCGGCGTGCCGACCGAGGTCAGGCACCGGCACGCCGGGCTCAGCGTGGAGCTGACCGAGCACCAGCACAGGTACCACGTGCTGGACTCGCCGCTGATCTCCGACGCCGAGTACGACGCGCTGATCCGCGAGCTGACCGGGATCGAGGAGCGCTACCCCGAGCTGCGCACGCCCGACTCGCCCACGCAGAAGGTCGGCGGGCCGGTCTCCACGCTGTTCACCCCGGTGACGCACCGGGACCGGCTGCTCAGCCTGGACAACGCGTTCTCCGCGGCGGAGCTGGACGCCTGGGCGGCGCGGGTGGCCAGGCTCGGCGAGTCCGGGCCGGTCGGACCCTACCTGTGCGAGCTGAAGATCGACGGGCTGGCCATCGCGCTGCTGTATCGCGACGGCGCGCTGGTCCGGGGCGCCACCAGGGGGGACGGTGTCTCCGGCGAGGACGTGACGCCCAACATCCGCACGATCGCCGGGGTGCCGGCCAGGCTGAAAGGCAGCGGCTGGCCGCAGACGCTGGAAGTGCGCGGCGAGGTGTTCTTCCCGGTGGCCGGGTTCGGCACGCTGAACGTGGCGCTGACCGAGGCCGGCAAGCCCGCCTTCGCCAACCCGCGCAGCGCCGCGGCGGGCTCGCTGCGGCAGAAGGACCCCCGGGTCACCGCCAGCAGGTCGCTCGACGTGATCGTGCACGGCGTGGGGCGGCCCGAGGAAGGCCCGGACACCCAGTCCGGCTGGTACGAGCGGATGCGCGAGTGGGGGCTGCCGGTAAGCGAGCTGTTCCGGGTCACGCCCGACCTGGACGGGGTGCGTGATTACATCGGCTATTACGCCGAGCACCGGCACGACCCGCCGTACGAGATCGACGGCGTGGTGGTCAAGCTGGACCGGGTCTCGGTGCAGCGCGAGCTGGGCTCGACCAGCCGGGCGCCGCGCTGGGCGATCGCCTACAAGTACCCGCCGGAGGAGGTCACCACCCGGCTGCTGGACATCCGGGTGAACGTGGGCCGCACCGGCCGGGTCACCCCGTTCGCGGTGATGGAGCCGGTCAAGGTCGCCGGATCCACGGTGGACCGGGCCACGCTGCACAACGCCGACGAGGTCAGGCGCAAGGGCGTGCTGATCGGTGACATGGTCGTGCTGCGCAAGGCCGGTGACGTGATCCCCGAGGTGGTCGGGCCGGTGGCGGACCTGCGCGACGGCTCCGAGCGCGCGTTCGAGTTCCCGGACCGCTGCCCGGCCTGCGGCACCCCGCTGGCCCGCGAGGAAGGCGAGGTGGACTGGCGCTGCCCGAACACCCGCTCCTGCCCGGCACAGCTGCGCGAGCGCCTGTTCCACCTGGCCGGACGCGGCGCGCTCGACATCGAGGTGCTCGGCTACGAGGCCGTGGTCGCGCTGCTGGGATCGGAGGGGTCCGGGGGGGTCGTCCCTCCGGGGGAGCACCGCGGCCTGGTGACCGACGAGGGCGACGTGTTCGCGCTGACCGCGGAGCGGCTGGCGACCGTGCCGTTCTTCGTGAACAAGGCGGGCACGCTGACCGTCAACGCGGGCAAGCTGGTGACGAACCTGGACGAGGCGCGGTCGCGGCCGCTGTGGCGGATCCTCGTCGCGCTGTCGATCCGGCACGTCGGGCCGACCGCCGCGCGGGCGCTCGCTGCGCACTTCGGTTCGCTGGACGCGATCGAGCACGCGTCGGTGGAGGAACTGGCCGCCGTCAACGGCGTCGGGCCGACGATCGCGGCGGCGCTGACCGACTGGTTCACGGTGGACTGGCACCGGGCGATCGTGGCCAAGTGGCGGGCGGCCGGGGTGCGGCTGGCCGAGGAGACGCCGGCCTGCGGGGCCGACGGGGCCGGCGGGGGCGGCCGCACGCTGGCCGGGATGTCGCTGGTGATCACCGGGTCGCTGGCGCGGTTCAGCCGGGATTCGGCGACCGAAGCGGTGCGGGCCCGGGGCGGCAAGGTCACCGGCTCGGTGTCGAAGAAGACCGACTTCCTGGTGGCCGGCGAGAACGCGGGCTCGAAGTACGACAAGGCGACCGAACTCGGCGTGCCGGTGCTGGACGAGGCGGCGTTCGGGGTGCTGCTCGAGCGGGGGCCGGACGCCGCGCGGGCCGCGGTGCCCGGCGGTGACTCCGGTGGTGACTCCGGCGGTGACGGAGAGAAAATTACGGGCTAAACCTCCCCGTACCGGCCCATAGACTGACGATCTATGACGCGCAAAGCCGCAGGTCAGGCACCGTGGGATCAATCGGTGGTAACGGATGGTATGCAACCGGTTCCGCGACGTGGTATTTTCGCCGTACTCTTCTTGCATGTGCATCTGCACGAGCTAGATTGAGGCACGAGGGCCATCGATGAAGGATCCGAGCGACACCAGGGACATCTCGCCGCGTGCGGGCTCGCCGCTGTGGATTCACCTGACCGTCGTCTCGGCGGGGGGCCTGGCGGTGCTCTGCGCGGCCCTGGCCAGCCTCGGCACGGCCAGCATCCACCACCTGGTCCGCAGCCCGCTGCTGTGGGTGATCGCCGTCCTCATCATGGTCGGCGAGCTGCGGCCGATCATCACGCCGGGAAAGTCGGGCCCTGACTCGGGCGTCGCGTCCGTGACGTTCAGCTTCGCCGCCCTGCTGTACTGGGGGCTGCCGGTCGCCGCCCTGCTCAAGGCGGCGTCCACGCTGATCGCCGGGACGGCCGACCGCAAGGCGGTGCACCGTACGGTGTTCAACGCGGCGCAGGACGTGCTCGCGCTGGGCGCGGCGTGGGCCGCGCTCGGGCTGGCCGGGATCCACCCGTCGCCCACCCATCCCTGGATGCCGTCCGGGTCTGGCCTGGCGGGCGTGGCGCTCGCGGCCGCCGCCTACTTCGCCGTCAACTTCACGCTCGTCATCATCGCCATCGGCCTGCACGCCCGCGCCCCCCTGCTCGCGATGGCGCGGGAGGAATTCCCCTACCAGGCGTTCGTCATCCTGGCGCTGCTGTCGGCCGCGCCGCTGGTGGTCGTCGTGATGGGCCGCTCGGTGTGGCTCGTGCTGCTGTTCCTGCTGCCTCTCATCGCCGTCTACCTGAACGCGGCGGTGTCGGTGCAGCGCGAGCACCAGGCCATGCACGACGAGCTGACCGGCCTGCCCAACCGCAAGCTGCTGCTGCGGCGCACCGAGGAGGCGCTGGCGACCGCGGCCAGGTCGTCCCGCGTGACCGGCTTCCTGCTGCTCGACCTGGACAGGTTCAAGGAGGTCAACGACACGCTCGGGCACCCGGCGGGCGACCAGCTGCTGCAGACCGTCGCGCACCGCCTCACGCACAGCGTGCGCCCCGGTGACCTGGTGGCCAGGCTCGGCGGCGACGAGTTCGCGGTGCTGCTGCCGGTCATCAGGTCCGCGGGCACCGCGCGCGAGGTCGCGGCGCGGCTGCGGGCGGCACTGGCGGAGCCGGTCCGGCTGGACGGCATGACGCTGCACATCGAGGCGAGCGTCGGCATCGCGACCTGCCCGGGCGACGCGGACGACGTCGAGCTGCTGCTGCAGCGCGCCGACGTGGCCATGTACCTGGCGAAGGAGAACCGCACCGGGGTGGAGGCGTACGACCCGGCCAGGGACCGCAACTCGCCGGCCAGGCTCACCCTGCTCGGCGACCTGCGCAGGGCGGTCAACCGCGGCGAGGTCGAGCTGGCGTTCCAGCCCAAGATCTGGCTGGCCGACGGACGGCAGGCCGGGATGGAGGCGCTGGTCCGCTGGCGGCACCCCGAACGCGGGATGATCACACCGGAGGAGGAGTTCACCGAGACGGCGGGGCACTCCGACCTGATGCGCGACCTGACCCGGCACGTGGTGGACTCCGCGCTGGACCAGGCGCGCGCGTGGTGGCAGGCCGGGCTCGCCGTGCAGGTGTCGCTGAACGTGTCCGCCAGTGACCTGCTCAACGCCGGCCTGACGACGATGATCTCCGGCGGCCTCGACTGCCGCGGGCTGCCGCCCGGGGCGCTCATGCTGCAGATCAACGAGCGGGTGCTGACCGCGAAGCCGGCCCACGCGGCGGCCGCGGTGGACGCGCTGGCCGCGCTCGGGCTGTCGGTCAGCCTGGACGACTTCGGCACCGGCTACTCCTCGCTGGTGCGGCTCAAGCGGCTCCCGCTGTGCGAGATCAAGATCGACTCGTCGTTCGTCGGGCGGCTGCCGGCCAGCCCGGACGACGAGGTGATCGTCCGCTCGCTGGTGGATTTGGTCCGCGCGCTGGGCATCCGCTCAGTAGCCAAGGGAGTGGAGTCCGCGGCCGCGGCGGCCCGGCTGCGCGCGATGGGCTGCGAGGCGGTCCAGGGCCTGTACGTGAGCCGGCCACTGCAGGCGGCGCAGGCGACGGCCTGGCTGCGCAAGCACACCGTCGCCTCGGCGGTGCCGGACGACTCCCTCGATGGCCAGGGCGGCCGCCGCCAGCGGACCGCCGCCCGGGCAGCAGGCCCGGCCTAGCCCTTCCGGCGCTTCCGCGGAAGCGCGGCCCTGTTGAACGGGGCAGCCGCGAGGCCTGACCGTGGCGTGACGCGGAAACGCGGACGGCGGCGAAGGCGGTGGGCCGGGGCCTGACAGTGGGGACGCTTCCGCGGAAGCGTTGCGCGTCGCCGGGGAAGCCCTGCCTCGCGGTGGCGTGACATTTCCGCGGAAACGCGGGCTGGGGCGAACGGGGCGGGCTCGGCTCGGCTGCCGGGGCGCTTCCGCGGAAGCGCGCCCCCGTTGCGGAGGCGGCAGCTAACGCCGCCTCAAGTAACGTTCACCCTGGTCTGTGATGCGTCCCCGAGGCACGCGGCGCGGCCATGGGAGCACGGCGGGGCCCTGGATCCGGCACTGGCCCCCTTCTGGCAGCCCGGGATGAACCTTTGTGTGCGCTTTGTCCTCCCTCGCGCCGGGCGACGGCCGGTTCTGGCTGACCGTCGCCGCATTGCGAAGATCAACTTCCATGATCGATGTGAGATTGCCTACCACCGGTGGTAGGCGACTTCACTTCGATCATGGGAAACGATCATGGCCTGCCGTCCGGGGCTGGCGGGTTCGCCTGGGCAGGCGGGTTCGCCTGGGCCGGCGGGTTCGCCTGGGCAGGCGGGTTCGCCTGGGCCGGCGGGTTCGCCTGGGCTGGTGTCTTCGCCTGGGCTGGTGTCTTCGCCAGGGCTGGCGGCTTCGACGGGCGGGCCCGGGCAGGCGCCGGCCAGCGGCAGCCGCACCCGGAACTCGGCGCCGCAGCCAGGCTCGGTCTGCACGCTGATGTCGCCGCCGTGGGCTGCTACCAGCGCAGCCGCGATGGACAGGCCGAGCCCGGTGCCGCCCCGGGCCCGGCTGCGCGCCCGGTCGGTCCGGTAGAACCGCTCGAAGACGCGAGCCGCCTGCTCGGCGGTCATGCCCGGGCCGCGGTCGGTCACCGTGAGCGTGCCGTGACCGGGGCCGGTGCCCACCGCGACGGTGACCGGGGTGCCCGCCGGGGTGTGCTGCAGCGCGTTGCTGATGAGGTTGTCGATAACCTGGCGGATCCGCTGGTCGTCGGCGTCGACGATCACCGGGTCGGGGGCGGCAGGCATGGTAATCGGCCGGCCCGGCTGAACCGTGCGGGCAGCGTGCACGGCCTCGGCGGCGATGCTGGCGAGGTCGACCGGCTGCCGGTGCAGCGGGCGGTCCTGGTCGAGCCTGGCCAGCAGCAGCAGGTCGTCGACCAGCAGCCCCATCCTGGCCGCTTCTTGCTGGATCCGGCCGACCAGCCGGAGCAGCTCGGCCCGGTCGGCGGCCTCCCCCTGCTGCAGGCCGAACTCGGCCAGCCCCCTGATCGACGTCAGCGGGGTCCTCAGCTCGTGGCTGGCGTCGGCGACGAACCGGCGCATCCGGTCCTCGGAATCCCTGGCGTGCGCCTCGCCGGCCTCCCTGGCCCGGTAGGCGGCCTCGATCCGGCCGAGCATGGTGTTGAGTGCGGCGGCCAGCCGGCCGACTTCGGTGCGCCCGCTGGGATGGGGGATCCGGCGGGACAGGTCGCCCGCGGCGATCGCCTCGGCGGTGTCCTCGATGCGGGTGAGCGGGGCCAGGCTGGCCCGCACCAGCAGGAGCCCGACGGCCGCCAGCACCGCGATGCCGATGGCGCCCGCGACGGTGTCGATCATGGCGAGCCGGGCGACAGTGCTGTTCACGTTGTCCAGGCTGAGCCCGACGACCACGTGCTGTCCGCCGGTCACCGGCCGGACGAGAACGCGCCAGGTATGCCCGGGCGCACCGGCCGCGGCCGCGGTGAAGGGGTGACCGGTATCGCGCAGCTGCGTGGCGGACAGCTGCGGCCCGGGCACGCGGTTCTGCGATCCGGGCGCCAGGCGGACGCGGCCGTTGGCGTCGATGATCTCGATCACGAAGTCGCTGGGCAGCTGGAACGGCTCCGGGCGGGACCGGTGCTGCTGCCGGGCGAACCTCGGGGCCTGCGCCGCGCGCCCAGGCGAGGCGAAGGACTTCAGCTGCGCGTCCGCCCGGGCCAGCAGGTAGCCGTGCAGCAGCGTCGTTCCGAGCAGGCCCATGACCGCCGACGTGACCGAGACCAGGACCGCGGCCGCGACCAGAACCCGGACCCGCAGCGACCCCCTCGCCACCAGCGCCCGCGGCCGCAGCGCCCCCTTTGCCAGCCAGGCCCGCGGCCGGCCGCCGGTGAGCGGCATCAGGACGGCGGTATCCGCAGCACGTAGCCGAGGCCGCGGATGGTGTGAATGAGCCGCGGCTCGCACTTGTCCACCTTGCGCCGCAGGTAGCAGATGTAGGACTCGACGAGGTTGGCGTCGCCGGTGAAGCCGTAGTCCCAGACGTGATCGATGATCTGGGCCTTGCTCAGCACCCGCCCGGCGTTGGTCATCAGGTACCGCAGCAGCTTGAACTCGGTCGGCGTCAGCGCGACAAGGCTGCCCGCCCGCCGCACCTCGTGGCTGTCCTCGTCGAGCTCGAGGTCGGCGACGACCGCCGGTGACGCAGCGTCGGACAAGCCGCGGCTGCGGCGCAGCACGGCCCGGATGCGGGCCATGACCTCATCGAGGGCGAACGGCTTCGTCACGTAGTCGTCGCCGCCCAGGGCCAGCCCGGCGACCCGGTCGTGCACGGAATCGCGCGCGGTCAGGAAGATGACCGGGATGCGCAGGCCGCCGGAGCGGATTCTGCGGACCACGTCGAAGCCGTCGCTGCCCGGCATCATGACGTCGAGCAGGATCAGGTCGGGCGGCTCCGCGGCCGCGGCCCGCAGCGCCTCCCCGCCGCTGCCCGCGGTGAGCACGTCGAAGCCCGCGAAGCGCAGGCAGCCGGAGAGCAGTTCCACGATCGTCGGCTCGTCGTTGACCACCAGCAGCCGCGCCTCGCGTGCGTCCCCCGCATCTACCGGCATAGTCTTCGGCTCCCGTCGTGATAAACCAGCCGGCCCGGCGGTGCCCGGGCCAGGCGGTGCGTATCCCTACGGTGGCCGGGCGGCCTTAGGGCGCGCTGACAGCCGGCTGTGAAGAAGCTTGAGCCGCCCGCGAGTCGCTGCCTGGCCGGTTCCCGTCAGCGCCCGGGGCTCGTCGTCTGCTGGCCGATGGACAGGCGGCCGTTCTTCATCACCCCGATCCGCTGGGCCCGCCGGGCGACCGTGCTGTCGTGAGTGACCAGGACGAGCGTCAGCCCGCGATCGCGCCACAGCGCCTCGAGCAGCGAGATGATCTCGTCCCTGGTCGTCTCGTCCAGGTTGCCGGTCGGCTCGTCGGCCAGCAGCACCTTGGGTTCCTTGACCAGGGCGCGGGCGATGGCGACGCGCTGCTGCTGACCGCCGGACAGCTCCGACGGCAGGTGCCGGAGCCGGTCACCGAGGCCGACATCAGCCAGCGCCTGCACGGCCCGGGCCCGCCGCCCTGCCGACCGCATCCCGAGGGGCACCAGCGCGGCCTCGACGTTCTCCTCCGCGCTGAGCGTCGGCACCAGGTTGAAGGTCTGGAAGATGAACCCGATGGAGGTGGCCCGCATCCGGGTGACCTGGTCCTCGCGCAGGGCGGCGAGGTCTGACCCGTCGAGGTCCACGTGGCCCGACGTCGGCCGGTCCAGCCCGCCCAGCATCTGCAGCAGCGTCGTCTTGCCGTGCCCGGTCGGGCCCTGGATGGCCAGCCACTCACCGTCGGAGATCGTCACGTCCACGCCGCGCAGGGCGGAAACCTTGGCGCGGCCCTTCTGGTAGTCCTTGGTCACGCCGGTCAGCTTGTACATGGGTCCCTTTCTTGTGTTCATGCCACCCGGGCCATCGCGGCCGCGGGGCGCATCCGGGCTGCCCGCCAGCCGCCGAGCGAGCCGGCGATCACTCCTCCGGCCACCGCCAGCAGCACCGCGAGCCCGACGGCGCCGAGCGTGACCGGGGCGGTCAGGTGGACCACGACGGAATGACTGGTATTGCCGGCCAGCCGGCGGAAGGCCGCGCCCGGGCCGGCCCCGCGGCGCCGCCGAACTGCTGCGCGCCGCCCGGAGTCGCCGAGCCAGTGCTCTGGCCCACCGTCGCCGACAGCGACGGAGCCAGCTTGCCGATCAGCGCGGCACCGCCGAACCCGAGGGCGACGCCGGCCACCCCGCCGATGATGCCCACCGCGACCGACTCGCCCATGACCTGGCCGATGATCCGCCTGCTCCGCCAGCCCAGCGCCTTCAGCGTGCCGAACTCGCGGACCCGCCGCGAGACCGCGGCCATCGTCAGCAGGCTCGCCAGCAGGAACGCCGCGATCAGCACCGCGATCGCCAGCCACTTGCCGAGGTTGTTGGCCAGGCTGGAGGCGCTGGACAGCGAGCCGGTCACCTCGCTGGCCAGATTGCTGGAGGTGGTGACGGTGGCCGACGGCACCGCCGTGGAGATTTCCCGCGACACGGCGCTGATCTGGGACGCGCTGGTTGCCGACACGTAGATCGTGTTCACCTGGCCGGACATGCCTGCCAGCGCCTGGGCGCGGGCCAGCGGGATGTAGGCCGCGGAGTTGTTCTGGCCGGAGGGCACGGTCACGATGCCGATGACCTTGAAACTGGTCTTGGCGATGGTGACCGTTGACCCGACGCTCAGCTTGTTCTGGGTGGCGTAGTTGGACTCCAGCACGGCAACGTTCGCGCTCGCATCCGACGAGCGCAGGGTGCGGCCCGAGGTCAGCTTGCTCGCGCTCAGCGGGCCGAGTTCGCCGTTGGCCAGGTCCACCCCGTCAACCCCGAACGAGGTAGGGGTGAACGACCCACTGAACCCGCCGCCCCCGCCCGCGCCGCCTCCGCCGCCGCCGAACCCGCCGCCTCCGCTGCTGTTGATGGCCGGGATCTTCCCGGTGATTTTCGTGTCGGTGAGGGTCAGCCCGCCCGCGGCGGCCGCCACCCCGCCGAGCCCCGACACCGTGGTCACCGAGGACGACTTGATGGTGCCGAGCCCGAGACCGCGCAGCGTGTCGATGCTGATCTTCGTGCCGGCCGCGGGCCGGCCGCTCGTCCCGGTCTGGCCGCGGAAGCCGAACGGCCCGCCGACGCCCGAGCCCGCTGCCGGGGCCTTGGTGACGGTCACGTCGGTGCCCACCCCGTACAGCGCGTGCAGCACGGTGCCCTGCGCGTCCTTCACCCCGGCGGACGCGGCGGTCACGGTGATGACCAGGCCGATCCCGAGGGCCAGGCCGAGCGCGATGAGGACGGCCTGCCGCATGCGCCGGCGCAGCTCACGCTGCAGGTAGGTAAAGAAGAACATGTGCGCTCCCGTCGGGCGACCCGGTGACTGGCAGCAGGCGCCAGCACCGGGCGCGGTCGGCCGCGCCGCGGGGGCTCCCGCACCGGGCAAGTCCACCGGGCCTGGCTTGTGACCGCGTGAGGGCCGGGTGTCAGTTTCCTTGTGCCGCGCCGGGGACCAGGGGCCGGCCTTATTGCGTCTGGCCGGGGCGCCCGGGCACCTAGGATGGCCTGCATGTCCATCACCCGTGACGAGGTGGCCCACTTGGCCCGCCTGGCCAGGCTGGCGCTCGAGGACGCCGAGCTTGATCACTTTGCCGCGCAGCTCGACGTGATCATCTCCGCCGTCGCCCGGGTCCAGGAAGTGACCGCGGAAGGCATCCCGCCGACATCGCACGCCGTGCCGCTCACCAACGTGTTCCGCCCGGACGAGAACGTCCCCTGCCTGACCGCGGAGGCCGCGCTCGCGGCCGCGCCCGCCGTCGAGGACCAGCGGTTCCGCGTGCCCAGGATCCTGGCGGAGGACTGACGTGACCGACGAGCTGACCTCCATGACCGCCGCGGAGATGGCGTCCGCGGTCGCCGCGGGCGACGTATCCGCGACCGAGATCACCCAGGCGCACCTGGACAAGATCGCGGCCGTCGACGGGCGGGTACACGCGTTCCTGCACGTGTCGGCCGACGTCGCGCTGGCGGCGGCCCGCGCCGTGGACGCCAGCCGGGCCGCGGGCCGGCCGCTCGGCCCGCTGGCCGGCGTGCCGGTCGCCGTCAAGGACGTCTTCACGACCACCGACATGCCCACCACCTGCGGGTCCCGCATCCTGGACGGCTGGCAGCCGCCGTACGAGTTGACGGTCACCCGCCGGCTCCGCGAGGCCGGCGCCATCCCGCTGGGCAAGACGAACATGGACGAGTTCGCGATGGGGTCCTCCACCGAGAACTCCGCTTTCGGGCCCACGCATAACCCCTGGGACCTGACCCGGGTTCCGGGCGGCTCGTCCGGTGGCTCGTCGGCCGCGGTGGCAGCGTTCGAGGCTCCGCTCGCGACCGGCACCGACACCGGCGGCTCGATCCGCCAGCCCGCGGCGGTCTGCGGGATCGTCGGGACCAAGCCCACCTACGGCGGCTCGTCCAGGTACGGCGTGGTCGCCTTCGCCTCCTCGCTGGACACGCCAGGGCCGCTGGCCAGGACCGTGCTCGACGCGGCCCTGCTGCACGAGGCCATGTCCGGGCACGACCCGGCCGACTCCACCTCGATCGACGCGCCGGTGCCGCCGGTGGTGGCGGCCGCCCGGCAGGCGGACATCGCGGGCATGCGGATCGGCGTGGTCACCGAGCTGGGCGGCGAGGGATACCAGCCCGGGGTGCTCGCCAGGTTCGGCGAGGCGGTCGAGCTGCTCGAATCGCTCGGCGCCAAGATCGTCGAGGTGTCCTGCCCGCACTTCGCGTACGCCCTGCCCGCGTATTACCTGATCGCCCCCAGCGAGTGCTCGTCCAACCTGGCCCGCTTCGACGCGATGCGGTACGGGCTGCGGGCCGGCGACGACGGCACCCGCAGCGCCGAGGAGGTCATGTCCCTGACCAGGGGGGAGGGCTTTGGCGCGGAGGTCAAGCGGCGGATCATCCTCGGCACCTACGCGCTGTCGAGCGGCTACTACGACGCCTACTACGGCAAGGCGCAGCAGGTCCGCACGCTGGTGATCCGCGACTTCGACGCCGCCTTCGAGCAGGCCGACGTGCTGGTGTCGCCGTCCACTCCGACGACGGCGTTCAGGATCGGCGAGCGGGCGGATGACCCGATGGCCATGTACCTGGCCGACCTGTGCACGATCCCGTCCGATCTGGCCGGCAACGCCGCGCTGTCCGTGCCGTGCGGGCTGGCTCCCGACGACGGGCTGCCGGTGGGGCTGCAGGTGATGGCGCCGGTGCTGGCCGACGACCGGATGTACCGGGTGGCGGCGGCGGTGGAGGCCGCGCTGGGCGAGCGGTGGGGGCACCCGCTGCTGGCCGGGCTGCCGGACCTGACCGGCCGCCGCCGGGGCGAGGAGCGCGAGGGATGACTGAGACCACACCCGGACTGGTCGGCTTTGCCGACGCGGTCGCCCGCTACGATCCGGTGATCGGCCTCGAGACGCACGTCGAGCTCGGCACCGCGTCGAAGATGTTCTGCGGCTGCCCGACCGGGTTCGGCGCCGACCCCAACACCCAGGTGTGCCCGGTCTGCCTGGGGCTGCCCGGCTCGCTGCCGGTTACCAACGCCGCGGCGATCGAGTCGACGATCAGGATCGGGCTGGCGCTGAACTGCTCGATCGCGCAGTGGTGCCGGTTCGCCAGGAAGAACTACTTCTACCCGGACATGCCGAAGAACTTCCAGATATCGCAGTATGACGAGCCGCTGTGCACCGACGGCTGGCTGGACGTCACCGTGCATTCCGACGGAGCGCCGCCCCGGCAGGTCCGGGTGGAGATCGAGCGCGTGCACCTGGAAGAGGACACCGGCAAGTCGCAGCACAAGGGCGGCTCGGCCGGGCGGATCCACGGCGCGGAGTACTCGCTCGTCAACTACAACCGGGCAGGCATCCCGCTGGTGGAGATCGTCACCAAGCCGATCGCCGGAACCGGGGCGCTCGCGCCCGCAGCGGCCCGTGCCTACGTCACCGAGCTGCGGGATCTCCTGCGCGCGCTCGGCGTGTCCGACGTCCGGATGGAACAGGGCTCGCTGCGCTGCGACGTGAACACCTCCATCGCGCCGAAGGGATCGGGCCGCTGGGGAACCAGGACCGAGACCAAGAACGTGAACTCGCTCAAGTCGGTCGAGCAGGCCGTCAGGTACGAGATCGAGCGGCAGGCGGCGGAACTCGACGCCGGCCACCGCATCGTGCAGGAGACCCGGCACTTCAACGAGGAGACCGGGACCACCACCGCCGGGCGGAGCAAGGAGGAGGCGCAGGACTACCGGTACTTCCCCGAGCCGGACCTGGTGCCGATCGCCCCGCCGCGGGAGTGGGTGGAGAAGCTGCGCGCAACGCTGCCCGAGCTGCCGTCGGCGCGCCGGGCCCGGCTGCAGGCGGAGTGGCAGCTGTCCGACCTGGAGATGGCCGCGTTGACCAACGCCGGCGCGCTTGACCTGGTCACCGAAACCGTACGGGCCGGCGCCACCCCCGCCGACGCCCGCAAGTGGTGGCTGGGCGAGCTCCGCCAGCGGGCGAACGCCGAGCGCGTCGAGCTGAGCGCTCTCGCCGAACTGACGGCGGGCGGCAAGGTCCTGACGTCCGCCGAGATGTCCGGAGCTGGCGAGCTGACCGCTAGCGGCGAGGTTTTGACGCCTGCTCAAGTCGCATCCGCCGAGGCCGTCGCCCGGGTGAGCGAGCTGGTGGCGTCGGGCGTCCTGAACGACCAGCTGGCCCGGCAGGTGCTTGAAGGCGTGGTGGCTAAGGAAGGCTCGCCCGACGAGGTGATCGCCGCCCGCGGCCTGGCCATCGTCAGCGATGACGACGCGCTGCTCGCCGTCGTCAACGAGGCGATCGCCGCCAATCCCGATGTGGTGGCGAAGATCCGCAGCGGTAAGACCGCGGCGGCAGGCGTGCTGGTCGGCGCCGTGATGAAGGCCACCCGCGGGCAGGCCGACGCCGCCCGCGTCAGCGAGCTGATCCTGGAGCGCCTGGCCCGGCCGTAACGCCCGCGCGCCGGAACGCCGGCACTGTGTCGTGCCTGGCTGTTAACCCTGGCGCCGTTGACAGCCAATTCGCCCGAGCGCAACCATGACGACACCAGCACAAGAGAAGGTGGCGAGCATGCGCAATCTGTGGCGATCAGCGGCGGTCATCGGCGCGACGTTAATGACCTGCGCCGCGGCGGTGGTGCCGGCCCAGGCGGGACCGGTGGGACCCAAGCAGTACTTCACCGGGGTGATCAACGGCAAGGACGGCAACACGGTCACGCCGATCATCATCAGGATGGCGTGCGCGGGACCCATCAAGCCGGGCGAGACCGGTCACCCCATGGCCGGGCAGACCGTGGCGGTGCATCAGCTGTTCCCGCCCGTGTCGAGCACGCTGGGCTACACCGGCAACGACTCGGAGATCGGCGCCTTCTTCAACGCGCCGCCGCCGGCTGCGGGAATCCGGCCGGCCACGAGCACTCCCATATTCACCCGGTACGACCGGCCCAAGCCGCTCCCGACCTCGATCACGCTGCCTTGCTCGGGTACGGGCACGGCCTGGTTCGTCCCGATCCCGGTGGTACCGCCCTCGCGGGCAGCCACGGTTCCGGTCCGGTACGTCGGGCAGCCCTAATCCGCCGCTTACCACAGCTCCTGGCTGGCCAGCCGGGCGCCGTCGGCCATGGCCGCCAGCTTCGCCCAGGTGATCTTCGGATCCACCGGGACGAACGCGGCGAACGTGGCGAAGCCGCAGTCGTTGCCGGCGATGACGCTGTTCCTGCCGACCACGCCGGCGTAGCGGACGAGCCGCTGGCCACCAGCCGCCCGGCCACCCGTAATCATCAGCTATAGCCACGCTCAACCCGGGCCGGCCCGGTCCCATGCCACCGGCGAAATGCCGGTTCCATGCTGCTGGCGGACGACATCTCCTCCCAGAGCGCTGGGCCTCAGTCTGGTGCCGCCGCCGCCGCGGCAAGGCCGGGGATGCCCAGCTGCGCGGTGAGCGTGGCGTGGTCCCAGAGGAACCGCTGCGAGCCGATCCGGCCGCGCTCGAAGCTGACGATCGCGATGGTCAGCACCTCGGCCCGCCGGTACGTCGGGGCGATCCCCGGCAGCAGCCAGGGCAGCTCCCGGTCGTGCGTGAACGACACCGTCGTCTCGTCCGCCAGCCGGAACCGGTCCACGGTCCGGGAGATCCTGGTCACGGTCAGGTCGGCGGGCAGGTGCGGAAGGAACTCCGCGGCATAGAAATGCCCGAAAGCCGCGCGGCCGGCCGCGCCGGTCATGGCGGGGAGGTGCCGGACCGACGGCTCGGCCGTCAGGCGCGCGAGCGACCCGGCGAGGTCGCGGCGCACCAGCGCTGCCTCCAGGTGCTCGTCCCACGCCCGCTCCAGCTCCCGCATGAACTGCGCGATCGCCGTGGTCACATGCCTCAAGCTACCCGGGCGTTCCCGTCGGAACGTCTTAGCCTGAGAAGGTGACGTTCCCGGTGGGCAGAGCGCTGTGGTGCAACCTGCAGTACCTGGACTCCGGCATCGGGGCGGACGCCGCGGCAGCCGCGGGCGAGGGCCCGCTCTCCGCCCAGCGCGAGTTCGCCGGAGCATGAACGGTCACGCCGGCGAGCTGCGCGAGCTCGTCGCCCGGCAGCTCGGACTGTACGACGTCGGCCTGGACGACCGCCTCATCGAGGATCTGGGCGCCGCCTCGGCCGACATCATGACGATCGTCGCGATCGTCGAGGAGGCCTACGGCGTGCGGATCGACGAGGAGCAGCTCCCGCTGCTGCGCACCGTCCGGGACCTGGCCGAAGAGACCGCCCGGCTGCTCGGTGAAGGCTGACGCCTGATCGCACGGCATCGCGATACCCCGTTTTTTCCCGAACGGCTCCGGCGCGACTCCACTCGCTAGCCCGCCTGTCCGGCGCCAGCAGCCTGGTCGCACCCGCATCGCTCCCGGCCGCTGCCCTGGGTGCGTACTGGCGGACCTGTCCGGGGCACCCAACCTATCCCGGTGGCTCGCCGACGGTCCCGTTCGAAGAGATTTTCTTACCGGAACCCACTGGCTTTCTGGTTCGGTTATATGTTTGAATGCCATCATGCTCGCAGCCATGACGGCCGGTGCCGGTCATCCCGCGGTCAGCGTCCTGCTGGGCCTGGGCGCGGTGCTGCTGGCTGGTGTCGTGGTGGCCATGGCCTGGAACGTGCACGTGCGCCAGATTCCGGCTCGCCGGGCAGCTGGCCCGGCGCCAGTTCATCCTGGCCAGCGACAAGGGCGGGGCGGACGCGGACAGCGATCTCCAGGTCGTCCTGGACGAGCCGGATGCGGCCGCCGGTGGCGCGGCGGCGCCGCCCGTGGTCATCGACGGGCCGGAAACCGTGATCGTCGGCGAGCAGGTCCGCTACCGGGCCCGGTGCGCCCGCGGCTGCACGGTGGTGGCCTGGGCGGTCGGCGGCGGCTCGGTGTCCCAGGCTCCCGACCCGGCGCATCACGACGAGCTGCTGCTGATCGCTGACCAGCCGGCCGACCTGACGATCTTCGTGCGGGCGCGCGAGGGCATGCTGGAGCGCCGGGCGACCAAGTCCGTCACCGCGGAGGAGGACGTGGCGTCTCCGGTCCCGCCGTTCACCTTGCGGCTGTTCCTGCAGGCGTGGGGGCTCGTGGTCATCGCCGTGCTGGTCATCGGGTTCGCCGGGGCGCTCGTCGCCCTGGGCAGCCTCAGCTCCGCCGACTTCATCGCGCTGGTCGCTCCGCTGGCCACGCTGCTCGGCGTGGTCGCCGCCCTGCGCGGAGCCGACGACGTGCCGCGGTTCGGCAACGGCGCGGCCACGGCCATGCCGCGTGCCCTGAGGACCTACCCGGCCACGGATCTTCACCCGGGCAGCCGCAACGGCCGCCATCAGGCGGATGCCGACCGGCCCGCCAGCTGAGCACGTTCGGGCGGCGCCCCGGTCGTCGCCGCACGCACGGCCGTGACGCAGAGTGACCCCCCGCGGCACGGCGGGACCGCCGCGGGCAGCTGAACGAATTGCCTCGTTATGCCCGATGTTTGGGCTTCTCAGTTGTCTCCCGGTGGACGCTCTAGCTCAACCGAATTGTGACCTTCGGTACGTAGAGTGAGATCCAACGTCAGAGGCGAGAGCGTCTCCCGTTGGTCGGCGATCCTGGCCTGCGCTGGAAGACACATCACCACTTCGGCCGCTACTCACCGGCAGAAGGCTGGCAGACACGAGTCGGGTTGGCCTGGACCCGCACCATTCGGCGGGCGCGAATGAGGGAGGCCCCGGGCGTGTCGGGTGACGACTGGTGAGCATCACCACTCATGCCCTCGCTTTCGCGGGGATCGCGGCCGCGGCCGCGGCCGCACTGAGCCTGTGGCTGGCCGCCAGGCGCCAGTCCGGGCGGATCCGGCTCGCTTACCGGTGGCTCGGCGGAGCGGCCGCGTTCTGGTGCCTCGGCGTCATCGCGCAGCAGGCGCTCGGCGTCCCGCTCAGCGGCGTTGCCGTCGGCCTGACGTTCGCCGACCTCCCGCCGCTCGTTGCGCTCGCCGCGGTGGTGGCGGGCGTCAGGGTGCTGGCATCCGCCGGCGGCGCCGGGGCGCGTGACGGATGGCGGGCCCTGGGCCAGCGAATGACCACGCGGCCGGTGATCCCGCGGCTCGCGGACGGCTACGTTCTCGCGGCGGTGCTCTTCGTCATCGGCTGGGTCGCCCTGCTCGGCCCCGACTACATCCGGGCCGGGAGCGGGGCCGGGGTGTTCGCGGTGGAGCTTCTCCCCACGATCGCCGGACTCGCAGCCACCGGCCTGCTGCTGCCGATGGTCTCCGACGCCGGCCGCGGGGCGGTGCCGCCGTTCGTCGCGGTGCTGATGGTGACGGTGAGCGATGCGCTGGGGGTCAGCGCCCGGCTGGACGGCGGCACGCCCGGAGCCGCGCAGCAGGCGGTCGCCCTCGCGGCGTTCTGCGTGCTCGGCCTCACGCCCTGGCTGCCGCGGCCGCGTGCCGCCAGCCGCGGCCAGGCCGGCGGGCCGCCGGCCGCGGCGGTCACCGCCGCTGCCGCCGCTGCCGCCGCGGCGGTGGTCGTGTGCGTCTGGGCCCTGGCCCGCGGGCACGGCGCGCCCGCCCTGGTCCTGGTGGCGGGCGCGGCCGTCGCCGCGCTGGCCGGGCGGGTCATCGGCGTGGTCGCCGGCAGCCAGCGGGCACCGCGGGCCCCGCTGGAGTCGGGGCGGCGTTTCCGCGAGCTCGCCCACCTCACCAGTGACGCCGTGCTCGTCTGCGAGCGCGGCGGGATCGTCAGGTATGCCAGCCCCGCCGTCGCCGAGTACGGCTACTCGGCCGGCAGCCTGCTCGGCACCAGGCTGGACGAGCTCGTCCACCCGGAGGACCGGCCCGGCTGCAGGCGGGCCGTGACCGCGGCGCTGGGCCGGCCGTCCGGGCCGCCGGGCAGGTTCCCGTGCCGGGTGCGGGCCGCGGACGGCACCTGGCGGCACGTGGAGTCAACCGTGGCGCCGTACCGCGAGCCCGGCGAGGCCGGCCAGCTGCTGGTCACGGCGCGGGACGTCAGCGACCAGGTGGCGCTGCGCAGGCAGGTGGCGCACCTGACCTTCCACGACGGGCTCACCGGCCTGCCCAACCGTGCCTACCTGGAGGAGCGCGCCACCGCGGCGCTCGCGGAACCCGCGGCCGGCCAGGCGCTCGCCAGCCGCGGCGTCGTGGCCGGCGTGATCTTCCTCGACCTGGACGGATTCACCGCGGTGAACGACTCGGTCGGCCACCGCGGCGGCGACCTGCTGATCACCCAGGCGGCACGACGGCTGCGCGCGGCCGCGCCCCCGCACCAGACCGTGGTCCGCTGGGGCGGCGACGAGTTCGCGGTCCTGGCGGAGAACGCCGCGGGCCCGCAGGAAATCGTGGATGTTGCCGAACGGTTCGCGCGGGCGGTTGCCGCGGAGCCATTCGGGATAGCGGGCCGTGATATCTCGCTGACGGCGAGCGTGGGCGTCGCTTTCGCCGGCTCCGACCCGCCGGGAGTCGTGCTGCGCAATGCCGACGTCGCGATGGCGCGGGCCAAGGAATCGGGCGGCGGCCGGGTGGAGGTCTTCGCCGCGCAGATGCACGAGGACGTGGTGCGCAGGCTCGAGCTGACCAGCGACCTGCAGCGCGCGATCGCCGACGGGCAGCTGATCGTCGAGTACCAGCCGGTGATGCGGCTGGCGACGTCCCGGGTCAGCGGCGCGGAGGCGCTGGTCCGCTGGTGGCGCGGCGGCGCGACGGTCCCGCCCGGCGAGTTCCTCGGCGTCGCGGAGGAATCGGGCCTCATCGTGCCGCTCGGCGACTGGGTCCTGCGCCAGGCGTGCGCGCAGGCGGCGCGGTGGGCGCGGTCCGCCGCCGGGATCGGCGTCTCGGTGAACTTCTCGCCGCGGCAGGTCAGCGCGGAGCAGTTCCCCGGGTCCGTGCTCGCCGCGCTCGGCGACGCCGGGCTGCCGCCGGCGGCGCTGACCCTCGAGGTCACCGAGCGCGTCCTGGTGGAGGCCTCCGGGCCGGTCGTGGCGCACCTCGCCGAGCTGCGCCGGGCCAGGCGTCCGGCTCGCCATCGACGACTTCGGCACCGGCTACGCCTCGCTGGCCTACCTGCGCCAGCTGCCGGTGGACATCATCAAGATCGATCCCTCGTTCGTCGCCGGGCTGGGGGAGGACGAGACGCTCACGCTGCTGACCAGGACGATCATCCAGCTCGGCCACGACCTGGGCATCACCGTGGTAGCCGAGGGCATCGAGAGCTCCCGGCAGCTCGGCATGCTCAGGGACATGGGCTGCGCGCTGGGCCAGGGCTACCTGGTCGCGCCCCCGATGGCGGCGGCCGAGGTCGAGTCCCTGATCAGGAACACGGCCGACCAGCCCGACGGCGGAGCCGTCCCGGCCGACCCCGGGGCCGAGGCGGTCGTCTCGTTATCTGAGACGCGACAGCGCAGAAGCTGACATGGATGTATGGTGGGTGACGTGAACAGCAGCCTGATTATCGTACTTGGACAGCGCGTAGGTCGCTGACAAGCCTCAGCTGCCTGCGCGCTCCCCTCGATCGCCGCCCGGCGCGAGGGGTTTTTTGTTGCCGCGAACCGCCGACAAGGAAGCCGCGATGACCGAGCAGACGACGCCCGCCCGTCCCGCCCCCAGCCCGCGCGACATAGCCGCCCGGGCGGGCACGGCCACGCCCGGGCCGGCACCTCCCCGGCTCCGGCCGCCGCCCCGGCGACCGTACCGGCGGCCGCGCCGGCCGCCGTCCCGCGGACGGTCACCGGCGCCCAGGCGCTCATCCTCGCCCTCGAGGAGCTGGGCACGGAGGTGGTGTTCGGGCTGCCCGGCGGCGCGATCCTGCCGGCCTACGATCCGCTGCTCGACTCCACCCGGCTGCGGCACATCCTGGTCCGGCACGAGCAGGGTGCCGGGCACGCCGCCACCGGGTACGCGCAGGCGACCGGCCGGGTCGGCGTGTGCATGGTCACCTCGGGCCCGGGCGCGACGAACCTGGTCACCCCCATCGCGGACGCCTACATGGACTCGGTGCCGCTGGTGGCCATCACCGGCCAGATACCCAGCTCCCTCATCGGCACCGACGGTTTCCAGGAAGCGGACATCTCCGGGATCACGCTGCCGATCACCAAGCACAACTTCCTCGTCACCCGCGCCGGGGACATCGCCAGGACCGTCGGCGAGGCATTCCACCTGGCCTCGACCGGTCGGCCGGGGCCGGTGCTCGTGGACATCGCCAAGGACGCCCTGCAGGCCAGCACCGAGTTCCGCTGGCCGGTCCCGTTCGACCTGCCCGGGTACCACCCGGTCACCCGGCCGCACTCCCGGCAGGTGCGGGAGGCCGCCCGGATGATCACGTCCGCGCGCCGGCCGGTGCTGTACGTGGGCGGCGGCGTCATCAAGGCGCGCGCCCACCGCGAGCTCCGGCAGCTCGCCGAGCTGACCGGCGCCCCCGTCATCACCACGCTGATGGCGCGCGGCGCCTTCCCGGACAGTCATCCGCAGCACCTCGGCATGCCCGGCATGCACGGCACGGTGGCGGCGGTCGGCGCGCTGCAGAAGGCGGACCTGATCGTCGCGCTCGGCGCCAGGTTCGACGACCGGGTGACCGGCAGGCTGGACAGCTTCGCGCCGGACGCGCAGATCGTCCACGCCGACATCGACCCGGCCGAGATCTCCAAGAACCGGCACGCCGACGTGCCGATCGTGGGGGACTGCAAGGAGGTGATCGCCGACCTGACCGCCGCCGTGACCGCCGAGCACGAGGCGGGGAACGCCGCCGACCTCGCCGACTGGTGGGTGCAGCTCGACCACTGGCACCGGACCTACCCGCTGGGGTACGAGCAGCCGCAGGACGGCTCGCTCGCGCCGCAGTACGTGATCGAGCGGATCGGCAAGATCGCCGGGCCGGAGGCCATCTATGTGGCGGGCGTCGGCCAGCACCAGATGTGGGCCGCGCAGTTCATCTCCTACGAGCAGCCGGCCACCTGGCTGAACTCGGGTGGGCTCGGCACCATGGGCTACGCGGTGCCGGCCGCCATGGGCGCCAAGACGGGCCGCCCGGACGCGTGCGTGTGGGCGATCGACGGAGACGGCTGCTTCCAGATGACCAACCAGGAGCTGGCGACCTGCGCGCTGGAGGGCATCCCGGTCAAGGTGGCCATCATCAACAACGGCAACCTCGGCATGGTCCGGCAGTGGCAGACCCTCTTCTACAACGGGCGGTACTCCAACACCGACCTGGGCCGGCAGGATCAGGCGACGTCCGCGGGCACGCGGGTGCCCGACTTCGTCAAGCTGGCCGAGGCCTACGGCTGCGTCGGCCTGCGCTGCGAGACGCCGGGCCAGGTGGACGACGTGATCGAGCAGGCCATGAAGATCAACGACCGGCCGGTCGTGGTCGATTTCATCGTGCACAAGAACGCGATGGTGTGGCCGATGGTGGCCGCCGGGACCAGCAACGACGACATCAAGGTGGCCCGCGACATGGCGCCGGACTGGGACGTGACGGAATGAGCCTTTTTCATCCTCACCGAGACAGTCAGCGCACCGAGGACGGGAACTCATGGATGGAAAAGGTTCAATGAGCGGGGACAGCTCACGCGGCAGGGAGTCGGACATGACCAGGCATACGCTGTCGGTGCTGGTGGAGAACAAGCCCGGCCTGCTGGTCCGGGTGGCCGGGCTGTTCGCCCGCCGGGGGTTCAACATCGAGTCGCTCGCGGTCGGGCCGACCGAGCACGAGGAGATCTCCCGGATGACGATCGTGGTCAACTGCGAGGACCACCCGCTGGAGCAGGTGACCAAGCAGCTCAACCGGCTGATCAACGTGCTGAAGATCGTGGAGCTCGAGCCGGGCGCCGCGGTCCAGCGCGAGCTGCTGCTGGTCAAGGTCCGCGCCGATCTGGAGAACCGGTCGCGGGTGCTCGAGACGGTGGCGCTGTTCCGTGCCAAGGTGGTGGACGTGGCGACGGACGCGGTCACCGTCGAGGCCACCGGCAACAGGGAGAAGCTGGACGCGCTGATCAGGGTCCTTCAGCCGTTCGGTATCAAGGAACTGGTGCAGTCCGGCATGGTGGCCATGGGGCGCGGCGGCAGGTCCATCACCGATCGCGCGCTGCGGCCCGTCGAGCGCAGCGCCTAAACCAAGACAAGAGAGAGAACCGGAACAGTGGCAGAGATCATCTACGACGACGGCGCCGACCTCGGGCTCATCCAGCGGCGGCACGTCGCGGTGCTCGGGTACGGCAGCCAGGGCCATGCCCACGCGCTTTCGCTCCGTGACTCCGGCGTGGACGTGCGGGTCGGGCTCCAGGAGGGATCGCGCAGCACCGAGGCCGCGGAGGCCGAGGGCTTGCGGGTGATGACACCACGGGAGGCCTGCGAGGAGTCGGACCTGATCATGGTCCTGGTCCCGGACCACCTGCAGCGCGGCCTGTACGCCGACGCGATCGGGCCCAGCCTGGTGGAGGGGGACGCGCTCTTCTTCGCGCACGGGCTGTCCATCCGGTACGGGCTGATCGAGCCGCCGCCAGGGGTGGACGTGGCCATGGTGGCGCCGAAGGCGCCGGGGCACCTGGTACGGCGGCAGTTCAGCGAGGGCAGGGGAGTGCCGGTGCTCATCGCCGTGCACGCCAACGCGTCCGGCAGCGCCTGGCCGCTCGCCCTCTCCTACGCCAAGGCGATCGGCGGCACCAGGGCGGGGGCGCTGAAGACCACCTTCACCGAGGAGACCGAGACGGACCTGTTCGGCGAGCAGGCGGTCCTGTGCGGCGGCATCTCCGAGCTGATCAAGGCGGGTTTCAGCACCCTCGTCGAGGCCGGCTACCAGCCCGAGATCGCCTACTTCGAGTGCCTGCACGAGATGAAGCTGATCGTCAACCTCATGTACGAGGGCGGCATCTCCAAGATGTACTGGTCGGTCTCGGACACGGCGGAGTTCGGCGGCTACACCCGCGGCCAGCGGATCATCGACGAGCGGACCAGGGCGGAGATGCGCCGGATTCTCGCCGAGGTCCGCGACGGCACGTTCGCCCGGGAGCTCATCGAGGAGTTCGACGCCGGCCGCCCCACCTTCCTCAAGCGGCGCGAGGCCGAGCAGGCCGAGCAGATCGAGCAGGTGGGTGCCGAGCTGCGGCCGCTGATGAGCTGGCTGGACGCGAGCGACTAAGCCCCCGGGGGCCCGGCGGGACCGCCCGGTTCCAGGTCAGCAGCCTGGGACCGGGCGTCCTGGTGTGCGGAACTGCCGCCCCGGCGCGTCCCGCGCGGCTCGTGAACTCCTTCACAAAGCCGCGAGACGGTTAGAGTGGGAACCCGCCCCGACCGCCAGCCTGGAGAACAGCCATCGTGCCCGTCGTCCTGGTCGCAGAGGAACTATCCCCCGCAGGCATCGCCCTGCTCGAGTCCGATTTCGAGGTCAGGTACACCGACGGCACGGACCGCGCGAAGCTGCTGCCCGCCCTCGCCGACGCCTCGGCGGTGATCATCCGGAGCGCGACGAAGATCGACGCTGAGGCGCTCGCGCACGCGCCGCACCTGCAGGTGGTGGCCCGCGCGGGGGTCGGCCTCGACAACGTCAACGTCGAGGCGGCGACCAAGGCCGGCGTGATGGTGGTCAACGCGCCGACCTCCAACATCGTCAGCGCCGCCGAGCAGGCGGTGGCGCTGCTGCTCGCCCTCGCCCGCAACCTGCCGCAGGCGGTCGCGTCGCTGCGCGCGGGCGAGTGGAAGCGCTCCAGGTTCACCGGCGTAGAACTCGAAGGCAAGGTGGCCGGCCTGCTCGGCCTCGGCCGGATCGGCGTGCTCGTCGCGCAGCGGCTCTCGGCGTTCGGGATGCGGATCGTCGCCTACGACCCGTACGTGCCCGCGGCCCGCGCCGCGCAGCTGGGCGTGCGGCTGCTCAGCCTGGACGAGCTGCTGGCCGAGGCCGACTTCATCAGCGTGCACCTGCCCAAGAGCCCCGAGACGGCGGGCATCATCGGGGAACGAGAGATGGGCCTGCTGAAGCCCGGCGCGCGGATCGTGAACGCGGCCAGGGGCGGCATCGTGGACGAGCACGCGCTCGCGCTCGCGGTCAAGGACGGCCGGGTAGCCGGGGCCGCGCTGGACGTGTACGCGACCGAGCCGTGCACCGACAGCCCGCTCTTCGGCTTCGACAACGTGATCGCCACCCCGCACCTGGGGGCGAGCACGCACGAGGCGCAGGAGAAGGCGGGCACCCAGGTGGCTCGCTCGGTCAAGCTCGCGCTGGCGGGCGAGTTCGTGCCGGACGCGGTGAACGTGCAGGGCGGCCCGGTGGCCGAGGACGTCAGGCCGGGGCTGCCGCTCGCCGAGAAGCTCGGCCGGATCTTCACCGCGCTGGCCGGCGGCGTGGCCGTCCGGCTGGACGTCGAGGTCAGGGGAGAGATCGCCGCCAGCGACGTCCGGGTGCTGGAGCTTGCCGCGCTCAAGGGCGTGTTCAGTGACGTGGTCGAGGACCCGGTCAGCTACGTGAACGCGCCCCTGCTCGCGGCCGACCGGGGGGTCCAGGTCGGGCTGGTCACCGACGAGGAGAGCCCGGACTGGCGCAACGTGGTGACGCTGCGCGGCACCCTGCCCGGCGGCCAGGTCGTGTCGGTCTCCGGCACCCTGACCGGCACCCGGCAGACCGAGAAGCTCGTCGAGGTCAACGGCTTCGAGATGGAGATCGCGCCGGCCCCGCACATGGCGTTCCTGACCTACACCGACCGGCCCGGCATCGTCGGCGTGGTCGGCGAGATTCTCGGCGGCCAGGGCATCAACATCGCCGGCATGCAGGTGTGCCGGAACGCGCGCGGCGGCCAGGCGCTCATCGTGCTCACGATCGACTCCGCGCTGCCGCCGTCCCTGCTCGAAGAGATCACCACCGCCATCGGCGCCGTCTCCGGCCGGACCGCGGACCTGGTCGAGCGCTGACCCGGCGCGAACGGCGAGGGCCCGGCGGGTGATCACCCGCCGGGCCCTCGCCGTTCTGCTGCTTGCTTACTCGGTCCACCAGTCCTCTTCGCCGGACTTGGTGGCCTTGCTGCCGACCGGCTGCCTGGACCCGGCGCCAGGCTGGCCCCCACCCTGCGGGCGGGCCGCCGCCTGCGGCTGCTGCCGCTGTCCCTGACCGACGGGACCGTTGCCCTGCCGGGGCGGAGCGGCGTGCGCCGGGCTCTGCCGCGGCTCCTCGGCCCGCATCGGCTGCGCCGCCGCTTGCGGGGCTGACTGCGCCGGCGGGGGCGCCTGCGCAGGCGCGGCGCCGATCCCGGCCTTGACCGGGGCGGGCTGCAGCGCCTCGTCCATGCCGGGCAGCTGGCCGCCCAGCAGCTGGCGGAGCTGGGTCAGGTGGCTGGTGATGCTGTCCTTCTGCCTGGTCAGGTCGTTGACGTGGCGCTGCGCCGCGGACCGGTGCCGCTCGGCCTCGGACTTGGTATCGGACAGCAGCTGGCCCGCCTGCGCCTTGGCCTGGGCGACGATCTGGTCGGCGTTCTTCTTGGCGTTGCCGACGAGCGTCTTGGCGTGCTGGTCGGCCTCCCGCCGGGTCTGCTCGGCCTGCGCGCTGGCCTTGGACGCCCGCTGCTCGGCCGTGGAAGCGCGCTGCTCGGCCTCGGTCACCAGCTTCTGCGTGGCGGCCTGGGCGGCGGCGAGCCGCTCGGCCTGCTGGCGCTCGGCCTCCTCGCGCTTGGCCGCCAGGTGGATCTCGAACTCCGCCTCGGCCTGCGTGCGCTGCGCCTCACTCTCCTCCAGGATCCGCTGAGCCTGACTGCGCATCTCGTCCGACTGGCGCTTGGACGTCGTCAGGATCTCGTCGCGTTCCCGCTTGGCGGACGCCTTCAGCTGCGCGACCTCACGCTCGGTGGAGGTGCGCAGCTTGGCGATGTCCCGCTCGATCGCGGCGCGCTTCTCCGCGATCTCGTGATCGGCCGTAGCCCGCAGCTTGCTGACCTCGCGCTCGGTGGTCGAGGTCAGCTCGTCGGCCTCGCGCCGGACCGCGGTCATGATCCCGTCGGCCTCGCGCTCGGCGCTGGCCCGCAGGTCGTCGGTCTCCCGCTTGGCCGTGGCCCGCAGCTCAGCCGCCTCGTTCTCGGCGGCCGCACGCACCTCGGCCGCGTCCACCTTGGCGGCCGCGTGGAACTCGTTGGCGCTGGACCGCGCCTCCTGGACGATCTCCGTGGCCTGTTCCTCGGCGAGCCGCAGCAGCTGCTCGATCCGCGACCCGAGGCCGGAGTAGGTGGGGCGCTCCTGCTCCTGTATCTGGCGGTGCGCGTCTGACAGCTCCCGTTGCAGCGCCTGCACCTGGTCACGGTGCTGGCGTACCTCGGAGTTGACCTGCTTCAGGTGCTCGTCAACCTGATGCGGGTCGTAGCCGCGCATCACCTTGGCGAACTCGCGCGGCGAGGACTCTTCGAAGAAGTTACTGAGCTGGGCATCAATATCCGACTGCATGGCGCCTGATCCTGGGGTAGGTGAGAGGGCACGCGATACGTGAGCAGTGGGCCTGACGATCCGTCTCCCGGGTCGGCGCGCAGCGGCGGGGAGCCTGCGCCCGGCCGGTGCGGATCGTCACTTGCCTCCCGCCCGGTCCAAGGAAGCGTACTCCGTCCGTGACGGATTGGCCGCGCCTTCGGACTTCCTCAGCCTGAATATCCCGCCCTTCCGCATTTACGCTGGTTGCCCCGTTCTGGCCCCCCTGGAGGCATTTATCGTGCATATCGCTCAGTTCGGTCTGAATCGTCGTCACGGGGCCGGGGCCTGCACCAGCTCGGTGAGGACGCCGCCCATGTCCGAGGGGTGCAGGAACGCTATGGCCGCCCCCATGGAGCCGTGCCGCGGCCGCTCGTCGATCAGCCGGACGCCGCCGGCGCCGAGCGAGGCGAGGGCTTCGCCGATATCGGCCACCCCGTATCCGATGTGGTGCACGCCCTCGCCTCGGCGGGCGATGAACCGCCCGACCGGGGTATCGGGCGCCAGCGGCTCGAGCAGCTGCAGGTAGGACGATCCGGCCGGGGCGTCGGCCACGTGCAGCATGGCCTCACGGACCCCCTGCTCCTCATTGACCTCGCGGCTCACCACGGTGAGGCCGAAGGCGGACTCGTAGAAGGCGATCCGCTCAGCCAGGTCGCGGCAGGCGATTCCCACGTGGTCGATGCGGGTCAGCACGCACCCTCCTCCATTCTGACGCCTGACTGTCCTGGGTATCGTGGCAGAAGTCCCCGCGACGGTCGACGCGGGGCAGGCCGAGAGCGGAGGTCGCGCGGATGCGGGAAGCGGTCATCGTGGGAGGGGCCAGGACTGCCTTCGGGCGGCTGCTCGGCTCGCTCAAGGACTTCAGGGCCGTGCAGCTGGGCGGCTTCGCGATCAAGGCTGCGCTCGAGCGCTCCGGGATCTCAGGTGACCAGGTTGACTACGTGATCATGGGCCACGTGCTGCAGGCCGGAGCGGGACAGATACCGTCCAGGCAGGCGGCGGTCGCCGGCGGCATCCCGATGACCGTCCCGTCGCTCACGATCAACAAGGTGTGCCTGTCCGGCCTGGACGCCATCGCGCTGGCGGCGCAGCTGATCAAGGCGGGCGAGTTCGACATCGTGGTGGCCGGCGGGATGGAATCGATGACGGGCGCCCCGCACCTGCTGCCGGGCGCGCGCACCGGCTTCAAGTACGGCACGGCCGAGCTGCTGGACGCGATGGCCTATGACGGCCTGACCGACGCATTCGACAACCTGTCCATGGGCGCCTCGACCCAGCAGCACGCCTCGCGGCGCGACATCGGCCGCGAGGAGCAGGACGAGTTCTCCGCACGGTCGCACGCGCGGGCGGCCGAGGCCATCAAGAACGGCCTGCTCGCTGAAGAGATCGCCGCCGTCGAGGTCCCGCAGCGCCGGGGGGACCCGGTGACATTCGACACCGACGAGGGCGTGCGCGCCGATACCACCGCCGAGGTGCTGAGCAAGCTCCCGCCCGCGTTCACGATGGGCGGCACCGTGACCGCCGGGTCGTCCTCGCAGATCTCCGACGGGGCATGTGCCGTCGTGGTGATGTCGGCGCAGGCCGCGGCCGCCCGCGGGCTGCCCGTCCTGGCCGAGATCGGGGCGCACGGCAACGTGGCCGGGCCGGACAACTCGCTGCTCTCGCAGCCGTCCGGCGCCATCCGGCAGGCGCTCGGCAAGGCCGGCGCGGCGGTGGCCGACCTGGACCTCATCGAGATCAACGAGGCGTTCGCCGCCGTCGCGATCCAGTCGATGCGGGACCTGGGGGTCGGGCCGGAGAAGGTCAACGTCAACGGCGGCGCCATCGCCATCGGCCACCCGATCGGCGCGTCCGGGGCGAGGCTGGCGCTGCACCTTGCGCTGGAGCTGCGCCGGCGCGGCGGTGGCCTGGGCGCGGCAGCGCTGTGCGGCGGCGGCGGCCAGGGCGACGCGCTGCTGCTGCGGGTGCCCGCGCCGGGAGCCGGTGCCAGCAGCGGCGGGCGTGACTGACGACGCCGGTCCGGCGGGCCGGGACACGGGTTCCGGCCCGCCGGGCACCGGCTCGGCCGCCGTGCTCTCCGAAGATGCCGCGCTCACCGAAGATGCCGCGCTCACCGAAGATGCCGCGCTCACCGAAGATGCCGCGCTCACCGAAAATGCTGCGCTCACCGAAGATGCTGCGCTGACCCGGGATGCCGCGCTGACCCGGGATGCGGACCGGCTGGTGGAGCGAGCGTCCGGCGGCGACCTGCGGGCGATCGCGCGGCTGGTCTCGCTCATCGAGAACGGGTCGCCCGAGCTGCGGCCCATCATGCGGGCGCTGGCGCCGCAGACCGGGAGCGCCCGGGTGATCGGGCTCACCGGCTCGCCCGGGGTAGGCAAGTCAACCATCACCGGCGCGCTGGTGAAGGCCTACCGGGCCAGGGACCTGCGGGTCGGCGTGATCGCGATCGACCCGAGCTCGCCCTTCACCGGCGGGGCGCTGCTCGGCGACCGGATCAGGATGCAGGACCACGCCACGGACCCGGGCGTGTTCATCAGGTCCATGGCGAGCCGCGGGCATCTCGGCGGGCTGGCCGCGGCCACGCCGCAGGCGCTGCGCGTGCTGGATGCGGCGGGGTTCGACCTGGTCCTCATCGAGACGGTCGGAGTCGGCCAGGCGGAGCTGGAGATCGCGTCGCTGGCGGATACCACCATCGTGCTCGTCGCGCCGGGGATGGGGGACGCGATCCAGGCCGCGAAGGCAGGCATCCTGGAGGTGGCGGACGTCTTCGCCGTCAACAAGGCGGACCGGCCGCAGGCGCAGCAGGCGGTCAGGGACCTGCGCAACATGATCGCCCTCGGGCAGCCCGGCACGGGTCAGGGCGAGCAGCCCGGCTGGAAGATCCCGATCGTCAGCACCGTCGCCACCACCGGGGAGGGCATCGGCGAGCTGACCGACAGGATCGACGCGCACGGGGCCTGGCTGTCGTCCTCCGGCGAGCGCGGGCGCAGGCGGCTGGCCAGGGCCAGGGAAGAGGTGGCCGCGATCGCGGTCGCCGCGCTGCGGCGGCGGATGGGACGGCTGCCGGAGGCTGACGGCCTGGACGAGCTGGCCGGCCGGGTCGCCGACGGGGAGACGGACGCGTACACGGCCGCCGACCAGCTCATCGGCAGCCTGGTCGGGCACGAGGACGAGGAGCGCGCCGCGCGGCCGTGCAGCCGGCCGGGGCACGCTACCGTGGCGGTGTGGCGAAGCCGCTTGCGCTGCCCTTCGACCCGATCGCCCGGGCGGCGGAGATCTGGGAGCGACGGTTCGGGCCGCCGTCCGCCATGGCCGCCGTCACCTCGATCATGCGGGCGCAGCAGATCCTGCTGGCCGAGCTCGACCGGATCCTCCGGCCGCACGGGCTGACCTTCGCCAGGTACGAGGCGCTCGTGCTGCTGACCTTCAGCCGGCAGGGCGCGCTGCCGCTGCGCGTGATCGGCGAGCGGCTGATGGTGCACCCGACGAGCGTCACGAACACCATCGGCCGGCTGGAGAAGCAAGGCATGGTCGTCCGCCGGCCGAATCCCAGCGACGGCCGGGGCACGCTGGCCGAGATAACCGCCCGCGGCCGGGAGGTGGTCGGGCGCGCCACCCAGGATCTGATGACGGCGGACTTCAGCATGGGCGGGTACGAGAACGGTCAGCTGAAGGAGATCTTCGACCTGCTCCGCGACCTGCGGCTGGCCGCCGGCGACTTCATCCCCGGCGCTGCCCGCAGCCGAGACGCCAGCGACAGCAGCTCCGCCGGCGCGGCGGAGCCGGTCAGCGGCCCCTGATCGGCGACGGCCCCCACGTCTGCCCTCCGTTGAACGTGAACCACACCTCGTTCAGGCCGGAATCGGCAGGCACGGCGACGCCCTGGATCTGGCTGGTCAGGCCCACGTAGCTGAACCCGCCAGCCGGCCCGACCTGTGCCTGCCGCCAGCTCGCGCCGCTGGTGGTGGAGACATCGATGCACTTGCTGGTGCTCAGCACCAGCTCGCCGCCGAACGCCGCCAGCGACTTGGCCGGCCCGGCGGTGCTGAGCGAGCCGTACGGCTTCCAGCTCTGCCCGCCGTCCGTCGAGCCGTAGATAGTCTCCTGCTGATACGGGCCAGCCGCGGCCTGCGGGTTCGTCGGGCAGGCGAGCACCAGGTCAGCGGGCCCGGACGCGGCGAGCTGCCCGCCGGAAGGCTGCCCGTCTGCCTGGGCCGCGCCGGGAAGGCAGCTCAGCGCAGGCGCGCCGGCGGCCGTCCATGGCGCGCCGCCGGTGACCGGGCCGCTCGCCAGGGTGCCATCCGGCCGGTACCAGTACCCCTCGGTATGGGTGAGCACGATCGTCGCCGAGCCAGCGGCCCCGCCCGGAGCGGAGGCGCCGGCCAGCCCCGGTACCTGCGCCCACGCGTCGCTGCCCGCGGGCGAGGAGTACAGGAAGAACCGGGTGCAGCTCGCGGCGAAGTCCGGCCCGGTGCCCGTGCACCGGGCGAACACGGCGAACGCCTCGCTGCCGGCGGTCTCCAGGCTCAGCACCCGCAGCCCGCCGGTAGCGACCTTCGCCCAGTCGTGCCCGCCGTTGTGCGTCGCCCACAGCTCCGGGCCGAACGCCCAGCCGTTCTGGCCGTCGAGGAACCGGATCTGGCTCACCCCGGTGCCGCCGGCCGGGGCGCCGGTGGAGGGAGCGGGCACGCCGTACCAGCTCGTGCCCTTGTTGTCGGTCCGCGCGATCGACGTGCAGGTGTACGGGTTCTTGTTGTAGCAGTGGCCCGGGGTCCCGGCCTGGCCGATCACCCAGCCCGTGCTCTGGCTGTCGAACGTGACCGAGGTGGCCGCGAAGTTGGCCGGAACCGGCGGCAGCGGGACCACCAGCCGGGGGCGCCCCGTGGACGCCGGTGAGGCCTTGGTTGACGTGCCGGGCAATGAGCTGGACCGGTGCTGAGACGCCGCGATGTTACGGTCCGCCGGGTTCGTCTTCAGGTGCAGCACCGAGGGCACGACCCGCGGCAGCGCCACGACCGCGACCACGATCACCGCCGCCGCGGCGCCGGCCGACGCTGCCGTCATCACGGCCCGCCGCGCCTTGCGCCGCCTGGCCTGCTTCCTGATCCGCTCGAAGGTGCCCGGCGGCGGGTGCAGCGGGTCCACCTCCTTGCGCAGCCAGGCGCCGATGTCGTCGCGAGGGTCAGTCACGGCCGGCCCCCCCGAGGCTGGCCCGCAGCTTCGCCCGCGCCTGGAACAGGTCGGCCTTGACCGTTCCCTCCGGCCGCCCGAGCATCACGGCGACCTCCCGCACCGCGAACCCCGCGTAGTAGTGCAGCAGGAACGCGTTGCGCAGCCGGACCGGCAGGGTCTGGATCAGCTGGAGCACGTCCACGTCCTGGGCGGGGGAGGGTGCATGATCGGCGGCCGCCGAGGCGGTGACCGCGCGCATCGCCCGGCGCTCCCGTCCGGTCTTGCGCCAGTGATCCCGGACCAGGTTGGTTGCGATCATGTACAGGTAACTCTGCGGGTTGTCGAGGGAGGACCACCTGGCCAGCAGCCGGGTGAACGCCTCCGAGGCGATCTCGTGCGCCGTGTCGTCGTCATCGACCAGCCGCCTGACCCAGCCGGCCAGCCGCGGGTAGCAGCTGTTGAACAGTTCCTCCGCCGCTGCGGAGTCGGTGCCCAGCAACCGGCCCACGGGCTCTCCCCTGCTGGTGCGCGGCGTGCGGGGCGCGGTCCGCCGCACCGGCATGACCATCACGCCGCCATGCGCCAGCGCATGATCAGCGTCATTCAGGTTACAGCGCACGGGCTTGCCCCAAAACATTCTGCCGTAAGCACGGGCCGGATAGCCCGGGCGCACCCCCGTAGCGCCCGGGCATCTCTGAGACGACCGGGATCCGCGTTTGGTTGGGTCATTAATTTCCCGAACGGAAACAGGCCGGCCCCCGTCACCCGGCCGCCCACCCTGTGGTTCGCCGGTGCGGTGCTGCGGATCGCGGGTTAGACTGGGCGCGAAGATACTAGGACTTCCTACTATTTTCGCCCGAGCGGCTCACGAGCCTGGAGGAACCGCCATGGACGCGCACGTCACTCACCCGGGGGCAGACGACGGCAGGCAGCGGTGGCAGCGGCGCTACGACGAGTCCCGCGTGCGCGACGCGGACTTCAGCACGCTGTCGGGGCTCGAGGTGGACCCCGTCTACGGGCCGCAGCCGGGCGCGGAACCGCCGGGCTTCGGCCGGATCGGCTGGCCCGGCGAGTACCCCTTCACCCGCGGCCTGTACCCCACCGGGTACCGCGGCCGGGCCTGGACGATCCGCCAGTTCTCCGGGTTTGGCAGCGCGGAGCAGACCAACGAGCGGTACAAGATGCTGCTCAGGGCGGGCGGCACCGGGCTGTCGGTCGCGTTCGACATGCCGACGCTGATGGGCCGGGACTCCGACGACCCGCGCTCGCTCGGCGAGGTCGGGCACTGCGGCGTGGCCATCGACTCCGCCGCCGACATGGACGTCCTGTTCGCCGGGATCCCGCTGGCCGGCATCACCACGTCGATGACGATCAGCGGGCCCGCGGTCCCGGTGTTCTGCATGTACCTGGCTGCGGCCGAGCGCCAGGGCGCTGATCTCGGGCAGCTCAACGGCACGCTGCAGACCGACATCTTCAAGGAGTACATCGCGCAGAAGGAGTGGCTGTTCGGGCCCGAGCCGCACCTGCGGCTGATCGCCGACCTGATGGAGTACTGCGGGCGCAGCATCCCCGCGTACAAGCCGGTGTCGGTGTCCGGGTACCACATCAGGGAGGCCGGCTCCACGGCCGCGCAGGAACTCGCGTTCACCCTGGCGGATGGCTTCGGCTACGTGGAACTCGGCCTGTCCCGCGGCATGGACGTGGAGAAGTTCGCGCCCGGCCTGTCCTTCTTCTTCGACGCGCACATCGACTTCTTCGAGGAGATCGCCAAGTTCCGCGCGGCCCGGCGGATCTGGGCGCGGTGGCTGCGGGACAGGTACGGCGCGCGCACCGAGCGGGCGCAGTGGCTGCGGTTCCACACCCAGACGGCGGGGGTGTCACTGACCGCGCAGCAGCCGGACAACAACGTCGTCCGCACCGCTATCGAGGCGCTGGCCGCGGTGCTCGGCGGCACGAACTCGCTGCACACCAACGCCCTCGACGAGGTGCTCGCGCTGCCCAGCGCGAAGGCGGCGGAGATCGCGCTGCGCACCCAGCAGGTCATCATGGAGGAGACCGGCGTGGTGAACGTGGCCGACCCGCTCGGCGGCTCCTGGTACCTGGAGGCGCTGACCGACCGGCTCGAGGCCGAGGCGGAGGAGATCTTCGCCCGGATCCTCGCGATGAGCCCGGACGACACGATGACCGGCGGGATCCTCCGCGGCATCGAGGACGGCTGGTTCAACTCGGAGATCGCCGAGGCGTCGTTTGCCTACCAGAAGAAGCTGGAGAAGGGCGACAAGAAGGTGGTCGGCGTGAACTGCCACGCCGACACCACCGAAGAGCCGCTGGAGATCCTGCGGGTCAGCCACGAGGTGGAGCGGGATCAGGTCAGGGCGCTGGAGAAGCGGCGCCAGCAGCGTGACCAGGCGGCCGTGGACGCGGCCCTGACGGCGATGATCGCGGCGGCCAGGTCCGGGGAGAACATGGTCCCGCCCATGCTGGATGCCGCGCGGGCCGAGGCGACCCTGGGCGAGATCTGCGACGCACTGCGCGACGAGTGGGGCGTCTACTCCGAGCCGCCAGCATTCTGACCGGGGACCTGGCCGAGCGAGGCGTTTCCGCGGAAGCGCCTCGTCTCACCATCTCACCTCAGCCGGGGCTCGCGGTCCGGATGCCGACGGCCTGCGCGGCCAGGAGCAGGGTCTTGTCGTACGCCACGAAGGCCTCCAGGTGCGGCCTGATGGCCAGCGCCGAGGCGAGGTGAACGGCGTCGAACGCGCGGAGCGCCGCGGGCCGCAGCCGCGCCGCCCTGGCGAGCACGTCATCGGTGAGCCTGACCTCCCTGGTCCGGCGGATGACCTGGTAGGCCTCTTGCAGCGCGGCCGGGTCCGCCCGCCAGATCGCCCGCGGCACCTCGACCCGGATGAGCGAGCTCGACACCCTGACCAGGTTGGGCCGCTCGGCGAGCCAGCGGGCCAGCACCGCCGACTCGGGCTCGGTGATGGCGAGCTTCACCAGCGCCGAGGAGTCCAGGTAGATCAATACCGTTCCTCCTGGCGGGATTGCCGGAGCATGTCACTGGCGCTGGGCTGACCGGGCGGTACCGGGCGGGCCTCGATGTCGAGCAAATCCCCCGCCTCCTCCGCGTCCCGGATGATCCCGGCCGCCATCAGCCGCTCCAGCGGGCTCTCCGGATCCCTGGCGGGCACCAGCTGGGCAACGAGCCGGCCGCGGTTGGTGATGTCCACCGTGTATCCCTTCTCCGCCAGGTCCACGTAGACGCTGGCGTGCTGCCGCAGCTCGCGGATGCCGATGCGCCGCGGCGGATCTCCCTGGCTGACCGGGACGTGCCCGGGGTCATCGCGAAGATGGATGATGTCGCTCACCAGGATAAAGGTAGCACATCATGTGCTACCTAGGCGGAATTCGGGGGCGCTGGGTGCGGTTGTAACCGAGCGTCAGCAGAGCCGGACCGGGAGGCCATCCCGGCCCACGGCACCGGCAGGGATGGGGCAGGATAAAGGCATGCAGCCGCAGCAATTTTCCCTCTATGGCGCCGCCGATCTCGGCGCGCGCCAGACCGCCGCCCAGCGCAGGCAGCAGGCGGCGGCGCGCTCGGGTGACCAGCCCGCGGCCGACGCGGGCGGGTCCGTATTCGATGTCACCGAAGAGACCTTCGCGACCGATGTGGTCGAGCGCTCCCGCTCGGTGCCGGTGATCGTGGATCTCTGGGCCGAGTGGTGCGGTCCGTGCAAGCAGCTCAGCCCCGTGCTGGAGAGGCTCGCCGCCGAGGCGGCCGGCCGCTGGGTGCTGGCCAAGGTGGACGTCGATGCCAATCCGCAGCTGAGCGCGGCGCTGCGGGTGCAGAGCATCCCGATGGTCGTCGCCGTGATCGGGGGCCAGATGGTCAACGGCTTCCTCGGCGCGCTGCCCGAAGCGCAGGTGCGCGAGTGGCTGGGCCAGGTGCTTGCCGCCGCCGAGCAGCTGGGCGTGCAGGGCGGCGCCGTGGCCGACGGCGAGGCGCAGGACGGGCAGGAGGCAGCCGGGGACGGCGTCGGGCCGGCCGCCGCCGCCGCGGACGGAGCGCCTCCAGGTGCGCCGGGGCCGCGTCAGGGGCCGCCAGCCCACCCCGGCTACGAGGCGGCGCAGGAGGCGATGGAACGCGGCGACCTGGAGGGCGCGGCCGCGGCGTTCGAGCAGGTGATCGCCACGTCCCCGGACGATCCGGTGGCGAAGGTCGGGCTCGCCCAGGTGGAGCTCATCCGCCGGGTGAACGGCTACGACCAGGCCAAGGTGCGGCGGGACGCCGCCGAGCACCCGGACGACGCGGAAGCGCAGGCCCGGGTCGCCAACCTCGACCTGGCCACGGGCAAGATCGACGAGGCGTTCGACCGGCTGCTCGGCACGGTCCGGCGGACCACCGGGGAGCAGCGTGACCAGGCCAGGCGCCACCTGATCAGCCTCTTCGAGATCTTCCCGCCCAGGGATCCGCGCGTCGCCAAGGCCCGCAGCACCCTGTCCAGCCTGCTCTTCTAGGGCAGCACAGCTGCTCCCGGGGCGTGCCGGGGGTCATCCGTGCCTGGGAGCGACGCGCGACAGGTCGCTTCCTGGTTCCCAGTCGGCCGCTGTCCGGGCTCCCCTCGCCGTCAGCCCTTTCATCACTGGTTGGCGGCAGCGAGCGCAGGCGTTACAACGCGGCCGCCCGCGGGGCTCCCGGGCTGGCGCCGGGGTCAGCGGGCCCGGCCGTCGGTGGCGATGCCGTCGGCGAGCTGCTCGATGACGGGCAGCGCGGCCGCGAGGGTGGCAAGCTGGTCGGGCCGCAGCGATGCCAGGCTCCCGGCCAGTACGGCGGTGCTCTCCTGCCTGATGCGGTCGAGCACCTCCCGGCCGCCCGGGGTGATGGCCAGCTCGCTCGCCCGCGCGTCGCCGGCCACCGCGCGCCGCCGGACGTAGTCCTGGTCCTCGAGCGCCGCCACCAGCCTGGTCAGCGTGGAGGGGGCGATGCCCTCGATAGCCGCGAGCTCGCTCAGCCGCAGCAGGCCGGACCGCTCGACTGTCGACAGTGCCGACACCTGGCCGAGCGTCAGCCCGGCGAGCTGGTGGCGGCGCATCCGCCGGGACAGCCGCCCGATCGCCAGCCGCAGCCTGGCCACGTCCACCAGCGCGTCGCCCTGCCCGCCGTTGCGCGGTTCGCCCTGCCCGCCGTTGCGCGGTTCGACCGGCCGGCTCTCGCGCGGGTCGTCCGGCCGGCTGTCGTGCGCGTCACCGTGCGGGCCGTCGTGCGCGGCCTCCTCCGCGGGAACCGCTGTCACGGGCATGACCGCATGCGGCGCCCCGGACGCCGGCCGAACCCCGGCGGTGCCTCCATGTGCCACCCTTGCAGGGTACGCGGTACCACCGGTCCGGCCGCTGCGGCCGTGTCCTGGTGACGAGCTCCGGGCGCGGCTGGGTAGCGTGGACTGGCGGACAGCGGCGGAACCCCGGGCGGACAGCGGCGGAACCCCGGCGGGCAGTGCACGAGAGGGCGGGATCGACGTGACCATGGCGCCGAGCGTGTCGTACTCCATCACCGTGCGGCTGGAGGTGGCGGCGCACGGGCGCGCGGTGAGCGAGCTCACCCGGGCGGTCGAGCAGACCGGCGGAGTCGTCACCGCGCTGGACGTGACCGCTGCAGCACATGACCTGCTCCGGGTGGACGTCACCTGCGCCGCCCGGGACAGCGAGCACGCCGAGGAGATCGTCGCATCGCTGCGCGCGATCGACGGGGTGACGCTGCACAAGGTGAGCGACCGCACGTTCCTCATGCACCTCGGCGGGAAGATCGAGATGCAGTCGAAAGTGCCGCTGCGCACCAGGGACGAGCTGTCCATGGCCTACACCCCCGGCGTGGCCAGGGTCTCGCTGGCCATCGCGGCCAATCCCGCCGACGTGCGGCGGCTCACCATCAAGCGCAACAGCGTCGCGGTGGTGACCGACGGCTCGGCCGTGCTCGGGCTCGGCAACCTCGGGCCGTACGCCGCGCTGCCGGTGATGGAGGGCAAGGCCGCGCTGTTCAAGCGGTTCGCCGGCATCGACGCCTGGCCGATCTGCCTGGACACCCAGGACACCGACGAGATCGTGCGCACCGTGCAGGTGATCGCGCCCGGGTGGGGCGGCATCAACCTGGAGGACATCAGCGCGCCGCGCTGCTTCGAGGTGGAGCGGCGGCTGCGCGACCTGCTCGACATCCCGGTCTTCCACGACGATCAGCACGGCACCGCGATCGTGGTGCTCGCCGCGCTCACCAACGCGCTGCGCGTGGTGGGCAAGCAGCTCAGCGCGGTCAAGGTCGCGATGGCGGGCGCAGGCGCGGCGGGCACCGCGGTGCTGCGGCTGCTGCTGCTGGCCGGCGCGAAAGACGTGGTGGTCTGCGACGACAAGGGCGCCGTGCACCGCGGCCGGCCGATCTGGACGAGAGCCTGCACTGGATCGCCGCGAACACCAACCCGGGCGGCTACTCAGGTGACCTGCCGGGGGCGCTGCGCGGCGCCGACGTGTTCATCGGGCTGTCCGTGCCCGGCATCCTGACCGGCGGCGATGTCGCCGCCATGAACGGCCAGGCGATCGTGTTCGCGCTCGCCAACCCGGTGCCGGAGGTCGATCCCGAGGCCGCCCGCGAGCACGCCGCGGTGGTCGCCACCGGCCGCAGCGATTACCCCAACCAGATCAACAACGTGCTCGCCTTCCCGGGCGTGTTCCGCGGGCTGCTCGACGCGCAGAGCCGGACGGTGACCGATCACATGCTGCGCGCCGCCGCGCAGGCGCTCGCCGACGTGGTCGCACCGGACGAGCTAGGCCCGAACTACATCATTCCGTCCGTTTTCCACGCGGATGTGGCCTCGGCGGTTGCCGCCGCGGTCCGCGCGGAGGCCGGGGGCAAGGCGCAAGGAGCCGGATCCTGAACCATGATGGTGACATGGTGGATGCTGCCAGGGCGGGGGAGCTGCTCGTTGCCACGCCGCTGCTCGGCGACCCGAACTTCCGGCGCACGGTCGTCCTCGTCGTCGAGCACGAGCCCGAGGAGGGCACCCTCGGCGTGGTGCTGAACCGGCCGACCGAGGTGTCGGTCGGGCAGGTGCTCGAGCCTTGGACCGAGCTGGCGACCGGGCCGCCGGTCGTCTTCACCGGCGGCCCGGTCGCACCGACGAGTGCGCTGGCGCTCGCGCTCGCGCGCGGCGAGGGCGAGCCGCTCGGCTGGCGCGCGCTCGAGTGCGGCCCGGTGATGTCACGGATCGGCCTCGTCGACCTCGAGGCACCCCCGCAGGTGCTCGCGGCCGAGATCACCTCGCTGCGGGTGTTCGCCGGCTATGCGGGCTGGGGCAGCGGGCAGCTGCAGGCCGAGATCGACGAGGGTGCCTGGTACGTGCTGCCTGGCGACCCCGCCGACCCCTTCATGGCCGATCCGCAGCGGCTGTGGCAGGCCGTGCTGCGCCGGCAGGGCGGCGAACTGGCCCTCGTCGCGACGTACCCGGACGACCCGCGGCTCAACTGACCGCGTAAGCGTCAGCGGGGTCACGTAAACTCAGTGCCCGTGAGCACCGAACTCCTCCCCGGCGGCAGCACCGGCACGGAGACCGACATCCGGCCGGACCTTTCCAACGACGGCGGCGACCACGAGCGGTTCGCGCACTACGTAGACAAGAGCAAGATCGTAGACAGCGCGGTCAGCGGCACTCCTGTCGTCGCCTTGTGCGGCAAGGTCTGGGTCCCGTCCCGGGATCCGAAGCGCTTCCCCGTCTGCCCGGACTGCAAGAAGATCTACGAGTCGCTGCCGTCCGGCGACTGAGCCCCCTCGCCTGCGCGCTGGCTCAGGGAGCGAGGTGCTGCGTGAACCAGTCCCGGGCGGGCCCGCTCGCGGCGTCGAAGCCCTTCACGTAGGCGTCGAAGTGGCCGCCCGGCAGGATCACGAGCTTCTTGGGCTCGTGCGCCTTGTCGTAGGCGGCGATGGCGAGCTCGGACGGGGTCAGGTGGTCGCCCTCGGCCACCAGCATCAGCAGCGGCGTCGGGCTGACGTACGGCAGGTAGCTGACCGGCTCGTACTCGCCGAGCATCTCGACCGTGCGCAGCGTGACCTCGTTGCGCCAGGACGGCGCGCGGGTCTTGCCGGTCTCGGTGAACCACTGCCAGGAATCCGGCGTCGGCAGCGCCGACGGCGCGAGCGGGTCCTCGTCCACCACCGGCACCATGGCGGGCGGCTTGCCCTCGAAGCGGGCGGCCCGGTCGGCGTCGAACATCTCCCGGAAACCGGCGATGAAGTCGGCCCGGACCAGCGCGCGGATGTTGTCGTGCCCGCTGACCAGGGGCACCTGGCCGACTACGGCCTTGACCCGCCGGTCGAGCGCCCCGACGACCAGCACGTGGCCGCCGGAGTAGCTGCTGCCCCAGATCCCGATCCTGGCCGGATCAACCTCGGGCAGCGTGGTGGCGTAGGTGATCGCGTGCCGGTAGTCGCGGACCTGCGCCCACGGGTCGATCTCCTGGCGGGGCTCGCCGTCGCTGGCGCCGAAGTTGCGGTTGTCGAAGACCAGCGCGCCCAGCCCGGCCGCTGCGAACACCTCGGCGAAGCTGTCCAGGTACATCTCCTTGACCGCGGAGAAACCATGCGCCATGACGACCACCGGGGCCGGACCGCTCGTGCCCTCAGCCGGGTAGAACCAGCCGCGCAGGGTGACGCCCTCGGCATCGAATTCGATATCGCGTCGAGCCACCACGACCTCCTCGTCATCCGCCGGATGCCAGCAGCCGTGCTGGCTCGGACCTAGGCTCACGGTAAACCGGGGAATCCGCCGCCGGGCGATCTCGTCTCACACTGGGACACACCGGGTCAGACGCTGCCCATCAGCTCGACTCCGGCAGCGCGCAGGTCGGCGAGTGACCGCTCCGTCGTCCGCGGCGCGACGCCGGCGGTGAGCGGGAGCAGCACCCGGGTGCCGAAGCCCGTGGCGGCCGCGTCGATCGCGGTGGCGCGCACGCAGTAGTCGGTGGCGAGGCCCGCCACGTCCACGTCGGTGATGTCCCGGTCGCGCAGCCAGCCGGCCAGCGGCTCGCCCGAGCCGCTCGCGCCCTCGAACCCGCTGTAGGCCGCGGCGTGCTCGCCCTTGTTGAACACCTCCTCGACGCTGCTCACGTCGAGGTCCGGGTGGAACTGCTCACCTCGCGTCCCGACGACGCAGTGCGGCGGCCAGGACGTCACGTAGTCCGGGTGACCGGAGAAGTGGCTGCCGGGCTCCACGTGGTGGTCATGGGTGGCGACGATCCGCTCGTACTCGCCGCCGCGCGCGGCCAGGTGCGCGCTGATCGCGCGGGCGACCGCGGCACCGCCCCGCACGGCCAGCGAGCCGCCTTCGCAGAAGTCATTCTGCACGTCCACGATGATGAGCGCCCGCATGCCCCGACCGTACCGCCCCCAGCCGAGCCGTTGCGAGACGCGTTGATGGGCGGTTTGGTGTTCACCGGTGAACACCAAACCGCCCACCAACCACCGTCGGGTTCCGACTGTCACCGGCCGAACCCGGCGGAGCGGTTACGTTGGGGATCGTGGGCGAGGCGGCGGTCCCGGAGTACTGGAACCACAACGTCCACTACCAGCCGGTCATCCTGGCCGCGGTGCCGCCGGCCTGCGCCGCCGCGCTGGACGTGGGCTGCGGCGACGGGCTGCTGGCACGCAGGCTGGCAGGCCGGTGCGGCGCCGTGACCGGCATCGACCGCGACTCCGGCATGATCCGGATCGCCAGGGAGCGCAGCCGCGATCTCCCGAACGTCTCGTTCATCGAGGGCGACTTTCTATCGGAGCCGTTCGGGAAGGAAAGCTTTGACCTCGTCTGCTCGGTGACCGCCCTCCATCACATGGACTTCGGGGCCGCGCTCACGAGGATGGCACGGCTGCTCCGGCCGGGCGGGACGCTGGCCATCGTCGGCGTGGCCAGGGACGGGTCGCTCGGCGGCACGCTGGCGGGCGGGGTGGGGCTGCCCGCGCACTGGGTGCTGCGCGCCGTGCACGGGCAGGGCAGCTCCGGAGCGCCGATCGCCGACCCGCAGATGACCTGGCGGCAGGTGCGCGAGGCCGCGCTGGAGTTGCTGCCTGGCGCCCGGTACCGGCGGCACCTGCTGTGGCGGTACTCGCTGCTGTGGCGTAAGCCGCGCTGAGCCCGTCCCGCCGGGTCAGTCGCCGTTGGGCTCGAACACGGTGGGGATGGCGGGGTAGCCGCGGGACAGCTGCAGGGCGTGGCCGGGGAGCTCGGCGAGCACGTCGCGGTGGCGCTCGCGGGCCTCCTGCACGCTCTCGGCGCCGACGATCTCGCCGCCGCGCACCAGCGGGTGCAGCAGGGCGCGGTCGTTCGGGCCCAGCTCAGGCCGGGCGAGGGTGATCACCTCGGCGACCGCCTTGCCGCCCGAGTCGCGGTGGCGGACGGCCCACTTGCGCCCGCCGCGGCCGGGCTTGCCGACCGACCGCTTGGCCATCGGGCGCAGCGGAGCGGTGCCGGCCTCGGTGTCGGCGCGGGCCACCAGCTTGTAGACCAGGGCCGCCGTCGGCGCGCCCGAGCCGGTGACCAGCGCGGTGCCCACCCCGTAACCGTCCACCGGCACCGCGGCCAGCGCGGCCATCGAGTACTCGTCCAGGTCCCCGGTCAGCACGATCCTGGTGCTGGTGGCGCCCAGCTCGTCGAGCAGTTCCCGCACCTGGCGGGCCACGCTCGGCAGGTCGCCGCTGTCGATCCGCACCGCGCCGAGCCCGGGCCGGCCAGCTCCACCGCGGTACGGACCGCCCTGGGCACGTCGAACGTGTCCACCAGCAGCGTCGTCCCGGTGCCGAGCGATTCGAGCTGGCTGGCGAACGCGTGCCGCTCGCTGTCGTGCACCAGGGTGAACGCGTGCGCGCTCGTCCCGGCGCTCGGCACGCCGTAGCGGCGCCTGGCCTCCAGGTTGGAGGTGGTGTCGAAGCCCGCGATGTATGCCGCCCGCGCGCTGGCCACGGCGGCGTACTCGTGCGTGCGCCGCGATCCCATCTCGATCAGCGGCCGGCCGGCCGCGGCGGTCACCATCCGGGACGCGGCGGACGCGATCGCGCAGTCGTGGTTGAGGACCGACAGGGTGAGCGTCTCCAGCAGGACCGCCTCGGCGAACGGCGCCTGCACGACCAGGATCGGCGAGCCGGGGAAGTAGCAGTCGCCCTCCGCGTATCCCCAGATGTCGCCGCTGAAGCGGTAGCCCGCCAGGAACTCGAGCGTCGCCTCGTTGACGATGTTCGCGTCGCGCAGGAAGTCAATCTCGGCGCTGCCGAACCTGAACCGCTCCAGCGCGTCCAGCAGGCGCCCCGTGCCCGCGACCACGCCGTACCTGCGGCCGTGCGGCAGGTGGCGGGCGAAGACCTCGAACACCGCTCGCCGCCCGGCGGCGCCGCTGTGCAGGGCGGCCTGCACCATGGTCAGCTCGTAATGGTCGGTGAGGAGCGCGGTGCCAGGTGTGCTGGCGCCGCTGGCCTGGGTACGGCTCACGAGTGGAAGACTACGGATAGGAGGTGAGTACCGGTGAGCGTGGCACCAGTTGAGCTCGACCAGCCGCGGTCCGAACAGGACCTGACCCCGGACAAGCCGTGGATCACCATCGTGTGGAATGACCCGGTCAACCTCATGTCCTACGTGACGTACGTGTTCCAGCAGGTATTCGGCTACTCGCGGCGTAAGGCAGAACGGCTCATGCTGGACGTGCATCACAAGGGCAAGGCGGTGGTCGCCGCGGGCGCCCGCGAGGAGATGGAGCGCGACGTGGAGGTTCTGCACGGCTACGGCCTGTGGGCCACGGTGCGCCAGGACTGATGACCGGACCGGAAGACCCGGAGGGGGCAGAGACGCCAGGCAGCGGCTTCCATTCCATCCGCGGCGGGGGCGCGGCCGCACGGTTCGCCGCCCCCGAGGCGGTGCTGCTGCGCGACCTTGTCCGCCAGGTGGCCGACCTCGTCGGCGGCGAGGAGCTTGCCGTCCGCGAGGAACGCGAGGAACGCGAGGAACACGAGAAGGGCCGGCCAGGCGGCAATGCCGGCCAGGGCGGGGAAGCGGCGAGCGGGACGGCCGGAGACACGGGCAGGCTCGAGGAGATGTTCGCGCTGAGCGACAGTGCCGGGCTGCCTGACGATCCGGTGCTCGCCCGGCTGCTGCCCGACGCCTACCCCGACGACCCGGAGGCGGCGGGAGAGTTCCGCAGGTACACCGAGAGCGGCCTGCGGTCCGGCAAGGTGGCCGCGGCCAGAACGGTGCTCGGCACGCTTCCCGAAGACGGCGGCCGGGTGCGGCTGTCGGCGGACGAGGCGCAGGCGTGGCTGCGCGCGCTCAACGACATCAGGCTCGCGCTCGGCGTCCGGCTGAACGTCACCGAGGACCGGGACGCCATGCTGGGCCAGGCGGCGCAGGACGGCCCGCAGTCGGCCGCGCTGTGGATATACGACTGGCTGACGCTGATCCAGGAAACCCTCGTCGAGGCGCTCTGGTGACCGCCGCCTGACCGCCGCCAGACGCCCGCCAGACCCTCGCCCTGGCCGACGGGTACGCTCTCTAGCGTGCTGACGATCAGCCGGTCCCTGCGCGACAAGATCGTCGCCCATGCCCGCGCCGACCACCCGGACGAAGCGTGCGGGGTGATCGCCGGCCCGGCCGGCAGCGACCGGCCCGAGCGGTTCATCCCGATGACGAACGCCGAGCGCTCGCCGACGTTCTACCGGTTCGACTCGACCGAGCAGTTCCGGGTGTGGCGGGAGATGGACGAGCGAGACGAGGAGCCGGTCATCATCTACCACTCGCACACCGGCACCGAGGCCTATCCCTCGCGCACCGACATCGCGTACGCGAGCGAGCCGGGCGCGCACTACGTGCTGGTCTCCACCCGGGACGCGGAGCGGGCCGAGTTCCGCTCGTTCCGGATCCAGGCGGACGCGGTCACCGAGGAGGAGGTCCGCGTCACGGAGGAATGATCCCGGCGGGCGGCCGGTTGACATGCCAGGAAGCTGCCCGTGACCACGCTGCCCGACCGCGGCGCCCGGCATCCCCGCCCCACCGAGACCCCACCGAGACCCCACCGCGAAACCGCGACACACACTGGAGCACAGACCATGGCCATCGAGGTCCGTATCCCGACGATCCTCCGTACTTACACCGACGGGGCCAAGTCAGTCGAGGGCTCCGGATCCACGCTCGCCGAGCTGCTGGCCGACCTGGAGACGCACTACGGCGGCCTGCGCGAGCGGCTGGTGGACGACGCCGGGCTGCGCCGGTTCGTCAACGTGTACCTGAACGACGAGGACGTGCGCTTCCTCGGCGGGCTGGAGACCCCGGTGACGGACGGCGACACCGTGACCGTGCTGCCCGCGGTGGCCGGCGGCGCCGCCGCCTAGTCTCTCCATACATGCGCTACGACTCGCTGCTCGACTCGCTCGGCCACACGCCCCTGGTCGGGCTGCCCCGGCTGTCCCCGGGGAACGGCGTCCGGCTCTGGGCCAAGCTCGAGGACAGGAACCCGACCGGGTCGGTCAAGGACCGCGCCGCCTTCTACATGATCGAGAAGGCGGAGAAGGACGGGCTGCTCTCGCCCGGCGACATGCTCCTCGAGCCGACGTCGGGCAACACCGGGATCTCGCTCGCGATGGTGGCGAAGCTGCGCGGTTACCGGCTGACCTGCGTGATGCCGGAAAACACGTCGGTGGAGCGCCGCCAGCTGCTGGAGATGTTCGGCGCCGAGATCGTCTCCTCACCGGCCGCCGGCGGCTCCAACGAAGCCGTCCGGGTGGCCAAGCAGCTCGCCGCGGAGCATCCGGACTGGGTGATGCTCTACCAGTACGGCAACGAGGCCAACGCCCGCGCGCACTACGAGACGACGGGCCCCGAGCTGCTCGCCGACCTGCCGGACCTCACGCACTTCGTGGCCGGGCTCGGCACCACCGGCACCCTGATGGGCGCGGGCCGATTCCTGCGCGAGCGGATTCCCGGCGTGCAGGTCGTCGCCGCCGAGCCCCGGTACGGCGAGCTGGTCTACGGGCTGCGCAACGTGGACGAGGGCTTCGTCCCCGAGCTCTACGATGCCTCCGTGCTCACCACCCGGTTCTCGGTCTCGTCGGCGGACGCGCTGCGCCGCACCCGCGAGCTGCTGGCGGTCGAGGGCATCTTCGCCGGCATCTCCTCCGGCTGCGCGCTGCACGCCGCGCTGGCCATGTCGGACAAGGCCGTCGCCGCGGGCCAGCGCGCCGACATCGCGCTCATCATCGCCGACGGTGGCTGGAAGTACCTGTCCACCGGCGCTTACGGCGGCACGCTCGAGGAGGCCCAGGCCCGGCTCGAGGGCCAGCTGTGGGCGTGACGGCCGCGACTGCCTTCGACGAGGCCACGGCCGCGACGCCGGCCGGCGAGGGCAGGTACGACGTGCTGCCCGACGCGCGCTTCACGCCGCCGCCGGCGTCGGCCAAGGCCCAGCCGGCGGTGAACGGCGGGGTGCTGCTCGCCAGCATGCTCCGCGGCGTGCTCGCCGAATCGGTCCACCCGCACCCGGTCGCCACCAGCGCGAACTTCCTGCGGGTGCCGCGGATCGCCCCGGCTCAGGTCCAGGTCAGCTGGCTGAAGCAGGGCAGGACGGCGTCGGTGGCCAGGGCCGTGCTGGTCCAGGACGACGCGCTTCTCATCGACGCCACCGTGACGACCGGTTCCGCCGCCGCCGCCCCCTCCCCGCAGGACCGGGAAAATTCAGATTCTCCCGAACGAAGAGGCGCCGGCCACCCGGTCAGCTCCGGCGAGCACGGCCTGTCCTGGTCCGCACGGCCGCCCAGCCTTCCCCCGGTGGGCGAGTGCGTCGAGCTCCGGGCGAACGGCGGGATCTCCGACCAGGTGGACCTCCGGCTGGACCCGGCGACCGCGGGCTGGCTGCACCGAGAGCCCGGCGGCATCCCGGAGATGCGCGGCTACTTCCGGCTCCGTGACGGCCGGCAGCCGGACGCCTACCTGCTCGCGTTCGCGGTGGACGCGATGCCCCCGGTCGTGTTCGGCCTCGGCGCGATCAGCTGGGCGCCCACGGTGGAGCTGACCTGGTACATGCGGGCGGTGCCCGCGCCGGGGCTGCTGCGGGTGGCCGCCCGGTGCAGGAACGTCAGCGCCGGCTGGTTCGACGAGGAGGCCGAGGTCTGGGACTCGGCCGCGGCTGGTCGCGCAGAGCCGCCAGCTGGCCCGGGTCGGCCGGCCCTCGTCCGGTGGCTGAGACAGCCGTTCGCGGCCGGGTGAGGTGCGCTGGCCGTGCGCGCGGCGTAGCCTGACCGTCGTGCGGCTGACCGTGATCGGATGTTCGGGGAGTTTCCCTGGTCCCGACAGCCCGGGGTCCTGTTACCTGGTGGAGGCCAACGGGTTCCGGCTGCTGCTCGACCTCGGCAACGGCGCGCTCGGCGCGCTGCAGCGCTACTGCGGCCTGTACGACGTGGACGCGATCTGCCTGAGTCACCTGCACGCCGACCACTGCCTGGACCTGTGCTCGTACACGGTGGCCCGGCTGTACGCGCCGAGCGGCGGCAGGCCGCGGATCCCGGTGTACGGGCCGGCCGGGACGGCCGAGCGCATGACCCGGGCCTACAGCATGGAGCCCGGCCCGGAGGTGCGGGCCGCGTTCGACTTCGAGACGCTGACGCCGGGAAGCCGCGGCATCGGGCCGTTCCGGGTGACCACCGATCACGTGAACCACCCGGTGGAGACGTTCGGCTTCCGGCTGGAGCACGCCGGGCACACCCTGGCCTACTCCGCCGACACCGGCGAGTCGACGGCCCTGCACACCCTGGCCCGGGGGGCCGACCTGATGCTGTGCGAGGCGTCCTTCCTCGACGGGCCGGACCTGCCGCCGGACCTCCACCTCACCGGGCGGCAGGCCGGCGAGCACGCGAAGCAGGCGGGCGCGGGCAGCCTGCTGCTGACCCACCTGGTCCCGTGGAACGACCGCGAGCAGAGCCTGGCGGAGGCATCGCAGGCCTTCCCCGGCCCGGTCACGCTGGCCGCATCCGGGCAGGTCGTCAACCTCAGCTAGGCTGGCCGGATGCCCAGGCCAGACGGACGTTCTCCAGACCAGCTGCGCGAAGTCCGCTTCGCCCGCGGCTGGCTCGACCATGCCGAGGGCTCGGTGCTCGTCGAGTTCGGCGCGACCCGGGTGCTCTGCGCCGCCAGCGTGACCGAGGATGTGCCCCGGTGGCGGCGCGGCAGCGGCCTGGGCTGGGTCACGGGCGAGTACGCGATGCTGCCCCGCGCCACCAACACGCGCAACGACCGGGAGTCGGTCAAAGGCAGGCTGGGCGGCCGCACCCAGGAGATCTCCCGGCTCGTCGGCAGGTCGCTGCGGGCCTGCGTGGACATGAAGGCGCTCGGCGAGAACACGATCATCGTCAACTGCGACGTGCTGCAGGCCGACGGCGGCACCAGGACCGCCGCGATCACCGGCGGATACGTGGCCCTCGCCGACGCGGTCAGCTACCTGCGCGGCCGGAACCGGCTCAGGGGCGACCCGCTGCTCGGCTCCGTGGCCGCGGTCAGCGTCGGGATCGTGGACTCCCAGCCGCTGCTGGACCTCTGCTACGAGGAAGACGTCGTCGCGCAGACGGACATGAACGTGGTCTGCACCGGCGACGGGGGCTTCGTGGAGATTCAGGGGACGGCCGAGCGGGAGCCGTTCGGGCGCGACATGCTCGACCGGCTGCTCGTGCTCGCCACCGGCGGCTGCGCCGGGCTGACCAGGCTGCAGCACGAGGTCCTCGCCGGGTGACCCATCCGGACACGGGGGACGGCACCGGGACGCCCCGGCGGATCGTGCTCGCCACCCAGAACGCGGCCAAACTCACCGAGCTGCACCGGATCCTGCAGGCCAGCGGGCTCGAGGTCGGCCTGGCCGGGCTCGGCGACTTCCCCGGCGCCCCCGAGGTGGCGGAGACCGGCCGCACGTTCGCCGAGAACGCGCTGCTCAAGGCGCGGTCGGCGGCGGCCTTCACCGGGCTGCCCGCCGTCGCCGACGACTCCGGGCTGTGCGTCAACGCCCTCAACGGCATGCCCGGGGTGCTGTCCGCCCGGTGGGCCAGCCGCACGGCGACGACCAGGCCAACCTCGACCTGGTGCTCGCCCAGCTGTCGGACGTGGCCGATCCGGACCGGGGCGCGTATTTCGCCTGCGCGGCCGCGCTGGTGCTGCCGGACGGCGCCGAGCGGGTCGTGGAAGGGCGCCTGTACGGCCGGATCACGCGGGCGCCGCGCGGGACCAACGGGTTCGGCTACGACCCGGTCTTCAGGCCCGACGCGGCCGGGCTCACCACGGCCGAGATGGAGCCGGCCGCCAAGGACGCGATCAGCCACCGGGGCCGCGCGCTGCGCGCGCTGGCCCCGGTGATCGCCGAGCTCGGCGTCGGCTAGCGCCGGCCCGGCCCAGCTGCTCAGGCGCCCGCCGCGCCCGGTTGCTCAGGCGCCGGCTACCCGGGGCCCGGCTGCTCAGGCTCCGGTCGTCCCGGTGGCGCCGGGCGAGCCACCCAGGACGCTGGCCGGGATCGTGGCCACCTGGCTGGCGGGCGGCAGGGCGGTGCTGACCGGCTGGTTGATGGCCGTGATCGTCATCGTCAGCGTCATCTGCCCCGCGCTGCTGCTGACGGACACGGCGAGCTGCCTGGTCTGGTGCTGCGCGTCGATCCACACGCTGAAGTGCACCGCCTGGTTGCCCTGCCCCTGCAGCGCCTTGCGGGCCGCGGCGCGCATCGAGGCCGGGAGCCTGGCGATCCCGGCGGAGAGCGGATAGCTGCCGGTGTAGTGCGTGGTCTTCACGCCGCCGATCGTCTGCGTGCCCACCGCCCGCACGTTCTTCGCGCTGGCCAGCATCTGCGTCTGGACCAGCGGGTTGTTGCCCTGCACCTGCTGGAGGAGCTGGCCGAGGTTGATGCCGGTTCGCTGCTGCAGCGCGGAGTAGGGGATCTCGGCCCAGGGCTTGTGCAGGTGCTGCGAGAACAGGGCCATCTTCACGTAGATGGCCTTGCTGGTCAGGATCTCCTGCATACCGCCGGGCACGCTGTGGCCGGCGATGCTGAACGCGTTGAAGTCCGCGTGCGTGAACAGGCTGGGCCGGGTCTGTACCTGCATCGTGCCCGTGATCGTCCCGCTCGCCAGGCCGGACAGCTTTTCGGTCATCGTCGACGAGAACGAGCTGATCGTCTTGGCCTGGTGCGCCGCGAGGCTGATCGCCCGGGCCGGCGACAGCGCCGCGGCCGCCGCCTGGTTGTTGCTGCTGCCGCTGGTGCCGCAGCCCGCGGCGAGCAGGGCCGCCGCCGAGCCTGCGGCGATCATGGCCGTGACCTTGCTGACGGGGAGCATCGGACCCTTCCTTCTCGGCTGTGCCGCGCGGCTCTGCTGGGTGGCGTCCGGAGCGTGTCGTGAGTTTACCCAACATGTCCGCTGCCCTGCGCGCTGCGAGGTAAACGTCACCCGGCGCGAAAGGCGGGCCGGGCCGCTGACCGGGTGTCCTGTACCGTAGGTGCGTTCGGGCCGGCGGAAGGGAGCATGCGTGACGGACAAGCGGCTGGCGCCCGGTGACGAGGCGCCGGACTTCACCCTGACCGACGCCGACGGTGACGCGGTGAGCCTGTCGTCCCTGCGCGGGCAGCGGGTGATCGTCTACTTCTACCCGGCGGCGATGACGCCCGGGTGCACCACGCAGGCGTGCGACTTCCGGGACAGCCTGGCCAGCCTGGCCGCGGCGGGCGTGACGGTGCTCGGCATATCCCCGGACCAGCCGGCGAAGCTCGCCAGGTTCCGGGACAAGGAGGGGCTGAACTTCCCCCTGCTGTCGGACCCCGATCACGAGGTGGAGCGGGCGTACGGCACGTACGGGGAGAAGAAGCTCTACGGCAAGACGACCGTGGGCGTGATCAGGTCCACCTTCGTCGTCGGCCCGGACGGCATCCTCGAGCACGCCTACTACGGGGTCAAGGCAACCGGCCACGTGGCCAGACTGCGCAAGGATCTGGGCGTCTGACGAGCGTCGCCGGCAGCCGTAACCCGGTCAGGGGCCGTAGCCCAATGGCAGAGGCACAGGACTTAGGATCCTGCCAGTGTGGGTTCAAATCCCACCGGCCCCACCTTCTTGTGGCACCGGTAGCCTCTCATCGGGCTACCTTCCTGGCCCGTGACCTGCGCATCCCCGCCGCCACGGCTGCGCCCAGCACCGAGATTCCCGCCGCGACCGTCAGGGCCGGGCGGAACCCGCTCGTCACCGCGGCCGGACCGGCCAGGCCGCCGCGGGAATTGAAGACGGCTGTGACGACCGCGATGCCGAAGACGGCACCGAACTGCTGCAGCGTGTTCAGCGTTCCCGCCGCCTTGCCGAGCAGCGCGGGCGGCGCCGCGTTGAGCCCCGCCACGGTCACGCAGGGGAGGGCCATCGAAATCCCCACGCCCGCGATGACGAACGGAACCACGTAGCTCGCGTAGCCCGAGGAGCTGCCGGCCAGCACGACGATCCAGGCGAAGCCGGCGCCTTGCATCACCAGGCCGGGAACGACGAGCCTGCGCGCGCCGACCTTGTCCGAGAGCGCCCCTGCGATCGGCGCGACGAGCAGCGGAGTCGCCGTCCAGGGGAGGAACCGCAGACCGGTCCCGAGCGGCGAGTCGCCCAGGGCGAACTGGAAGAACTGGCTGGTGAGAAACGCCGCCGAGAAGATGGCCGCGCTCATGAGGAACTGGGTGGCCCCGGCGGCGGAGAAACCGGCGGCACGGAACAGCCCGAGCGGGATCATCGGCTCGGCCGCCCGCGCCTCGCGCAGCACGAAGCCGAGCATCGCCGCGGCGCCCGCGATCAGGCCCGCCATGCTCTGGGTGCCGCCCCAGCCGGACTGACCTCCTGCCACCACACCCCAGGTGAGCAGCGCGACGCCGGCGGAGACGAGCAGGAGCGCCGGCACGTCGAGCGGGGCCTTCGGGCCGCGGCTCTCGGCCAGCCGCAGCCGGGAGCCGACGACGGCGATGACCCCGATCGGCACGTTCACCCAGAAGATCCAGTGCCAGCTCAGCCCCTGCGTGATCGACCCTCCGACGAGCGGGCCGCAGGCCACCGCCAGCCCGGCGATCCCGCCCCAGATCCCGACGACCGCGCCCCGCTTTTCCTGCGGGAAGGCCGACGTCAGGAGCGTGAGGCCGAGGGGCATGATGGCGGACGCGCCGATACCCTGCACGGCGCGGCAGGCGATCAGGACCCCGGCGTCGGGGGCCACCGCGCACGCGGCCGACGCGATCGTGAAGAGCGCGAGACCGAGCACGTAGATGCGCCGGCGTCCGAGCCGGTCACCCAGTGCGGCGGCCGTGATGATCCCCGCTCCGAAGGCCATGGCATAGGCGCTGACGGTCCACTGCAGGGTCGCGACTCCGCCGCCGAGCTCGCGGTGGATGGACGGCAGCGCGGTTACCACCACGAGCGCGTCGAGGGTGACCATGAAATAGGCCACGGACGTCAGCAGCACGGTGAGAGCCCGGCCCGGGGGCGAGGCTTTGCGATGGTCGGTTGCCGTTGCGGTGTCTTGGCCGGTGTCAAGCACGTGCCTGCTCCTTCTCCTCGGCCCGGCTCGGCGCCGGGACAGCCCGTTACCGGTGCAGACACCAGCCGGCCGCCAGATTGGGGCCGCGGCGACCGCCCACTTCGCCGCCGCGGCGGTGTCAGTACGGAGGAGAGCAGACCGGCGCGAGCCGGAGTGATGTGAGGATGGCATGGTGACCACGGAGTTGCTCGGTCAGGCCCGAAGCGGAGATCACGAGGCGTTCGCGCAGCTCACCACCCCGTACCGGCGTGAGCTGCAGGTGCACTGCTACCGGATCCTCGGCTCGGTACAGGACGCCGAGGACGCGCTGCAGGAGACCCTGCTGGCGGCCTGGCAGGGCCTCGGCGGGTTCGAGGCACGCGCCTCGGTGCGGACGTGGCTGTACCGCATCGCGACGAGCCGCTGCCTGAACGCGCTCCGGTATGCCAAGCGGCGCCCGCAGGTGGAAGCGCAGTTCACCGGGCGTCAGCCGCCCGAGCCCACCCGCACCGGCGAGGTGATCTGGCTCGAGCCCTACCCCGACGTGCTGCTGGAGGGGATGGCGGACGCCGGACCGGGCCCCGAGGCCCGCTACGAGGCCAGGGAAGCCATCTCGCTCGCCTTCGTAACGGCGCTCCAGATCCTGCCGCCTCGCCAGCGCGCCGTCCTCGTGCTGCGTGACGTCCTCGGGTTCCGCGCCCGTGAGACCGCGCGCATGCTGGGCACCACCGAGGAGTCGGTGAACAGCGCGCTCAAGCGCGCCCGGGTCACGCTGGAACGCAGATCCCCGGAGCCGGCGGCACAGGCACCGCCGGAGCCGGGCTCAGCCGCCGAACGCGAACTCGTCGAGCGGCTCACCCGGGCCTACGAGTCCAGCGACGTGGACGGCATCGTCGCCCTGCTGACCGACGACGTCTGGCTCCGGATGCCGCCCGTCCCGCTGGAGTACCAGGGACGCGACCTCGCGGCCCGGTTCTTTGCGGCGGTGGCGTTCACCCCGGGCCGCGCGTGGCGGGTCGTCCCCACCCGGGCCAACGGCCAGCCGGCGCTCGGCGTCTACGTCGCGGACCAGCACTCCGGGATCCTGCACGCGAACGGGCTCGTCGTGCTCACCCTGGCCGGAAGCCGGATCAGCGCGATGACCCGCTTCGACAACACCGTGCTGCCCCGGTTCGGCCTGCCGCGCACGCTGCTGCCGTGAGCTGAGCCCGGGTGCCGGAGCCGGAGCCGTCGCGCCGCCGGCGACTCACCTCCAGGTGACGCCCGCCGCCGGGTCGGTGGCGTTCAGGTGACCCGACACCCGGGCCAGGTGCAGCCGCATCGCCTCGACGGCCCCGGCCGAGTCACGCGCGCGCAGCGCGGAGACGATCGCGCGGTGGTCCGCCTGGTACTGCTCGCGGCGCTCGGCCGAGGCGCTACGGCGCTTGAGGTCACCCCAGACGTGCCCGTGCCGGGCCGCCTCAACCAGGGAGTAGAGCGCGACGAGCAGCGGGCTGTGGCTCGCGGCCATGATCGCGTGATGCAGGGCGAGGTCCCAGGCTTCGAACTCCTCGTAGCTGGCCGCGCTGTCGCCGCCGGCCAGGCAGCGGTCCATCTGCTCCAGGTCCGCCGTCGTCGCCCACGCGACCACCAGCGACATCGCGGGCGGTTCCAGCAGGCGGCGTATGGTCATCACGTCCGCGGGAGCGAAGTCGGCGGCGGCCGGCCCGGCCGGCGGCTCCTGGCCCTGGCCGCGGGGCGGCCCCGCGGGCACCCCCGCCGGCGGTGCGGCCGGCGGTACGGAGGGTTCCGGCCCGTCCAGCAGGAAGGTGCCGCGGCCCACCTCCCGGGAAATACGTCCCTGCGCCTGCAGCATGGCCAGCGCGTGCCGGACCGAGGACCGGGTGGCGCCCAGGTCCAGCGCCAGCTTGCGCTCGGTCGGCAGCCGGGAGCCCGGTCCCATCCCGGCGCGCTCCGCCTCGGCCAGGATCAGGTCGGCGAGCCGCATGCCGCGCTCGGCGTGCGAGCTCATGGCCGGCGGGCTGGCCAGGCCTGCCGCTCCGGGTACCGCTGGTCGCATACGCCTCCTCAGGCGGGCCGCGCCGCATCGGCGAGAGCGGCGCAACCAATCGTACCAATTATGGTCAAGACATGACCAGTTTGTTACCAGAGATGCGGACCGCACCCCTTGACCGCATTGGATCCCGGTCTTACGCTCAACCAATCAGACAAGGTGCGACCAATTATCTGAGCAACCGGCGGAGGCCGAGCAATGCGGCTGGCGACCATTGTCACGTCCAGAGGACCGCGCCTGCACGTGAAGGCACGGTCGGGTTACGTCGATGTGGCGGACGAGCTAGCCGATCCGCGGCTCGCCTCGCTCGGATCCCTGCTGCAGGCCGGAGCGGCGGCGATGGACGCCGCGCGCGGGCTGCAGGACCGGGACGGCACCGAGTACGGGCCCGCTGACCTCGGGCCCGCCGTCCCGGCACCGCCGCGCATCCTGTGCCTGGGCGTCAACTACAGCGAGCACGCGCTGGAGGGCGGCCGGGAAGTGCCGACCTGGCCGGAAGCGTTCGTCCGCGGCGCGGATAGCGTCCTGGCGCCGTACGCCGACCTGGTCAAGCCGGCCCTTACCGACCGGTTCGACTACGAGGGCGAGCTGGGAGTCGTGATCGGCGCCGGCGGCCGCTACATCCCGGCCGGGAAGGCGCTGGACGCGGTGGCGGGCTTCGTCGTGCTCAACGACGCGTCGGCGCGCGACTGGCAGCGGGCCGCCAGCCAGTGGACAGCAGGCAAGAACTTCGACGGCAGCATGCCCATCGGCCCCGAGCTGGTGACCCCGGACGAGGCGGATGTCTCGGACGTGGCCCTCACCACCACGCTGAACGGCCAGGTCATGCAGTCGGCGCGCACGTCGCAGATGATCGTCAACGTACCGAGCGCGATCGAGTTCTTCTCCTCGTTCACCCGGCTGCGGCCGGGTGACGTGATCGCCACCGGGACCCCGGGCGGCGTCGGCTTCGCGCGCACGCCCCCGGTCTGGATGCAGCCCGGTGACGTCATCGAGATCGCCATCGAGGGCGTGGGCACCATCCGCAACCGGGTGGTCGCCGAGGACAGCGACCACAGTGACTGGCGGTGGCGGCCGGGTGGCCAGACGCCAGGCGGGCTCTGAGCCCGGACCCCATCGGATACAGCCGCAGAGGTGACAACGATGTCCGAATCCACTGGCCACCACGGTTCCCTGCTGCGGGCCTTCCCCGTCGCAGCCGCGGTCGCGCTGACCATGACACTGGCCGCCTGCAGCAGCAGTAGCAGCAGTTCAGGCGCCTCGGGCGGCTCTGCGCTCGTTGTCGCCGACGTGGCTCCGTTCAGCGGCGTCAACGCGGCGCTCGGCCCGACGTACCTGGTCTCCTGCACGGGCGCGACCCAGGCGATCAACAAGGCAGGCGGCGTGCTCGGCCACAAGATGTCCTGCATACCGCAGGACACCAGGGGCGAGCCCGCTGACGCGGTTCCGGCCGTGGGCAGCCTGTTTGCCACGCACCACCCGCAGCTGGTCATCGGCTGCACCTCGGACGAAGCGGCCGCCGTCGTCCCGATCATCAACCAGGACAAGACCGTGATGTTCTGCATGACGGGCCAGTCCGAATTCAGCCACAAGAAGTTCTCGTACTTCTACCGGCTGGTGCCCCCCGACCTGGCCGAGTCCTACGCGATGACCGTGATCGCCAAGAGTCTCGGCTACAAGCGGATCGCGCTGGCCTTCGGCAATGACATCGGGTCGCAGACATTCGTCCAGCCTGCGGTCAGCGCCATCGCCAAGGCTGGCCTGCAGCTCGTCGCGAACGAGACCCTCAGCCTGACCTCCACCACGTTCCGCACGGAGGCGCAGAAGATCGTGTCGGCCCATCCCGACGCGATCATGACCGAAGCGCTCGGCTCGGCCGACCCCACCTTGTTCGCCGAGATCAAGCAGCTGAACGGCGGGAAGATGATCCCGATCATCGGCACGTCCGCCGCGATCTCGCCCGCGTTCTACTCGGCCGCGGCCAAGGCCATCGGCGCCACGGCGTTCTCCTCCCTCTTCCACGCGGACAACCTGGTGACAGCCACCAGCGGGCCCGCCTACCAGGCCTTCTCCCAGGCGCTGCTCGCGGTCAAGGGGAAAGTCAACGGCGCCCAGTCAGGCAACTTCACCACCTACTTCACCGCGCCGGGAGCCGTGCACCTCTACGATGGCATCAACCTGGCCGCACTGGCCATGATCGCGGCCAAGAGCACGAACACCGCCACCTGGAAGCCGTGGATCGCCAAGATCGGTAACGGCGTGCCCGGCGCCGTCGTGGTGAACTCGTTCGCGCAGGGCGCGGCCGCGCTCAAGGCAGGTAAGCAGATCCGGTACATCGGGCCAGGCGGGCCGACCAGCTTCGACGCCTTCCACGACTCGCCGGGCATCTTCCAGATCGACACCTACACCCCGACCGGCGCCGTGCGGGTATCCGGCAACATCACCGACGCCCAGCTGCGCGCGGTGGCGCCATGACCTGCCGCGCGGCCCACGTGTCCCGTGTTCCCCGGCACCCGGCGCCGCGCCGCCGGGGGCGGGCGGGGGAGTGACCGCGCGGTGAGCACCTTCCTCGCCTCCGTCGGCTTCGGCCTGATCACCGCGTCGGTGCTGGCGATCGCGGCGGTCGGGTTCACCCTGCAGTTCGCGGTCACCGACGTGCTCAACCTGGCGTTCGCGGCGGTCATGACCGCCGGCGCGTTCATCGCCTACTGGATCAACCAGCTCGGCGTGTCGGTGTGGATCGGCGTGGCGGTCGCCGTGGTCGCCTGCTCGGTCCTGTCCGTGCTGCTCAACCTCGTCGTGTACGCGCCGTTCCAGCGGCGCGGGTCCTCGCCGATCACGATGGTGATCGTCTCGCTCGGGGTGGCGCTCGTCATCGAGTTTGGCGTGCAGGCGATCGTGGGCGGCGTCAACGTCTCCTACGCGATGGGCCAGGGCCGCACGTTCCGGTTCGGCGGCCTGATCCTGACGACGGTGCAGCTGGTCATCATGGCGATCAGCGTCGTCGTCATGGCCGCCGCGCACGTGCTGCTCCGCTACACCAAGCTCGGCAAGGCCATGCGGGCGACGGCCGCCAACCGCACGCTGGCCCGCAACTGCGGAATCAGGGCCAGCAGGGTGATCACCACGACCTGGGCGCTCACCGGCGCGCTGTGCGGGCTGGCCGGCACGGTGTTCGCCATCGACGTGAGCAGCTTCGGCCCGACCAGCGATGACATCTTCCTCATCCTCATCCTGGCGGCGGTCTTCCTCGGCGGCCCCGGGCACGCCTACGGCGCGATGCTCGGCGCGCTGGTCATCGGGCTGGCGACCGAGATCAGCGCGGCGTACATCCAGCCCGACTACAAGTACGTGATCGCTTTCGTGGCCCTGCTCGCGATGCTCGCCGTCCGGCCCACCGGGCTGCTCGGCGCCCGGGCCGCGGCGTAGGCGGGGCAGTCATGTATTACCTCATCATCCTGCTGGTGTACGGGGCGGTGGACGTGATCGCCTGCCTCGCCCTCAGCCAGCAGTTCGGTGTCGCCGGGGTCACGAACTTCGGGCTGATCATCTTCCAGGCGGCCGGGGCTTACGTCGCCGCCATCCTGGCGCTGCCGCCGGATACCGCCAACGGCGGGTTCCAGCACTACATCGGCGGCTGGAACCTGCCGTTCCCGCTGCCGTGGCTCGGCGCGGCCGCCGCCGGGGCGCTGCTCGCCGTGCCGTTCACGTTCCTGGTCGGCCGGCGGCTGCGCGGTGATTTCGCCGCGATCGGCCTGCTCGTCACCGCGGTCCTGGCGAACCTGCTGGTGACGAACTACGTCCCGCTGTTCAACGGCGACGCCGGCGTCGCGATCGTGCCGGCGCCGCTGCAGTCGGGCGTGTTCACCACGACACCGAACTCCTACCAGTTCGGCTTCGCCGCCGGGGTCATCGTCCTCGCCGCCGTCGTCTACTGGTTCCTGCGGCGCGTCACCGAATCGCCCTACGGGCGCTCGCTGCGGGCCATGCGCGACAACGACAAGGTCGCCGACTCGCTCGGCAAGAACCTGTTCTCGCTGCGCACCGGGAGCCTGATACTCGGCGGCGCCATCGCCGGGCTGTCCGGCGGCGTCCTGGTCAGCTTCATCAGCGTGTGGTCGCCGCCCGCCTGGAGCTACGCGGAGACCATCGTGCTGTTCGCGGCGGTGATCATCGGCGGAGCGGGGAACCATCTCGGCGCCGTGCTGGGCGCGCTCCTGGTCCCGGTCGGGTTCGAGGAGATCACCCGGTTCATCACCAGCGCCAACCCGAACCTGCCGCCGAACCTGCTGCCGTCCCTGCAGTGGGTGGCGATCGGCCTGCTGATCACCGTGTTCCTGTGGTTCCGGCCGCAGGGGGTGCTGCCCGAGCGCAAGCGGGTCATCGCGCTGCCGCAGCCCGCCGGAGCCCGCGCCGGGGCGCCCGCCGGAGCCCCCGGCCCTGACGCCGCGGCGGGGGCGTCCGCCGCATCCGCCGTCTCTGGCGGCGCGGCCGGGCCGGCCGCGGGAGCCGCTGTATCCGACGCCGCGGCCGGGCCGTCCCCCGGGGCCGCTGTTGCTGGCGGCGTGACCGGGCCTGCTGCGGAAGCGGCTGTCCCCGGCGGTGCGGCCGGGCCGGCCGCGGGAGCCGCCGGCAACGGCGCCCCCTACACCGCGATGACGCGCGGGCGCCGGGACCGGGCGCTGCCGCAGCGCGGCGAGGACATCCTGCAGGCAGCCGGCCTGAGCCGCGACTTCGGCGGGGTACACGCGGTCGCCGACGTCTCGTTCGCCGTCAGGCAGGGCACGCTGACCGGCCTCATCGGGCCGAACGGCGCGGGCAAGTCCACGCTGATGGCGCTGCTCGCCGGCACCGAGCGCCCGTCCGCCGGGCGCGTCATCTACCGCGGCAACGACATCACCGCGGTGCCCGCGTTCCGCCGTGCCAGGATGGGGCTGGTCCGGACCTTCCAGCTGGCCAGCGAGTTCAAGCGGCTCACGGTGATGGAGAACCTGCTGTCCGCCGTGCCGGGCAGCCGCGGCGACTCATTCCTCGGTGCCGTCGCCGGCCGCCGCTACTGGCGCGGCGATGAGGCCGCGTCGGTGGCACGGGCGGCGGACATCCTGCGCCGGTTCGGCCTGGAGGCCCGCGCCAACGACTACGCCGGGCAGCTGAGCGGCGGCCAGCGCCGGCTGGTCGAGATCATGCGCGCGCTGATGGCCGACCCCGACGTGCTGCTGCTCGACGAGCCCATGGCCGGCGTATATCCCGAGCTGGCCAGGCGGATAGGCCAGACGCTGCTGGAACTGTGCGGGGAGGGACTCACGATCCTGATGGTCGAGCACGAGCTGGGGATCACCGATGAGTTCTGCGATCCGGTGATCGTCATGGCCGAAGGGTCGCTGCTTGCCCAGGGGACGATGGCCCAGCTGCGGGAGAGGACCGATGTCGTCGAGGCATACCTTGTCGGCTGAGCAGGCGGGCGGGCGCGTCGCGGGCAGCCCGCCCGCCCCGCAGGCGGCCGCCGGGCCGTCGCTGCGGGCCGAGGCAGTGACGGCGGGCTACGGCGGTGACCCGGTGATCCGCGACATCTCGGTCCTGGTGCGGCCCGGCGAGGTGGTCTCGGTCGTCGGGGCGAACGGCTCCGGCAAGAGCACCCTGCTCAAGGCCCTGGTCGGGGTGCTGCGGGTGTCCGGCGGCCAGGTGCTGCTCGGCGACGCCGAGATCACCAACCTGCAGCCCGAGGACGTGGCCCGGGCCGGCGTGGGGTACGTGCCGCAGGTTGACGACGTGTTCGCGCCCCTCACGGTCAGGGAGAACCTCGAGATGGGCGGCTACCTGCTCGGCCGGCGGGCCGTGCCCGCGCGCATCGACCACGTGCTGACGATGTTTCCCCGGCTGGCGACCATGATGGGGCGCACCGCGGGCAAGCTCAGCGGCGGCGAGAGCAAGATGCTGGCGATGGGCCGCGTGCTGATGCTGACGCCCGCGGTGTTCCTGCTGGACGAGCCGACCGCCAGCCTCGCCCCGGCGATCGCGAACTCACTGCTCGAGGAGCACGTCCGCCAGCTCGCCAGCAGCGGCGCGGCGGTGCTCCTCGTCGAGCAGCGGGCCAGGGCGGCTCTGGCGATCTCGGACCGGACCTACGTGCTCGCCGGCGGCCAGCTGCGGATGGAGGGCACACCCGCCGAGCTCACCGCCAGGCCCGACTTCGTGGACGCCTTCCTCGGCGGCGGCAAGAACCGGCCCTCCCCCTCCGCCGACTCCTGACGGCGCCCCCGGAGGCCCCGCCCGAGCAAACCGCCAACAGCATCGGTGGCGCTTTGATGCCCACCGGCGGGCATCAAAGTGCCACCGACGACCTGATATGCCGTCGGTCAAGGAAGTCAAGGAGGTCAAGGAGGTCAAGGAGGTCAAGGGCCGCGCGGCAGGTTGACAGCGATGATCGCGGTCGGTCTACTGCGTTCACCGCGGCTGACCGGAGGGACCAGCTTCCCGGAGGGACCAGCTGCCCGGTCCCGCACGGCGACCGCTATGTTCGGAGACGTGGATCACTAAGGTCGTGGAGGACCGACATGAAGGCGATGAGCGTCATCCCCGGCCAGCCGGATTCCGCGATCGCGGCCGAGGTGCCCGACCCGCCGGAGTCCGACGGGTCCATCCAGGTGGACGGCCTGCTGGTGGGCATCTGCGGCACCGACATCGAGATCACCCGCGGCTACGGGCAGCCGCCGCCCGGCCAGCAGCGCCTGGTGATAGGCCACGAGTCGCTCGGCCGGGTGACCGCGGCCCCGCCCGGCGCCGGGGTCACGCCGGGCGACCTGCTCGTCGGCGTCGTCCGCCGTCCCGACCCGGTGCCGTGTCCCGCCTGCGCCGCCGACCAGTGGGACTTCTGCGAGAACGGCCAGTACACCGAGCGCGGCATCAAGGGCAGGGACGGCTACGGCGCCAGCCACTGGCGGGTAGACCCGCGGTTCGCGATCCCGGTGCCCGCCGCGCTGGGTGACCTCGGCGTGCTCACCGAGCCTGCCAGCGTGGTGGCGAAGGGCTGGGAGCAGACCGAGCGGATCGCCGCGCGGGCACCGGTGAGCGGCCGCGTCGCGCTGATCGTGGGGGCCGGGCCGATCGGCCTGCTCGGCGCCCTGCTCGGCGTGCAGCGCGGCTACGACGTGCACGTGCTCGACCAGGTGACCGACGGCCCGAAGCCGGGGCTCGTAGCCGACCTGGGCGCGACCTACCATCACGGCGCCGTCACCGACCTGGACCTGCGCCCCGACATCGTCATGGAGTGCACCGGGATCGGCCAGCTGGTCTTCGAACTGGCCGGCAAGCTGGCGCCGGCTGGCGTGATCTGCCTGGCGGGCCTGGCGTCCGGGCAGCACAGCGTCCCGATCAACCTGGACGCGGTCAACTCCGAGCTCGTGCTGGAGAACGCGGTGATCTTCGGCACGGTGAACGCGGCGAAGCGCAACTACGCGAAGGCGGTGGAGGCCCTGGCCAAGGCCGACCCGGGCTGGCTCGGCGGCTTGATCACCCGGCGGGTTCCGCTGCATACCTGGCCCGACGCGCTCACCAGGCAGCCCAATGATGTGAAAGTGACCGTGGACCTGACAGACTGACCAGCGAGCGGCCGCAGGGGTGGTGGCTGCTGCCAGAAGAAAGGACGCAGTGATGGCCGATACGGACACTGCGCTTGTCGCGCAGGATCCGGACTCGCTGGTCACCGAGATCGAACGCACCAGGGACAACCTGGCCCGCACGATCGACGCCATCGCCGACCGGGTGAGCCCAGCGAACAACGCGCGGCGCGTCATGGCCCGGGTACGCGAGCAGGCCAGCAAGATCGATCCGCGCTACGCCGTCGCCGCTGGCGCGGTCGTCGTGGTCGGTACCACCGCCCTGCTGATCTGGCGCCGCCGCAAGTAGGACCGCGCCCCGGCGACCTCCGCGCCCCGGCGACCTCCGCGCCGCGTAGGCCGCCGGCTTCCGCCAGCCGCCGCTTCCCGAGCCGTCAGCGGCCGAGGCCCCGGATGAGGTCCAGCGCCCGGCCGAGGTTGTCCAGCCGCGCGGCGAGGGTGTCCCCGGCCGGGTAGAGGCGGACCGTGTCCACCCCCGCGTCCTGCCACACCCGCAGGCGTGCCCGGATCATGTCCTCGGTGCCGATCAGCGTGGTCGCGAGGACCATTTCGTCGGTGACCAGGCCCGCTGCGCCGTCGCGGTCGCCGGCCTGCCAGCGCTCGCGCACCAGGGCGGCGACCTCGCCCCAGCCCTGGCGGCTGTAGGCGTCGTTGTAGAAGTTCGTGCGGCCCGACCCCATGCCGCCGAGAGAGAACGCCAGTTCCTTCTTGCGGCTGCCGGCCACCGCCGCCACCTCGGCCTCCCCGGCGACGAAGTTGACCTCGGCCCCCTGGCAGATGTCCAGGCCGGCCCGGCTGCGACCGGCCCGGGCCAGCCCCGCGTCCAGGTACCGGAAGTACGCATCGGCTCCCTCCGGCACGAAGCTCGTCCCCAGCCAGCCGTCGGCGACCTCGCCGGTCAGCTCCAGCATCTTCGGCGACAGTGCCGCCAGGTAGACCGGCACCGCCACGGGCGGCAGGCTGACCCGCATCGGCCGGCCCTCGCCGCCGGGCAGCGGGATGCTGAACTGGCTGCCGGAGAAGGAAACCTTCTCGCCGCGCAGCACGGCGCGCACGATCTGGACGGTCTCCCGCATCCGCGCCAGCGGATGGGCGAACGGAATCCCGTGCAGGCCCTCCAGCACCTGCGGGCCCGAAGCCCCCAGGCCGAGCAGGAAGCGGCCGCCGGACAGGTGCGCCAGCGTCATCGCGGTCTGCGCGATCGTCACCGGGGAGCGGGTGCCGAGCTGAAGGATGCCCGAGCCCAGCAGCATCGTCTCGGTGCGGGCCGCCAGGTAACCCAGCGCCGACGGCGCGTCGCTGCCCCACGCCTCGGCCACCCAGCAGACGTCCAGGCCCAGCTTCTCCGCCTCGCGCACGTACCCGGCGGTCTCCCGCCAGTCCCCGCCGGACGCCTCGATCGTCGTCGCGGTCCGCATCACGCCGCCGCTTCGGCCCGTTCCTTGATGGCCGCCAGATTGGCCTTGAAGCCGCTCTCGAACTCCCGCAGCCGCACGAAGACGATCTTCTGTTCCTTGTCCGGCATCGCGTCGATGGCGAAGCTCAGGCCCGACCGGGCCGGGCCCATCTGGGTCCACTGCTCCAGGACGGTGCCCGTGCCCTCCGGCCGCAGCGTGAACCGCCACACCGACCACGTATGGCCGCCATGCCCCACCGCCCACGCGAACCGTCGCGGCTCGTCGCACTCCACGATCGTGCTGGTCGTCTCCCAGGTTCCCAGGGACGGGTGAGCGTTCCGGCCGAGGAAGCGGTGGCCCACCGCGGGGCCGGTGACCCCGTCGAGCCACTCCACCTCCTGCAGCTCGGAGCTCAGCTCCGGCATCAGGCGGATGTCGCTGACCAGCGCCCACACCCGCTCAGGAGGAGCCTCGATGCGGGTCTGCACCGCCACGGTCGGCTTGTCCGCGTATACCTGCCCCGTCCACTCCATCCGAGCAGCTCCCTCCTGGTCACCGCGGCGGCCCGGCCCGGGTCACCGTCAGCCGAACGCCTTGCCCTCGCCGCGATACGTGGGCACGGTCGCGACGATCCTGTCCCCGTCGATCAGGTGCAGCTCGGCGAACCGCTCGCACAGCTCGCCGGCCTTCGCGTGCCGCAGCCACACCCGGTCGCCGATCCGCAGCCGGCCGGCGGCCGGCCCGAGCAGCGGCGTCTGCACCTCGCCGGCTCCCTCGTTGCGGTCAAACCGCAGCCCGGCCGGCAGGTACGGACTCGGCAGCCGGCTCTTCCCGGCCGGGCCGGAGGCTACGTAGCCGCCGCCCAGCGCGGTGACCACGCCCGGCCCGGGCCTGCGCACCACCGGCAGCGCGAACAGCGCGGCCGGCCGGCCGCTGAACGACCGGTAGCCGTCGAACAGGACCGGGTGGTAGAGCCCGGACCCCGCGCCGATCTCGGTCACCGCGGGCTCGGCGGCGGTGGCGGCCGCCGATCCGGTGCCGCCGCCGTTGACGAACTCGAGGTCCGCGACGGAGCGCACCGCCCCGACGATGGCCGCCCGCCGCAGCGCCAGCTCGGCAGCCGACTTCCGTTGCATATACCGAACGGCTGCGCCATAAAGCGGCCGCCCGGGCGGACTGTCGCCGACACCGGCGATCTGCGATTCGTAAGCCATCAGCCCGGCCAGCCGGATGCCCGGCCTGGCCACGGCGTCCCGGGCCAGCGCCGCTGCCTGGAGCGGCGTGCGGACGGGGGAGCGGAGGGCGCCGGCCGGCAGGCGCCCGCCGAGCGCGACGTAGCCGGCGTCGAGGTCGATGCACACCCGGACCGGGTGCGGATCCGGCAGTCCGGCCGCCGCCTTCTCGATCATGTCGAGGTGGGCCGGGCAGTCGATCATCACGGTGACCGCCGCGGCCAGCGACGGGTCGCCGGCCAGCTCGGCGAGCGCGGCGCGGTCCGCCGTCGGGTAGGCCACCACGATGTCGTCGCTGGTCCCGCACCGGGCGAGCCAGAGCGCCTCGGGCAGCGTGTAGGCCAGGATCCCGCGGAACCCGTCGAGCCGCAGCGCCCGCTCGATCACCGCCCGGCAGCGGACGGACTTGCTCGCCAGCCGGACCGGCTTGCCCGCCGCCCGGCGGGTCAGGTTCTCCGCGTTGGCCCGCAGCGCCGCCAGGTCCACGACGGCGAACGGCGGCTCAAGATGACTGGTGGCCGCGTCGAAACGCTCGCGATCGGTACTCGTGCTCACGTCAGCATTCGATCACGCCGACGGTCGCGCCCGCCACGCGAGGCATTCTCGTGAAGACTTGTACGTGCCCCCGCACGGCCGGCGCACGCCGACCAGGACAGCCGTGTCAGCCCGTGCCTGCGCAGCAGCGTGGCCAGATCCCGGACCACATCAGCGGCCCGGGCCGCAAAGGAAGGCCGCGCGGCTGGGGTACGGGGAACCGGCGGACCGCGCGGCCGGTCAGAGGGATGGCTCGCTGCTGGCTGAGCGCTTCGGCGCGGCAGATCTGGTCGCGCAGGTCCAGCGGATCCTCGCCGTTGACGTGGGCGTGCTCGCCCGCCCCGGCCTCCGATCGGCGGGCATAGTAAAGCCCGGACGCTGCGCGCGAGCAGCGCCATTGCGGATACTCCCTCTGCACGTCGGCCAGCGTCGGCTCATCTCTCCGGGTACTCACGTCTGCTCACCCAGCGCGCGCAGGACGTGGGCGACCCGCTGGGCTGCTGCCGCGACATCGGGTAGCCGGGCGATGCGCTCGGCCCAGCCAAACCAGAACCAGCCGTTGGCGGCGTAGATGTCCTCGCTGAGGACGGTGGCGTGCCGGTTACGGACGTGCAGGAAGGGTTGCCGTCCCTGCCCAGTGACCACATGCGCTTCGTAGGCTGGGCCGTTGAGCTCGGCCGCGAGCTTCTCCAGCGCCACGCTTGGATGGTCATCAGATACGGTCATTTGCTTTGCCTTCAGATCGGTGAGCCTGCGCTACTCACTGTCGGACATGACCGAGCGCCACTCCACCCGTGCGAACCGTGATCTGTTGGCGCGACCTCTCCCTGTTCAACGGGGAGAGAATGCTAGGGTCACGCTGATGGTCGTTTTCCGCCTGGATAGCTACCAGGGAGTGGCATGAGCGCGCCTCACCGTGCCGTACGCAGCATTCGGCAGGAACAGGCCCAGCTCGCGGCCCAGTTCCGGGGCCAGTGCAAGACCTGGACCGAGGTAGCCGACGTCTTCCGCGATCGTTACAGGGTGAACGCGCGGGTTGCCTTCCGGCTCGCGCACGGGCTCAGCCAGCGGGAAGCGGCGGAGGAGTGGAATGCTCGCTGGCCAGCCGAGCCAAAGACCTTCAAGAACTTCTCCTACTGGGAGATCTGGCCAGCCAGGACGGGCCACGCCCCGTCGCTTGACGTGCTCACCCGCCTGGCAGAGCTATACGAATGCCGCGTCGCGGATCTCATCGCCGACTGTCCCGACTACCGTTATCTTGACCAAGCCCACCAGGCCCGCGAACAGCTCCGACGCCTTCCCCAGCTCACGGCCCCGGCCGCGCGCACCAGGGCCCTGGAATCCCCCGCTACGGAGATACCCGATGGTGCCGAGGATCAGGCCCCTAGCATGGGCGGATCGCGCCCGTCTGACCGGCTGACGGCCTGGGTTGAGCGACTGGAAGAAATGGACGTTGAGGAACTGTCGCACACGGTCGGCACGTGGGCACAGCAGGTTGATCCGGCCATGGATCGCCGGACTCTGCTGCTCAAGTTCAGTGCTGCCCTGTCGCTGGCAGCAGCCGATCCAGCCCTGGCCACGATCGTTCCGAGCGCGCCGTCCGCCCACGACAGCGCATCTTCGAGCCTGTCCGGGATCTGGCACAGCAGATACCGGTATCACAGCAGCGGGCGGGGCCGGCAATTCGACGGTGAGCATTATGTAGTCCTGCGACAGCAGGACCACCGCATGACTGGCCAGAGCCTGCCGCAGTCCGGCGACTCGCGCCTGAAACTCAACCTGTCGGTCAACGGCTCGATCGCGACCGGCACATGGAGCGAGCGAACCTCGCCTGCCGGCTATTACAGGGGTGCCACCTATCACGGCACGATCCAGCTCATCGTCAGCCCGGCAGGCGCCGAGATGACTGGCAGGTGGCTAGGGTTCGGGAAGAGCTTCACGGTCAACACTGGCGAATGGGTTCTCACCCGGGTCGACAGCGACACTTCACCGCGCGCAGTGCGCAGGTATCACCTCAGCCTGTGAGCCTCCGCGACAGATTCGTCGTCGGAGAGCCGCCCTGTGCGGTCAGAGCAGCGGATTCGAAGTCTGCCGGTCGCCGGTTCACGTCCGGCCCGTCCCCTTCACCGCCATGACTGCCGGCATCTTCGGCTGACCCGGTAATCACGGCCACGACCCTAGTTCCGGATGTAAACGCGCCGCGCCGCGCCATCGCGAAGATCCCGTACATCATCTTCGCCACGTACACCCAGTCCAGCCGCAGCCCATGCCGTTGCTCAAACCACTCGATGAACTCGGTGAGCTCCGATGTCCTCCGAGCGTAGCCACCGAAGTGGAAACCACACTCAATCCGCCAGTTATTAAAGACAGCCCCGGCAGCGCTCTGTTGCAGCCGGGCGATCTCACCCGCCAGGAACTCCCCGCCCTTGAGCACAGAGAACCCGATCGCCCGCTGGCCCGGTCCTAGCCCGGCGGCAATCCCGGCCAGCGTGCCGCCGGTCCCGCACGGGCAGCAGATCACGTCGAAGTCCTGCTCGACCTCCACGGGCAACTCCGCGCATCCCCGGACCGCCAGCTCGTTGCTCCCGCCTTCCGGCAGCAGGTAGAAGTCTCCCAGCTCCCGATGCAGCATGGTGATCACCTCCGGGCTTGCCTTGTGCCGGTAGGTGGCCCGGTCCAGGTACCGCAGCCGCATCCCCCGGCTCACGGCATAACGCAGCGACCAGTTCAGCGGCTCGTGCGGCTCACCCCGGATCACGCCGATGGTGTCCAGCCCGAAAAAGTAACCGGCCGCCGCCGTGGCCCTGATGTGGTTGGAGTACGCGCCGCCGAAGGTCAGCAGCGTGCAGTGGCTCAGATCGACCGCAGCCTGAACGTTGTACTTCAGCTTCCGCCATTTGTTTCCCGGCAGCTCGGCATGAATTAGGTCATCACGCTTGAGCCACAGCCCTACGCCAGCGTCGGCTAGTCCATCGTCACGCACCTGCTCAAGCGGCGACGGCAGCCGGAGATCCAGCGGCGCAGGCACCACGCCCTCACTTCCACCCACGCTGACAGCCTCGCACACGCATGACAACCCGTGGGGGCTGGCGCAAGCGGTCAGCATTCGATGACGTTGACGGCGAGGCCGCCGCGCGAGGTCTCCTTGTACTTGGCGTGCATGTCCCGGCCGGTGTCCCGCATGGTCTTGATCACCTTGTCGAGCGAGACGAGGTGCTGCCCGTCGCCGTGCAGGGCCATCCGGGACGCGGTGAGCGCCTGCACCGAGGCCATGGCGTTGCGCTCGATGCACGGCACCTGGACGAGGCCGCCGATCGGGTCGCAGGTGAGGCCGAGGTGGTGCTCCATCGCGATCTCGGCCGCGTTCTCCACCTGGGCGGGCGTCCCGCCGAGCACCTCGGTGAGGCCGGCCGCCGCCATCGAGCAGGCGGAGCCGACCTCGCCCTGGCAGCCGACCTCGGCTCCCGAGATCGACGCGTTCTCCTTGAACAGGATGCCGATGGCCCCGGCGGTCAGCAGGAACCGCACCACGCCCTCGTCGTCGCAGCCGGGGACGAAGTCCCGGTAGTAGTGCAGCACGGCCGGGATGATGCCGGCCGCGCCGTTGGTCGGCGCGGTGACCACGCGCCCGCCTGCGGCGTTCTCCTCGCTGACCGCGAGCGCGTAGAGCGTGAGCCAGTCCATCGCTCGCAGCGGGTCGAGAGCGACGCCAGCTTCACAAGCGACCTCTGCATCACTGCCACCCCGCACCTCGGCGGCGTCGTGCGCAGTGTCCGTATCCCGCGCCTCGCCCGGTTTGCGCCCGGAGGCCAGCTGGGCGTAGACGGCCAGAGCGCGCCTGCCGACCTTGAGGCCGCCGGGCAGCGTGCCGGCGGTGGCGCAGCCGCGGCGCACGCATTCCTCCATCACCCGCCACCGCTCCAGCAGGCCGGCCCTGGTCTCTTCTTCCGGCCGCCAGGCGGTCTCGTTCGCCAGCATCAGCCCGCTGATGGACAGCCCGGTGCGCCCGGTCAGTTCCAGCAGCTCGGCGGCGGTGCCGAACGGGTGCGGCAGCCGCCTGTCGTCCGGCTTGATCCGGCCGGTGCCGGCCGCGCCCTCGTCCACGACGAACCCGCCGCCCACCGAGTAGTAGATCCGCGCGGCCAGCTCGGCGCCGGAGGAGTCCGCGGCGCTGAACGACATCCCGTTCGGGTGGTGCGGCAGCGAGCGCTTGCGCTCGAACTCGAGGTCAGCAGCCGGGTCGAACGCGATCTCGTGCTCGCCGAGCAGCCGCACCCGATTCCGTTTCCTGATCCCGGCGAGCCGGGCCGGGATGGCGTCGACGTCGACCCCGTCGGGCGTCTCGCCTTCCAGCCCGAGCAGCACCGCCTTGTCGCTGCCGTGGCCCTTCCCGGTCAGGCCGAGCGACCCGTACAGCACCACGTGCACCGACGACACCCGGGGCAGCAGCCCGCCGTCACCAAGTGCGCTCGCGAACCGGCGCGCCGCGGTCATCGGCCCGACGGTGTGTGAGCTCGACGGGCCGATCCCGATCTTGAACAGGTCGAAGACGCTGATCGTCATGTGAGCCCTTTTCGCCGCCCGCTATGTATCGCGGACAGCTGGGGCGATTACCTGAGGTTGAAAAAGGTTCACTTTGCACCGCCTCGGGGGTTGGCCAGATGCTACCCCGGCACCGCTCAGCCGTCGTCCTTGATCAGCTCGGCGTACTGCTCGGCGGACAGCAGGTCCCCCGGCGGCTCGTCGTCCAGCCGGGCCTTGAACAGCCATCCGGCGCCGTACGGGTCGGCGTTGACCTGCCCGGGGTCCTCCTCGACCTCCAGGTTCACGTCGGTTACCTCGCCGTCCACCGGGGCGTAGAGGTCGCTCACCGACTTGGTGGACTCGATCTCGCCGCACGGCTCGCCCGCGGTCACCTTCGTCCCTGGCGCCGGCGGCGACACGTAGACGACGTCGCCGAGCGCGTTGGCGGCGTGCTCGGTGATGCCGACGGTCGCGAGCTGACCGTCGATCGATACCCATTCGTGCTCTGCGGTGTACTGAAGCTGCTCGGGCACGGTGGTCATGGTCGTTGCCTCCTGGAATAAAAGGGAAGCGTCACCAGGTCAGCGGGCTCGCCGCGGCCTCTGATGTCGATGGATAGCCGGGTGTCCCCGGCGCCGGCGCCGGGCTCCGCCGCGGCGAGGCCGGGAATCTCGGGCTCGGTGTACGCCATGGCGATGGGCATGCCCAGCGTAGGCGACGGCGCCCCGCTAGTCACGGTGCCACACGGCTTGCCGTCCCAGAGCACGGTGTAGCCGTGCCGGGGCACCCGCCGGCCGCGGCAGGCCAGCCCGGTCAGCACCCGCCGCGGCGGCTGCTGCGCGTACTGGGTAAGCGCTGCACGACCCACGAAATCTCCTGGTTTGTCGAGCTTGACCACTCTGCCGAGCCCGGCGTCGAACGGGGTGACGTCCGGGCCGAGCTCGTTGCCGTAGAGCGGCATGCCGGCCTCAAGCCGGAGGGTATCGCGGGCCGCGAGGCCGGCCGGCACAAGCCCCCGCTCCGCGCCGGCCGCGGTCAGCGCCGTCCACAGCGGCTCGGCGTCGCCCGGGCGGCAGAACATCTCGAAGCCGTCTTCGCCGGTGTATCCGGTGCGGGCGAGCAGGACGCGCCGGCCGCAGATGACGGCGTCGTGACTCGCGTAGTACCTGACCCCGGCGAGGTCGATGTCAGTGACCGGGGCGAGTATGGCAGCGCCGTTCGGGCCCTGAAGAGCGATCAGGGCGTAATCCGCGGTCCGGTCGGCAACGGCGGCTGCGAATCCGGCGGCCCGGCCGGTGAGCTCGGTGTGCACGACCGTGGTGTTCGCCGCGTTGGCCACCACGAGGAACTCGTTGTCCGAGAGCCGGTAGACGATCAGGTCGTCGAGCACCCCGCCGTCGTCCGCGCAGATCATCGTGTAGCGCGCGCGGCCGGGCGCGAGCGCGGACGGCTGCCCGGTCAGCGCGTAGTCGAGCGCGGGCCCGGCGCCGGGGCCGGTGACCATGATCTCGCCCATGTGGGAAAGGTCGAAGATCCCGGCGGCGGTGCGGACCGCGCGGTGCTCGGCGGTCTCGCTGCCGTAGCGCAGCGGCATCTGCCATCCGGCGAAGCCGGTCAGGGTGGCGCCGAGGCGCTGGTGAACCGGCAGCAGCGGGCTCTGCCGCAGCGAGGCGGCGGGCTCGGACTGTGTCATGGCGGGCACTCCAGAAGTCGGTGGCACCATAGCAGGATGCCATCGCGGCGTGATATGGAAGACCAATGGACGTGCTCAGCACCGAAGCGCTCGCCGGCGAGCTGACCACCGTGCCCGACTGGGCGCACGTCGGCGACAGCATCAAACGCACCGTGAAGCGGGCCGATTTCCGTGCCGCCATGCTGTACGTCGGCGCGATTGCCTACCTGGCGGAAGAGGCCAGCCATCACCCCGACATCCTGGTCCAGTGGAACAAGGTGACGCTGACGCTGTCCACCCATTCGGCCGGCGGCCTCACGGCCAGCGACTTCGCCCTCGCCCGGACCATCGACGCGCTGACCTGAGGAACCTTTTCATCTCATCGCGCCTGCAGTGTGCGGATGGTCTTGGCGCGGATGGAAAAGGTTCCTTACGCGGCCCCCGCGCGGCTGCCCTGCGCGGGCCTCACGGCACCGTGCTGAACTCGCACGGCATCCGCTTGATGCCGTTGATGAACGCGGAGAGCAGCCGGTCCGGCTCGGCGGCCGCCCGGATGTCGGGCACCGCGCGCAGCAGCTCGCGTAGCATCACGGTGATCTCCCGCCGGGCCAGGTGCGCGCCCAGGCAGAAGTGCGGTCCCGGGCCGCCGAAGCCGACGTGCGGGTTGGGCTGCCGGGTGATGTCGAACCTGGCCGGGTCGGCGAACACGGACTCGTCGCGGTTGGCCGCCCAGTAGAAGAGCACGGCCTTGTCGCCCGCGGCGTAGTCGTGGCCGCCCATCGTGTAGTCGCGGGTCAGCGTCCGCCGCATGAAGATGACCGGCGCCGCGTAACGCACGATCTCCTCCACCGCGCCGCCGATCCGTCCCTCGAAGTCCTCGTGCAGCAGGGCGCGCTGGCCGCCGAACTCGGTGAGCAGCCACAGCGCGTGCGAGATCGCGTTGCGGGTCGTCTCGTTCCCCGCCACCACCAGCAGGATGAAGAACGAGGCCAGCTCCGCGCCGGTGAGCTGCTCGCCGTCGATGTTCGCGTTCACCAGGGCCGACACAAGGTCGTCCGCGGGGCTGCCCTGCCGGGTGGCGGCCACGTCGGTGACCAGCGCGCGCAGCTCCTCCGCCGCGGCGAAGATCTGGCCGAGCGCCTCGTCCATGTCCTCGCTGACCAGCTCGGTGTCAAAGCCGGACAGGATCGTGTTGCTGTTGCGCAGCACCATGGCGTAGTGGGCGTCGCCGATGCCCATCATGTCACAAATGATCTTGAGCGGGAGCCGGGCGGCGACGTGCCGGACGAAGTCGCATGGCCCGGTTTCCAGCAGTTCGGCGACCACCTGCTCGGCCGCCCGCTGCACGTCGTCCTCGAACTTCTTGATCATCCGCGGGGTGAACGACCGGGAGACGATCCGCCGCAGCCTGGAATGCCGCGGGTCGTCCATGTTGATCATCGAGCCGAAGTACTCGTTGAACTCGTCCGGCACGTCCGGGATCTGGGTCGCGCCGCGGCCGGAGCAGAACACCTCGGGGTGCCTGCTCGCCTCCGTCACGTCGGAGTGCCTGACCAGGGCGTAGTAGCCGGGGCCCTGGTCGGCGAAGGGCGTGTCGGGCTCGGCGAAGAACGCTGGCTGGCTCCGGGCGCGCAGCCGGGCGAAGGCCGCGTCGCGTTCGGTCAGCGACAGGCCCCAGAAGGCGGTGTCCGACAGGTCGATGTCCAGGGCCGCCATGCGAGCCGTCCTTCCGCAGCGGGACTAGAACCGCATTCGGTTCCATAGTGGCACAGCCAGCCCAGATCCGGTGGCTGGGTCGTGAGTCGCAAAAAAGGAAGCCAAAAACAGGTCAAGAAAGGGCAAAGTTTCGTTACACTCCACTAGATCGAGGCCAGCGACCAGGAGGGCGGACGCATGGCTGACCGGTTCTCGCGGCGGGGGCACGCCGCGGTGGTGCTCCTGCCACCGCGGCGTATCGCGAGACGTGTGCTGCCCTCTTTCCTGGTGGACGGGCCGCTCGGGACCCGTCCTGCGGCGGGGGGATGTCGTGTTGGGTTTGGCTGCGCGGGCTGGGTCAGACAGGCGTCGGGAACAGGCGGTCGAGCCCGGTCCGATCGGGAGGCAGGCCGAGGTTACGGAGATTCGCGGCCTTCTCGACCGTTCTGCCGGACCGCCGCTGGCGATTGTCATCGCGGGCGACGCCGGGATCGGCAAGACCGTGGTGTGGAAGCACGTGGTCCGGGGCGCTTCCCGTCGCTGCCGGATGCTGTCATGCCGCCCGGCGCAGGCCGAGACGCGGCTCGCATTCTCCGCCCTTGATGATCTCTTCGGAGAGGTCCTCGGCGAGGTTCTCCCCGCACTCCCGTCAGCGAGAAGGCAAGCCCTGGAGACCGCGCTGCTGCGGGGCAGCGACTCCGGGCAGCCGCAGGAGGCCGGCGGCGGCCCCGGTCGCCCGCCGCCCGACCAGCGTGTCCTGGCGCGCGGAGTGCTGGACGTGCTGCGGATCCTCTCCCGGGACACGCGGCTGGTCCTGGCGGTAGACGACGTGCAGTGGCTGGACCGCGCCTCGGCCAGCGTCCTGGAGTTCTGCATCCGCCGGATGGACCGCGAAGCCGTGTCGATGCTGCTGACCGTCCGCAGCGCGAATGTGGTGCTTCCGCTCGGGCTGGACCGGGACGTGCCCCCCGGTCGTGTCACGGGCGTGCTGCTCGGCCCGCTGGACCAGGGCACCATCGGCGACATCCTGCGGTCACGACTGGGAGTCACGTTCCCGAGATACGTGCTGCGCCGGCTGTGCGAAGCCGGCGGCGGGAACCCCTTTTACGCGATCGAGAGCGCACGGGCGCTGCTCGCGGAGGGAGGCACGTTCCTGGCTGGTGACCCCCTCCCCGTCCCGCCGGGCATCAGCGAGCTCGTGCGTCACCGGCTGCGCGGCCTGGGCAGCGACTCCCTGCTCGTCGGCCAGCTGCTCGCCGCCTCAGCCGACAAGCGCGAGCAGGTGATCCGGGCGGCCTTCGGCGACGAGGATTCCTGGGTCTCGGTGGACCAGGCCGTCAACGACGGCATCATCGGGCGCAACGGCGGCGCGCTGCGCTTCACCGATCCGGTGCTGGGATCGGTTCTGTACGCCGAGATGACCATGAGCCAGCGCCGGATCGTGCATGGCCTGCTGGGTACGGCAGCGCAGGACACCGAAGAACGCGCCTGGCACCGCGCGCTCGCCGCCGAGGGGCCGTGCGAGGAGATCGCGCTCGGCCTCGACGCCGCGGCACGGCACGCGGCGGGCCGGGGCGCGCCGGAGACAGCCGCGGCACTCGCGGAGCAGGCCATGCGGCTCACGCCGGGCGGCCGGCCCGAGGCGGCCAGGGCGCGGACGGTGCACGCGGCTGATCACCACTTCCGCGCGGGGGAGATCACCCGCAGCCGGGAACTGACCGAGTCCGCGCTGGCCGGCTGCCCGCGCGGTTCCCTCCGCGCGTCTCTGCTGATCCGGCTGGCCACCGCCCACTATCACCAGAGCGGATGGACGCTTGCCGAGCCGTTGTTCGGCGAGGCGGCCGAGGAAGCTACCGGTGACCCGGCCCTCCGAGCGCACGCCGAGCAGGAGCTGGCGCTGGCCCGGCTCGTGGCCGGCGATCTGCAGGCCGCGAGCCGCTGGGCGGCGGCCTCGCTCCGGTCAGCAGAGCACGCGGCCAGTCCCCGGCTCGTGGCGCACTCGCTGGCGCGCGTTGCCGTCTTCGAGTTCCTCCAGGGGAACCGGGTCCGGCTGGACCTGATGAAGACGGCCGAAACGCTCGACGCCTCCGCCGGGGAAGAGCCGGTCGAGCGCCTGGCGCTCTTCGGCCCGTCCGTGGTCAGGGGCGTCATCCTCAAGTGGAGCGACCGGCTGGACGACGCGCGGCAGTGGTTCGCCGATTGCTACCGGCATGCCCTGGACCACGGGGACGAGGCATCGCTGCCGTTCCTGCTCTACCACTTCAGCGAGCTCGAGTGCTGGGCCGGCAACTGGGCGACCGCCGTGGAATACGCGCTAGAAGGGTGCAGGGTGGCCCGGGAGAGCCACCAGGAGACCATGCGGGCGGCTGCCCTGTACGCGCTGGCCCTGGTCCGGGCGCACCTGGGCGAGGTGGGGGAGGCCCGTGAATGCGCCACCGAAGCGCTCACGATCTGCGAGCAGACCGGCAACGTCCCGCTCACGACCAGCGTGCTGTCGGTTCTCGGCTTCATCGCGCTGTCTGCCGGCGACAACCACGCCGCGCATGCCCACCTGGAACGCGTGGCGCGGATGACCGCGACGCTCGGCCTCGGCGAGCCGGGCGTGGTGAAGTTCCTGCCCGACGAGATCGAAGCGCTGACCGCGCTCGGTGAGGTCGGTCTCGCGCACACGTACACCCGGCAGCTTCAGGATGCGGGGACGTCACGCGGGCGTGCCTGGGCGCTGGCGACTGCCGCCCGCTGCCGCGCCCACCTGGCGGGCATCGAGGGCGACTACGAAGGCGCTCAGACTGCCTGCAAGGAGGCGCTGATGGAGCATGCCCGCCTGCCCATGCCGTTCGAACTGGGCCGGACACTGCTCGTCAAGGGGATGATCGAACGGCGGGCAAAGTGCAAGCCGGCGGCGCGTGAGTCGCTGGCGCAGGCGCTGTCGATCTTCGAGCGGCTCGGCGCGGAGCTCTGGGCGGGCAAGGTACGCCGCGAACTGTCCGCGATCTCCGTGCGGCCGCTCGCGGACGGGCTGACCGAGACCCAGCACAGGGTGGCCGCCCTTGTCGCCAGAGGACAGACTAACCGGGAGATCGCCGCGGCGATGTTCGTCACGCAGAACACCGTGCAGACCCACATCCGGCACATCTTCCAGAAGGTCGGCGTGCGGTCGCGTACCGAACTGGCCGCGCACCTGCTCTCACCCGCAGCCACCCCGGTGACGTCTGGTAACGGGTCGGCGACGAATGCGCGATAGGCCGCAATCGCCACATCACTGATTCGGGGGATTACGCAACTCGGACCCGGAAGTAACGTAGGCCTGAATGCCAGCAATGCGGCTGGCATCAGGGGGTGATCTCTCGAGCGGGGGCTGAGGCCGGTAATTCAGGCGTGCCTTAAATCACTCATGACGTCCGGGGCGGGCGGTCGTTGCCGCCACCCGGTCAGTAATCCAGCAAAGGGGAATCGTATGCATGGTATAAAGAAATGGGCCGCCAGGCGACGGTATGCGCTTGTCGCATTAATGTCCGTGCCGGCGCTGTTCGCCGGGCTCTTTTTCTCGGCGGCACCGGGCAATGCGGCCAGCGCTCCGGGGATCGGCGTCAAGGCAGTCGGAGCCACAGTCTCCGCCGGCGGCGCTGGGGCCTCGTCCGCTGGTCGCGCCGCGGCGACGTCGCCAAATCCTCCGGCGGCCGTGGTGCCGGCGGCCAGGCTGGCGGCTTCCCGGAATGCCATCGCGTCCTACTGGACCCCGGCCCGGATGGCGTCCGCCAAACCTGCTCAGCCCACGATAACCGCCGCTTCTGCCAGGGGGGCGAAGGCTGATAACGCCGGCAATACCGCGACGGGTAAGCCGGGCGTTGCCGGCGGCTACGCTCCTGCTGGCCTGCAAGCGGGCCGGCCCACGGCGCCACTATCAATACGAATGCCCAGAGCTCGAGCGTGCTGCCCGCTGACGGCGGTTACCCCGGCCCGAACGATACTTACAACTGGATCGGGGCCCTCGGCACCTACCCGGTCTCGACCGTCGGCAAGCTCTTCTTCACCGAGCCGAGCGGGAACTTTGTCTGCTCTGCCGCGGCCACCTATGGCGGCGGCAATAAGAACATGGTCTGGACAGCCGGTCACTGCGTCGGTGCGCAGGGTGGCAGGAGTTACTACAGCAACTTCCTGTTCTGCCCGCAGTATCTGAACGGAGCGAGTTCCAAGGTTGGCTGCTGGTCGTGGGCCCTTGCCCAGCAGACCGGCGGCTGGTACTTCAACGGCTATTGGAGTGCGGACTACGCCTATCTGTACATGCAGGCGACGGGGACCGTGAAGGCCGCGCGTGTTGTCGCTGTCACCGGAGGGCTGGGGTTCGGCTGGAACTGGGGCCGTGACCAGTTCTGGCAGGACTTCGGATACCCGTCGGGGAGCCCGTACAGCGGAGGGTATCTCGTCGTCACCTCTGCGGAGCATCGCTACGACGCGACCAACCCCGGAAGCGATCCGGGGCCGCAGGACAACTCGATCGGTTCCTCGCAGACTCCCGGCTTCAGCGGAGGTCCCTGGGTGCTGAGCTTCGGCCGTGGCTCGAGCGCCGATCCGATCGGGCACGGCGACTGGATCAACGGGAACAACAGCTATTACTTCACTTCCGGCGGGCCCGGTGGTGGCAACGAGTACGGCACGGAGATCCAAAGCCCGTACTACGACACCAACGCCTGCAACTTCTGGAAGGGCGGCAGCGGCTGGACCGGAACCTGCTGATCTCTTCGATCACAACCGGCTAGCGGTAACGGGGGATCCCGGATCGGGGTCCCCCGTGCCGTGCGCCCGCCAACCCATCACCGGCCCGGGGCGCCCCTGCGACCTGCGGGTGACATCTAGCCCGCCCGGGGTTACGAAATTTCCTGGCACATGGAAGCGCGGTGATGCCAGGCTCGGGGGATGCGGATCGAGGATCACATCGCCTGCCTGGACAGCGAGGGCAACTTGCTCGCCGCGGCTGCCGGGCGGGCCTGGACGCGCCCGTTCCGACCTGCCCCGGGTGGCGGATTCGGGACCTGCTCGCCCACCTGGGCTTCGTGCACCGGTGGGCTACGGCCTACGTCGCCGGGGAGCGCACCGAGGCGAGCGCCGAACCCGGGGACGAGGAGATCCTGCGGCTGGCGCCCGCCGATGAATCGCTGGTCGGCTGGTTCCGCGAAGGGCACGCCAGCCTGGTGTCGGTCCTGGCGACCGCCGACCCGGCGGTGCGCTGCTGGACGTTCCTTCCCGCCCCCTCGCCGCTGGCCTTCTGGGCGCGCCGTCAGGCCCACGAGACGGCAATCCACCGCGTGGACGCACAGCTCGCGGCGGCGGCCGCCGGATCCGGCGGGAAGCTGGACCCGTTCCCGGCGGGGCTGGCCGCCGACGGCGTCGATGAGCTGCTGACCGGCTTCGCCGCCCGTCAGCCCCGGTCGCTTGCTGACTCGCCGGCGACGCTCGTCGTCCGGGCCCAGGACGGTGCCTCGGCGCCGAGCTGGACGGTGGTCATGGGGTGTGAGCAAGCCAGGGTGTCACGCGGCCTGGACCCGGCCGCGCCCGGCGGCGCGGCTTACTGCGAGGTCAGCGGTCCGGCTCCGGCGCTCTACCTGCTGCTGTGGAACCGCGGGACGGCGGCCGGTCTCGACGTGCGCGGCGACGCCGGCGTGCTGGCGACTTGGCACGAGAAGATGCGGGTCCGCTGGCACTGATCAGCGCCGAGATCACCGGTCAGCGGCCGGCGCGATCGCGCCGGGATCGCTACGCTGCCCGGGTCCGTGCCTGACGGGCGAGCCCGGGCAGACGTCGGAGGATGTCGCGCGCCTCGCCGGCATCGCGGTCCTCGATGCTCCCGGTCACCCGCCTGCCCGCGACATCGAGCCGCACCGACGCGAGACCGAGCCGCCGCTGGACCGGACCCTGCACCCAGCGGATGCTCTGCACCTTCTCCAGCGGGATCCAGGTTGTCGTCCTGGACACCCGGCCGCGCGAAGCGGCCACGTAGCGGTCGTCACCGTCCCAGGCCAGGAAGTGGTACGTCAGCGGTGCCTTCCAGCGGGCACCGCGGGGCGCCCGCTTCGAGGGCACCGGCCGCGCGGTCAGCAGCTCGCCGAGCATCTGGTCCGCCTCGGCCAGCGATCCGACCGGGACCAGCGCGCGCAGCCGCTGCGCCTCCGACCGGTTCTCCCGGCGCGAGCGCGGCCCCGCGACGTTGACTTCGAGCCGGCACCAGCCGAACGCGCGCCACGCCAGGGGCTCGACCAGGCGCACCGCCTGGACGCGCCCCGGGCGGATCGTCTCGGCCGTGGTCTGCACCAGCCCCGACCGCAGCCGCAGCCCGTCAGCCGCCGCCGCGACCGCGGTCCCGTACTCGCCGTTGAACTGGCGCCACACGGCGAGGACGATACCGAGCCCGACCGGCAGGAACGGCGCCACGGCTCCCGGCTGGCCGGTCACCGCGGCGACGCTGGCCATCGCGGCGATCACCGCCGCCGCGATCGCCCCGGCCCGGCTCAGCGCGATGGCCCCAGCGAGGCGCCCGGCGCGGACCCGGAACAGCAGCCGCTCGGGCTCCCGTGCTCCGACGGCGCCGGGCGACGCTGCCGCCGAGCCCGGCGCCGCGGCAGCACCGAGCGCTGCCGCGGCCGGCGCTGGCGCCTCCGGCGCTGCCGCCGCGCTGGCGGCCAGGGTGCCAGGCGGCCGGGTCATCGACAGGAGCAGCTGCCGGACCTGCCTGGCGTCGGCGAGCCGCAGGCAGGCCAGCCGCCCATCGGAAGAGTCGGCGCCGGCCATCCGCAACCGGATCTCCGCCAGCCCGAGCACCCGGGCCAGCCCGGTCTGCACCACGTCGATCGCCTGCACTTGCGACAGCGGGAAGCGCAGCGACTGGCGCCGCACCAGGCCGGTCTCGATGCGCAGCACGCCGTCGGTGACCTGCCAGCGGGTGACGAGCCAGCTGATCACCCCGCCGGCCAGCACGAACCCGACGATGATCAGGTCGATGACGAGGTCGCTGCCCGCCTGGTGCTGGTTGAGGACGAGGAGGGCGAGCAGCGCGGTGAAGATCGTCACTATCTGACGGCCGGCCCGGATGAGAGGCGACAGCGGGTGCAGCCGGTGCCAGCCCGCGACGTTGCCGGTGACGGGCCACGGCGGGCCGCCGGGCGCCGGGCTCGTCACAGCCCGGCCGCCTGCGCTTCGCCGAGCGCCGCCAGCTGATCCCGCAGCTGCGCGGCCACCGCCTTGTCCAGGCCCGGGATGCGCGCGTCGCTGGCGGCGGCCGCGGTGTGCATCCGCAGCGTCGCCAGGCCCAGGCTGCGCTCGACCGGGCCCGCCGTGACGTCGATGAACTGCATCCGCCCGTACGGGATGACCGACTCGCGCCGGATGAGCACGCCGCGGCGGACCATCAGGTCCTCGTGCCGCTCGGCGTAGCCCCACGCGGCGACGCGGCGGGCGAGGAACCGCTCCCAGGCCACCCCGGCCGCCACCAGCCCCAGCCCGATGCCGGCCCCGAGGGCGGCCGATCCCGCCGCGGCCGCGGCGAGGCCGCCGGCGAGCGCGGCCGGCAGGGTCACCAGCGCGGCCTGGATCCGCCGGGCGCGCAGCAGCAGCGGCGACGGCCGCTGCCACCCGATGTCGTCGTCGCCGGGCTCTGCTGGCAGGCCCGGCCCGGTTACCGGCACGCGGGCTGGCCTGTCGTAGCGTCGCCGGCGCGCTCTGCGCGGATCACGTTTCGCCCCCAGCCTGCCTGCGTGGCTGCTCGATGTCGGGGGAGAGGCTACCAGGCGGGCGATCCCGCCCTTCGAGCACGAATGGCCTCCGCGAGCCGCGCAGTCGCGAAGACATCGCGAAGGAGATCAACTCGATCGAGAAACGATCATGGCCTGCCGTCCGGAGCGACCCATCGTCCGGGCGAACAGAGCTTGAGGTGGCACTAGCCTCCCGCGGCGATGGTGGCGGGGGCAGCGGGCGATGGCAGCCCGCGGCCCGGGCGCAGCCGGGCGTGGACGGTCACGTAGCCGCCCGAGCCGTCGTAGCGTGCGCCCGGCCAGCGGTGCGCGATCATGGCGAGTACCTGCTGGTTCTCGGCCAGCACGTCCATCACGAGCGCCGTGGCGCCGCGGTCCCTGGCCCGGTCGGCGAGCGCGCGGGTAAGCGCCGACCCCACGCCCTGTCCCTGCCACGCATCGGCGACAGCCACGCCGATGTCGGTCACCCGGGTGCCATGGCTGCCCGTGGTGTCCGCGGCCATGGCGTGACCGATGACCGCGCCGGCCCCGGTGGCCAGGACCACGTCGGTGCCGGCGCCGCCGCCGGCCAGGAGGCGCAGCATGGCCGCGGTCACGCTCGGGGCACCGGTGAAGAACCTCAGGTAGCGGGTCCGCGGCGACAGGCCGGCCAGGAACTCCCTGATCGCGTCGCAGTCCCCGCTGTGCGCCTCGCGTATCACGTACAGCCTGGTCTCGGCGCGCTCCTGAATTCGGTTCACAGACTCAGCATTCGCCGGATTGCTGAGTCTGTCAACTAGATTTAGGATGCAGTCATGAGACGGCCCTGGGTACTGGACTACGACACCGCCAACTGCACGATCGGCGCCACGATCGAAATGATCGGCGAGAAGTGGACGTTTCTCGTGCTGCGCGAGGTGTTCAGCGGGGTCCGCCGGTTCGCCGACATGCAGCGGCGCACCCGGGCGCCCCGGCAGGTCCTCAGTGACCGGCTCGCCCGTCTCGTGGACGAGGGCCTGCTGCGGAAGGTCCCTTATCAGGAAGCCGGACAGCGCAGCCGTCTCGAGTACCGGCTGACCGAGCAGGCGATGGACCTCTACCCGGTGCTGGTCGCGCTGATGCAGTGGGGAGACAAGTACGCCACCGGGCCGGAAGGGCCGGCCGCCACGCTCACCCACCGCGATTGCGGGGAGCCGATCCGGCTCCAGATCACCTGCGCGGCCGGGCATCCGGTCGGCTCGGCCCGCGAGGTCACGCAGCTGCCCGGCCCGGGGGCACGCAGGGTCGCCTGACCAGCCGGGCGCACCCGGCCCCCAGCCGACACCGTTGATCAAGGTATCCTGCCCCCGGCCGGTCCTGCCCGGCGCATCCGGCACCGTGACCCGCGCCCAGGGCAGCAGCCGCGGCGGCCGTCAGCACGGGACCGGCCGCTCAGCCGATGAGGAGCGCGATGAGACACGACGCCGACGTGATCGTGGTCGGAGCCGGCATCGCCGGCCTGGCCGCGGCGGCCGAGCTGACCGACGCGGGACGCCGCGTGCTGCTCCTCGACCAGGAACCCCAGCAGTCTCTCGGCGGGCAGGCGTGGTGGTCGTTCGGGGGATTGTTCTTTGTCGATTCTCCCGAGCAGCGTCGGCTGCGGATCCGGGACTCCCGCGAGCTCGCCTGGCAGGACTGGCTCGGCACGGCCGGCTTCGACCGGCCCGAAGACGACCTGCCCAGGAAGTGGGCGCAGGCCTACGTTGACTTCGCGGCGGGGGAGAAGCGCGCCTGGCTGCACGCCATGGGGCATCGCGTGTTCCCCGTCGTCGGCTGGGCCGAACGCGGCGGCTACACCGCGCTCGGCCCCGGCAACTCGGTACCCCGCTTCCACATCACCTGGGGTACCGGTCCGGCGATCGTCCAGCCGTTCGAGCGGCGCGCCCGCGCGGCGGCGGCGCGGGGCATGCTGACGTTCCGGTTCCGGCACCGGGTCGATGAGCTCACCGTCACCGGCGGCGTCATCGACGGCGTCCGCGGGACGCTGCTCGAGCCCAGCGACGTCCGCCGCGGGGAGCCCAGCTCGCGCTCGCCGGCCGGGGAGTTCGAGCTGCACGCGCAGGCGGTGATCGTCACCTCAGGCGGCATCGGCGGCAACCACGACCTGGTCCGCGCTTCCTGGCCCGAGCGGCTCGGCACCCCGCCGGAACACATGGTCACCGGGGTCCCGGCGCACGTCGACGGCCGGATGATCGCGATTTCCGAACGGGCTGGCGCCAGGGTGATCAACCCGGACCGGATGTGGCACTACGTGGAGGGCATCCACAACTGGGATCCCGTCTGGCCCATGCACGGCATCCGCATCCTGCCCGGGCCCTCGTCGCTATGGCTGGACGCCACCGGTCACCGGCTGCCGGTTCCGCTGTTCCCCGGCTTCGACACCCTCGGCACGCTCGCGTACCTCCGCGGCACCGGTCACGACCACAGCTGGTTCGTGCTGACCCGCAAGATCATCGAGAAGGAGTTCGCGCTCTCCGGCTCCGAGCAGAACCCCGACCTGACCGGCCGTTCCGTCCGCGACGTCCTGGCGCGTGCGCGGGCTGGGGTACCCGGGCCGGTGCAGGCCTTCATCGACCACGGCGAGGACTTCGTGACCGCGACCACGGTGCCGGACCTGGTCGCGCGGATGAACAAGGTCACCGGCACCAGCCTGCTCGACCCGGCCGTCGTCGAGGCCGAGGTCATCGCGCGCGACCGGGAGATAACCAATCCGTTCACCAAGGATTTGCAGGTCACGGCCCTTCGCGGCAGCCGCGCCTACCTGGGTGACCGGCTGGTCCGGACCGCCCGCCCGCACCGCCTGCTCGACCCGGAGGCGGGGCCGCTGATCGCCGTCCGGCTGTCCGTGCTCACCCGCAAGACGCTCGGCGGCCTGCACACCGACCTGGACAGCCGCGTGCTGGGCGCGGACGGGCTGGCCGTCTCCGGCTTGTACGCGGCGGGGGAGGTCGCCGGGTTCGGCGGCGGCGGCATGCATGGTTACCGGGCACTCGAGGGCACGTTCCTCGGCGGCTGCCTGTTCTCCGGCCGTACCGCCGGGCGCGCGGCCGCCCAGGCGGTGGGCTGACCGTTCCGCGCCGGGCCTGCTCAGCCGCCGGGCCGGCAGGCTGACCCTGGCAGCCTGCCGGCCCTCTCTGGACGGGCCTGGAGGCTGGCCCGTCCGTCCGCTGCCGGGCTGACCCGTCCCCGCGCGCCCGGCCTGCTCAGCCGATGGGCCGGCAGGCTCTCCCGGTTCCGCCTGCCGGCCCCTTCACCCGCCCGCATCCGCGGGCTGGCCGTCCCTCTCGCCGGCCCTCTCAGCTGGCCGGGCCGGAGGCGAGGGTGACGGTGGCGGTGTGAGTGCCGCCCGCCTGGTCGGTCCAGCTGATGCTGACCTTGTCGCCAGGGTGGTACCCGTTGAGGACGGTGCGGACCTGCGATGCCGAGGTGATCGTGTGGCCGGCGAGCGAGGTGATGGTGTCGCCTCCGGTCAGGCCGGCTGCTGCCGCGGGCGTGCCCTGCTGGACGCCGGCGATGAGCGCACCGGTGCTGGCCGGTATCCCCGGCAGGCTGCTGCCTGCGCTGATCGCGACGCCGAGGAAGGCGGTGGCCCCGATGTGGACGGTGGCCGAGGATGTGCCCGCCTCGATCTGGTTGGCGATGGTCACTGCCTCGTTGATCGGGATCGTGAACGCCTGGGTTGCCGTCGTGTTGCTGAGCTGGAACGCGGATCCGGAAGAGGCCGCCGTGTCGAGGCCGATCACCTGGCCGGAGGAGTTGGTGAGCGGGCCGCCGGAATCACCCGGCTGGATGCCCGCATTGGTCTGGATGAGCCCGGTCAGCTGCTCCGAGACGCCCGATGACGCGTCGGTGGCGGTGATCGACTTGCTCAGGCCGGTGACCTTGCCGGTGGCGACCGAGGGGGTGCCGTTCTGGCCGCCGGCATTGCCGATGGCGACGACCTTGTCGCCGACCTTCACGTGCGAGGAGTTACCGAGGTTCGCGGTGGTGAGGCCGGACGCCCCCTTGAGCTGCAGCACGGCGAGGTCATTGGTCTGGCTGTAGCCGACCACGGACGCCGTATACGTGCGGCCGTTGCCCACGTCGCGGACCTTGACGGAGGTGGCACCGGAGATGACGTGGTTGTTGGTGAGGATCTCACCGGTCGAGGTGAGGACGATCCCCGTGCCCTCGGCGGTGCCGCTCTGGAGACCGAGGGTGGATATCACGTCCACCACGCCGGGATCGGTCTGGGCGACGATCTGGGAGGTGGTCAGCACGGGGCTGGCCGCGGTGGCTGTCAGGGCATATGCGGTGCCCCCGCCGGCCAGCAGCCCGGCCGCGGCGATGAGCGCCAGCAACCGGAAGTGGAGCCGCCGTGGCCGGTGGCCGGGCGGGCCTGCCATCCCCGGCCCTTCCGGCCCTTCCGGCCCGTACGGCCCTTCCGGGCCATGCCCGCCCGGGCCGTACCCGCCCGGGCCGTACCCGCCCGGGCCGTACCCGCCCGGGCCGTACCCGCCCGGGCCGTACCCGCCTCCCGGGCCGTAGGGGCCTGCCGGTCCGTACGGGCCCGCGGGCGCGTAACCGCCCGCAGGCGCGTAACCGCCCGCAGGCGCAGAAGGGCCTGCAGGCGCATAGGTGCCCGCCGGGGCGTACGGGCCCGCGGGGGCGTACGGGGGTTGCGTGCTGCCGGGGCCCGGCCAGGGTGAGTCCGGTCGCGTCGGTGTGGATCCGGCCGTCTCCGGCGATTCGTCGTCCATGGGCCTGTCTCCCTGGATACGTGGTCTTTTGTTTCTCTTCACCACGATGCCGCCCGCATCTTCGGGCGAACTCAGGGAAAGCTGATGCTTAGCGGGAAGTTAGATGAGCGGTAGCTGGGGGCAGCCTTCGAAAATCCGAGGTATGCGCCGTCACAGCGTGCCATCCGCACCGGCATCATCATCCTACGGCGAGCTACTGCGGCTCCGCGAGGGACATCACAGACGGCCGGAGCGGCCCGGCCCGGTCCGCGGCCCCCGACCAGGGCAGGAGAACCGTCGCGGCATGAGACCGGCGCTCGCGGGGCAGTCGTCTAGGGTGGCGAGGACCCGAGCCAGGGAGGGACCGGTGCTTGACGATCTTTCCTACGATGACAGCGACGACCCGGGGATCGGCCTGGTCCCCGCCGGGGTCTCCTGGGACGAGGTGGAGGATCACATCAAGATCGTCCACGGTCCGCTCCTGGCCGACCCGGACGCCAGCGGCCAGTATGCCGGTGTCTACTGGGCTAACGCCCGGATGGTGGTCGAGCCGGATCTAGGCTCCGACCTCGACGAAGCGGTCATCGAGTTCCGCGACATCCTGCGCGAGCGCGGCCAGGTCTGACAGCCGGTCCGCGAGCAGGCCCGCGGGCCCGCCGGATCACTCGTCGCCCTGCGCCGTGCCGGGGGTCAGTGTCGGCTCCCAGGCGGCCGGGGCGGCCGCCTCGCCCGGTGCCGGGCTGACCGCAGCAGCGGCTTCGGCTCTCAGCTGCGCCAGCCGCTGCCGCGAGGGCAGCAGGACAACGGCCAGCACCGCGCCGGCCGCGAACAGGGCCGCGGAGGTGGCGAAGGCGACGTCATAGCCGTGCACCGAAGCCATCGCCGTAGCCAGCGCGCCGGTGTGGTGAGCGGCGAGGGCGCGCGTCGTGGCCGTGAGCGCGATGGTGCTCAGGGCCGCGGTGCCGATCGAGCCGCCCACCTGCTGCATGGTGTTGACCAGCGCGGATGCCACTCCCGAGTCCTGGCGCGCCACCCCCGCCGTGGCGGTGTTGATGGCCGAGGCGAAGACCGTGCCGAAGCCGAGGCCCATGAGCAGCAGGGCAGGCAGCACGCCGCTCACGTAGCTGGACGTCACGTTGAGCTGGGTGAGGTAGAGCATCCCGCCGCCGCCGAGCAGCATCCCGACGGCGATGAGCACGCGCGGTCCCACCCGCGGCAGCAGGACGATGCTGGAGGTGTTGGAGCTGATGAGGATGCAGGCGATCATCGGCAGGAACGCCAGGCCGGACGTGACGGGGCTGTACCCCTTCACCTGCTGCAGGTAGTAGGTCAGGAACAGGAAGACGCCGAAGATCGCGATCCCGGCCACGCCGACGGAGACGTAGGCGCCGCCCCTGGTCCGGTCGGTGAGTATCCGCAGCGGCAGCAGCGGGTGGCTCACCCGCTGCTCGGCGAAGGCGAACCCGGCCAGCAGCGCGACCCCGGCCACCAGCGAGCCGATCGTCAGGCTGGCCGTCCACCCGGCCGTCTCCGCGTGGGAGAAGCCGAAGACGAGGCAGAACAGGCCGGCGGAACCCAGCAGCGTGCAGGCCCAATCGATCCGGGGCCGGGTCGCCGGCCGGTTGCTGCGCATGTAGATCAGCGCGCCGGCCGTCGCGATCGCCGCGAAGATCAGGTTGACGTACAGCGTCCAGCGCCACGACAGGTACTGGGTGAGCACCCCGCCGAGGATCAGCCCGATCCCGCCGCCGCCGCCCGCGACCGAGCCGAATACCCCGAACGCCCGGCCTCGCTCACGCGGGTCCCGGAACGTGCTGACCAGCGTGCCCAGGGCGGCGGGCGCGAGGATCGCCCCGAAGACGCCTTGCAGCGTCCTGGCCGTGACGAGCATGGCGAACGAGGTGGCCGCGCCGCCGAGTGCCGAGGACACCGAGAACCCGATCAGCCCGGTGACGAAGACCCACTTCCGGCTGAACATGTCGCCGATCCGGCCGCCGAGCAGCAGCAGGCTGCCGAAGGCCAGGGCGTAGGCCGTCACGACCCACTGCCGGTCGCCGTTCGGGAATCCCAGCGCGTGCTGGGCCGAGGGCAGCGCGATGTTCACGACGGTGGCGTCCAGCACCACCATCAGCTGGGCGATCGCGACGATCCCCAGGATCAGCCAGCGGTGGTCGCTGGCCGATGGCTGCCGGGCCTGCGGGGCAGGTGCTGACATGGGCTACGCATCTCCTCCAGCTCGGCGGACCCGCGTCATGCCGGCCCGCCGCTGCCACCCGGCGCCGGGAGCAGCATCGGCCTGACGCGCGGCAAGCAGCACGAAATGTTCAGCCTTCCGGTCGCCGCCGTCATTCCCGAAAACCATGGGCTCCCGAACGGTGCCAATGACTAGCTCGTCAGCAGTTCCCGGACCCGCGCCACGGTCTCCAGGAGGTTGGGCTCGGATGTGGCCTGGTACGCCTCGTCCGGCGTGACCCAGCGCAGCGGTGCGTCCGGGTTCTCCGGCCGGGCGGTCTCCGGCGTCCTGGTGGCCAGCACGAACCGGAGGTCGGCGTGCTCGTGTGCAGGCTCGGTCCCGCCCGCCGGGACCCGGACGATCACGACATGCCGCAGCTCAGGGCCGGGCCACGGCACCAGGTCGGTCAGCCCGGTCTCCTCGCGCGCTTCCCGCAGCGCGATCGCCAGCGGGCTGGTCTCACCGGGATCGCCGTGCCCGCCGACCTGCAGCCACGCCTGCTGGCGCTGATGCCAGCGCAGCAGGAGCCGCCCGCTGTCCGGATGCACGATCAAGGCGGACGCGGTGACATGCAAGGGGATCGTGCGCAGCCATGGGTCGCCGACGGTGCGCAGCAGCGCCCGGACCCGGTCGGCGTCGGCGGCCTCGGCCTGGCCTAGCGGCCGGTAGCGCTCGAGCAGATCGCTGGTTTCGTCGTTCACCCGCCGATGGTTGCACCGCCCCGGCCGGCCGGTCAACCGGGTCGGCCAGAATGTACGGTGTCGGCCGCTCCTCGGGTGATCGAAGCCGAGTTGGTACCCACCCCAGGGGTAAAACTCGCCATCGACGCGGGCGGCCGCCGGTGTCAGGCGGCCCCTGCGGCGTGCACGCCGGTGCCGGTCATGATCGATACCACCACCGGGCAGGAAAGGCCGATGACCCGGACCGAGGTGCAGGCGATAAGCGCGTCCCCCGCGTGCAGCAGCGCCCAGCCGTCGTCATAGCAGCCGTCGACGACCAGTTCGCAGCCCACCGGCCTCCCGGCCTTGGACAGGCACTCGGTGGCGGTCCTGATCCGCGCGTGCACGGTGGGGGCGGGCTCGGCCAGGCTGTCGCGCAGCCGCTGCCGCAGCGTCGCGAACTCGGGATCCTCGATGTCGCACTCCGGGGCCGGGGCATCCTGCTCTGGGTCGGCGGTCTGCCACGCGCAGGCCGCGGGCGAAGCGGCCCGCAGCCGCAGCGACAGCTCGTCAAGCTGACCGCAGCTGCGTGCCGAGACCCACCCCGGCCGCCGGGGCGCCGCCGCCACGGCCGCAGCCCAGGACGCTCCGGCGGCCGCGGGACCCAGCGGCGGCGGCTCGCACCGGACATTGATCCGGAGCGCTGGGTCAAGGCCGAGCGCTGTCGCGCCGCGCTCCAGGTACACGCCCAGCAGCGCAGGCGGCAGGGCGGGATCGCCCGGCGCCGGGCCGGCGTCCCGAAGCCGCAGTCCGGTCCAGGTGATGATGGCCTGCCCGGTCGCATCCACCGCGGTCACGTCCCAGACGTACTCATCGGGCGCGGGCGGCCCGGGCGGCACCCGCGGACCGGTCTGCGGTGAGGCAATCCCCGCGACATCGGGATCCCGCACCGATGCCAGCAGCGGCCGGCGCGGCGAGCTGCGCGACGCGGACCTCTGCATGGCCGTGACCTCGACCGCCCCGCGCACCTGCCGCCCGCTGACCGTGACGGTGTCACACCCGGCGGGCAGCACCCGGCGGTGCGGGAAGCACGCCTGCAGCACATGCAGGGTCGCGTCGTTCAGCCCGGGGCTGCCCAGCCGGAGTGACTGGTCGGCAAGCCCGGGCTCGCCGCCGAACCACGGCTGGTCGTCGCTGCCGCGGACGAGTGCGCGGCACCGGCGCGAGGTGAGCTCAGGCAGGAACGCCACCCGCCTGAACCTGCCTGCCTGGAAGCAGACCGGCCCGTAGAGGTCGGCGCTGTCCAGGATCGCGGTCGCCGGCCCGGACGTCCGCCAGCCCGGGAAACCGCCGGCTTCCCCGCCGGCGCCCCTGGCCGGGGGCTGGCCGGGCGGGCCTTCCGCGCGTGGCTGGAAGATCGCGCGGCAGTGATCGGTCCACTGCCCGTCGTCCCGGCTGCGCAGCACGGTGAACACGCGCTTGCCCTCGCGCGTGGCGCAGACCCTGATCAGCGTGCCCGGCCGGATGACCGCCGGCCCGGCGAACGAAACCTGCCCGGCATGCAGCATCGGCCGCCCGGCCAGGGCCGACGCGGCCTGGGCCATCGCCTCCAGGCCCATGACCGCTGGCAGCACGGTTACGCCGTCGATCTTGTAGTCCGCGAGATAGGGGTCGGTGTCTGGGCTCAGCCTGCTGTCGGCGATCAGCTCCGCGCCTGGGCTGTGCAGCCGGATCTCGTCGAGGAACCGGCCCCGGAGGGCGGGCCGGGCGGGCTCGGTCCGGCCCGCCGCGGCGTCCCCGGCCTCGTCCTCTGCGGTGTCCGCGGCCGCCGGGTTTCGGCGGGCGGAGATGGCTATCCGCTCCTGCCAGATGTCCACCGGCTGCGCGCCGCGCCCGGCCAGCATCGGCTCCAGGCTGTGCACCGCTCCCGCCGCGAACAGCGCGGCGGCCGCGTGCGCGGGGCCGCGGTCGTCTCCGGTGCGCGCCTCCAGGCTGACCGCGGGCACGTCACAGCCCCACCCGGCGAGGGCGGCGAGAGCGTGGCCTGGGCCGGTCTCGCACAGCAGGTCGGCATCAGCGGCCGCGGCGGCGAGGGCATCGGCGAAGCGCACCGGCGACGTCAGCGAGGCGCACAGCAGCGCCGGGATGTCGTCGCCCGCGGAAATCTCGCGGCCGGTGACCGTGGACACGAGCGGCCGCCACGGCGCGGCGAACCGGATGTCGGCGAGGACGCTGCGCAGCGGCGCGACGCAGCCGGCCATGGCCGGCGAGTGGAACGCGTGCGAGACGTCAAGCACGACCGCGCGGATGCCCTGCCGCTCGGCGCGCCTGGCTGCCTCGCGCACGCCGGCCACCGAGCCGGCCAGCACGTGCCGGGCCTGCCCGTTGTACGCGGCGATGACCAGGTCGGTGCCCGCGCACAGCGCACTGCTGGCCGCTGCGTCTGCCGCCACGCTGACCATGGCGGTCTGGCGGGCGCCGCTGGCGCTGATCACGGCACTGCGCTGGGCAACGAGCCTGGTCGCCTCCGTCTCGGCCAGGCTGCCCGCCCAGACCAGGCCGGTGATCTCGCCCAGGCTGTGGCCGACCGCGGCGCTGGCGGTGACGCCGAGCCGGTCCAGCCAGCGCAGCCCGGACAGCGAAGCGTGCAGGATCGCCGGCTGCACGGCCTGCGGGTCGGTGAGACCGAACAGCGGGGGAGGGGTGCAGGCGGCGGCCTCGCCGGCCGGGTCCTGGCCGGTGCCGATCCCGGGGAAGAGCAGCACGACGCGGCCGCGGGCGCTGCTGCCGGCGAAGATTCCCGGCCGGGCGGCCAGCTTGCCGGGCTTCAGCGAGGGCACCAGCCGGGCGGCCTCCCGGGCCCGGGCGGCGAGCTGTTCCTGGCTGTCGGCCACGATCCCGAGCCTCAGCCCGCCCGGGGCGCACCCGTCCCTGCCCAGCTGGCAGGCGAGATCGTGCAGTTCGGCGTCTGACAGCGACGGCGCGAGATCGGCGATGCGGCTGGCCGTCGCCGCTAGTGTCGCGCCATCCCGCGCGTGCAGCACGTAGGGCTCGACCGGCGGCGGCGCGAGCCAGGACCGGGGCGTGCGCGTCGCCGCCACATCATGATCCGCCGTAGCGGCTTGGGTCGCGGCTTGCCGCCGGGCCGGTGGCGGCGGGTAGCCGCCAGCCGGGCTCCGCGGCGGCGTGGTACGGCGAGCGCCCGCGCGGGCTGCGCCGGTGCTGACGGTCACCGTTCAGGCTCCCCTGGCCGGCTCCCGCCCGGCAGGACAGCCGCGGGCAGCACCACCGCCGGGGCGGTCATCCCGTCCCGCGGGGCGGGAACGGACGCGATACCGGAGGTGACGTCCCAGGCCTGCAGGTCGCCGGTGTCCTCGCCGTCGTAGCCCGGCCGGCCGGCTCCGCCAGCCGGCCCGCCACGTCGCCGGGTGCGCGGAAGGCCGCCCACAGGCCGCAGATCTCCTGACGCCAGGCCTGGTAGCCGCCCGGGCCCGCGGCCGACTGGCCGATCCGGCCCAGTCCGCTGGCGACCCAGCCGCTGGCCTCTTCGGCGAGCGCGCCGGTCAGCGCGTGCGCGGCCGCCGCCGTGTGGGCCGGGATCAGGCCGGCGTGCGTGCGCGCGGCGCAGGCGAGCGAAGATCCGTGCGCGAGATCGGCGTTGTGCTGGCCGGCCAGCGCGGCGAGCCTGCCGAGATCGGCCACGTCCGCGCCCCCGGTGTAGGTGGCCGCCAGCCCGACGCCGCTCCACAGGCTGCCGCGGCGGACCGGCTCGAACTCCGCGATCCGCAGGGCCACGCCGTCCGGGTCGGCGCACTCGTGGAACCACAGCGCGCGGCCGAGGCCCTGATCGAACAGCGACTGCTGCTCACCGGTGAGCCCGCGCGGTATCCGCTGCTCGCCGATGGTCTCGTCGGCGGCGAAGAAGCCCCGGTGGAAGCCGTAGCCATCCCAGGCCAGCCAGCGCAGCGCCGGGTGGGTGGAGCGGTCGGTCGGCATCGCCCGCACCAGCCGCGACGGCCGCATCCTGAGGCTGGCGTAGGCCCTGCCCGCGCCCGCGAAAACCAGGTGCGGGTAGCCGCGTCCCGGCCCGGCCAGCAGAGCCCGCAGCCGGCGGCCGCGCCGGAGCGTGAGCACATCCAGGACGGTCGCCGCCATCCCTGCGCCCTCAAGCGCGTGGCCGCGCTGCTGCTCGCCGAGCTCGTCGAGGCTGGCGGCGAGGTTCGCGGGACCGGACGCGATCACGGCGTTAAAGCCCGTTACGAAGGCCCTCGATGCGGTTTCGAGTATTTCCCGCTGAGAGCCGACGCTGAGCCGGAACCGCCGAATTCCGAAATCGACCTGACGTTCGTCCCGGCGCAGTATGGCCGATATCTTCCGCGCCGGCCGCGCGCACTCGGAAGTCTTGCGAACGTCCACTATTCCCCCGAACCTCTATGAATACCCAAATCATCCTATGAATACCCAGATGCGTTCCGCCACTCCGGGCACGGCTGCTGACCTGGGGCGCGAGGCCGTCACCTACCCTGCTGGGGCTTCGCTCCTGCCAAGGTCCCGTTACCAAGGGCCCGACGGCTGGCATGACCTTATTGGCGTACTCGGCCGCCGGTCAATAGCCACTCCATGACGCGGTGATTTTCCCGTCCGGGTACTAAGTGTGCATTCACGGTTCTTGAATACTGGCGTCCGCCTCGCCGGCCGCCGCGTCCGCCTCGCCGGCCGCCGCGTCCGCCTCGCCGGCCGCCGCGGCGGACGCGGCGGCCACGGGCGCCTGGCCCGGGAGTCAGCGGCCCCTGATCTTCTCCCCCGCCGGGTCGAACGGCGGCCGCAGGTGCAGGCTGGCCCGCCGCAGCTCGCCGCCGACGTTCACCTGATAGGAGCCCGCCCGGGCGAGTTCGGCGGTCATCACCTCGCCGCCGGCGGCCCGGACGTAAGCGAGCCCCACCGAGCCGCCGACGGTCTCGCCCCAGGCCGCCGACGTCACCTGGCCGGCCGCCCGCCCGTCCCGCAGCACCAGCTCGCCGCCCCACATCATGGCGTCCGGCTCGTCGAGCACGAGGGAAACCAGCCTGCGCCTGGGGCCGTCCGCCTTCGCTTTCTCCACCGCCTCGCGGCCGAGGAACGGGATGCCGGTCTTCAGCTTGCAGGCAAAAAGCAGGCCGGCCTCCACCGGGTTGTAGTCCGGGCTGAGCTCGCGGCCGTACGCGCGGTAGGCCTTTTCCAGCCGCATGGACTCGATGGCGTAATAGCCGGCGTTGACCACCCCGAGCCCGGCACCCGCCGTCATCAGGTCCTCGTAGACCCCGACCGCACATTCGGCCTGGCACGTACAGCTCCCAGCCAAGCTCGCCGACGTAAGTAATCCGGGTCGCCCGAACGGTGGCGTAGCCAATGTCTACTTCCCTGCTGGCGCCGAAACCGAAGACCTCGTCGCTGAAATCACTCCGCGATATCGCTGACAGCAGTTCCCGTGACCGCGGTCCCATGACGCCGTAAACGGCATAGGCCGACGTGACGTTGACCAGCGTGGCGGCCGCGCCGGGCGGGATGCGGCGGGCGATGTGGTCCTTGTCGTGCTCGGTCTGCGCGGCGCTGCTGACGAGCAGGAATTCGGTCGCCGACAGCCTGGTGACGGTGATGTCCGCCTCGTAGGTGCCGCGCGAGTTGAGCATTCCGGTGTACACGGTCCGGCCGGGCGCAGTGGCGATGTCGGCGGTGCACAGCCACTGCAGCGCCGCCTCCGCATCGGTGCCGACCAGCAGGAACTTGGAGAATGAGGTCTGATCGAAGACCGCGACGCTGCGGCGGGCGGCGCGCTGCTCGGCCGCCGACCAGGGCAGCCAGTTCTGCTTGCCCCAGCCGTAGCGGATCTGCGGCCGCTGGCCGGGCGGGGCGAAGAAATTCGCCCGCTCCCAGCCCATCCGGCTCCCGAAGCCGGCGTTCGCCTCTTTCAGCAGGTGATACGCGGGGGAGCGCCGCAGCGGGCGGGCGGTGTCAAGCTCGCGATTGGGCCAGGGCACGGCGTAATGCAGGCCGAGAACCTCGCCCACCCGGTCGTGCAGCCACTGGTTATTGCCGTGGAACCGGGCGAACCGCCGGATGTCAACGGCGGACAGGTCGGTCGCCGGCTCGCCGCCCGCGATCCATTCCGCCAGCGCCCGCCCAGCGCCGCCGGCCGAGGCGATGCCGACCGAGTTGAAGCCCGCCGCGACGTAGAAATTCCGCAGCTCCGGCGCTTCACCGAGAATGAACTGATTATCCGGGGTAAAGCTTTCCGGGCCATTGTAGAATTTCTTGATCCCGGTATGGCTCAGCGCCGGGATGCGGAGCAGCGCATTTTCCATGATGACCGCGAACTGGTCCCAGTCCTCCGGCAGCAGCTGGAACTCGAATTCCTCCGGCAGCGCGTCGGGTGCGAGCCACGGCTTTGCCCGCGGCTCGAATCCGCCCACGACCAGGCCGCCCACTTCCTCTTTGAAGTAGGTGTAGCCGTCGGGATCGCGCAGCACCGGCAGATCCCGCCGGACACCCTCGATGCGCTCGGTCACCACGTAGAAGTGCTCGGCGGAGTGCATCGGCACGTTGACCCCGCACATCGCGCCGACCTGCTTGGCCCACTGGCCCGCGCAGTTGACCACGACCTCGGCCTCGATGTCGCCGCCGGCGGTGCGCACGCCCGTCACCCTGCCGCCCGCGGTGAGGATCCCGGTCACCCGGGTACGCTCGCGCACCCGCGCCCCCCGGATGCGGGCGCCCCTGGCCAGCGCGTAGGTCAGGTCGGAGGGGTTGGCCGTTCCGTCCCCGGGCAGCCAGAGCGCCCCGGCGAGGTCGTCCGCCCGCATCACCGGGTAGAGCTCCAGCGCCCGGGACGGCCCGATCAGCTCGCAGTCCAGCCCGTACGCGGCGGCCGCGGCCGCGGTCCGCCGCAGCTGCACCATGCGCTCGGGCGTGCGCGCCACGGTGACGCCGCCGCACTGCCGGAACCCGGCGGACAGGCCGGTCTCGCCCTCGAGCCTGCGGTACAAATCCGCGGAGTACTGGACCAGGCGGGTGATGCTCTCCGACGCCCGGAGCTGGCCGACGAGGCCGGCGGCGTGCCACGTCGTCCCGCAGGACAGCTGCCCCTGCTCGAGCAGCAGCACGTCGGACCAGCCGAGCCCGGCCAGGTGGTAGGCGACGCTGGCCCCTATCACGCCGCCGCCGATGACGATCACCCGCGCGCGGTCAGTCATCGCGCTGGGCCTCGTCGAGCAGCCGCGCGAAGCCCGGGGCGGTCATCTCCCCGGCGGCCGCCTGGTAGCGCTCCATCGCCCAGGACCAGAAGTCGAAGTCGAGCGGGCTGACCGCGGCCTGGATCGACCCCCACAGCGTCCACCCGTACTTGGCGGCCAGGCCGAGCAGCCGGGCGCGGGCGATCTTGCCGCGCAGCCGCAGGCCGTAGTACTGGGTGACCAGCTCGGCCAGGCCGTCGGAGTCCAGGCCGCACTCGCTCCAGATGTTGCCGAGCTCGAAGCAGGGATCGTTGTTCCCCGAATACTCGTAGTCGATCAGCCAGAATCCGGTCGCCGTCGTCGATGAAATTGCCCGCCAGCAGGTCGTTGTTGCACGGCACGATCACGGCCGGGCGCGCGGCGAGCGCCCGCCGGATGGCCTCGAACCGCGGCATCAGCGCGTCATACCCGACCGGGCGCCGGAACCCACGGGCGCGGACGACGTCCAGGTACCGGCGCTGAACATCGAACATATCGAAATCATTACCGAACGGCTGCGCCGTATGCAGGCGGCGGCATGCCCGGGCGATGCGGGCGACGGCCCCGGGGGCGCACACGTCCGCGTTGGTGAGCGTGCGGCCGTCGATGTAGCCGATCACCAGGATCCCCGCCTCGGGGCTGTACTCGATCACCGGCGCGGCAGCGCCCGCGGCGGCGGCGGCCGCGGTGTTGCGGTACTCGTTGTCCCGGTTGATCGCGAGCAGTTCGCCGCCGTCGCTGAAGACCCGGGCGACGAAGGTGCCAGGCCGGCGTGCTGACCTTGTAGTTGCGGTTGGTCAGGCCGCCGTCCAGCCGCTGGACCGAGCGGGGCGAGCCGGCCAGGCTGGGCACCCGGTCGAGGAGCGCGCCGAGGTCGCCCTGCAGCTCGTCGGCCATCGGCGCCGTCCCCTCGCCCTGTCCCGCGCGCCCGCGATGCCGGGCAACGGGACATCCGGGCGCTGGATGCAGCGTAAATCCTGGACGAGGAAAAGGTCTAGACAAAAAAGCAACGGGAGCTGTTACCGGCCGCTACCGACGGGTTACCAGTGGCTACGCGCGAACCCGGGCCACGTTGAGCCGGAGAGCGCGCGGTGAAAGGTATGGACAATTACCGCGGCCGGGACTTACGCTACGCCTCAAGTCGCAGCCCGGTCCCGCTGGGAAGGCATCCGATGAGCGCAACCGAAGCCACCCCGACCGGCCACGAGCGCGATTCGGCTGACCTCGCCCGCTTCGGTTACTCCCAGGAGCTCAAGCGCTCGCTCGGGACGTTCAGCTCCTTCGCCGTAGCCTTCAGCTACATTTCTCCATCGACCGGGATTTTCACCCTGTTCGCCCTGGGGCTCACCACCCTCGGCGGGGTGTTCATCTGGACCTGGCCGGTCGTGGCCCTGGGCCAGTTCATCGTCGCGCTCAACTTCGCCGAGGTCTCCAGCCACTACCCGGTGGCCAGGCTCGGTGTTCCAGTGGACGAAGTACCTGGCCAGTCGCAGTTACTCCTGGTTCACCGGCTGGATCTACCTGTTCGCGGGGATCCTGACCATCACCGCGGTGGTGGCCACGCTGCCGCTCGCGCTCATCCCCGCGCTCAACGGCCTGGGCTGGCACAGCCTGAGCGGGAGCCTGCACACCCAAGAGGTCGTGGCGCTGATCACGCTCGTCGTCATCACCGTGCTGAACATCTACGGGGTCCGGCTGGTGGCGCTCATCAACAACACGGGGGTGCTGTTCGAGATCCTCGGCATGTTCGTCTTCGCGATCGTGCTGATGGCGTTCCACAACCATCAGGGCTTTCACGTCGCGGTGGACAGCGGCGGCTTCAAGGTGGGCCCCAGCTCGTTCCTCGCCGCGATGTTCATGAGCCTGTTCGTGATCTACGGTTTCGACACCGCGTCAACGCTGGCCGAGGAGACCAGGGACCCGCGCCGGGCCGCGCCCAAGGCGGTGCTGTTCTCCGTCGTCGGCGCGTTCGTCATCGGGGGGGTGTTCCTGCTCGGGACGCTGATGGCGATCCCGAACCTGCACGGAGCCATCACCGCGAACAAGGGCCTGGGCGTGGGACCGGCGACGATCATCCAGGAGAACTTCTCCTCCGGCTTCTCGACCCTGTACCTGTTCGTGGTGTCCGCCGCGATCTTCGTCTGCTGCCTGTCGATCATGGCGGCGACGATCAGGCTCTGCTTCGGGATGTCGCGCGACAACCAGCTGCCGGTCTCGCGGCTGCTGGCGCGGGTCGCGCCCAGGCTGCACACGCCGGTGTGGGCGTGCGTGGTGATCGCCGTGCTCGCGGCGGTGCCGTTCTTGAAGTACTCGGGGGCCGGCACCATCGCGATCGCGGCGACCGGGATGATCTACCTCAGCTACTTCCTGGGCAACCTGGTGATCATGCGGGCCCGGTTCCGCGGCTGGCCCAAGGTGCGCGCGCCGTTCCGCCTCGGCCGCTGGGGAGTGCTGGTGAACATCGTCGCCCTGCTGTACGGCGGCGCGATGCTGGTCAACTTCGCCTGGCCGCGGGTGGCGAGCAACCCGAAGCCTGAGCAGACCGGGGGACTGCTCAGCTTCGGCTGGAGCTTCCTGAACAAGATCCCGATCCTGTGGACGGTGGTGATCGGCATCGCGCTGATCGGCGCGATCTATTACCTGGCGGCCGGCCGCCGTAAGTCCTTCACGCCCGTGGTACCGCCCGCCGAAGAAGTCCCGGTCGCCGGGTCGCGGTGATGCCGGGGGGACAGACCCTGGCGGGCACGCCACCCAGGATCGCGCGGGGGCCCGGCACCACCGTGCACGCCCAGATCGAGGACTGGCTGGCCGGGGCGATCGCGGTGGGCAGGCTGGCACCGGGTGACCGGCTGCCGGCCGAGCAGGCTCTGGCGGGATGGTTCGGGGTGAGCCGGATGACACTGCGGCACGCGCTGGGCGAGCTGTCCAGGCGCGGGCTGGTGACCCGGGCCGTCGGGCGGGGAGGCGGGACGTTCGTCGCCGAGCCCAAGCTCGAGCAGGATCTCACCACCCTCGCCGGGTTCTCTGAGCAGCTGCGCCGTCACGGCATGACGCCGGGCGCCCGGGTGCTGGCCGCGACCGAGCATCCGGCCGGCCCGACGGCCGCGGCGGCCCTGCAGATCGCCGAGCACGAGCACGTGTACGCGGTCCGGCGGATCCGGCTCGCCGACGGCAGGCCGCTGCTGCTCGAGCACTCGCAGTTCCCCGCCGCGGCGTTCCCCGACATGCTCCGGTGCCGTCTCGACGGCTCGCTGTACGAGCTTCTCGAGGTCAGGTACGGCCAGCGGCCGCACCGCGCCCGGGAGCGGCTCGAGCCGGTCACCGCCAGCGTGCGCGAGGCGGAGGCGCTGGAGGTGGCGGAGGGCGCGCCGCTCATGCTGGTGGAGCGCACCGCTTACTCCCAGGCCGGCCAGCCGCTCGAGTTTGCCCGGGATCTGTTCCGCGGCGACCGGACCCGCGTGGTGGTGTGGACCTCGGAGCTAGCGGGTGGTCTTTAACGCCGCGCTCTGGTTCATCAGCGGTGAGGAAATGAGGAAGTCGGCGCTGGCCCGGTTGCACGCGATCGGGATGTTCCAGACCACCGCGATCCGGACGAGCGCCTTCACGTCCGGGTCGTGCGGCTGCGACTCCAGCGGATCCCAGAAGAAGACCAGCAGGTCGATGTCTCCCTCGGCGATCCTGGAGCCGATCTGCTGGTCGCCGCCGAGCGGGCCGCTCTGGAAGCAGGTGATGTCGAGGCCGAGCGCGTCCTGCAGCATCCGCCCGGTCGAGTCGGTGGCGAACAGGTTATGCCTGGCGAGCGTGCCCTGGTTGTAGCGTGCCCACTCGCACAGGTCGTCCTTCTTGTGGTCGTGCGCTACCAGGGCGATACGCCGGCGCCGGGCCGGGATTCCCGCCCTGCTGTCGTCTTCCCCGATGGACTGTATGGTACGGACCCCTTCGCTGATCACCCCTCCAGTGTGCCGCACGGATGTTGCCGCGAGAACACACAGGAGTTATCTCAACATGAACTTCAGCCTTTTAGTAAGCTTGATAATCTGGGCAGTGTACCCGGCCTCTATGAATGAATGCTGAAAGGCGTGCTGCGTGCATACTCCCAGGTCTCCGGCCTGCGGTCCTCGATCCTCGGGGTGGGTGCCGAGCGCGTTTTAATATGTATTCCAGATCATGGTGTAATCCGCGTCACAATTTACCCGGACGCTGTTACCGGCGGCCTTTTTGCCGGCGACTGCAACGGGGCAGTAAAAGAACAGGTTGCGGGCGCGGTCAGCGGGCCACGATGTTCGCGATCCGGCCCGGCACGATGACGATCCGCTGGACCGTCAGCCCGTCCGTGAGACGGGCGAAGTCCGGGTGCCCGGTCAGCTGCTCGCGGATCTCGTCCTCGCCCGCGCCGGCCGCGACCTCGATCTGGAACCGCCGCTTGCCGTTGACCTGGACGGGCATGGTGACCGACTTCTCGGCGGCGAGCGACTCGTCGAACTCGGGGAACGGCTCGTAGGCCAGCGACCGCGGGTGTCCCATCCGCGCCCACAGCGTCTCGGCGATGTGCGGGGCGAGCGGGGCCACCATCAGGACCAGCGGCTCGGCCAGGGCCCGGGCGATGATCCCGTCCCTGGCCGCCAGCCTGCTCGCGTAGTTGTTGAGCTCGATGAGCCGGGCGATGGCGGTGTTGAACCGCAGCTCGCCGAAGTCGCGCCGCACCACCTTGATCGTGCGGTGCAGCTGCCGCTCGGCCTCGTCGTCGAGCGGCTTGTCCGCGATCAGCAGGTCGCCGGTCTGCTCGTCGACGATGTTCCGCCACAGCCGCTGCAGGAAGCGGTAGACGCCCACCATGTCGTCGGTCTGCCAGGGCCGGTCGGTGTCGAGCGGCCCCATGGCCATCTCGTACAGCCGCAGCGTGTCCGCCCCGTAGGTGGCGTAGATGTCGTCCGGAGTGACGGCGTTCTTGAGGCTCTTGCCCATTTTCCCCGCGCGCGGGGAGACCGGGGCGCCGTGGTACGCGAACCCGCCATCGGCCTCCCTGCGCACCTCGGTCGCCGGCACGTACATGCCGCGCTCGTCCAGGTAGGCGTCCGCCAGGATGTATCCCTGGTTGAACAGCCGCTTGAACGGCTCCCTGGTGAACACGTAGCCCAGGTCGTACAGGACCTTGTGCCAGAAGCGGGAGTAGAGCAGGTGCAGGACGGCGTGCTCGACGCCGCCGACATAGAGGTCCACGCCGCCGTCGGCGGGCGGGGCGCCCGGCGCCACCATCCAGTACCGCTCGATGCCAGGGTCCACCATGCGCTCGTCGTCGGTCGGGTCGAGATAGCGCAGGTAGTACCAGCACGACCGGCCCACTGCGGCATGGTGTTGAGCTCGCGCCGGTACCGCCGCGGGCCGTCGCCCAGGTCAAGCTCGGCCTCGACCCAGTCGGTGGCTCGCGCCAGTGGCGGGACCGGGTCACTGTTCTCGTCCTGCTGCGGCTCGGGCCGGAAGTCGGTCATCTCCGGCAGCTCGACCGGCAGCAGCTCCTCGGGCAGCGCGACCGGCAGCCCGTCGTCGTCGTAGACGATCGGGAACGGCTCGCCCCAGTAGCGCTGCCGGGAGAACAGCCAGTCACGCAGCCGGTAGGACCGCTCGTACCGGCCTGCCCCGTGCTCGGCGAGCCAGCCGATGGCGGCCTCGATCGCGGCGTCCTTGCCCAGGCCGGTCAGGTCCAGGCCGGGCACGTTCAGGTCCAGGTAGCCGTGCTCGCCGAGGTAGGCCTCCGGCCACCGGGCGGCCGGGGTGTCCGGGCTGATCCCGTGCCGCTCGAACCAGTCCGGCGGCGGCTCGAGCACGGGGCGGACCGGCAGGCCGAATACCTGCGCGAACTCGAGGTCCCGCTGGTCGTGCGCGGGGACTGCCATGATCGCGCCGGTGCCGTACCCCATCAGCACGTAGTCGGCGACGAACACGGGCAGCCGCTCGCCGGTCATCGGGTTGACCGCGTAGGCGCCGGTGAAGACGCCCGTCTTCTGGAAGCCCTCCTGCTGCCGCCGCAGGTCGGTGAGCCGCGCGGCCGCCTCCCGGTACGCCAGGACCGCCGCCGCCGGGGTCCAGTCACCCTCGGCCTGCCGGGCCGCCGCGGGGTAGCGCCACTCCAGCGGCGTGCCCGCTGGCCACCCGTCACCGGACGCCAGCTCGTCAACCAGCGGATGCTCGGGCGCCAGCACCATGTACGTGGCGCCGGCCACCGTGTCGGGCCGGGTGGTGTACACGCCGATCTTCTCGTCCGAGCCGGCTACCGGGAACTCGACGCTGGCGCCGTGGCTCGGACCGATCCAGTTCCGCTGCATCGTCTTGATCGACTCTGGCCAGTCGAGCGCGTCGAGGTCGCGGAGCAGGCGGTCGGCGTAGGCGGTGATCCGCAGCATCCACTGCCGCAGCGGCCGCCGGTACACCGGGTAGTTGCCGATGTCGCTGCGGCCGTCGGCGGTGATTTCCTCGTTGGCCAGCACCGTGCCCAGCCCGGGGCACCAGTTGACCAGCTCCTCGGAAATGTAGGCGAGACGGTGGCTGTCGACCAGCTGGCGCCGCTGCAGCCCGGTCAGCTCCGTCCACGGCCGGCGATCCGGGTTGGCGTCGCCCGCGGGCTCCCGTTCTCCCGATTCGAACTCCGCAACCAGTTCTTCGATCGGCCGGGCGCGTTCGGAATCTGGATCGAACCAGCTATTGAAGATCTTCAGGAAGATCCACTGCGTCCACCGGTAGTAGGTGACGTCCGTGGTCGCGAACTCGCGCCGGCGGTCGTGGCCGAGCCCGAGCCGGCGGAGCTGCCGCCGCATGTTGGCGATGTTGTTCCGGGTGGTGATCGCCGGGTGCTGCCCGGTGTCGAGCGCGTACTGCTCGGCCGGCAGCCCGAACGCGTCATAGCCGAACGGGTGCAGCACGTTGTGGCCCGTCATGCGCAGGAAGCGCGCGTACACGTCGGTCCCGATGTAGCCGAGCGGGTGGCCGACGTGCAGCCCCGCGCCGCTGGGGTAGGGGAACATGTCCATGACGAAGAACTTCGGCCGGTCGGCGACGCGGTCGAATCCCTCCGCCAGCGGGCCGGAAGGATTCGGCGTGTTGAACGTTCCCTCCGCTTCCCAGTGGTCCTGCCAGTGCAGCTCGATCTCATTGGCGAGGCGGGCGTCATAGCGGAACGGCGGGTGGTCGCCGGCGGGCGCGCTGGTAGCAGCTTCGCTCTGGTCCTGCCCGGCGCGGCCGGCACTCTCGGTCATGAGATTCTCACCACGTTCAACTTGGTCCATCAAAAAAGCCCCCCGGACACGAGGGGTCGCCACGCCGACTCACGCAGTCAGCGCGGCATCCTGAGAAGCAGCCGTGCGGCTCGCATATTCCCTAGGCTAGCGCAGCGCTGGCCAGGCAGCATCCCGGACCGCGGCCGGCCGCCCCTGGCGGCGGGATGAGCGCTGCCCGGGGCGGCCCGGGCGGAGCCGGCGGTGAGGCAGGCGCAGTCACCCCGCGGCGCCGGAGACGGTTATCTCCTTCCACAGCCCGCCGTTCAGGTTGAGGTTGTTGCCATGGGCCTGTCCGGGGGCGCTGTCGCCGATGTAGGTGTACAGCGGGTGCCCGTTGTAGGTGAGCTGGCTGGTGCCGTCGGTGCGCTTGATGGTGGCGAACGTGCCCGGCACGCCGTGGCCCGCCGCGACGGTCCCGGTGACCGGGGGCCAGTACTGCGCGCAGCCGCCGTAGCAGGCGGACTTCGTCGCCGAGTCGGGGGCGAACGAGTAGAGCGTGAACCCCTTGGCGTTGGTGAGCACCGTCACGCCGCCGATCGTCGCGGTCTTCAGCCCGCCGGCTGCCGCCGGGGCCACGGTGGCCGGGCCGGAACCGCCGGCCCCCGCCACCGCGACTCCCAGCAGGACCAGGGCGACAACCGCCACGCCTGCGACCCCCACTCCCACGACCCTGACGATCGCGGCATCGAGCTGGGCAAGAGCCCGCGCGACGCCCTGCGGGATGAGCTTCGCGAGGCCTTTCACGCGGTGGGCTGGGGCAGGAGCAAGGGCGAACCCGGCTAGTGCCGCGAAGGCGGCCACCTCGAGGACTCCCGCGACGATCCCGGCGGTGGTGCGAATCTCCTTGAACCCGAACAGGCCGATCCAGACCGACAGCAGGTAGCCACCGAGGGTGGACAGGGCGAACCCGGCTGCTGCCACCGCGGCCAGCCGGCTGCGCAGCGCCAACACGGCCAGGCCGAGGCCGAACGCCGCGATCACCTGAAGCAGGAAGAGCCAGCCGATCGTCGGGATGGTCCGGTAACCGGTGAGGTACAGGTCCAGGTGGATCGCCCCGCTGGCGATCAGCAGGCCGGGCCCGGCTACCAGCAGAGCGGCCCGGAGCCAGCCGGGCGCCGGCGGCGCTGGTTCTCGTCTCACGGCTCGGGTAGCTCGTGTCATGGCGGTCCCCCGTCGCGTCATCATGCTCTTTCCTTAGTGTCGTTGCGCTGGCACCCTTTGCGCCATCGCCGCGAGGCCATGGCCGACGGCGCAGGCAGCCATGGCCGGCGGGCCAGGGCAGCGGGAGGGCTCACGCTGCCCTGGCGCCGGCGACAGCTGCCGCGCCTGGGCCTGGTGGCGGCGGCAGCTGCCGGCAGTGCGAGAGCAGCGGCTGGTCTGGCCGCCGGCTGCTCTCACAGCTACATGGAACTTCGGTTCCGGCCGGGTCAGTACCCGTAACCGCCGCCGCCGGAGCTCGAGGAGGAGCTCGTGGCGGGCGCGGCGCTACCGGAGACGACGATCTCCTTCCAGAGCCCGCCGGAAATGTTCAGGCCGTTGCCCTTGGCCTGGCCCGGGGCGGTGTCGCCGACGTAGGTGTACAGCGGGTGCCCGTTGTAGGTGGCCTGGGTCGAGCCGTCGGACCGCGTAATGGTGCCGAACTTGCCCGTGATCCCCGTTCCCGTGACCGGACCCTTGAGCGGCGGCCAGAACTTCGCGCAGGACGCGTTGCAGTTTGACTTGGTCATGGTGTCGGGTGCGAACGAGTACAGCGTGAAGCCCTTGGCGTTGGTCAGTACCGTCGCACTGCCGATCTTGGTGGTCTTCGCGGTGTTCGCGGTACTGCCGGACGCGGGTGCGCTCGCCGAGCTCGAGGACCCCGCTGAGGTGCTTGAGCTGCTCGGACTTGCGCCCGAGCTGCCGCAGGCAGCGACGGCAGCGAGCGCGGCGGCGGCGAAGGCGGTTGATGCCCACCATCGGTTACGCATTGTGTATCTCCATTTCGGACAGAATGGTGTAGCTCACAGGCCAACTGGTGCGAGGCCCGATCTCACCGACCACGCGGTGTGGCGTATAACCTGACCACGTATCGCGGGGCGTAATCGTTCAGCCGGTGCCGGAAGTCATTGTGAGGGCGAACCACGGGCCGCGACCGGACCGGCTGATCCGGGGGGACCCGGGCCGGGGCGGCTGGCGGTTGCGGGGGCAACGGGCGGGCCCGGTCCGCAGGCCCGGATCCTGCGGTTGCCGCAGGTTAGATCACCGTCAGATTACGGGTTGGCGGCATTCCGGTCTTTGCCAGGTCACCGTCGGATCACGATTCGCGACCGCCGTTCCCATCGTATTCCGCGTTTGCTTCGCGAAGTCCTAATATGACGCGACGGGCGGCGGGTATTGTCGCGCCGTCACGCCGTGGGCAGTCGAGCCTCCGGTTCGTGGATCCGCGAGCAAGCCTCAGCGGACGATAGTGGGAGGAGGGAGGAGTGTCTATGCGGACACGCACGCGAAGCCACCTGGCCGTTGCCGGGCTGGCGGTCCTCGCGCTCGTCGCAACCGCTTGCGGCGGTAGCACGGGTACAACGGGTACGAAGACGCAGGTCAGCCTGAACAGCGGCCTGCAGGCGCTCAACCCGGGTACCGGAACGCCCAAGAGCGGCGGAACGCTGAACATGCTCGGCGACGGCGACACCGACTACCTGGACTACAACATCAGCTACTACACCATCGGCTACCTCACGCTGCGGCTGTTCGTGCGCGGCCTCTATGCCTACCCGGCCACGGCGGGCAAGACGACCACTCCCGCGCCCGACCTGGCGACGGCTGCGCCGGCCGTCAGCAACGGCGGGCTGACGTACAAGGTGACGATCCGGACCGGTGCGATGTGGAACACCCCGACCCCGCGTCAGGTGACCGCGGCCGACGTGATCATCGGGCTCAAGCGCGCCTGCAACCCGGTGAAGCCGTTCGGCGGGCTGCCGGACTTCGAGACGCTGATCAAGGGCTACGCGACGTTCTGCGCTGGCTTCGCCAAGGCGGGCACGTCGGTCCCGGCCATGAAGAAGTACATAACGGCGAACAGCATCGCCGGCGTGACCGCTTCGGGCCAGACCGTCACCTTCAACCTGACCCAGCCGGCCTCGTACTTCGGTGCCGAGCTGACCCTGCCGCCGTTCAACCCCGCACCCGTCGAGAGCCTGAACTACGCGCCGACCAGCGCCGCCTCCTACCAGCACACGTTCTCCGACGGGCCGTACTACGTGAAGAGCTACGTGCCCACGAAGAGCATCTCGTTCGTGCGCAACCCGGTGTGGAAGGCCTCGACTGACCCGATCCGCAAGGCGTACGTCAACGCGGTCAACGTCACCGAGACCGGCCAGCAGACGACGATCCAGCAGGAGATGCAGACCAACACGGCCGCGGCGAGCATGGAATACAACAGCTTCCCGCCGGTGGCCTCGGTTCCCGGGCTCGTCCAGAAGATGAAGGCCGGCAGCACGGACTTCAACCTGGGCTCGACCTACTCGACGAACCCGTACATCGTCTACAACACCGTCTCGCCGAACAACAGCAAGGCGCTCGGCAAGGCCGCCGTCCGGCAGGCGATCGACTACGCGATCAACCGGGCGCACCTGACCCAGGACATGAACGGCGCGACTCTGAGCCCGCCGCTGACCCACATCCTGCCGCCCGGCATCAACGGCGCGCAGGATCTGCCGGCCGGGTACGACCCGTACCCGTTCAACGCCTCCAAGGCCAAGTCGCTGCTGACGGCCGCGGGGGTCACGAGTCCGCTGTCCCTGAAGATCATCTACAACAACACGAGCTCCATTGCGACCAAGCTCTTCCAGACGCTGCAGTCGGACCTGAGCGACATCGGCGCCAAGGTGACCGGCCTGGGCGTGCCGTCCGCGGACTTCTACACGAAGTACATGTACGGGACGGGCGTGGCTCAGCGTGGTGTCTGGGACCTTGCCCTGGCGGGCTGGGGGCCTGACTGGTACGGAGACGCGGCCACGTCGTTCTTCAAGCCGCTGTTCTACGGCCCGGCCTCCTTCCCGTCGGCAGGAGGCAGCAACTACGGGTTCTACAGCGACCCGGCGGTGACGGCGCAGATCACCACCGCTGCCTCACAGGCCAGCGCCACGACGGCGGCCACGATGTGGGCGAAGATCGACCAGGCGGTCATGAAGGACTCGCCGATCTACCCGATCGTCGATCCGCTGCAGCCGCTCTATCACGCCAGCTACGTGCACAACGCGGTGTACGTGCCGGCGCTGCAGAACTTCGACCCGACGAACGTCTGGCTGAGTTCTCCGTTCTGATCCGGAGGTAGCAACCTTTCGCTGGCGTCCCGCGGCCTGGTGCCGCGGGACGCCAGCGAATACAGTCCTTACCAGGAGGCATGTTCTGTTCTGCGGTGGTTCTGCCATATTCTCGCCCCACACCCGCTGAAAGGTAGGAGTTTCGTGCGGCTACTGGAGGTCGAGGATCTGCGCGTGTCATTCCGCACCGCGGATGGCATCGTGCAGGCAGTGCGCGGCGTGTCGTTCGGCGTCGATCAGGGGCAGACGCTCGGCATCGTCGGCGAGTCCGGGTCGGGCAAGAGCGTCGCCACCCAGACGATCATGGGGCTCACCCGCGGCGCGAAGGTTTCCGGCCAGGCGTTGTTCGAGGGCAACGACCTGCTCACGATGAAGCCCGAGGATATGCGGCAGGTCCGCGGCGCGAAGATCGGCATGATCTTCCAGGACCCGCTGTCCAGCCTGCACCCCTTCTACAAGGTCGGCTGGCAGATCATCGAGATGATCCGGCTGCACGATCACGTCATCACCAAGCAGCAGGCCAGGAAGCGTGCGATCGAACTGCTCAAGCTGGTGGGCATACCGCAGCCCGACCGCAGGGTTGACGACTACCCGCACCAGTTTTCCGGCGGCATGCGGCAGCGTGCCATGATCGCGATGGCGATGGCGCTGAACCCGGCGCTGCTGATCGCCGACGAGCCGACGACCGCGCTCGACGTCACCGTCCAGGCCCAGGTGCTCCAGGTCATGCGCCGCCTGCAGGAGGAGTTCGACACCGCGGTCATCCTGATCACTCACGATCTGGGCGTCGTCGCGGACGTCGCGGACAACGTGATCGTCATGTACGGCGGCACCGTGATGGAGCAGGCGGACCGGCTGACCATCTTCGCCTCCCATCACAATCCCTACACCGAGGGACTACTGATGTCGCTGCCCGCGCACGGCAGCGAGCGGGAACGGCTGCGGCCCATCCCCGGCCAGCCGCCCAGCCCCATCACGCTCCCGCCCGGCTGCCCGTTCAGCCCGCGCTGCCCCTACGTCATGGACCGGTGCCGGTCCGAGGTGCCCCCGCTGGGGCCGATCAGCGACGACCCGGGCCACCTGTCGGCCTGCTGGCTGCCGCACGACGAGGCGGCCCGCGAGGCCAGGCGCGAGAAGGTCCTCGCGCAGGTTCAGCCATCGGACGTGGCACAGTCGGCCCCTGCGGCCCAGGCGGAGGCGTAGAGCGATGAACGCGGAGATGACCACTCCTCCGGTTGTCCCGCCCGGCGGCGATGTCCTGCTGCGGGTGGAGAACCTGGTCAAGCACTTCCCCATCAAGTCGGCCGCGCTCCTCCAGCGCCAGCGCGACTTCGTGCACGCGGTCAACGACGTGAGCCTCGAGGTGCGCCGCGGGCAGACCCTCGGCCTCGTCGGCGAGACCGGCTGCGGCAAGTCAACGCTGGCCCGGTGCGTGGCGCGGCTGTATCCGCTCACGTCCGGGCGCGTCATCTTCGACGGGAAGGACATCTCCAAGCTGTCCGCCCGGAAGATGCGGCCGTACCGGCGGGAGATTCAGATGATCTTCCAGGACCCGTACGGCTCGCTCAACCCGCGGCGCCGGGTCGGGTCGATCATCGGCGACCCGTACGCCATTCACAAGACGGCCAGCGGCGCGGAGCGCAAGCGCAAGGTCCAGCACATCATGGAGCTCGTCGGGCTCAACCCCGAGCACTTCAACCGGTTTCCCGCCGAGTTCTCCGGCGGCCAGCGGCAGCGGATCGGCGTCGCCCGCGCCCTGGCCTTCTCCCCCAAGCTGATCATCTGCGACGAGCCCGTGTCCGCCCTGGACGTGTCCATCCAGGCGCAGATCATCAACCTGCTCGCCGACCTGCAAAGCGAGCTGGGGCTGACCTACATCTTCATTGCCCATGACCTCTCGGTGGTTCGCCACGTCAGCGACACGGTCGCTGTCATGTACCTCGGGCGGATCACCGAGCAGGCGCCGGTCGAGGATTCGTGGGCCCATCCCCGGCATCCCTACACCGACGCGCTCCTGTCGGCCGTGCCCGTACCCGACCCCGCGTACGTCGCCAAGCGCGAGCGGATCATCCTGGTGGGGGACGTGCCGTCGCCCATCGCCCCGCCGTCGGGCTGCAGGTTCCACCCGAGGTGCCCCAAGGCGGCCCAGGCCTGCGTCGATGAGGTTCCCGAGCTGACGCCGCGGCTGGGCGACGAGGCAGCGCACGTGACCGCGTGCCACTACCCGGTCGAGGACGGCGAGGACATATCGAAGTCCCGGCCAAGCATCGGCGCTGACCAGCGCATCATCGAGACCGGGCTTACGGCCGGGACCTGAACAGCAGGCATGGAAGGGAGGGCGTCATGGCATTCAACCTCCAGCAGGCCGATACCGACGTCCTAGGCGGGGCGGCGGCACCGGCGGCCGACGGCCGGGCCGGCAAGAAGATCGAGGGCCGCAGCCCGTGGCGGCTGGCCTTCGAGCGGCTCCGGCGCGACCGTGCGGCGATGATCTCGGGCGGAATCGTCGTGATCATCATCCTGGTGGCGATCTTCGCGCCGGTCATCGCCGCGATCATCGGGCACGGCGTCTACCAGCAGTTCCGCGGCCCGCAGGCGCCCGTCGGGCTGTCCTCGACCGGCGCGCCGGTCGGGCCGAGCGGAACGTTCCTGTTCGGCACCGACGACCAGGGCCGGGACATCCTGGTCCGGCTCGCCTACGGCGCCAGGATCTCCCTGTTCGTGGGGGTGGTCGCGACCCTGATCACCGTGCTCGGCGGCCTCGTGATCGGCCTCGCGGCCGGCTACTTCGGCGGCTTTGTCGACAGCGTCCTGGCGCGGTTCATGGACTGGCTGCTCGCGGTCCCGTTCCTGCTGTTCGCGCTCTCGCTGGTCTCCGTCGTGCAGATTCACCCGATCGGCCCGATCGGCCCGGGCCTGCCCGTCGTCATCATCGTGCTCGGCTTCTTCGGCTGGGCGTCGGTCGGCCGGATCGTGCGCGGCCAGGTCCTGTCGATCAAGGAAAAGGAGTACGTCGAGGCGGCCCGGGCGATGGGCGCGGGCCCGTGGCGGATCATGTTCGTGGACATCCTGCCGAACCTGCTCGCCCCGCTCATCGTCTACACCACCCTGCTGATCCCGCTCACGATCGTGGGGGAGGCTTCGCTGTCGTTCCTCGGCGTCGGCGTCTCGGCACCGACCGCCGACTGGGGGTCGATGATCAACAACGCCTCCGGCCTGTACCTGTACGGCACCTGGTGGTACCTGCTGTTCCCCTCCCTCGCGCTGCTGATCACCACGCTCGCGTTCAATATTTTCGGCGACAGCGTCCGGGACGCGTTCGACCCCCGCGGCGACCTGTTCGTCTAGGAGTTTCCCAGTGACCCGTTTCCTGATCCGCAGGATCCTGCAGGGCCTGCTCGTCATCTGGCTGATGACGGTCACCGTGTTCCTGATCTTCTTCGTCGGCCCGGGGCCGCAGCTTGTCGCGCGGGTGCTGGCCGGCCTGCAGGCCTCGGCGGCGGACGTCGCGCGCGTGGCCCATAACCTGCAGCTGGACCAGCCGATCTACGTGCAGTACGGTCGCTTCGTCTGGCAGCTGCTGCACGGTAACCTCGGCTACGACTATTACCACAGCCAGTCGGTGGACTCGATCATCGGGGCCGCGTTCCCGATCACGCTGTCGCTGGTCATCGGCGCGTCCATCCTGTGGCTGGTCATAGGCGTGCTGGGCGGCGTCCTGTCGGCGGTGAAGACCCGGTCGCTGTGGGACCGCTCGGCCACCGCGCTCGCGCTTTTCTTCTACTCGATGCCCTCCTTCGTGCTCGGCTTCCTGCTGATCCTGGGCCTGTACTACGAATTCACCATCCACGGCATCAGCATCTTCCCGGCGCCGGGCGTCTGGGTCTCGTTCTCGCATAACCCGCTGCAGTGGGCTCGTGGCCTGGTCTTGCCGTGGCTCACGCTGGCCCTGGTGTCCGCGGCCACGTACACCCGGCTGACCCGCGGCAGCATGCTGGACGTGTCCGGGGAGGACTACATCCGCACCGCCCGGGCCAAGGGAATGACCGAGCGGCGGCTGATCTTCAAGCACACGCTGCGGTCCGCGCTGACCCCGGTGGTCACCCAGTTCGGCCTGGACGTGGGCGTCCTGATCGGCGGCGCGGTCATCACCGAGCAGGTGTTCGGCCTTCCCGGCCTCGGCTTCACCGCGGTGCAGGCGATCACGAACCAGGATCTGCCCGTGGTCATCGGCGTGGTCATTGTCGCCTCGGCCGGAGTGGTCATCGCGAACGTGGTGGTCAACATCCTCTACGCCGTGCTCGACCCGCGCGTCCGGCTGCACTAGCCCCGGCGGCAGGGCCGCGTAGAGGGTGGCCACTTCCGCTGCTGCCGCGGCCGCCGAGCCAACCGCGGAATCGGGGCCGACCGTTGGGTCGGCCCCGATTCGCCTGCACGGCACTCAGAGCAGCGTCGAGCGCTCCGTCCGATGCGCCATTACTCGCTTTTAACTGCAGCCGCTGGTGGCGCCGCAGCCTTCGCACACGTAGCAGCTTCCGGCGGGCCGCATCTTGGTGCCGCAGGTGAGGCACAGCGGCGCGTCCGCCACCCGGCCCTGCCGCGATTCGATCAGCTCCACTGAACTACCGGCTCGCGGCTGGGGGACCGATTCGGTACCGAGGTCGGCCGGCTTGCTGCGGTCGGCAGGCGGATCCTCGAGCGCTGCCGACTGGGCCATTTCCTCGGTGTCCGGCTCGTCCGCCAAATCCTGGCTCTGCTGGTCCTCGCCCGCGAGGCTGGCGGTCCGCTCCGCCGCGGACAGGATGCCGAGCTCGGCACGCTGCTCGTAGGGCAGGTGGTCGAGCGCCAGGCGCCGGAAGATGTAGTCCATGACCGAGCTGGCGATCCGGATGTCCGCGTCGTCGGTCAGGCCGGCCGGCTCGAACCGCATGTTGGTGAACTTCTGGACATAGGACTCCAGCGGGATGCCGTACTGCAGCCCGACCGAGATCGCGATCGAGAACGCGTCCATCACGCCGGCCAGCGTGGAGCCCTGCTTGCCGAGCTTGAGGAAGACCTCGCCCAGCCCGTCGTCCGGGTAGTTGGACGCGGTCATGTAGCCCTCTGCTCCGGCCACCGAGAACCTGGTCACCATCGCGGGCCGCTGCCTGGGCAGGCGCCTGCGCACCGGCCGGACCTCGCGCCCTGGTGCCGCCGGCGCCGCCTCGGTGACCTCCGGCTGCGCCGCCGCGGGCTTGCTTCTCGCGTTGGACAGCGGCTGACCGACCTTGCAGTTGTCTCGGTAGATGGCCAGCGCCTTCAGGCCCATCTTCCAGCCCTGGAAGTAGATCTCCTCCACGTCCTCGACCGTCGCGCTCTCCTGCATGTTCACCGTCTTGCTGACCGAACCACTCAGCATCGGCTGCACGGCGGCGATCATCCGGACGTGCCCCATCGGGGCGATCGCGCGCTCGCCCATCGCGCAGTCGAACACCTCGTAGTGCTCCGGCCGCAGGCTGGGCGCGTCCACGACGTGGCCGTGCTCGGCGATGTACTCGGTGATCGCTTCCACCTGCTCGGGCTGGTAGCCGAGGTTCTTCAGCGCGCGGGGGACCGTCTGGTTGACGATCTGCATCGAGCCGCCGCCGACGAGCTTCTTGAACTTGACCAGGGCCAGGTCAGGTTCGATGCCCGTGGTGTCGCAATCCATCATGAGCCCTATGGTCCCAGTTGGTGCCAATAGTGAGCTTTGGGCGTTTCTGTACCCATTTGTCTCACCTAGCTCGATGCACTCTCGCCAGGTGGTGGTCGCCGCGGCCAGGAGCTCCTTGTCCATGTCGCCGACCTGGGCGATCTGGGCGCTGGCGTCGGCGTGCTTGCGCATGACCCGGTTGTGCGCCTCGCGGTTGCGCGCATACCCGTCGTAGGGGCCGACGATGGCGGCCAGCTCGGCCGAGCGCCGGTAGGCCGTCCCCGTCATCAGTGACGTGATGGCCGCCGCGATCGCCCGGCCGCCCTTGGAGTCGTAGGCGTGGCCGGTCGCCATCAGCAGCGCGCCGAGGTTGGCATAGCCGATGCCGAGCTGGCGGTAGGCGCGGGTGGTCTCCGTGATCTTCTCTGTCGGAAAATCTGCGAAGCAGATCGAGATGTCCATCGCGGTGATGATGAGCTCGGTAATCCGCTCGAATCGCTGGACGTTGAAGGTGTCATCGTCGCGGAGGAACTTCATGAGGTTGATGCTCGCCAGGTTGCACGACGAGTTATCGAGGCTAAGGTACTCACTACACGGGTTGCTTGCGGTGATCCGGCCCGATTCCGGGTTGGTGTGCCAGTCGTTGATCGTGTCGTCGTACTGGATGCCGGGATCGGCGCATGCCCACGCCGCCTGCGCCATCTGGCGGAATAGCGACTTGGCGTCGACCCGCTCGACTTCCTCGCCGTTCCGCCGGGCGAGCAGGCTGAATTGGCCGCCCTTCTCCACGGCCCGCATGAACTCGCCGGAGACCCGCACCGAGTTGTTGGCGTTCTGGTACTGGACGCTGGTGATGTCCTTGCCGCCGAGATCCATGTCGAAGCCGGCGTCTCGCAGGACCCGGACCTTCGCTTCCTCGCGCGCCTTTGTCTCGATGAACTCGGCCACGTCCGGATGGTCCACGTCGAGGACGACCATCTTCGCCGCGCGCCTGGTGGCGCCGCCCGACTTGATCGTGCCGGCGGAGGCGTCGGCGCCGCGCATGAACGAGACGGGCCCGCTCGCCGTACCACCCGAGGAGAGCAGTTCCTTGCTCGAGCGAATACGGGACAGGTTAATGCCCGCGCCCGACCCGCCCTTGAAGATAAGCCCCTCTTCTCGGTACCACTCGAGAATCGAGTCCATCGTGTCGTCGACGGCCAAGATAAAACACGCCGACACCTGCGCCGGCGATGAAGTGCCGACGTTGAACCAGACCGGTGAGTTAAAGCTGAAGATCTGGTGGATGAGCGCGTAGGCGAGCTCGTGCTCGAATATCTGGGCGTCTCTCGGATGAAGCGAAATAGCCGTACTGGCGCCCTGCGGCCACATAGGTGCCCACCACTCTGTTCACGAGCTGCTTGAGGCTGTGCTCGCGCTGTGGCGTGCCCACCGCGCCGCGGAAGTACTTGGTGGTGACGATGTTCGCCGCGTTGACCGACCAGAAGTCGGGGAACTCCACGCCGCGCTGCTCGAAGTTGACCGAGCCGTCCCGCCAGTTGGTCATGACGACATCGCGACGCTGCCACGTCACCTCGTCGTAGGGGTGCACCCCCTCGCGGGTGTGAATGCGCTGGATCTTCAGCCCCGCGCCAGCCGACGTGCTCCGACCGGCCTGGCCGCTCGCCGTCTCCGTCATGACCTCCCCCTTCCGGGATCCGTCCGGATCCCTCCTGGGCCCCGCCGGGCCCGCTTCGAATGATTCGTGCTGACGGGCTGGCTCCGCCTGGCTCACGGCCACCGACGGTGCCTGGCCTGCTTCGTCTCGCCGGTTCCACTTCACAGGGCTAGCTCACCCTGTCCTTATGCGCATCGCGGAGCGATGCGATCTCGTCCTCGAAGTCGGCAAGCGACTCGAATCCGCGGTAGACCGAGGCGAACCGCAGGTATGCCACCTCGTCGAGTTCACGCAGCGGCCCGAGGATCGCCAGCCCCACCTCATGCGAGGGGATCTCCGCGGAGCCGCGAGCCCGGATCGCGTCCTCGACCCGCTGGGCAAGGTTCGCGAGCTGGTCCTCGCTCACCGGCCTCCCCTGGCATGCCCGGCGGACTCCCCGCACGATCTTGTCACGGGTGAACGGCTCGGTGACCCCGCTTCGCTTGCCGACCATGAGGATCACGGTTTCCTGTGTGGTGAACCGCTTGCCGCACTCCGGGCACGACCGGCGGCGGCGGATCGCCGCGCCGTCGTCCGCGGTCCTGCTGTCGATGACACGGCTGTCGTTATGCCTGCAGAAGGGGCAACGCACGTGATCACCTCCTCTCGGCCGTCATCGTGAGTTCTCTCTCCAAACACAACCTATAGAAATACTACACCGATGTAACTACTAGATGTTGTGGTTACGCTAGAGCACTCGCAGCCCTGGAGGCAAGGGCAACCGGCAGATCAGAGAAAATTGCTGGTGGGAGTGGCGAGCGCGGCGGAATGCCGGCGTGTCGCGTCTCGGCGCGGCTAGAGAAAGTCCGGCCCGGTACCGCGCTCAGCGCGGCGCCGGGGGCGCGGACCCGGGTCATCGCCTGTAGGCCGCGCGGAATCAGGAACCAGGCGGTCGCCTGGCAGCGGCGCGGAACCCGGAATCATGCCGTCGTCCGTCGTCGGTCGGTCGAGCGGACCGGGACCATGCGGTGGCTGGTCGGCGGCGCGGAACCCGGAATCATGCCGTCGCCTGTCACCCGCGCGGGACAAGGAGGCGCTGGCCAGCCTGGAGACTGCCTTCCGACAGCGAATTGGCCGCCATGATCTGCTGGACGACTAGCCGCGGATCGGCGTGCGGGTCGGCCTGCACCGCGATCGACCACAGCGTCTGCCCAGGCTGGACCACGATCCGGGATAGGGAGTGCCCCGCCGCGCCCGCCGGCGCGCCGTGGTCTGCCGCCTGTGCGGCACTGGCGGCCGCGAACCCGAACAGGGTCGCCGCGATCGCGGCGCACAGCGCGAGGACGACGCGTCCGCGCCTGGTGAGGCGCAGGCCCGGCGTGTTGTCACGGCGAGGAGACGGCGGGGACAGGCGAATGCCCAGTACCGCGCTCGGCGGCTCCGCGCGCAGGACCGCGGAGCACGCCCGCATGCCGGTCGGGTGGTGCGCCGACGCGCCGGCCTGGCGCGGCCGCGGGCCTGCCGGGCGAATCCGCTGCCCCGCCGCCGGATGCCCCGCCGCCGGATGCCCCGCCCCCGGCTGCCCCGCCGCCGGAACCATCCGCAGGCCGCCATGGCGCGGCCTTACTGTTACCGGGCTTGGCGCGGTCGGCGCTCGCCGGGGCTCTGCCTCGGCCGGCATGGCGCTCATCTGGGCCTCCTTCGGGCGAATGACAGTTCGATCGTACACCCGTTCGACGTAACTACGTTCGATCGAACGCGTGGTCGCACGATCTGTTTTACCGGAGGGGTCCGACATTTTCGCGACGCGTCGAACAGATGTTTGAGATCCGACAGCGAAACCGCTAACGTCTGGTCAGAACCCAACCACCCGACCTGGAGGTCAGATCATGGACAGCAGCAGCGAGCAGGGCGGCGGTCGGCCAGCCTCGCCCATGCCTGGCGGCGACGGCGCGACGGCGACCAGACCCAAGGGCAGACCAGGACGCAAGCCCAAGGGCAGCGTCCCCGCGGTGGTCATCGACACGCCTGATCGTCCTGACCCCGATCACGTGCTCACCTGGCGGCAGCGCAAGGTGCTCCAGGTGATCCGCGAGTCCGTGCAGCGCCGCGGCTATCCGCCGTCGATGCGCGAGATCGGCGAGGCGGTGGGGCTGACCAGCACGTCGAGCGTTTCGTACCAGCTCTCTACCCTGCAGAGCAAGGGGTACCTGCACCGCGACGCGGGCAGGCCGCGGACGGTGGAGGTCAGGCTGCCCGGCCACCCCGCGGTGCGGCCGGAGCGCGAGCCCGACAACGACGCTATCTCCGACGTCACGCCGGGCGGCTCGGACATCCCGTCACAGGGAGCGACGTACGTGCCCCTGGTAGGCCGGATCGCCGCCGGCGGCCCGATCCTCGCCGAGGAAGCGATCGAGGATGTCTTCCCGCTGCCCAAGCAGATCGTCGGCGAAGGCACGCTGTTCCTGCTCAAGGTCGCGGGTGACTCCATGATCAACGCTGCCATCGCGGACGGGGACTGGGTGGTCGTGCGCCAGCAGCCCGTGGCCGAGAGCGGCGACATCGTCGCGGCGATGATCGACGGGGAGGCCACGGTCAAGACCTTCAAGCGGTCCGACGGGCACGTCTGGCTGATGCCGCACAACCCGCTCTACACGCCGATCCCCGGCGACACCGCCACGATCCTCGGCAAGGTGGTGGCCGTACTCCGCCGCGTGTGACCAGGTGCCGAGGGCGGGTGACTGCGGATCCCGAGCCGCTGAGATTTGCCGAACGCGCCTCGCGTCCCCGCCGGTCGGTGCGCATCACCGGTCCGGTGGGCCGTCGTAGCCCGAGGACGGCCACATGCGTCACGATCATGTTCTGATCCGGCCGCTGCGCGACAGCGATCACGACGCGGTCGCGCGGTTCCTGGACCGGCACTGGGGAACTCCCGTGCAGGTGGTGCACGGGGCGCTGTTCCGTCCGGCCGAGCTGCCCGGGCTGATCGCGGAGAGCGCTGCCGAGCCGGTCGCGGGGCTGCTGACCTACGAAGTCAGGGGCGCCGTACTCGAGATCGTCACGCTGAACGCCGCCGAGCGACTGGCCGGGATCGGCACCGCCCTGCTGGCGGCCGTCGTCGCCGAGGCGGGCCGCCGCGGCTGCCGCGAGATCACGCTGACTACCACCAACGACAACATCGACGCGCTCCGCTTCTACCAGCGGCGCGGCTTCCGGCTGACCGGGCTGCGCCCCGGCGCGGTAACGGAGGCGCGCAGGATCAAGCCTGAGATCCCCGAGACCGGGGACCACCGCATTCCGCTGCGCGACGAGCTCGACCTCATCCGGTCCGTGTAGCCCCCCGGCTGCGCCCGCCGCCGCGAGCCAGGGCGCCTGCCGTTAGCCCGGCCGCCTGCCGCGAGCCCGGCCGCTTGCCGCGAGCCCGGCCGCTTGCAGCGAGCCCGGCCGCTTGCAGCGAGCCCGGCCGGCTGCAGCGAGCCCGGCCGGCTGCAGCGAGCCCGGCTGCCGCCGTGAGCCCGGCCGCCTGCCGTGAGGCGGCTGCCCGCCGCCCTGAGCCGCCCAGCTCACCGCGCGGAGCCGGCTAGCCTCGCCGCGTGAGCCGGCCAGCCCGCAACCAGGAGCGGCCGCGGAATGTGGCCGTGCTCACAGCGGCAGGCCGTCCGTCCGGCGCTCCCTGCCCGGTTACGCCCTGGATGGGCCGCGATGTCCACCGGGATCCGGGCTTCCGCGGGGCCTCCGCCGCCCGGTGTATTCCGATTGTGCGCTGTCGTAAGCGCGGGGTGATGCGCTATACAAGGAAACAGTGCGAGGGAGCGACATGCCGCCAACGGATACGTCCTTGCCAGAAGGACGAGCTGTGCTCGACTGGCTCGCCCGCGCGCGCAGGACCGTGGGCCGTGCGCCGCTGGCGCTCAAGGTCGTGGCCGTCATCGCCGCGATCGTCCTTCTGCCTGCCGCGCTGCCGGTCATGCTGCTGGCCGGCCTGGTCTATGCCCCGGTTGCCCTGATAACCGAACGGCGCACCCCGCTGGCATCGGTCAGCGTAGCGTTCTGGGGCTGGCTGGTGGTCACCCTCGCGGCAGGCGGGATGAGCAGCGGGCTGATGGTGCTGTTCGCGCTGTCGCTCGCCGTCGCGGCGGCGGCTCATCAGGGCGTACTCGGCCGCTGTTACGTGCCCTGCCGGACAACCGCCTGGGCGGTGCTGTGGTCCATGCCCGCCGGCGGCCTGGCGCTGCGGCTGTGGCCGGCCCAGCCCTACATAGGGGTTGCGGTAGCGCTGCTGCTGGCTTGCCTGGTGCTCGGCTGGCGGCTGGCGAAGTCGTGGCAGGAGGTGCGCGGCTCCGGGCGTGGCCAGGTCCGCGCGACGGCGCTCGCCGCGCCGCACGCCGAGACGGCGCGGGCAGGCCGGCTCCTGGCGGACGGACCGGACTCGCGCCGCCCGGCAGGTCCCCTCCCGGCCCGCGGCGCACGCTCGGCCGATCGGCACGTCCCCGACATCTCGGTGGGCGAGGCCATGGCCGAGCTGGACAGCATGATCGGGCTGGCCGCGGTCAAGGAGCAGGTGCGCTCGATCGCCGCCTCCATCGAGGCGGCGCGGCGGCGGGCGCTGGCCGGGTACCAGACCGAGAAGCCGATGCGCCATTTCGTCTTCGTCGGGCCGCCGGGCACAGGCAAGACAGCGGTTGCCCGGGTCATCGCCAAGATTTTCTACGCCTTCGGGCTGCTCGAGACCCCCACGGTGACCGAAGCGCACCGGGCCGACCTGATCGGTGAGTACCTCGGCGCGACGGCGATCAAGACCAACGAGCTGATCGATTCCGCGCTCGGCGGGGTGCTGTTCATCGACGAGGCCTATGGCCTGGTAAACGAGGGCGACGGCCAGAGCGACAGGTTCGGCCAGGAGGCGGTGCAGGCGCTGCTGAAGCGCGCCGAGGACGACCGGGATGCCCTGGTCATCATCCTGGCGGGCTACGACAAGCAGATGGAGGACTTCCTGGGCACCAACCCGGGTCTTGCCTCCAGGTTCGCGACCCGGGTGAAGTTCCCCGGCTACTCGCCCGCCGAGCTCTTCTCGCTGGCCGAATCGACCATGGAGCACCGCGGCGACCGGCTCGACCCCGACGGGCGGCCGGCCCTGTGGCGGATGTTCGAGGACGTGGGACGGCGCCGGATCGGCGACGACCTCGGCAACGGGCGGTTCGTCCGCAGCCTGGTCGAGAAGTCGGGCCAGGCGCGGGACGTACGGGTGATGAGCGGTGCCGCTGAGCCCAACGCGGACGACCTGGTCACCATCCGGTCAGCGGACCTGCAGCGGGCCTACACGGAGCTCACAGCTCGCCTGCGGGGCTACGGGGACACGCCGACGGTAGAGAGTGCCCTGGCCGAGCTGGACGAGCTGATCGGCCTGGAGCCAGTCAAGCGCCAGGTACGCGAGATCGCCGCGCAGCTGCGGGTGGCGCGGCTGCGCGACCAGCAGGGCCTGACCAGCCACCCGCCCGCGCGGCACTTCGTCTTCACCGGGCCGCCGGGCACAGGCAAGACCACCGTGGCCCGGATCCTGGGCCGGATCTTCGCGGCACTAGGCCTGCTCGCGCGGCCGGCGGTGGTCGAGGCGCACCGTGCCGACCTGGTCGGCGAGCACCTCGGCGCGACCGCGATCAAGACGAACAAGCTGGTCGATTCCGCGCTGGGCGGGGTGCTGTTCATCGACGAGGCGTACTCCCTCTACAACGAGGGCTACTCCGGCGGCGACGCGTTCGGTGCCGAGGCGACGGCAACGCTGCTCAAGCGGGCCGAGGACGACCGCGACCGGCTGGTCGTCGTGCTCGCTGGCTACACCCAGGACATGAATCGCTTCCTGCGCACCAACCCGGGCCTCGCCTCACGGTTCAACGTGCGGGTGACGTTCCCCAGCTACCCGCCCGCCGATCTCAGCCGGATCGCCAGAATGATCGCGCAGCAGGCCGGCGACACCTTCGCTGAGGAAGCACTGCCCGTGCTGGACGAGGTCTTCCGTCACGTCTACGCGGAAGGGATGGTCAACGAGCTCGGCAACGGCAGGTTCGCCCGGTCGCTGTTCGAGCGTGCCTGTGCCTGCAGGGACCTGCGGGTCGCTCACCTCGGTGAGGCCGCGACCGCCTCCGTGCTGACCACGATCACCGCGGCCGATCTGCGGTCGGCGTACCAGGAGCTGGCGGGCGGCAGAGCGGCCGACCCCGCACCGGTACGCGACGCGCCGGCGGGCGGCTGAGCGCACCCGGCGCCGCGGCTGGCCTCAGGCCGGTCCCTGGCCGCTGATCCCCGGCTCCGCCTGCGGCAGGTCGCGCAGCGCGGCCGCGATGTCTGCCTGCTTCGGCCCGGCCGTGCGGATGACGTCCATCAGCGCGTGCAGCACCGTATGCCGGTCTTCGCCGAGATCGAGCAGGCGCTGTGCGGCCTCCCAGAGCTCGGCCGGTTCGCCCCGCCACAGCTTGTCGGCGAGTTCCAGGTGCCGCTCGATGTGCGGCTGCCCGGCGTGCCGGTCCGGCCCGTCGTGGTCGGCGGCGAGCAGGATCCGGCGGTCGGCCGGATCGGCCGGATCGAGGGTGCCCAGGTCCACGCCCCCGTACCAGCCGCTCAGCAGCGGGAAGGCGAACGCCCGGCGGGGCAGCGCCTCCAGGTCGGCGTCCGGCAGCAGCCGGGAGACCAGCGCGGAATCGAGGCCGAACGAGGCCGGATCCCGGTAGGCGGCGGCGAACTTCTCCGTCGAGTCGAAGACCGCGTCAAGCGTCTGCGCGATCGCCTGCTTGCTGAGGCCGCTGCGCCTTCCCGCCCACCGCGTCCAGGCCGCGAGCACGTGCGGGATGGCCTCCTGCTCGGCAGCCGACAGCATGACCTTGCGCGGCAGCCAGTCGAGCAGGAACGTGTCGGCCTTCACCGGGCTCATCCGCAGCGGACGCCCGAAGTCCCGGTCGCAGCCGTACGCGACGATGTGATCGGCGCAGTGGCTGGCGGATCTCCGGTCCGACAGGTCCTCTGCCTCGTCCGAGGCGAGGAACTCGGCCACCAGCATGGCCCTGCGGTCCGCGCTCCACGGGCGGCGGTTGGCCCGTTCCGCGGTGCCGGCCGCGCCGGCCCGGCCCTGCTCACCGCCCCGGCCCTGCTCGCCGCCGCGCGGCGGCAGGGTGCGGATCCTCGCCCTGATGAACGCGTGATAGGACGGGAAGGACTCGCTGACCGGGGGGTCGGCGCTGTCCTGGGTGACCCGCAGCGCCCTGGCGAGCATCCGCCTGGCCTGCGGCGGGTCGAGCGGGCCGAACGAGCCGCCGGCACCCGACTCCCCGCCGTGAATCTGGCGGCACTGGTCGAGCAGCTTGCCGACCTGAGCGGTCACCCAGCCGTCCCGGAGCAGGCCGCCCGCGTTGTAGTCCACGACCGCGACGAGCGCGTGCGGTTCCTCGCCCGCGTAGCTGAACACGCAGACCACCTCGTCCCGGTCGCCGTAGGCGTCGGAGTTGAGGTAACAGTCGCCGGATGTCACGGCGCCGAGGTGTTCGGCCCAGCGCGGCCGGGCCACGCCCCGCTCGATCAGCTCGAGCGCGGCCCGCTCGGCCATGGCCGCCTGGGCCGCGGTGCCGAGGCAGGCGATGCCGGAGAGCAGGGCGAGCCCGGCCGGGGTGGCCTGCTGCGCCGCGTACCCGACCAGGCCTTCGCCGACAAGCTCTTCTATCCCCGCGTGCCCGCGCAGGCCGACCCGCCGGGGCCTCGGGCCCCACCAGGTGCCGAGCATCTCGCTCACCAGCAGTTCGGCGTCGAGCGGGCTCCGCACGGCAAGCAGTTCCCTGGCCGCGCGCAGCATCTCGGCGAAAAGCGCCGCTGGCGGTGACTCAGGGGATCCGGGTCGTTCCGTTCCGTGACCCGGCCCGCCGGGGGGCTGGCTACGCGGTCGGCTCTGCGGGTTCACTTGCACAGCCTCTCAGATCGGCTCGCACCGATGCTACGCGCAACCGCGATGTCACCGGATGATTCTCGCCGTTCCCATCGAACCGCCCCTCGGACCGCGCATCGAACCGCCCGCCAGACGGCGGCCGGCGCCGGCTACCGGGCAGGCCGGCGTCGGCTTCCCGCCCCGCCTGCACGGCTACCGGGCCGGCCGAATGATTACCGGCGGGGGCTTCTGGCCGCTAGCCTGCTTGTGTTGGCAAAGTGCAGGAAGGAGCCGCCCCATGTCAGGCGCCCGAATGCGACGCGGTGGCAACGGATGAGTACAGACACGTCCGTGCCTGAGCCGCGGGTGTCCGGCCTGGGGGTGTCAGACTCCGCCCTTCTCGACACGCTCCTTCGCGAGGCCCCGATCGGGTTCGCGTTTTTCGGCACTGACCTGCGGTTCCGCCGTATCAACCGGACGCTGGCCCGGCTGCACGGGTTGCGCCAGGAAGACCACCTTGGCCGCACGCCATCGGAGGTCTGGTCGGCCGCGCTCGGAGCGCGGGCCGAGGCGGCCCTGCGCCGGGTGCTGGCCGACGATCAGCCCATTCTCGAGGCCGATCAGCCCGTCGTGGGCGTGGCTGCGGCGGCAGCGGCGGCTGCGGTCCCCGCGGCGCGCACCGCGGAGCCCGTGCCTGGCCGCGAGCGGCACTGGGCCTTCTCCTGGTTCCCCAGCCACGACGGCGAGACGAACATTACCGGCGTGGTGCTGATCGCGGCCGACATCACCGACCGGCAGCAGTCGGCGGAGGCGGTCCGGCGCAGCGAGGCCAGGTACCGCTCGCTCGTGCAGGCAGGCGCGCAGGTGGTCTGGGTGGCGGCGCCGACCGGGGAGATATCGGAGGACTCACCCGAGTGGCGCTGGATCACCGGCCAGTCGCTCGAGGAGTACCTGGGCAACGGATGGCTGGACGCCATTCACCGCGAGGACAGGGACCGGGTAGAGACCGCCTGGCGGGACTGCGTCCGTTCCGGCCGGTCCTTCGACAGCCGCTACCGGGTGCGGACGAAGGCCGGTGCGTACCGGCACTACGACGTGCGCGCCGTCCCGATCGAGCGGGCCGGGACGATCATCGAGTGGGTGGGCGCGAGCACGGACGTCACCGGTCAGCGTGAGGCCGAGGAGATGCGCGGGCGGCTCACCGAGCAGCTGTCCGCCGCGGCCCTGCGCACGGCCAGGCTGCAGCAGGCCACGTCGATGCTCGCCGAGGCGCTCACGGTGGAGCAGGTCGTCGAAGTGATCACCGAGGTGGGGCGGTCCGCGGTCGGCGCCGAGCGGTCGGCGGTCGCGCTGCTCGATCCGGAAGGGCTGCGGCTGCGCACCGTCAACCCGGGCGGCCCGGCCGGCGAGCTGCCGCTGGATGCGCCCAGCGTGATCACCGCGGCGATCACCAGCAGGCGGCCGGTGCTGGTGGAGAGCCCGGACGCGCTGCGCAGGCTGTTCGAGCCCGACGCGAACGTTGACCTTTACCTCAAGCACAGCGACGAGCAGGCCTGGGTGGGGCTGCCGCTGCTCGCCGCGGGCGCGCCGCTCGGCGCGATCAGGTTCTCCTTCACCAGGCCGAGGCGGATCACCGAAGAGGAAAGGGTGTTCCTCGAGGCACTGGCCGGTCAGTGCGCGCTCGCGGTGGAGCGCGCGTCCCTGTTCGAGCGCGAGCACACCACGGCGGAGACGCTGCAGCGCAGCCTGCTGCCGGACCGGCTGCCGACCGTCCCCGGGATGATCCTCGAGGCACGGTACCTGCCGGTCACCAGGAACATGGAGATCGGCGGCGACTGGTATGACGCGTTCAAGCTGCCGGACGGGCGGCTGGCCATCGCGGCGGGCGACGTCATGGGTAAGGGCCTGACCGCTGCCGCCGGAATGGGCCGGGTGCGGAACGCGCTGCGTGCCCTCGCGCTGACGGATCCGCGGCCGGCGGCCGTGCTTGCCGGGCTGGACCGCCTGTTCAGCGCGACCGAGCTCGACGAGCAGGTGACAACGGTCGCCTACCTGGTCATCGACCCGGCAACCGGGGAAGGGCTGGCCGGCAACGCCGGCCACCTGCCGCCGCTGCGGCTGCGCCCGGACGGGCCGCCGACGCTCGAGACGATCGAGGCGGGCACCCCGCTCGGCTGGGCGAGTCCGCGCCAGCAGCATTCTTTCTCGCTCCCGCGCGGCAACACCGTGGTGTTTTACTCCGATGGACTAGTGGAGAACCGCACCCGCGGACTCGACGCCGGTCTGGACGAACTGCTCGCGGTCGCCGGCCAGGCTGCACCGGAGGTGATCGGACATCCCGACCGCCTTCTCGAGTACCTGGTTGACCGGATGCTGGCCGGATATGAACAGGATGACGATGTCACCGTGCTGGTCTTGCACTCGCCCGAGCGCGACGGGGGAAGGGAGTGATGATGGGTCTGGTTGTCCAAGTCACTCCTGGAGTCCGCCTAAGGTGGTGATCAGGAGGCGGGTAGCATGCATCGGCGCTGAGTCGTGGCGCCGGTTCGCCTTCTGGCATGACCCCAGCAGCCGGGGCCTGGCAGTAGGGTCCGTTCTCGCAATACGTGCGCAGGAGAGTGTCTGTGTCGCCTGCTAGTTCGCCCAGCCGGGCGCGCCCGGCCGCCGTCCGGCGAAGGAAGGGGTGGCGATGGTGAGCGCTGCCAACTCCGCGGCGAGGAAGCAGCGGGCCGGTCAGACGGCCCGCGATGCTGGCGCCGGCCCGCAGGAGAACGGCTCCGCAGGCGGCGGCACGCGGCGACATCCCGGCCCTGACGGCCGGACCGCAGGCAAGAAGTCCGCTAACGGGAAGCAGAGCGCCGGGAAGGAGACGACGGCCGCTGAGTCGGCCGAAGCCTCTGGAGCGCAGGAGATGGAGACCTGGGTGCAGGACACCGCGGAAAGCGAACTGGCGATGGACAGCCTGGATCATCCGGCTGACCTCGATGCGGTCGTCGATATCGCGGTCGTCGACGTCGAGGTTGACGTGGACGTGGGGATCGACGAGGCGCTCGACGAAGCGGACCTGGCCGACGACGACGTCATCGATCCGGCCGCCGACGTAGCCGACGACGAGGCCGATGCGGCGGACGATGCCGTCCCGGAGACCGGGCAGCCTGCGGGCGCCGTGGTGCCGGCGGCAGGCAAGACGGCACCGGCGGCCGCGGACGAGGCTGACGAGGACGTCTTCGTCTACGGTGACGACGACGACGACCTGCCTGCCGCGCAGGTAGCCGCGGCCGGGGCTACCGCCGACCCGGTGAAGGACTACCTCAAGCAGATCGGCAAGGTCCCGCTGCTCAACGCCGAGCAGGAGGTCGAGCTCGCCAAGCGGATCGAGGCCGGGCTGTTCGCCGAGGAGAAGCTGGCCGAGACGCGGGCGGCGCCCGGCTCGGACGAGTGCCTGGATCTCGAGTGGATCGCCTCGGATGGCCGCAGGGCCAAGAATCACCTGCTCGAGGCCAACCTCCGGCTGGTCGTCTCGCTCGCCAAGCGGTATACCGGCCGCGGCATGCTGTTCCTGGACCTGATCCAGGAAGGCAACCTCGGGCTGATCCGCGCGGTGGAGAAGTTCGACTACACGAAGGGCTACAAGTTCTCCACGTACGCCACCTGGTGGATCCGGCAGGCCATCACGCGCGCGATGGCCGATCAGGCCCGGACCATCCGGATTCCGGTGCACATGGTGGAGGTCATCAACAAGCTTGCCCGGGTGCAGCGCCAGATGCTGCAGGACCTGGGCCGGGAGCCGACCCCCGAGGAACTGGCGGCCGAGCTGGACATGACCCCGGAGAAGGTCATCGAGGTGCAGAAATACGGCCGCGAGCCGATCTCCCTGCACACACCGCTCGGCGAGGACGGCGACAGCGAGTTCGGCGACCTGATCGAGGACTCGGAGGCCATCCAGCCGGGCGAGGCGGTCAGCTTCACGCTGCTGCAGGAGCAGCTGCACTCGGTGCTCGACACCCTGTCCGAGCGCGAGGCCGGCGTGGTGTCCATGCGATTCGGGCTGACCGACGGGCAGCCCAAGACCCTCGACGAGATCGGCAAGGTGTACGGGGTCACCAGGGAGCGGATCAGGCAGATCGAGTCCAAGACGATGTCGAAGCTACGGCACCCCTCCCGGTCCCAGGTGCTGCGCGATTACCTGGACTGACCCGGGCCACCTCCCCTATTGCAGGGCAAGCGAGGAGCCGCGCGCTGAAGCAGCGCGCGGCTCCTTTGCTGTACTGACTGCCGGGGGGCTTTTAGTTCTCCGAGCCAGCGTCCTTGTCCTTGGGGGGACTCACCAGGAGGTTGGTCTCGTCCTGTATCTCAACCGCGACCTTTGCCAGCGCGTCGGCGTGCTGACGGGCGTGGTGCGCGCAGAAGAGGAGCTCTGCGGATCCCTGAAGCAGTACTCGGACATAAGCCCGTGCCCCGCAGCGGTCACACACGTCCACGGCGGTTAGGGGCTTGGCTGGGGCTATTGCTCCTGTCAACGTCGCTCCTCGCCTCATGCCTCCGGCATATGCATCCGGCCGGCGATGGTCACTGCTACCTGCTCTGCCATGCACAACGCTCAAACGGGCGCCGGCCTTCCCTATGACGCGACATACGCCATAAGCGAAACCCCCCGTCATCCAGCGCGTCCGCGCGGCTGGTCTTCCCCATCGGCGTCCGGGGCCCGTCCATCTCCCGCTGGCCCCCATCCCTGCATCTGCTGTCGTGAGCATCTCTACTGTATCGCGAATATTATCCCAGGTCGCGGCTGGTAGGCCGGGTATGTCTTCCGGCGTGGCTGCACACGGCACGGCCCGCGGCGGGCTAGTCTGCGGTGTGTTCGCCCGGGTGGCCCGCCACCCGCCTGTCGCCGGAGGAGTGCCGTCGTGACTGCCACCAGTGCCGCTCGCGCTGGCGCGCTCCCGTCCCGGGAGCCGCATCCGGGCGACGGCTACACGGCCCGCCACCTCTCCGTCCTCGAGGGCCTGGAGGCCGTCCGCAAGCGGCCCGGCATGTACATCGGGTCCACCGACAGCCGCGGCCTGCTGCACTGCCTGTGGGAGATCATCGACAACTCAGTGGACGAGGCGCTGGGCGGCCACGGCGCGCGCGTCGAGGTCGTGCTGCACGCCGACGGCTCGGCGGAGATCCGCGACGAGGGCCGCGGCATACCCGTGAACGTCGAGCCCAAGACCGGGCTGACCGGCGTGGAGCTGGTGATGACCCGGCTGCACGCGGGCGGCAAGTTCGGCGGCGGCTCGTATACCGCCTCCGGCGGCCTGCACGGCGTGGGGGCGTCCGTCGTCAACGCGCTGTCCGCCCGGTTCGACGTGGAGATAGACCGGGAGGGCCACACCTGGGCGGCGAGCTTCCGGCGCGGCGTCCCCGGCGTGTTCGCCGGCCCGGGCCCGGACGCCCCGTTCACGGCCGCCTCCGGGCTGCGCAAGGAGCGCCGCGTCGCCAAGCGGGTGACGGGCACCAGGAGCCGGTTCTGGCCCGACCCGCAGGTGTTCGTGCGCGACTCCGAGTTCACCTTCGACGCGCTGATCGAGCGGGCCCGGCAGACCGCCTACCTCGTCCCCGGGCTCATGATCCGGATCCGCGACGAGAGCCAGCCGGACGGCCCGCCCAAGGAGGCCGAGTTCTCCTTCGACGGCGGCATCAGCGAGTTCTGCGCGCACCTGGGCTCGGGCGAGCCGGTGACCGAGGTGCTGCGGCTGCAGGGCAGCGGCCAGTTCACCGAGACCGTGCCCGTGCTGGACGAGCAGGGCCACATGACCCCGGCGGACGTGGAACGCGAGCTGACCGTGGACGTCGCCCTGCAGTGGGGGAGCGGCTACGAGACCACCACCCGCTCGTTCGTCAACGTGATCGCCACCCCCAAGGGCGGCACCCACGTGTCCGGCTTCGAGCGTGCCCTGGTCCGGACGCTGAACGAGCAGCTACGGGCGTCCCGGCTGCTGCGGAACGGCGACGAACCGGTGATCAAGGAAGACGTGCTCGAGGGGCTGACCGCGGTCATCGCCGTGCGGGTCCCCGAGCCGCAGTTCGAGGGGCAGACCAAGGAGGTGCTCGGCACCCCGGCGGCCTCCAGGATCGTGGCGCAGGTGATCGCGTCGGAGCTGAGGGCCTACTTCGAGTCGCCGCCGCGCGGCGCCAAGGCGCAGGCCCGCGCCGTACTCGACAAGATCGTGGCGGCCGCCAAGACGCGCATCTCCGCCCGCGAGCACCGGGAGAACCAGCGCCGCAAGACCGCGCTCGCGAGCTCGGCGCTGCCAGCCAAGCTGGCCGACTGCCGGACGGCGGACGACCGCAGCGAGCTGTTCATCGTCGAGGGCGACTCGGCGCTCGGCACGGCGAAACTAGCCAGGAACTCCGAGTTCCAGGCCCTGCTGCCGATCCGGGGCAAGATCCTGAACGTACAGAAGTCCTCCCTCGCCGACATGCTGAAGAACGCCGAATGCGCGTCTATCATCCAGGTCATCGGGGCCGGCTTCGGGGCGGCGTTCGACCTGGACGCGGCCCGCTACCAGCGCGTCATCTTCATGGCCGACGCGGACGTGGACGGCGCGCACATCCGCTGCCTGCTGCTGACCCTCTTCCACCGCTACCTGCGGCCGATGCTGGACGCCGGGCGCGTCTTCGCCGCGGTCCCGCCGCTGCACCGGATCGAGCTGTCCAGCCCGCGCAAGGGCCAGGACAAGTACCGCTACACGTATTCCGACCCCGAGCTCAACCGCACCCTGCTCGAGCTCGAGCGCCGCGGCCAGCGCTGGAAGGAGCCGGTCCAGCGGTACAAGGGCCTCGGCGAGATGGACGCCAGCCAGCTGGCCGAGACCACCATGGATCCGCGCCAGCGCACCCTGCGCCGGATCAGGATCGAGGACGCCGCGGCCGCGGCCGACATCTTCGACCTGCTCATGGGCAGCGAGGTCGCCCCCCGCCGCGACTTCATCGTCGGCGGCGCGGCCGAGCTCGACCTGTCTCGCATCGACGCTTAATTTCCTTCCGAACGGCTGCCGGAGGACACTCACCCGTACGGTTTGACTGTCGGCCGCGCCGAACGTCACCCGTACGAGTAAGTGCCCCTCTGGCACGCCTGGGTGCGGGGTTTGGCATTCTCGGAGATGCAATGTCAGTCCAGCCAGAGGCTAGAAGCGAAGCCGTCCAGCCTGAGATTGTCATGCTCGAGTCGGTGCCGGGATTCGTCGTGTTTGATCTTCCGGGGGCGGCTGTGTCGGCTGGGGGGACGCGGCTGGCACCGGATGTCACGGTCGCCGAGGTGGCGCTGCTGGCCCGGGCGATGACGTACAAGTTCGCGGTGCTGGGCGACCGGGTCGGCGGTGCGAAGGCCGGCATCGTGGGTGACCCGGCTGACCGGTCCGCCCGGGCCGACCGGATGGCCCGCTACTGCGCGGAGATCCGTCCGCTGACCGATGCGGGCCGGTTCCTGACCGGGCCGGACATGGGGACGTTCGAGCATGACTTCGCGCCGCTGCGTGAGCACCGCGCCGCGCCGGCGGCCATCGGCACCGTGGTCGGCGACGTGCCGTTCGAGGACGTCCTGACCGGGTACGGCGTCGCGGTGGCCGCCGAGACTGCCCTGCGCGCCCGGCTGGGCGGCGGGTGGGAAGGGCGGTCGGTCGCGATCGAGGGATTCGGCAAGGTGGGCGGGGGCGTGGCAGCCGAGGTCACCAGCCGCGGCGGCCGGGTCGCGGCCGTCTCCACCCTCGCCGGGTGCATCGCGGACCCGTCCGGGCTCGATACCGAGCGGCTGCTCGCGCTGCGCCGCGAACACGGCGATGCGTGCGTCGTTCACTACGGCCTGCCCGTCGGCCCGCCAGGCCTGCTGTTCACCAGCGCGCACGCCGACGTGATCGTTCCCGGGACCCGGCCGGGAGTGATCAGCCAGCAGCTGGCCGAGGCGCTTCCGCCCGCCGTCCGGGTCGTCGCGCCCGCCGCCAATGTCCCCTACACCAGGCAGGGAGCCGATGTCCTGCACCGGCGGGGCATCCTCGCGCTCCCCGACTTCGTCTGCAACGCCGGCGCGGTGATCGGCTACCGTTCGGCGGCTGCGGCCACGCCCGCGCACGTCCTCGCCGAGACCGGGAGCAGGATCACCGAGCTCATACTCGACGCCCTCGGCCACCCGGCCGGGCCGCTCGCTGGCGCCTGCGAGCGCGCCGCCAGGTTCCTGCGCAGCTGGCGCGACAACCCGCCAGGCCCGCCGTTCGCACCCTCGCCCTGAGCGCCGGGTCGGCAGACTAGGAGCGCCATGACCGAGGAAGCGATCCCCGTCCTGCGAGTCGCCGACGCCGCTGCGGCGGTCGCCTGGTACGAGCGGCTCGGCTACGCGAAGGAATGGGAGCACCGTTTCGAGCCCGGGTTCCCGGCTTTCGTGAGCGTGGCACGGGACGGCCAGGCGCGGCTGTTCCTGTCCGAGCATCGCGGCGATGCCCGCCCGGACACCCTCGTGCACCTCCGCGTGAGCGACCTGGACGCCGTCGCCCGCGAGTTCGGCACCCCGGTGCACGAGCAACCGTGGGGCCGGGAGGTCCACCTGTCCGATCCGGACGGCAACCGCCTCCGGATCGGCACGACCCCCGAGTAGCCGCCACCCGAACAACCAGCCGCTCGCCGAAACGGTCAGCGGCCCGGCGATCTAGCGCCACCACAAGCTCTGTTCGCCCGGACGATGGGTCGCCCCGGACGGCAGGCCATGATCGTTTCTCAAGATCGAAGTGAGATCGCCTACCACCGGTGGTAGGCAATCTCACTTCGATCATGGGCGTTGATCTTCGCAGCGCGGCGGCCGGGATCCGGCCACGACGGAGCGCAGAACAGACCAGGGCGAACGTTGCTTGTCGCGGCTCTAAGCCGGAGACGGCTGTGACTCGGCGAGGCCGCCGGCGTAGAAGTGGCGGGCTGCGTCGATCAGCTCGTCGAGCGGCGGCCACCACGGCCCGTGTTCCAGCGACCTGAGCGCGTCCAGCACGCAGGCGGTCTGCCCCGGGCTGTCGGCGACGCCGGCGACGGCGACCCGGTGCGGCCGCGCGGCCCGCAGCGGGCCCAGGTACAGGTCCGCACCGGTGCCGTCCGGCTGCGCGGGGGCTACGACCAGGTAGTAGTCCGGCAGTTCGAACCGCTTGTCCCGCCAGGCCGCCAGCGCCTCCGCGGCGCGATCCTCGAATCCCGCGGCCCCGCCCGGCCCGCTTGTCACGTCCCACATCGCCCGCCAGGCGGCCGCGACGCCGGCCAGCGGGTCGTCGGGCACGATCACGTACGCCGAATGCCGCCGGGCCGCCTCCCGCATCGCCAGCGCCCCCGGCTCCCAAGCCGGCCGCGTCGCCGCGGTCGGCTCCGTACCCGGCTGACCTGCCGCCGTCGCGGGCGCGCGGACGACCGAGACGTTGGGCGACCGGCCAAGCTCGGTAAGCAGTCCCTCGCTTGTCTCACCAGCGAGGACCACCACGGTAGAAGACTCACGCCGCATCGCCAGGATCCTAAGACCTCACTGTCCCGGGCCGTGGCCGCCGGACGGGTACTCGGACTGCAGAACGCCCATGAGGTCGAAGTCTTTCCAGCCGTCCGGATACAGTCCGGCCTCACGGCGGGTCCCCTCCAGCTGGAAACCGCAGGCCAGGTAGCACCTGATGGCGCGGCCATTGCTGGCCAGCACCTCCAGCTCGACCCGGTGCGCACCCAGGACGCCGAACGCCCAGGACAGGATCAGCCGGGTCATCTCACGGCCCAGCCCCCGCCCGCGCAGACCGGCGACGAACAGGCCCACCGTGTAGGTCGCGCAATGCTGGTCGGGATCCACGCGAAGGCCGGCGCTGCCCACGCACTGGCCGTCGTGCTCGACCGCCCACCGGTAATGGCCGGGCTCCAGCGGCGTGCGGGCTGCGGTCAGGTGCTCGCGAGTGTGATAGCGGCGGCCGTCCCACTCCCGCCGCCACGACGAGCCGTAGCCGTCTTCTTCCTCGGGGTCGATCGGATGCCGCATCCGGTCATCGACGTCCGATCCGCGTGGCGCCCGCAGGATGACCCGCTCCCCCCGCAACACGGGCAGCGGCAGCAGGGCCAGGCGATCCAGCACGCCACCCATGATTACTCAAGCTTCCGGCCCGGGCCGCATGCGCGGACCTATCTCCTGGGAGCGGGCAGCTTTCCGATCTCGGCGGCCACGTTCCCCGTGCGGCGCGCGCTGTTTGTCCGTGCGCCCGGCTAGGCCGCGTCTGCTTCCCCGTGCGGCGCGCGCTGTTGCCCGTGCGCTCAGCTAGCCTTCACCCTGTTCCTCGGGCTTCAGCGGCCGGAGCACGCAGAACTCGTTGCCGTCCGGGTCAGCCATGACCACCCAGCTGACGTCTGGGCCCTGCCCCACGTCGGCGCGGGTCGCGCCGAGCCCTTCCAGCCGCGCCACCTCCGCGCCCTGGTCACCAGGCCGCAAATCCAGATGCAAGCGATTCTTGCCCGCTTTCTCCTCGGGCACCCGCAGGAACAGCAGATCCGGAACGACGCCGTCTTCCGCGCTGCCTTCCGGCGGCTCCAGCACGACCTCGTCCTCAGCCTCGAACGTCCGCCGCCACCCCAGCGCCGCCTGCCAGAACCCCGCCAGCCCGGCCGGGTCACCCGTATCCACGCACAAACACTGAATCCGCAGCTGCACCCCGCAATCCTGAGCCCTGCCCTCCACCCCCGTCCACTGCTTTTCCGCGCTCGAGCGGTGCCTGCCCGATGTTGATGGCGCATTTGGTGTTCACCGGTGAACACCAAACCGCCCATCAACTTTCTTTGCCGAGCGAGCGCGGCACGCGCGGCGGGGGCCGGTGCTCCGCTGAGGGGCGCTCACTGGGATGGGCGCGTTCGGCGCAGCCGACAGTCGCCCATCCCAGTGAGTGTTCCCGAGGCACCCCAACCCTCACCCCGGCAGCGGAGCCGTCCCCCCGACCGCGGCCAGCGGCTGCGTCACCTTCACCCCGGACCCGTCCCGCCGCCCGTCGGCGGCCGGCAGCTCCACCGGCGTCCCCGCCTCGGTCGCCCCCAGCGCAGGCGCAGGACCGGCCCAGGCGAGCACCAGCACGTCCTCGCCGCGCAGGAACCGGTGGCAGCGCACCCCGCCGGTCGCCCGCCCCTTGGCCGGGAACTCGCCGTACGGGCTCACCTTCACCGTGCCCGCCGCCGTCCCGGGCAGCGCGCCCGCGCTCCCGGCGACCGTCACGACCACGCCGGCCTGCCGCCGTCGGCCAGCCAGTCGTCCGACGCGCCATCGGCGAACGGGCCCGCGGCGCCGAACCAGATCACCGACGCGCCGCGGGACAGCCGGATGCCGGCGATCCCGCCGGCCGACCGGCCCTGCGGCCGGACCGAGGACGCCCCGAACCGCAGCAGCTGCGCGTCGCTGGTGACGAACACGAGATCCTGCTCCTCGCTGGCCAGCTGGACCGCCCCGACCACCCGGTCACCGTCGCGCAGCGCGATCACCTCGAACTCGGTGGCGGTCAGCGGGTAGTCCGGGGTGACCCGCTTGACCACGCCCCCCGCCGTGCCCACAGCCAGCCCGGCCCCGGATGGCTCGACCGTCGCGAGCCCCACCACCGTCTCACCAGGCACAAGCGAGACGAACTCAGCCGCCGGCGCCCCGCCGGCCAGGCCGGGCGAGTGCGCGCTCGGCGGCAGCGCGGGCAGCTCCAGCACCCCGAGCTTGATCAGGCGGCCCGCCGAGGTCACCACCGCGATCGTGCCGCGGGCCGTGGCGGGTACCGCCGAGACGATGACGTCGTGGGCGGAGCGCTGACCGCCTGGCGAAACGCCGGCGCCTGCCTCTGGCCGTTCGGTATCCGGATTCGCGGACCGGGCCAGCAGCCCGGCCGAGGACAGCAGCACGGTGCACGGGTCGTCGGCCACTTCCAGCGGTACCGCCGCGGTCAGCGCCGCGCCGCCGCTTTCCAGCAGCACCGTGCGGCGCGGGTCGGCGAACTTGTGCGCGACCTCGGCCAGCTCGGACGACACCACCTCGCGCAGCCGCTGCCCGGAGTCCAGGATCGCGGTCAGCTCGGCGATCTCGCGCAGCAGCGTCTCCCGCTCGCCGTCAAGCTCGAGCCGGTCGTACTTGGTGAGCCTGCGCAGCGGGGTGTCCAGGATGTACTGCGCCTGCACCGCGGACAGGTCGAACACCGAGATCAGCCGCGCCTTGGCGTCGGCGGAGTCCTCGCTCGACCTGATCACGGCGATGACCTCGTCGATGTTCAGCAGCGCGATGAGCAGTCCGTTGACCAGGTGCAGCCGGTCCTCGCGGACGCGGCGGCGGAACTCCGACCGGCGCCGCACCACCTCGATGCGGTGCGCGACGTAGATCTCGAGCAGCTCGCGCAGCCCGAGCACCCGCGGCTGCCCGTCCACCAGCGCCACGTTGTTGATGCCGAACGTCTCCTCCATCGGGGTCAGCCGGTACAGCTCGGCGAGCACGGCCTCCGGATGGAACCCGCTGCGGATCTCGATCACCAGGTGCAGCCCGCGCTGCCGGTCGGTGAGGTCCTTCAGGTCGCTGATGCCGTTGAGCTTCTTGGCCTGCACCAGGTCCTTGATCCGGGTGATGACCTTCTCCGGGCCGACCCCGTAGGGCAGCTCGGTGACGACGATCCCGTCCCGCCGCGGGGTGATCTTCTCCACCCGCGCTGTGGCCCGGGTGCGGAACATGCCGCGGCCGGTCGCGTACGCCTCCCGGATCCCCTCCAGGCCGACGATCTTCCCGCCGGTGGGCAGGTCCGGGCCGGGCACGAAGCGCATCAGCTCGTCGAGGGTGGCATCCGGGTTGGCGATCAGGTGCCGGGCGGCGCTGATCACCTCGCCGAGGTTGTGCGGCGCCATGTTCGTGGCCATCCCGACGGCGATCCCCGATGCGCCGTTGACCAGCAGGTTCGGCAGCCCGGCCGGGAGCACCTCCGGCTGCGTCTCGGTGCCGTCGTAGTTCGGGATGAAGTTGACGGTGTCCTCGTTGATGGAGGCCACCATCTCCATCGCCGCGGCGGCCAGCCGGGCCTCGGTGTACCGCATGGCCGCCGGCGCGTCGTCGCCGCCCAGCGAGCCGAAGTTGCCGTGCCCGTCGATCAGCGGCAGCCGCAGCACCATCGGCTGGGCGGCCATCCGCACCAGCGCGTCGTAGATCGCGGTGTCGCTGTGCGGGTGCAGCCGCCCCATCACCTCGCCCACGACGCGGGCGCACTTGACGTGGCCGCGGTCGGGCCGCAGCCCCATCTCGTTCATCTGGTACAGGATGCGGCGCTGCACCGGCTTCAGCCCGTCCCTGGCGTCGGGCAGCGCGCGCTGGTAGATGACCGAGTACGCGTACTCGAGGTAACTGGCCCGCATCTCCTCGGCGACGTCGATGTCGACGATGTTCTCCTCGAAGTCGTCCGGGCCGCTGCCGCCCGGGCCGGCTCCGTTGCGCGAGGTTGCGTGGCGCGTTGTGCTGCGTGGGCTCATGACGCCATTCTGCCGCCGGGTAAGGGCATTCCTGCCGAACGGCTCCGGCGCGCCTCATTCCCGGACCGCGCCGGCCACCCGTGCCGGCCCGCCGCCCCGCGCCGCTCACCTTGATCGAGTGACCTGGCCCACCACCGGTGGTAGGTAAGTCCGCATTCACGGCGCGCCCGGGCCCCGGTCGGCAGTCACGTCGCCGGGGAGCCTCCGGCCCGGGGTCAGCCGGCCGAGAAGCCGCCGTTGACGAAGATGACCTGCCCGGTCACGTAGTCGCTCGCCCGGCTGGCCAGGAAGACCGCGGCGCCCTCGAAGTCGGCCGCCTCGCCGTTGCGGCCCGTCATGGTCCTGGCGGCCAGTGCCGCCGAACGCACCGGGTCCGACGCCACCTCAGTCGTCAGCGGCGTGGCCACGAAGCCCGGCGCGATCGCGTTGCAGCACACGCCGCGCGAGGCCCACGCCTCGGACTGCGACCGGGTCAGCGCGACCAGCCCGGCCTTGGACGCGCCGTAGCCGCCGCTGTTGCCGAACGCCCGCACCGCCTGCTGCGACGCGATGTTGATGATCCGCCCCCAGCCCCGCTGCGCCATCCCCGGGCCGAACCGCTGCCCCAGCGCGAACGGCGCGGTGAGGTTCACCGCCATCGTCTGGTCCCAGTCCGCCAGGGTCAGCAGGTCCATCGGCGGCCGCAGGTTGATCCCGGCCGAGTTGACCAGGATGTCGGGCTCGCCGAATTCCCCGGCCGCGGCGTCCGCGGCGCCCGCGAGCGCCTCCCGGTCGCCGACGTCCGCGCTCACCGCGACCGCCGACCGGCCGGCCGCCCGCAGCTCGCGCACCGTGTCGTCCAGCTGGCGCTGGCCGCGCGCCAGCACCACGACGCGGGCACCCGCGTGCGCCAGCGCCGTGGCGATCGACCGGCCGATGCCCGAGCTGCCGCCGGTCACCAGGGCGACCCGCCCGTCCAGGGAGAACAGCCGGTCCAGGTAGCCGGTCACGTGCCTGCCCGGCCAGGGGCTGCCCGGCCGGGAGCTGCCCGGCCGGGGGCTGCCCGGCCGGGGGCGGCAGGCAGGGCGGCGGCAGGCGGGGCGGCGGCGGGCAGGGCGGCGTCGGGCACGTCAGAGCGCGGGCCGCGCGCCGAGCATGGCCAGCGCCTGGGCGGCCAGCCGGCAGCCGCTGGCCAGCGCCTCGTGCGGCGGCTTCTTGGTCAGCCAGGGCGGCAGGAAGCCGGCGCAGAAGGCGTCGCCGGCGCCGGTCCTGTTGACGATCCGCTCGACCGGCACCGCCGGGGCGTGCACGGGTTCCGGGCGGCCGTTGGTGTAGAACAGCGCCCCGTCCGCGCCGAGCTTCACGACCACCTGCGGGTACCAGGCGGTCAGCACGCGAGCCGCCTGGTCGGGATCATCGCGCCCGGTCAGCACGGTTGCCTCGGCCTCGTTCACCAGCAGCAGCGAGGCCCCGTTGCTCATCTGCAGGAACGGCTCGGCGCCGATCCGCTCCACCGGCGCCGACGACGCCGCGTTGACCGATACCGTCATGCCGGCCCGCGAGGCGAGCTGGCACGCCGCCAGCGCGGCGGGCCGGGAGCCCGGGTTGAGCAGCGTGTACCCCGACACGTGCAGGTGGCTGCCGGGCGTGAACAGGTCCTTGGGCAGGTCGTCGGGTGACAGCGCGGCGTTCGCACCGGGGTCGGACATCATCGTCCCGTCGCCCTTGTGCGTCACCATGACCACGCAGGTTCCGGTCGGCCGTTCCGGGTCCATCACGAGGCGGGCATCGACGCCGTACCCCATGAGCTCCATGTCCCGGTTCCGGCCCGCGATATCCGACCCGCGCCGTCCCACGAAGGCGACCTCGGCCCCGTTGACGGCCAGCCAGGCCGCTATGTTGGCCCCCGCGCCCCCGCCGTGCATGGTGACCGTGGCCGGGGTGTCGCTCCCCCTGGCCAGGGGCAGGGTCGCATGCGCGACCGTGTCAGTCATGAGGTCACCAATGACGACGATCCGCGTCATGTCTGTTCACCCCGTCCCGGATCGGGACAGTGACCCTTCCCGTAGCGAACGGCAGCAGCGTTAAAAACTTAACAGTTCAGCGACCCCCCGTGCGGGGATCCCTGCCGTTAGCCTGGCAGGCTCACCACCCGGCCCGCTACCACGAGGACCGTTTCGTCTGATTCGGCGGCCAGCCGCTGGTTCAGGGTGCCCAGCTGGTCCCGGAACAGCCGCAGGCGCTCGTCGCCGGGATGACGCCCAGCCCTGTTTCCTCGCTCACCGCGACGACCCGGGCCCGGCAGTCCCGCCACGCGCCGATCAGGTCATCGATCCGGCGCTCCAGCCCGCCGTCCGGCCCTCCGGACCAGGACCCGCACGCGTCCATCATTCCGGCCAGCCAGCCGCCCACGCCGTCGATGAGGACCGCGCCATCGGCCCGGCCGAGCTCCGCCGCCACATCCGTGGTCTCCGCCGTCTGCCACCAGGGGGGACGGCGCGCCCGGTGTGCCGCCACCCGGGCCGCCCAGTCCGCGTCGCCGCCGGCGGGGCGCCCCGGCGCGACGTACCTGACCCGTGGCTCCGCGGCGAGCCGCAGCTCGGCCTCGGCAGATTTTCCCGAACGGGCTCCGCCAAGCACCAGCGTCCGGGAAACCGGCGGGACCCGCACGTGGTGGCCAGGCGCGGTGATCACGTCGCCGTCGGCCGCGAGCGTCACGCCCCACAGCCCGCAGCGCCGGGCGAGCTCGGCCGGCGAGCTGACCCGGTGATCGGCGTAGATAACCGCCACAGCGGTCTCGCCGGTCACCAGCCCGCGCCGCCGCAGCAGGCCCAGCTGCGCGGGGCCGGAGAGCAGGTCGAGCAGCGCGATGTCGTACCGGCCGGCGCCCGGCGGCGGGTCGGGCACGCCGCCAGAGCCGTCGCTGCACAGCAGCCGGCCGGAGGGCCCGGTGATGTCCCAGCCGCCGGGGATGCACTCGATCGCGTACCTAGGGCGGGGGAGAGGCGCGTGCCCGCAGCCCAGCCGCAGCACCCCGTCCACGAGCACGCCGGCCGCGCGCCGGCCGCCCCCGTCGGCGGCCCGGGCCCCGTCGGCGGCTCCGGCCCGGCGGCAGGAGGCGCACCGGCAGCCCGGCTGCGGCCAGCCCTCCGGCCCCCCGGTCCCCATCAGCTCAGCCCGCATGCGCCGCCCCTCGAATCCTGGCCGCGCGGGACGACCGCACCGGGCAGCTCGGCCGATGCGCTGCTGCTCGGCCGGGTCCGGGCCGAGGTGTCCCCGCCGTCTGGCTCAGCTGAGCCCGCATGCGCCGCCCCTCGGGTCCTGGCCGCGCGGGACGACCGCACCGGGCAGCTCGGCCGATGCGCTGCTGCTCGGCCGGGTCCTGGCCGAGATGTCCCCGCCGTCTGGCTCAGCTCAGCCCGCATGCGCCGCCCCTCGGGTCCTGGCCGCGCCGGACGACCGCACCCGGGCAGCTCGGCCGATGCGCTGCTGCTCGGCCGGGTCCGGGCCGAGGTCCCCGCCGTCTGGCTCAGCTCAGCCCGCATCCACTACTCCGCCGTATCCAGGCCGGCTGTTGCTCCGCGGGGCGGACTAGGTTCCTCTGGTCCGCGGCGGCCGGCGCCCGGTTGGTCCGGGACGCTGCCCAGGTGGGCGAGAACGGTCTCGGTCAGGTCACCGAGCACCTGGATCTGCTCGCCGGTCAGCAGGTCGACGAAGTGCCTGCGCACCGACTCGACGTGCGCGGGTGCCGCTGTCGCGATCGCCCGCAAGCCGGCCTCGGTGAGGGTGAGGATCGCGCCGCGGCCGTCCGACGGGCAGTCCTTGCGCGCGACCAGGCCGCGCCGCTCCATCCGGGCGACGTGATGGGAAAGCCGGCTCTTCGACCAGAGCATGTGCGCCGCCAGGTCGCCGAGCCGCATGCTGTGCCCGGCCGATTCCGACACGTTGGACAGCACGTCGTAGTCCGCGTCGGAGAGGCCGGAGTCCTTCGCGAGGTCCCGGCTGACCTGCAGGTCGAGCAGCGCGCGCATCCGGCGGTATCCGAGCCAGGCCCGGGCCTGCGCCGGGCTGAGCCACCGGGGTTGGGTCACGTCTGCACCCTAGCATCTAGTTGACACGTCTACTAAGTGCGGCGTAGCGTCAGTTGACGTGTCAACCATCCGCCGCGACGGCCACCGCTGCGCCCGCCGCCGCTCACAATGGAGCGTTTAGTCTGCTATCACCTATCAAACGCTCCGTCGTAACCGATGGCGCCGCTGCGCTGCGCGGGATGTGGCCTGTGTGGCTGACGCGTCTGGTGCCTGTGTGGGTGCACGGGCTGGGCGCCTGCGGGGCGGCGCCAGCCCACCTCGCCCATGATCATGAAGAGTTGGACGTGGTACCACGTGCACAGTCTTCGCGATCATGAATGCTCCCGCGTGGTTGCGGCGCAGGGGGCCTGTGTGGCTGCGCGGGGTGGCTCCTCAGCCCCCGGCGGCCAGGAGGCTGGCCAGCCTGTACGGGGGGCTCGTCCTGTTCGGGCTGAGCATCGCGCTGCTACTCAACGCCAGGCTGGGCCTGGACCGTGGGACGTGTTCCCCTGGGCCTGGCCCGGCGGACCGGCGGATGGGAAAGGTTCAGTGTCGGCCGGGTGAGCCGGGTTCGCGGCCGCTGCGGCGGCCAGGACGTGTATGTTGAGCGGTCATGGCCTGGACGTGGCAGCTTGAGAAGGCAGACGGGACGGTGCTCACCGCCCGCGGCCTCCCGGCGGAGACCTTCCCCAGCCAGTCAGACGCGGAGAGCTGGCTCGGCGAGAACTGGCGGGGCCTGCTGGAGGCCGGCGTGGACCAGGTGACGCTGCTCGAGGACGAGCGCACCGAGTACGGCCCGATGAGCCTGAGCCCGGGGGACTGACCCGGCGGACTGACCCGGCGGACTGACCCGGCGGACTGACCCGGCGGACTGACCCGGCGGACTGACCCGGCGGACTGACCCGGCGGACTGACCCGGCGGACTGACCTGGGGGCATAGGGCCCCGCGGCCGCCCTGACGGCCCGCGCCCGGCTAGGGCCGGCGCTCGGGGCTGCTCGTCCGCGCCGGGTCCCGCACGATCACCGGCCCGAGTATCTCGTCGATCCGGCGCATCACCGCCTGGTCGAGCACGACGCCGGAGGCCTTGACGTTCTCCCGCACCTGCTCCGGCCTGGTCGCGCCGATGATCGCCGCGGAGACGTTCGGGTTCTGCAGCGTCCAGGCGACCGCGAGCTGGGGCAGTGACAGCCCGGCTTCCGCGGCGACCGCGCCGAGCTGCTCGACCCGGCTCAGCACGTCGTCCCGCAGGTAGTTCTGGATGAACCCGGACCCGGCCGGGTCGGTCGCCCGGGTGCCCTCCGGCGGCGCCTGGCCCGGCCGGTACTTGCCGGTGAGCACGCCCTGCGCGATCGGCGACCAGACGATCTGGCCGATGCCTTCCTTGTCGCACAGCGGCACGATCTCAGACTCGATCACCCGCCAGATCATGTTGTACTGCGGCTGGTTGGACACGATCCGGTCCAGGCCCATCTCGTCGGCGATCCGGACCGCGTCGGCGATCTGCTCCGCGCGCCATTCGGACACCCCGAGGTAGAGCACCTTGCCTTGGCGGACCAGGTCGTTGAAGGCGCGGAGGGTCTCCTCCAGCGGCGTCTCGTGGTCGTAGCGGTGCGCCTGGTACAGGTCCAGGTAGTCGGTCCGCAGCCGCCGCAGCGAGCCGTTGACCGACTCCATGATGTGCTTGCGGGACAGGCCGCGGTCGTTCGGGCCCCCGCCGGTGGGCCAGTACACCTTGGTGCAGATCTCGACGGACTCACGGCGGATGCCCTGCAGGGCGCGGCCGAGCACCTCTTCGGCCCGGGTGCCGGCGTATACGTCGGCCGTGTCGAAGGTGGTGATGCCCTCGTCGAGCGCGGCGGCCACGCACGCCCGCGCCGCGTCCTCCTCGACCTGGGAGCCGTGGGTGATCCAGTTGCCGTACGCGATCTCGCTGACCTTGACGCCGCTGCGGCCGAGATGACGATGTTCCATGGACCCGACCCTAACGGCCGGGATCCGGCCCCGGCGGGCCGGGCAGGGTCAGACCTTGCCGCCGGGCCCGACCCGGGGGGCGGGCATCCGGAGCCCGGCGGATTTGCAGCGAGCGCATGATCGCGTACCGGGTGATGCCGCGGGTGCTCTCGGCGGGGAACCGCTGCGCGGCCAGCTTCTTCACGCCGCGGGACGTCATCATCCCCTCCACCACCATGACCACGACGAGCAGGAGGACCACCGGGTACACGATCGCCGCCGTCGCCGCGTTCTTGAACAGCAGCAGGACGAAGAGCAGCACCAGGATGTACATGTAGAACTCGCTGATCCTGCGCCGCGAGTCCACGTAGTCGCGGGTCAGCGCCTTGACCGGCCCCTTGTCCCGGGGCGGCATCGCCCACTCCTCGCCGCGCTTCATCGCCTCGTACTTGCGCGCGCGCTCAGCCTTGTCCCTGCCGCGTGACTGGCCGGCGGCGGCCTTCCTGCTAGCCGGCGCGGAGTACGGCTGCCGCCGCCTGCGCTCGGCCTCGCTGCGCTTGGGCGTGGGCAGGCCCTTGGCCGGTGTGACGGCATTGCGGCCGGTTTCAGTGGTACCGGGGTCGGCTCCGTCCGTCTCGTTGACGGCACCGCCTGGCCCGGCGTCGCGACGTCGGAACACGCACCTAGCTTAACCGGGCGGAAGGCCCCGCCGGCACCCCGCAGCCGGCCGCTGGCCGGCGCGGGATGCGCGGTGTCCCCGCGGCGGGTGACTCGCCTGACCGGTGATGACTCGCACCCGGAAAACCGCGTAGGCTGGCCATTGACCAGCCGGCGGTAAACAGCCGACGCTCACCGCGAGGCGCCTGTCTGGGGCTGCGCGCAACGCGGCGCGGCGGCGGCGTCAGCATGAAGGGGACGTACGCGCCTATGAGCGTGATGAAGAGGGTTTCGCTCATCTTCAAGTCCAAGGCCAACAAGGCCCTGGACCGGATGGAGGATCCCCGGGAAACCCTGGACTACTCCTACCAGAGGCAGCTCGAGATGCTGCAGAAGGTCCGCCGCGGCGTTGCCGACGTGGCCACCTCGCGCAAGCGCATCGAACTGCAGATGAACACGATCAACCAGCAGTCCGGCAAGCTCGAGAAGCAGGCGCGGGACGCGCTCGGCGCCGGGCGCGAGGATCTGGCGCGAGAGGCGCTGACCCGCCGGTCATCGGCGCAGGGCCAGCTGGCCGATCTGCAGGCGCAGTATGCGCAGCTGCAGGGAGAAGAGGAGAAGCTGACCCTCGCCTCGCAGCGGCTGCAGGTCAAGGTGGACACCTTCCGCACCAGGAAGGAGACCATCAAGGCCACCTACACCGCCGCGGAGGCTCAGACCCGGATCAACGAGGCGTTCTCCGGCATCTCCGAGGAGATGGGCGACGTCGGCATGGCGATCCAGCGCGCCGAGGACAAGACCGCCCAGATGCAGGCCAGGGCCGGTGCGATCGACGAGCTGCTCGCCTCCGGCGCGCTCGAGGACGCGTCCGGGATGCCGCGCGACGACATCCAGGCCGAGCTGGACCGGATGGGCGCGGGCACCTCGATCGACCTCGAGCTCGAGCGGCTCAAGGGCGAGCTCGCCCCGGGCGAGGCGCCGAAGGAGATCGGCGCGGCGGCCGACGGCGCGGCGGCCGACGGCGCGGGCCGTCCGGCTGCGGGCCAGCCCGCCGCGGCCAGCGCCAGCGAGGCCGGCGAGCCGCCCAAGGGGGATGACGGGGCATGATCGTCCGCATCCTGGGAGAGGGGCAGCTCAGGGTTGACGATGCCGCCGCCGCGGAGCTGCACGCCCTCGACGCTGACGTCGAGGCCGCCGTCGAGCGCAACGACCAGGCGGCGCTCGCCCGGGCGCTGACCGCGCTGCTCGCGCGTGCCCGCCAGGGCACGCCGCTGCCGCCGGACAGCCTGGAGCCCTCGGACGTGATCATCCCGCACGAGGACGCCACCGTCGAGGAAGTCCGTAAGATGCTCACCGACGAGGGCCTGATCCCGGGCTGACCGGCCGCCGTTACCGGCACCGCCGGGGCAGCGCCGTTCGGCTGGAAAAACGCACGTCACGGCGGGAATCCGGCCGGTTCCTGGCCCGGCTGGTCAGCAGACAGCCAGGGAACAGTCAGGGTTTCCGCAGCGTTGACGGATAGACCTGTCCGATGGATAGACCAGGCGCCCTGATGGGCGAAACTGGAGTTGCACGACCCAGGTAGGCCAGGCCGGTCAGGCCTCAGGCCGCCGGCATGAAACGAAAGGCACGCGATGGCGCGCACCCGATATGCCCCAGATCGGGGACTTACGGCGCGGATGACTTTGACCATGTTCCTGCTCGGGCTGGTCTTCGTCGGCTTCGTCGCCGCTCTCGTGGGCATCCTGACCGCCGTCAAGGCAGGCGGCGCAGCGATCGTCTTTTTCCCGGTCCTGCTCGGCCTCGGCCTGGCGTTCGGGTCCTTCTACTGGTCTGACAAGATCGCGCTGCGGACCGCCGGCGCCCGCGAGGTCACGCCGCAGCAGGCACCCGAGCTGCACGGCGTCGTTAACCGGATCTGCGCCCTCGCCGACATGCCGAAGCCGCGGATCGCGATCTCTCCCACCAACCTGCCGAACGCGTTCGCGACCGGCCGCAACAGCAAGACAGCTGTCCTGTGCGTGACCGAGGGCCTGCTGGCGAGGCTGGACCGCGAGGAGCTCGAGGGCGTGCTCGCGCACGAGATGTCGCACGTGGCGCACAAGGACGTGGCCGTGATGACGATCGCCTCGTTCCTCGGCATCATCGCCGCGCTGCTGGTGCGGTTCTCGTTCTACGGCGAGCTGTTCGGCGGCGGCGGTCGCAGCAACAACAACAACAACAATCAGCAGGCGCTGCCGATCCTGCTCATCATCATGCTGGTCAGCATCGTGGTCTACGCGATCAGCTTCCTGCTGATCAGGCTGCTGTCCCGGTACCGCGAGCTGGCGGCGGACCGGTCCGGCGCCCTGCTTACCGGCCAGCCGTCCAAGCTGGCCAGCGCGCTGCAGAAGGTCAGCGGCACGATCGCGCAGATCCCGACCAAGGACCTGCGGGCGTCCGGCGCCGAGGCGCTGAACGCGTTCTACTTCGTGCCGGCGCTCACCAGCGGCAAGAGCCTGTCCACGCTGTTCTCCACGCACCCCTCGCTGGAGCGGCGGCTGGCCGAGCTGCAGAAGATCTCCAAGCAGCTGGGCCAGTAGTAGTGGGGTTCCTGGACACGCTGCTCGGCCGGACCAAGCCCGTCCAGCCCAACCTGGACCAGCTGTTCGCGCTGCCTTCGGCGGCGATCACGCTGGAGGCGGCGACCGACCTCGTCCCGACCGGCACCGGATCGGTGTGCTTCCGCGCCGCGGAGGGCGGCGCGTTCCGGGCCACGGAGAAGGAGGTCCGCGAGCTGCTGTCGATGGGCGCGGCCGCCGACGCCCCGCCGGTCGAGGTGTCCACCGACTCCTACGGCTTCACCTGGCTGCTCATCCGGCGGCCGGCCGACCAGCTGGACGCGCTCGTCACGGACGTGCACGCGGTGAACTCCTCGCTGGCCGACGCCGGGTTCGGCCCGCAGCTGCTCTGCTCGCTCATCGGGTTCACCGGCCCGGCCAGCAGCAAGCTGGCGATCGTGTACCTGTACAAGCGCGGCACGTTCTACCCGTTCGCTCCGGTAGCTGGCGAGCGCCGGGATAACGCGCTCGAGCTGGAGGTACGCGGCGCCATCGAGGGCGACCTCAAGATAGAGTCCGATCTGTCGCGGTGGTTCCCGGTCTGGGGCGCACCCGGCCTGTGACCGGACCGCACCGTGCGGAATGACACGCGACGGCATATCGTTGACACACGACGACAGTAAACGCGCCGAGCCCGGCGCTCCAGCCGATATCGGGAGCTGACCGTAGATGACAGTTCAGGACCAGACCACGCAGCAGGGAATTGTCCTCACTGACGTGGCAGCGACCAAGGTGAGCAACCTGCTCGCGCAGGAGGGTCGCGACGACCTGAGACTGCGTGTCGCGGTGCAGCCGGGCGGCTGCTCCGGCCTGAAGTACCAGCTGTACTTCGACGAGCGCGAGATCGACGGCGACGTGGTCAGCGAGTTCGGCAGCGTGCACGTCGTCACCGACAAGATGAGCGCCCCGTACCTGAGCGGCGCCACCATCGACTTCGTGGACACGATCGAGAAGCAGGGCTTCACGATCGACAACCCGAACGCGAGCGGCTCCTGCGCCTGCGGCGACTCGTTCCACTGACCGGCGCCTGCTGGAGTCCTCTTCTCCCGCCGGGAGCTCTGTCGTGCGCATAGCGGTGACCGGCTCGATCGCCACCGACCACCTGATGAGGTTCCCCGGCAGCTTCGCCGAGCAGCTGATGCCGGACAAGCTGGACAAGGTCGCTCTGTCGTTCCTGGTGGACGACCTGGAGATCCGCCGTGGCGGGGTGGCCGCGAACATCGCGTTCGGCCTGGGCTGCCTGGGGCTGCGGCCGCTGCTCGTGGGATCGGTCGGCGCAGACTTCGGCGAGTACCGCGCCTGGCTGATCGCGCACGGCGTGGACACCGGCGGCGTCCGGGAGTCGGAGCTGCGGCACACCGCCAGGTTCGTGAACACGACGGACAGCCGCGGCGCCCACATCGGGTCGTTCTACGCCGGGGCGATGGCCGAGGACGCGAGCATCGACCTGGCAGCGGTGACCGAGCGGGCGGGCGGCATCGACCTGATCCTCATCGGGCCGGGCGACCCGGAGGCGATGCTGGCGTTCACCGCGCAGTGCCGCAAGCTGGGCATCCCGTTCGCCACGGACACCTCGTGGCAGGTCGCCCGGCTGGACGGCGAGGACGTCCGCTCGCTGCTCGACGGCGCGGAGTACCTGTTCGCCAACGAGTACGAGGCGGCGCTGACCGAGCAGAAGACCGGCTGGACCGCCGCGGAGATCACCAGCAGGGTCGGGGTACGGGTGACCACCCTGGGAGCGGACGGGACCCGGGTGGACCGGGCCGGAGAGCCGCCGCTGTCGGTCCCCGCCGTCGCGGTGCAGCCGAAGGAGACAACCGGCGCCGGGGACGCGTTCCGGGCCGGGTTCCTCGCCGCGATCGCCAGCAGCCTCGGGCTGGAGCGGGCCGCGCAGCTGGGCAACCTCATCGCCGCGTGCGCGCTGGAGACCGTGGGCCCGCAGGAGTACGAGCTGAAGGCGGGGCCGCTGACCGAGCGGTTCGCGGCCGCCTACGGCAGCGAGGCGGCGGCCGACCTGGCCGCGCTGCTGGCCGCCCGCCCCGAGTGACCTTGCTGTGCAGCCTGGGTGACGCGCTGCTCGACGTGGTGGTCGTGACCCGCCCCGAGCTTGCGCACGGCACGGACACTCCGGCCACGACGATGGTGGCGGCAGGCGGCCAGGCGGCCAACGTCGCCGCCTGGACGGTCGCTCTGGGCGGCAAGGCCCGGCTGGTGGCCAAGCGAGCGCGAGACCTGGCCGGCTGCCTGGTCGCCGAGGACCTGCGCAAGCGCGGCGTCGATGTGGCGGGCCCGGTCACCGACGGGACGACGGGCGTCGTCGTCTCGCTCTCCGACGGCGGCGGCGAGCGCACCATGCTCACCGATCGCGGGGTCTGCCCGCTGCTGTCCGCGGCGGAGCTGCGGGACGAGTGGTTCGCCGGCTGCGACCGGCTGCACCTGCCGCTCTACAGCCTGGTCGACGCGCCGATCAGGGCGGCTGCGCTGGAGGCGGCGCGGCGGGTACCGCGGGTGAGCGTGGATTTGTCGTCCCTGTCAGTCCTGAGGGAGATCGGCACGGCCGAGGTGGACCGCATGCTCGGGCTGCTGCGGCCCGACGTGATCCTGGGGAACGAGCCGGAAACCAGGCTCGCCGATGCCCCGTCGGCGGCCACCGTGATCGTGAAGCTCGGCCCCGGCGGGGTCCGGCTGAACGGCAGGGTCTGGCCCGCGCACCCGGCCCGGCCGGCGGACAGCACCGGCGCCGGGGACGCGTTCGCCGCCGGGTTCCTGCTCGGCGGCGTGGACCTGGGGCTCGCCGCGGCGGCCCGCGCGGTCAGCCGGCTGGGCGCGATGCCGTGACGGGCCGCGATGCGGTGCCGGGCCGCGATGTGGTGCCGGGCCGCGATGTGGTGCCGGGCCGCGATGCGGTGCCGGGCCGCGATGCGGTGCCGGGCCGCGATGCGGTGCCGGGCCGCGATGCGGTGCCGGGCCGCGATGCGGTGACCGGCCGCGAGGGCGCGCGGGGCGGCGACGACGACGTGCTGGACTTCGCCGAGGAGGTCGCCGAGACGCTCGCGGCCGGGGGCCCGGTGGTGGCGCTGGAGACCACCCTCGTGTCGCACGGGTTTCCCGGCATGCGCGGACTCGCCGTGGCGCTCGAGTCCGAGCGCCGGGTGCGCGCGGCCGGCGCGGTGCCGGCCACGGTGGCGGTGACGGACGGCCGGATCCGGGTCGGCACCGGCGCCGCCACGCTGGAGCGGCTGGCCGCCAGCCCGGATGCGCGCAAGGCCGGCCCGCGCGACCTGGCCAGCTGCGTCGCCGGCGGCGGGCTCGGCGCCACCACGGTGGGCGGCACGCTGGCGGTCTGCAGGCTGGCCGGCATCCGCTTCATGGGCACCGGCGGGATCGGCGGCGTGCACCGCGGCTTCGCCGCGACCCTGGACATCTCCGCCGACCTCGCCCAGCTGGCGCGCACTCGCGCCGTGGTGGTGGCGTCGGGGCCGAAGTCCCTGCTGGACGTGCCGGCCACGGCGGAGCTGCTCGAGTCGCTGGGAGTGCCGGTGCTCGGCTGGCGCACCGGCACGCTGCCGAGGTTCTACACCGCGTCCGGCGGCCCGCCGGTCTCGGCCCGGGTTGACAGCGCAGCCGAAGCCGTGCGCATCGCCTGCCTGCACTGGCGGCTGGCCGGCAGCTGCGGCCTGCTGCTCGCGCAGCCGCCCGCCCGGAGCCTGGACGTGGACGAGCTGACCCAGGCCGCGCTGGAGGCCGCCGAGCGCGACGGGGCGACCGGCCAGGCGGTGACGCCGGCCGTGCTCGCCTACCTGCACGAGGCCACCGGCGGCGTGACGCTGGAGGTCAACGCTCAGCTCATCGCCGACAACGCCGGCCTGGCCGGGCAGCTCGCGGCGGAATACGCGGCGCGCGGCCGGCCGTAGCGCCGGCGGTAGCGTAGCGGGCATGGCAGTCGCGCTCGCCGTCGGCTTTCCCGGGGTCGGCTTTCCCGGGGTCGGCTATCACGGGCCGCCGCAGCTCACGCTGGCGCGCGCGGTCACGGAGTGGACGTTCGACCCGTGGGCGTGCGCGTTCGTGCTGCTGCTCGGCGCGGGGTACCTGGCCGGGGTCCGGCGGGCGCGCCGCCGCGGCATCACCTGGCCCGCCGCGCGCGCCGTGTCGTTCGCGGCCGTGGGCCTGGGCACGCTGGTGATCGCCACCATGTCCTGGACCGGGGCGTACGCCGGCGTCCTGTTCTACGCCAGGGCGGCGCAGACGATCCTGCTGCTGCTCCTGGCGCCGCTGTTCCTCGCGCTCGGCCGGCCGCTCACCCTGGCGATCGCGGTGGCGCCCGGCCGGTCCGGGCAGCGCCTGGAGGCGGCGATCCGCAGCCGGACGGCCCGGGTGCTGACCTTCCCCGCGATCAGCACGCTGGTGCTCGTCGTGGTGCCCTTTCTCGTCTACTTCAGCTCCTGGTACACCGCCTATTTTCACAGCGCCGGGATACGGGAGCTGACTTACCTGGCGCTGATCACCCCAGGTTTCGTGTTCTTCTGGACGCTGATGCGGGCGGATCCGGTGCCCAGGGCCTACCCGTACCTGGTGTCGCTGTGGATCACCGCCGCCGAGGTGATCGGCGACGCCATCCTCGGCATCGCGGTGATCGGCGACTCGCGCCTGATCGGCGGCGGGTACTACCAGGCGCTCGCCCGGCCCTGGGGGCCCTCACCGCGGCTCGACCAGATGCTCGGCGGCGGGACACTGTGGGTCATCGGTGATCTGGTGGGGCTGCCGTTCCTGGCGGCACAGCTGATCCACATGATGAGGGAAGACGAGAAGGAAGCCGCCGTGATCGACGCGGAACTGGACGCCAGGGACGCGGCGGCGACGGCGGCAGGGGCTGCGGCCGCGCCAGCGGCGAGCGCGCCGGCCGGGCCACGCGCGCCGGCAGGCCCGGTCGCGCCGGCCGGGCCACGCGCGCCGGCCGGGCCACACGCGCCGGCCGGGCCGGATGTCCCGCCGCCGGCCAGCCGGCCGTGGTGGGAATCCGACCCCCGGTTCACCGGCAGGTTCAGCGCCGCGGATGACGTCAGGGACGGCTAGTAAGGCTAGTAACAGCGGCGCACCAGGAATGCCCACCCTCCGTCCGGCAGCGCCTCCTCCACGATGAACTCCTGGGACTTCATCCCGCACCAGGCCGCCACGTCGGTCCGCGCCGCCGGGTCGTCCGCGAGCACCGCCACCACCGAGCCGATCGGCACGTCCCGGATCCGGTCGGCGAGCATGATGATCGGGATCGGGCACTTGCGGCCGAGAGCGTCGATGGTGAGCGCCGGGAGTTGCGAAGGAGCCGGCGTCGCGGCGGTCATCTGGTCACCTCGTCCATCCTGTCGCGATGCGCGCGCCAGCCCGCGGCGAAGGCAAGTCAGCTGCGCGGCTGCTGCGTGGTCACCTGACGATAGCGATACCCCGGCCCCGGCCGGGTAAGCACCGGGCTAACCAGAGCGGTAACCGCGGGGTCGGCTGATACGGCGGCCATGGTTCGGGGTAATGTTTCCACGACACGCTGTAGGAGGAGCTGCGACCGGCTGCGAGCAGCCCCGGAAGGCACGGAGCCGGGAGTCATCCGCTTGGAAGGCAATCAGTGAGTCCGATCCGCCGCGAGCCGCGCACGGCGAGCGCAAGCACCGCGCACCGTGGGCAGGCCACCGCCCCAGATTCCGGCCGCCAGGTGCCCGCGGCGCCCGCCCCGCGGCGCTCGCGGGGCCGCGGGGTCGTGCAGGCGGCCGCGCTGGGCCTGCTGGTGATCTCCGTGTCCGGCTGCACCACCAGCGCGTGGACCCGGCTCGGCTGGCCCGCCCCCATCACCAAGCAGGGCAAGGTGATGCTCACCCTCTGGCAGGGCTCCTGGATCGCGGCGATCGCCGTCGGGGTCGTCGTCTGGGGCCTGATCGTGTGGGCGTGCATCTTCCACCGCAAGCGCACTGACGAGCTGCCGGCGCAGGTGCGCTACAACCTGCCGATCGAGATCATGTACACGGTGGTCCCGTTCATCCTCGTCGCCGTGCTGTTCTACTTCACCGCGCGGGACGAGAACTACGTCAACGCGGTTTCGTCCCATCCGCAGGTGACCGTCAACGTCACCGGGTTCCAGTGGAGCTGGGAGTTCAGCTACCCGCAGTACAAGGTGCCGGGCTCCGCGGCCGGTGAGGTGACCCTCACCGGCCAGCCCTACCCGGGACCGCTGCCCACGCTGGTCATCCCCGACCACGAGTCCGTGAAGTTCACCCTGAGCTCGCTGGATGTGGTGCACTCCTTCTGGGTGCCGGAGTTCCTGTTCAAGCGGGACGTGATCCCCGGCCACACGAACTACTTCCAGGTCGATGCCACCAAGACCGGCTGGTTCACCGGCCGCTGCACCGAATTGTGCGGCATCTACCACAGCCTCATGCTCTTCAAGGTTCACATCGTGACCCCGCAGCAGTTTCGCCAGTACATGATCACTCAGCAGGCGCAGCAGAAGGCGGGTGGTGCGCAGTGACCGCGACCGAGCACGTCGTCACCGGTGCCGACTACCCGACGATCAGCAACCCGCGCAAGGGCTCGGTGCTCGCCTACTGGCTGTCCTCCACCGACCACAAGATCATCGGTTACCTGTACCTGATCACGTCGTTCGGCTTCTTCCTGTTCGCCGGCATCCTGGCGATGATCATGCGGGCCCAGCTGATGGGCCCGAACAACCAGATCGTGTCCGACCAGCAGTACAACGAGCTGTTCACCATGCACGGCACGATCATGCTGCTGCTGTTCGCCACGCCGCTCTTCGTCGGGTTCACGAACGTGATCATGCCGCTGCAGATCGGCGCGCCCGACGTGGCCTTCCCGCGGCTGAACCTGCTCAGCTACTACATGTTCACCTTCGGCGGGCTCATCCTCGTCCTCAGCTTCCTGACGCCGGGCGGCTCGGCCGCCTTCGGCTGGTACGCCTACGCGCCGCTGACCAGCGCGGTGTACTCACCGGGGCTCGGCCCGGACATGTGGATCATGGGCCTGACGCTGTCCGGCCTGTCCACGATCCTCGGCGGGGTCAACTTCGTCACCACGGTCTTCTGCATGCGGGCGCCCGGCATGACCATGTTCCGGATGCCGATCTTCACCTGGAACGTCCTGCTCACCAGCGTGCTCGCGCTGCTGGCCTTCCCCGTCCTGGCCGCGGCCCTGCTCGTCCTGGAGATCGACCGCAAGCTGGGCGCGCACGTGTTCGACGCCTCCAGCGGCGGCGCGCTGCTATGGCAGAACCTGTTCTGGTTCTTCGGCCATCCCGAGGTATACATCGTCGCGCTGCCGTTCTTCGGCATCGTCACAGAGGTGCTCCCTGTCTTCAGCCGCAAGCCGCTGTTCGGCTACAAGGGCCTGATCGCGGCGACGATCGCGATCGCGGGGCTGTCGATGACCGTGTGGGCGCACCACATGTTCACCACCGGCGCGGTGCTGCTGCCGTTCTTCTCGTTCATGACGTTCCTGATAGCGGTCCCGACCGGGGTGAAGTTCTTCAACTGGGCGGGCACGATCTGGCGCGGGCAGCTCACCTTCGAGCCCGCGATGCTGTTCGCCATCGGCTTCCTGGTGACGTTCCTGTTCGGCGGCCTCACCGGGGTCATCCTGGCCTCGCCGCCGCTGGACTTCCACGTCAGCGACACCTACTTCGTCGTGGCCCACTTCCACTACGTCCTGTTCGGCACCGTCGTGTTCGCCATGTTCGCCGGCTTCTACTTCTGGTGGCCGAAGATGACCGGCAAGATGCTGGACAACCGGCTGGGCAAGCTGCATTTCTGGACGCTGTTCTTCGGGTTCCACGGCACGTTCCTGGTGCAGCACTGGCTCGGCGTGATCGGCATGCCGCGCCGCATCGCCCACTACCCGCTGCTGCCGCCGATCGCGACCACGCTGAACGACGTGTCCAGCATCAGCTCGTTCGTGCTGGGCGCGTCCACGTTCTTCTTCCTCTACAACGTCTACAAGACCGCTCGGTTCGGCGAGCGGGTCACGGTGGACGACCCGTGGGGGTACGGCAACTCGCTCGAATGGGCGACGTCCTGCCCGCCGCCGCGGCACAACTTCACCAGCATCCCGCGGATCAGGTCCGAGCGGCCGGCGTTCGACCTGCACTACCCGCACGTCAAGCAGGGCCGGGCCTCGCTGGGAGTCAGGCAGTCCATCTCGTCGTCGTCGACAGACGTCGCGGAGCACTGACCAGCGCGTGACGCGGCCGCATGGTCCACAAGCAGCACCGGGGAGGTAGCGGATGAAGGTAGAAGGCAGCCTGTTCATCGGCTGCGCCGTGTTCTTCGCCGGCTCGGACGTGGTCTACTGGTATTTCTCCCACGATCCGACCGGCACCGCCGCGCTCGCCTTTGCCGTCGGGCTCGCGTTCCTCACCGGGTTCTACGTGCTGTTCACCGGCCGGCGGCTGCCGAAGCTCCCCCAGGACGACCCCAACGCCGAGATCGAGGAAGGCACCGGGGAGATCGGGTTCTTCAGCCCGCACAGCTGGTGGCCGCTCTTCGTCGGCCTGGGCGCCGCGCTGACCGCTATCGGTACCGCGGTCGGCTGGTGGATGTTCCTCATCGGGATGATGGCGCTCATGCTCACCACGATCGGCTTCGTCTTCGAGTACTACCACGGCGAGTACGCGCACTGACGCTACGCGGGGATGAGTCCCGCCCCGTACGCGGTGATCACCAGCTGGACGCGGTCGCGGCAGTCCAGCTTGGTCAGCAGGTGACCCACGTGCGTCTTGGCCGTCGCCGGGCTGATGCTCAGCTGCCCGGCGATCTCGCCGTTCGACAGCCCCTGGGCCACCAGCGTCAGAACCTCCCGCTCCCGCTCGGTGAGATCCTTCAGCCGCTGCTGGCGCCGGCGCCTGCGGCGACGACAGCTCGGGACGGCTGGCGAACTCGCCGAGCAGCCGCCGGGTCACGCTGGGAGCGAGCAGCGCGTCGCCGGCCGCGATCACCCTGATGGCGTGCAGCAGGTCGGCCGGCATGGTGTCCTTGAGCAGGAAGCCGCTCGCCCCGGCCCGCAGCGCCGCGTAGACGTACTCGTCCAGGTCGAACGTCGTCAGGATGAGCACCCGCACGTCAGGCGTCTGCTCCCCGGCCGTGATCCGGCGGGTGGCCTCGATGCCGTCCATCACCGGCATCCGGACGTCCATCAGCACCACGTCGGGCAGCGTCCTGCGCGCCACCTCGACCGCCTCCGCGCCCGTCCCCGCCTCGCCGACGACGGTCAGGCCCGGGGTGGCGGCGATGATGCCGCTGAACCCGACCCGCACCAGCGCCTGGTCATCGGCGACGAGCACCCGGATCGTCATGGCCGGCCGTCCCCGACCGGCAGCCGCGCCGACACCCGGAAGCCGCGTTCCGGCAGCGGCGCCGCGGTCAGCTCGCCGCCGTAGAGGCTCACCCGCTCCCGCATCCCGATGAGGCCGTGCCCGCCGGCCAGCTCGCCCCGCCCTGCCACGCTCGCGCCTGGCCCGTGGCCGCCGGCGACGGCCGGAACCTGGCCGCCGCGGCCCTCGTCGGTGATCTCCACGGACAGCTCGTCCGCGCCGTAGCTCACCGTGACCCGGCAGCACGGCACGTCCGCGTGCTTGACCACGTTGGTCAGCGCCTCCTGCACGATGCGGAACGCCGACAGGTCGATCCCCGGCGGCAGCTCCCGCCGGCTGCCCCGCACCCGCAGGTCCACCAGCACGCCCGCGTGGCCGATCCGCGCCACCAGCCGGTCCAGATCGGCGAGGCCAGGAGCGGGCGCCAGCGGAGCTGCCTCCCGGCCGGCGCCGTTCGCGGCGCTGCCGGCTTTCCCGCCTTTCGCCGGGCGCGCGTCCGCTGCCTGGCCGCCGTTCCCGGCCGGCACCGCGACACCTGCCGGGCGATCGCCGCCGCGACCACCCGGTTCATTCTTTTTCCCGAACGGCTCCGACCCCGGCCGGCGCAGGATGCCGAGCATGCGGCGCATATCCGCGAGCGCTTCCCGGCTGGTCGCCTGGATGGCGCCGAGCGCCTCGCCAGCCTTGTCCGGCCGCGCGTCGATGACATGCCGGCCGTACCCGGCCTGAACCGCGATGACGGTCATGCTGTGCGCGACCACGTCATGCAGTTCCCTGGCGATCCGCAGCCGCTCCTCGGTCACGGCGCTGGTCGCGGCCTGGTCGCGCAGGTGCTCGGCGTAGGCTCGCCGCTGCCCCGCCGTGTACCCGAACGTCCAGGCGATGATCACGATCAGCACGGGCGGCACGGCGAGGCCCGGAATGCGCCCGACCGGACTTATCCGCACGGCGTCGATGACGACCAGGGCCAGCAGCGTGCCGAGCGCGGCGAGGGCCACCTTGCGGCGCGAGACCGCGGCCACCAGGTAGAGCAGGTAGGCAGCCGGCAGGTAGAAGTAGAGCGCGCTCACCGCCGGGACCAGCAGGGTGACGAGCGTGGCGGCCGCCGCGGCCCAGCCGAAGGCCAGCAGCGGGCGGCGGCGGCGCAGCGCCACCGGCAGGCACATGGCCCCGGCCAGCACGAACGCCACCAGCAGTCCGGTGGGGTACGACGCCGGTCTGACGGGGTACGGCCCGGCGGGCAGCCCAACCACGCTGCCCCGGACGACCGCGGTGTGAATCGACAGGGTCAGCCCGAGGGTGAAGACCACGGCGGCCGCCGCGTCCAGCGCCACCCAGTGCCCCGGGCGCAGCCGCTTGGTCAGCGGCGGCCGCGGCCGGGCAGGCGGTGCCTGCCTCTGGGTGTTCACGCACCTACGGTAACCGCAGCTGGCGGCCCGTGGCGTCACCCTTCAGGCGTAGGCCAGCCGGGGCATCGCGCGCGGGCCTGCCGTCGGAGCCGTTCGGGAAAATCATCCTGCCGGGTGACGACTGTGATCATGACCCGCGGCACGCTTAGCGGCAACCGAGGAAAGCGAGGACGGCCATGACCACACGCGCCAGCGGCACGGGCGCGGACACCGGGGCGGAGCCGCAGGGCGCGGTCATCGAGACGGAGGCGCTGACCAAGCGGTACCCCGGGGACGTGACCGCGCTCGACGGGCTCACCGTCGCGGTCGCGCCGGGCATCACCGGCCTGGTCGGCGCCAACGGCGCGGGAAAGTCCACGCTGATCAAGATCCTGCTCGGGCTGCTGGATCCGACCTCGGGCCGGGCCCGGGTGCTCGGTCACGACAGCCAGCTGCACGGCGAGCGGATCAGGACCCTGATCGGCTACATGCCCGAGCATGACTGCCTGCCGCCGGACGTCACCGCCACCGAGTTCGTCACCCACCTCGGCCGGATGTCGGGCCTGCCGGCCACCGCGGCGAAGGAGCGGGCGGCGGAATCGCTGCGGCACGTGGGGCTGCACGAGGAGCGGTACCGCCAGATCGGCACCTACTCCACCGGCATGAAGCAGCGGGTCAAGCTCGCCCAGGCGCTGGTGGGGGACCCGCGGCTGCTCCTGCTCGACGAGCCGACCAACGGGCTCGACCCGGCGGGCCGGAGCGAGATGCTCGATCTCATCTCCAGGATCGGCACCGAGTTCGGCATCTCGATCGTCGTCGCCTCGCACCTGCTCGGCGAAATCGAGCGGATTCTGCGACCACCTGGTGGCGATCGAGGCAGGCCGGCTGCTCCGGGCCGACACGATCACCAGCTTCACCGGGGCGAGCCGGGTCCTGATCGTCGAGGTCGAAGAGGGGGTGCAGCGCCTCGCCGACGAGCTGGCCAGGCGGGGCCTGGACCCCAGGGCGCGCCAGCAGCGGGTGCTGGTGGCGCTGGACGGCGATGCCACCTATGACGCGGTCCGCGACGCGGTCGCGGATCTCGGCCTGCCGCTCGGCCGCCTGGAGCAGCGGCGGCACAGCCTGTCCGAACTGTTCCGCGACGAGCATGAGCCCGCGCACGCGGGAACGGAGGCGTCCGATGCCGGCTGACAGTGCGTACCCGCCCGGCGGCCTGACCGCCCAGGCGGCGGGCGGCGTCATTCACGACCGCGGCTACCGCCGCTACGACGGGCCGCGGCTGGGCCGCGCGCAGATCGTCCGCGCCCTGTGCTGGCACAGCCTGCGGTCCGCGTTCGGCATCGGCCGCGGCGCGAAGGCCAAGATCGTGCCGGTGATCGCGTTCGCCGCCATGTGCCTGCCGGCGATCGTGAACGCGGTCGCGGTGGCGCGCGGCGGCGCCCCGGTCGTCTTCTACGGCACCTACACGTTCCCGCTGCGGGTCGTGGTCATGACGGTCTTCGTCGCGGTGCAGGCGCCCGAGCTCGTATCGCGGGACCTGCGCAGCCGGGTGCTGCCGCTCTACTTCTCCCGGCCGCTGCGGCGCGTCGACTACCCGGCCGCGAAGTACGCGGCGTTCACCCTGGCCTGCCTGGTGATGATCGAGATCCCGCTGATCCTGCTGTACCTGGGCGCGATCGTCTCGGCGAAGGGCGGCAGCGGTGTCTGGAGCCAGACCAGGCTGCTGGCCGGGGGCCTGGGGGTGGGCGCGCTGTGGGCGGTGCTGCTGGCGGCGATCGGGCTGGCGCTCGCCTCGCTCAGCGCGAAGCGCGCGTACGCGACCGGCGCCATCGCGATCTTCTTCTTCCTCACCTGGACGCTGGCCCAGATCATCTACTCGGTCGCGGGCCAGCGGGTATCCGCGCACCCGGTGCCGGTGTCGCCCGGCTCGGGCCCGCACCTGCAGTTCCATCCCGCCCTCCCGGTGCCCGGCACGGGCCAGCGACTGTCCGGCCTGATCAGTCCGTTCACCGTGCTCGACGGCGTCAGGCAGTGGCTCGGCGGCAAGGTCGCGGGGCCGATGGCCCCCCCGGGCGGCTACGGGGCCGCCTACGGCGTGATGTTCCTCGTGCTGCTCGCGGCGAGCCTGGCCATCCTCGCCGCCCGGTACCGGAAGGCGGGTACGGAATGACCACCATCGAGCTCACGGACGTTTCCCGCTGGTACGGCAACGTGGTCGCGGTCAACGACGTCACGATGACGATCGGGCCGGGGGTCACCGGGCTGCTCGGCCCGAACGGCGCGGGAAAGTCAACGATCATCCACATGATCGGCGGATTTCTCGAGCCGTCCCGCGGCGAGCTGACGATCGGCGGCGTGCCGAGCTGGCACAACCCGGATATCTACCGCACGCTCGGCCTGGTTCCCGAGCGCGATTCGGTCTACGCGGCGCTGTCCGGGGCGGACTTCGTCCGTGCCACCGCGAAGCTGCACGAGCTGACCGATGTGGGAGCGGCCGCGCGGCGTGCCATCGACATGGTGGACCTGGCGGAAGCCGCCGGCCGCCGCATCTCCACCTACTCCAAGGGGATGCGGCAGCGGATCAAGGTGGCCGCCGCGCTGGTGCACGATCCCGGGGTGCTGCTGCTGGACGAGCCGTTCAACGGGATGGATCCGAGGCAGCGGCTGCACATGATGGACCTGCTCGACAAGCTGGGCGCCGACGGCCGCACGATCCTGTTCAGCTCGCACATCCTCGAAGAGGTCGAGCGGCTGTCCGGGACCATCCAGGTGGTCGTCGCCGGGCGGCTGGCGGCGTCGGGAGACTTCCGCGCGATCAGGCGCCTGATGACCAGCAGGCCGCACGTCTTCGGGGTCCGCTCGTCCGACGACCGGCTGCTCGCCGCCGCGCTCATCGGCCGCCCGTCGGTGGCCGGCGTGGAGATCACGGCGAAGGGGCTGCAGGTGCGGGCGTCCGACTACGGCGCGTTCTGCCGGGAGATCGCCGTGCTGGCCCGCGGCCGTGGCATCCGGCTGCTCGAGCTGCTGCCGGCCGACGAGTCGCTGGATGCCGTCTTCGCCTACCTCCTGGCCTCCTGATGCCGGCCAGCGAGCCCAGGCCCGACCAGACCCGACCACGAGGGCAGTGATTCCCATGTCTGGCATGTTCAACGGAACGATAGCCTCGATCACGCTGCGGTCGGCGCTCGGCCGCCGCCGGGCCTTCCTGCTGGCGATTCCGCCGGTGATCCTCCTGGTCGTCACGCTCGCCCTCAAGGCGTCGCGCCCGGCGGGCGCCCCGTGGCCGGGCCGGATCCTCGGCGACTTCGGCTTCTCCGTGATCCTGCCGCTGACCGCGCTGGTGATCGGCACCAGCGTGCTCGGTGCCGAGATCGACGAGGGCAGCATCATCCACCTGCTGGCAACGCCGGTCCGCAGGTCCGCGGTCATCGTGACCAAGTTCGTGGTGGGAACCGTCCTGACCATGCTGTTCGTCGCGGTACCGGAGCTGATCGCGGGGCTGATCGCCACCAGTGGCGACCAGCTCAGGGGCGGCCAGCTGTTCGCGCCCGCCGCCGGCGGCGGCCTGGTCGCGGTCGGCGGGACCCGCAATCTGGCGATCGGGCTGTTCGCGGGGGCGCTGGCGGGCGCGGTGATCTACAACGCGCTGTTCGTGATGATCTCCGTCGTCACCACCCGGGCGATCGCCGTGGGCCTGCTCTACGTGCTCATCTGGGAGGGGCTGCTCGGCAACTTCGTCGGCGGGGCGCGGGAATTGTCGATCGGCCAGTACGCGCTGGGCGTGGCCAACTCGATCGCTCACGACCCCGCGCTGAACGCGGCGCTGAGCCTGACCACCGCGCTGGTGATGGGCGTGATCGTGACCGTCGCCGCGCTCGCGGTGGCGTCCCGCAGGCTGCTGTCCTTCTCCGTCAAGGGCGACGCGGTCTGAGACCGGGCTTCCGCATCGCCAGCGTCGCCCCCGCCTCCCCTCACCGACGGTCTTAACCCGGCCGCGGCGGAGGCGCAGTCAGCGACCGCTGGCTTGGTCATCGGCATGGCCGGTCACCCGGGTGAAGATGCCGCTCACAGTAGTGACGCGCCCGGCGGCCGTCTCGTCAGGTGACGGGCGACGCGCCGCGCGGGGTCAGGAGCCGGTGTCGCCAGGCTGCGGGCCGTGCTCGGCCGGACCGATTGCAGTCCCGCCTCCGTCCGGCGCCGGAGCGGCGCCGACCGCCGCGGGCTCGTCGCCGTGCTCGCCGTCGTGGCCGTTGCCGCCGCCATGGCCGTTGCCGGTGGGCAGCGGGATGCTCTCGGTGAGCACCCGGTGCGCGGTGGCACGGAGCTTGCCGGCGATGCCGCGGCTGCCCGGGGCCGGAACCCCGTTCTCGTCCGTGGACCCGATAGCGGGCAGCGGCGGCGGCGTGCTCCTGGACAGCAGCACGGCGCGCGTCTCCTCGGAGACCGGCCGGTGCAGCTCGACGAACTCGCCGTCCGGCATCTGCCTGATGATGCCGGTCTCGAGCCCGTGCTCCAGCAGTTCCCGGTCCTTGCGCTGCAGCCCGAGGCAAATCCGCTTGGTCAGGAAGTAGGCGAGGGCGGGGCCGAGGAAGATCGCGTAACGGGCTATCTCCGTGGTCAGGTACAGCGAGATGTCGAGGTGCATGGCGATCAGGTCGTTCGCGCCCTCGAGCAGCATGAGGGCGTAGAAGGTGACCGCGGCCATCCCGATCGCGCTTCGGGTGGGCGCGTTGCGCGGCCGGTCGTTGATGTGGTGCTCGCCGTGGTCCCCGGTCGCCCAGCGTTCGATCCACGGCCATAGGGCGGCACCGGTGAAGAGCACGCCGAGCGGCACCAGGGCAGGGATGAGCACGTTCCAGGCCACCGTGTGCCCGGCCAGATCCCACGTCCAGCTCGGGAAGACGCGCAGCGTCCCCTCCAGGAAGCCCATGTAGAAGTCGGGCTGCGAGCCGGCCGAGATCGCCACCGGACTGTAGGGACCGTACAGCCAGATCGGGTTGATCTGGGCGACCGTTAACAGCAGCGCGAGCGCGCCGAAGACGAAGAAGAAGAACGCACCGGTCTTCGCCATGAAGTACGGGTACATCGGCGCGCCGACGACGTTCTTCTCGGTGCGTCCGAGGCCCGGGTGCTGGGTGTGCTTCTGGTGGAACATGATGAACAGGTGCGCGGACACCAGGCCCAGGATCAGGCCGGGGATCAGCAGCACGTGGATGATGTACAGCCGGGGGATGATCTCGTGCCCGGGGAACTGCCCGCCGAACAGGAAGAACGATATGTAGGTGCCGACGATCGGGATGCCCAGGATCACGCCCTCGAGGATCCGCAGCCCGGTCCCGGACAGCAGGTCGTCGGGGAGCGAGTAGCCGAACAGCCCCTCGAGCATCCCCAGCACGAACAGGGTGATGCCGATGAGCCAGTTGACGTCGCGCGGCTTGCGGTAGGCGCCGGTGAAGAAGATCCGGAGCATGTGCGCCATGATCGCGGCCATGAACAGGTCCGCCGCCCAGTGGTGGATCTGGCGCATCAGCAGGCCGCCGCGGACGTCGAAGCTGATGTTGAGCGTGGAGGCGTAGGCGTCGCTCATGTGCACGCCGTCGAGCGGGGTGTAGGTGCCGCGGTAGACGACGTCGGTCATGCTCGGGTGGAAGAACAGGGAGAGGTACGTGCCGGTGAGCAGCAGGATGATGAACGAGTAGAGCGCGATCTCGCCGAGCAAGAACGTCCAGTGGTCCGGGAAGATCTTCTTGAGGAAGTTCCGGACGCTCTTAGCCCCGCGGAACCTGTCGTCGAGGAAACCGCCGAGGCCAGCCAGCGCCTTTACCGGGGCGGCGGGTTGCTCATCCTGTGCGCTCATCCGCGCTCCCAGAAGCTCGGGCCTACCGGCTCGTTGAAGTCGCCGTTGGCGACCAGGTAGCCCTCCGCGTCCACGGCCAGCGGCAGCTGGGGCAGCGGCCGTGGCGCCGGGCCGAAGAGCACCTCCGCCCCCTTCGGCGCGTCGAACGTGGACTGGTGGCAGGGGCACAGGATGTGGTGCGTGGTCTGCTCGTACAGCGCGACCGGGCAGCCGACGTGGGTGCAGATCTTGGAGTAGCAGACGATGTCCTGCACCGTCCAGCTCATGACCGTGGGCGGCTGCAGCTGTCCCGGGCCGAACTTGATGATGATGGCCGCCGCCTTGGCCAGCTCGTCCTGGTTGTCCTGGTAACCGTCCGGGATCACGGTGATGAGGCCGCCGGGCGTGTCGAACTCCTCCGGCTTGATCGGCCGGTTGGAGCCGAAGACGAGCAGCCGCAGTCCCTTCCGCCATACGGTGTGCCGCAGCGTGGTGCCCGGCAGCGGGCCCATGTCGCGCAGCAGCACGACGGGGGCCAGCGCCAGCGGGACCGTGGCGGCGATCAGCGTGCGCCGTATCAGCGGCCGCTTGATGAACCCGCTTTCCCCGGCGCCCTCCATAAAGGTCTCCTGGAAGGCCTTCCTGTCCTCCGCCGGCGAGGCGAGCGGCTTGCGCGCCTCCTCGAGTTCCACGTTCGGCATCAGGCGGCGCACCCAGATGACGGCGCCGACCGCCATGGCCAGGAAGGCCACCGTCATGGCCGACCCGAGCGCCAGGTTGGAGTGGAACGTCGCCGGCACCGAGTGCACCGGCATGCCGATGTAGGCGGCGATGAACCCGATGCTGGCCACCATGGAGAAGATGAAGAGGAACGCGACGAGGCGTTCCGCCCGCTTGGCCTTCGCCGGGTCACCGGACTCGATCGCGGCCCGCGGCGCGCCGCGGCCGCGGCCGCTGCCGTACGCCGGATCCAGCAGGGTCCGGGCGGCCGCGGGCGGCGGCGTCCCGATCACCCGGTGCGGCCGGCCTGCCTCGTGGCCCGCGGCTTCCTCGCCCGGCTGGGCTGCTGGTGTCTGGTCGTTGTCACTCATGCTTCTTCACGCCGCTTCGCAGTGATCCACAGGGCCGCCAGGACGAGGAGGCCGATGCCGCCGATCCAGGCGGCCAGGCCCTCGGTGACCGGCCCGATCCGGCCGAGGCTGAACCCGCCGGGGTTGGGCTCGGAACGGGTTTGGGTGACGTAGGCGATGATGTCGCGCTTCTCGCTCGGGGTGATCGCGCCGTCGCCGAACGCCGGCATGGCCTCCGGGCCGGTCTGCATGGCCTCGTAAATCTGCACCGGGGTCGATGCGGTGAGCGCGGGGGCGTACTTACCGTAGGTGAGCGCGCCGCCGGCCCCGACGATGTTGTGGCATGCCGCGCAGTTGGCCGCGAACAGCTGCTGGCCGAGCCCGACGTTCGCACCGCCGCTGCTGACCTGCGCGGCGGTGGGGATGGCCGGGCCGCCGCCGAGCGAGGCCACGTACGAGGCGATCTGGTAGATCTGCTGCTGCGAGAAGACGGGGGGCTTGCGGTCCATCTCCGCGCCCTGCTCCTTGCCTGGCATCCGGCCGGTGCTCATCTGGAAGTCCACCGCCGCCGCGCCGGCCCCGACCAGGCTGGGAGCCACCGCGGTGCCCTGCGCATCGATGCCGTGGCAGCTCGAGCAGCTTTGAACGAACAGGTACTTTCCCTCGGCGATGCTCTGTGCCGAAGCGGGCGCAGAGGACGCGGCGGCCTGGCCGCCGGGGCCTGACAGGACCGCATACATCACGCCGATGGCGGCGAGCCCCAGCGGGACGACGGCATAACCGGCTACCCGGTGCCTGCGTCGCGCGGTGATCCAGCTCAATGCTGTCCTCGGTTTCCGGTCATCGGATCAGGTAAATGGTCGCGAACAGGCCAATCCACACGACGTCAACGAAGTGCCAGTAATACGACACGACGATCGTGCTCACCTGTATCTCCTGGGTGAGGCCGCGTTTCGCGAGGAATGTGCGGCCGAGCAGGAACACGAAAGCGATGAGGCCGCCGAACACGTGCAGCCCGTGGAACCCGGTCGGGATGAAGAACACCGAGCCGTAAGCGCTGGAATGCAGCGTCAGCCCGTCCTTCAGCAGGCCCACGTACTCATAGCCCTGGCCGCAGTCGAAGTACGTGCCCATCAGCAGCGTCAGCACGAACCACTCGCGCATGCCCCACTTGGGGACGTCCCAGATCCGGGCGGAACGGCGGATCTGCCCGCGCTCCACCGCGAAGACGCCCATCTGGCAGGTGACGCTGGACAGCAGCAGCACGGTGGTGTTGATCGAGCCGAGCGTGAGGTCGAGATGCGCGCCCGGCCACTTGATGCCCTCGCCCTTGTCCACCGAGCGGACGGTGAAGTACATCGCGAACAGCGCCGCGAAGAACATCAGCTCCGAGGACAGCCAGATGATGGTGCCCACGCTCACCAGGCTCGGCCTGCTGGCCGGCCCGCGGGGGGATGTCTGCGTCGCGGTCGCTGTCGCCACGAGGACATTATTACGACAACACGTAGGGGAGCGTTGCTCGACCCCCCGATCGGATGGAATGGCCGGCACGTTCGCGGCCGGCCCGGCTCCGCGGCGCCAGCGGGTGCCCGCGGCCGTGCAGGTCGGTAGCATCGCAGCCATGAAGGTCGTTGTGTTCAGCCATGACGCCGACGTGCGCGCCCAGATGCGGCTCGCCATCGGCCGCAGGCCCGCGCCGGACGTTCCCGAGGCCGAGATCATCGAGGTGGCCACCGAGCCGGCCCTGTTCCGGCTGCTGGATGCCGGCGGCGCGGACGTCATGGTGCTGGACGGTGAGGCGCAGCCGGCCGGCGGCATGGGCATCTGCCGCCAGGCCAAGGACGAGATCTACGACTGCCCGCCGGTGCTGCTGGTGATCGGCCGCGTGGACGACGGCTGGCTCGCCACCTGGTCGCGCGCTGACGCGGTGGTGTCTCACCCGATCGACCCGGCGGCGCTCGCCGAGGCGCTGGCCGGGCTGATGCGCGAGCGCGCGGCCCGCCCGGCGCTGCGGTCGGGTGGCTGACCAGCCGCCAGCGCCGGCCCGCGCCACCTGGCCAGCGCTGATCGGCGCCCTGATCAGGGGTGAGTCGCTGACCGCGGCCGAGGCCGCGTGGGCGATGAACGAGATCATGGAGGGCGCGGCGACGTCCGCGCAGATCGCCGGGTTCGGCGTGGCGCTGCGGATCAAGGGCGAGACCGTCGATGAGCTCGGCGGCCTGGCCCAGGGAATGCTTGACCACGCGACCCCCATCCACGTGCCGGGCCGGGTGGCCGACCTCGTCGGCACCGGCGCCGACGGGGCGCACACGGTGAACATCTCCACGATGGGCGCGATCGTGGCGGCGGCCGCCGGAGCCCGGATGGCCAAGCACGGGAACCGCGCGGCCTCCTCGGCTTGCGGCGCCGCCGACGTGCTGGAGGCGCTCGGCGTCGTGATCGACCTCCCGCCGGCGGCCAGCGCGCAGATCGCCGAGGAGATCGGGATCGCCTTCCTGTTCGCGCCGCTCTACCATCCGGCGCTGCGGCACGCCGGCCCGACGCGCCGCGAGCTCGGCGTGCCCACGGTCTTCAACTTCCTCGGGCCGGTGGCGAACCCGGCGCACCCGCAGGCGCAGGCGGTCGGCGTGGCCGATCCCCGGATGGGCGAGATCATCGCGGGCGTGCTCGCCGGCCGTGGCTGCTCGGCCCTGGTCTTCCACGGCGACGACGGGCTGGACGAGCTGACCACCACGACCACCTCCACGATCTGGGCCGTGCACGGGTCAGGCGTCGCCGGCTCGTCCTCGATCCGGCCGAGCTCGGCCTGCACCGCGCCAAGCCGGACGACCTGCGCGGCGGCGACCCGGCCCGCAACGCGGCGGTGGCGCGCTCGGTGCTGGGCGGCGAGCAGGGGCCGGTGGCCGAGACCGTGCTGCTGAACGCGGCAGCCGCGCTGGCTGCCTTCGCCGGGATTCCGGACGGTGACGCGGTGATCCCCCAGTTGCGCGACGGCTACGCGCGGGCGGAGGAGGCGGTTCGCTCGGGTGCTGCGGCCCGGCTGCTGAACCGGTGGGTGGAGATCAGCGGCAGGCTGGCCGCGAAGAAGTGAGCCCCGGGCCGGGTAGAGGAGTGAGCCCCGGGCCGGGCGAAGAAGTGAGCGCCGGGCCCGGGCGGCAGGCCGCCGCGGCCTACTCCTGGGCCCGCTCCCCGGACTGGCCCTCAGCCTCCCCGGACTGCGCCTCGGCGCGGATGATCTGGTCGCGCAGATCCACTGCGTCCTCGCCGCGGACGATCAGCGGCGGCTTGCTGCCGGTCTTGCGCGCGTAGAGCAGGCCGCTGACCGCCCGCCATGCCGTCCAGTCGGGGAATTCCGCGGCGTACGGTTCCCACCACTGAGGGATCTGCGGCGCTTCCTCTTCGCCCATGGCCGTCTCCCTGTCCGGTCGGTCTGCCCGTGGGTCTCAGTACGGTCACGGTCAACTCACAGACTTATGACGCCGGGAGAGCAAATAAATCTGGGCAGTTGCCTCAGTCTAAGCAGGAACCGGGAGCCGGCTGGCCGGCTACTCGCTGAAGCCGAGCGAGAACGCGGCTTCCAGGTCGTGCCTGGAGTAGGTGCGGAAGGCGATGTGCGTCTCGGTATGCGTGACGCCGGGGACCTTGTTGACGCCGCCGGGGATCACGTCGGCGAGTTCCTCGTGCGCCCTGACCCGGACCATCGCCACCAGGTCAAACTCACCCGTTACCGAATACACTTCGCTGACCTGCGGTATCTGCGCGAGTTCCTGGGCGATCTCAGGAATGCGCTGAACCTCGGCCTGCACCAGGACGATCGCGGTGACCACCGGCCGCCTCCTTCGGTAAGGATCTGGCCACGAGCGTACTAGGCCGTGGCTCGCAGAATCTCCGGCGGCGCGGATCGGCGCCCAGACGACGACCGGCGGCGTTGTCGTCGTCGCCAATAGCTCCGCTATTGGCTCCTCCTCCGCCTTGCCGGACGCCGCCTGGATCGCCGCCCCGTCGCGCCGGAGGCGCGCCAGCAAGCTGCGCCACCAAGATCCACGAGCCACGGCCAACTCACCCGGAAATCTCGGCGAGCGTGCGCACGCCGGACGCCGCCAGCCGCCTGATCAGGCCGTCCAGCACCGCGGCGGTGGCGCGCGCGTCGGCCAGGGCGCGATGACACGGTGCGGTCGGCGCGTCGAAATAGCTGGCCAGCGTGGACAGCTTGCAGTCGGGTACCTCGGCCTCGCCGAGTACCTGCCGTGCGAGCGTGACCGTGTCGAGCACCGGGATGTCCGGCCAGGGCAGGCCGCAGGCCGCGCACGCCGCGATGAGGAAGCCGAGGTCGAACGGCGCGTTGTGGGCGGCGAGCACCGCGCTGCCGGCGAAGGCGAGGAAGTCGGGCAGCACGGCCTGGATGACCGGGGCGCGCGCCACCATCGCGTCGCTGATCCCGGTGAGCGCCGCGATCTCGGCTGGTATCGCCACGCCCGGGTTGACCAGCGTGCAGAACTCCCCGGTGACTAGGCCGCCGCTGAACCTGACCGCGCCGATCTCGGTGATCCGAGCCTCCCCGGCGTGCCAGCCGGTGGTCTCCAGGTCGACGATGACGAAGTCGGTATCGGCGAGCGAACGGGTGCCGCAGGTCAGCAGCGCGCCGCAGGCCGCCGGGGCACCGGCAGGGAAGGCCGGCCGACCGTCGGCGTGAAAGACCGCCGGGCCGTCGGCCCGCGGCGCCGGGGAGCGGCAGGCAGGCGCCCGGGAGCAGCAGGCAGGCGCCCGGGAGCGAGCAGGCGCCAGCGGCCCCGGGGACCGGCGGGCAAGCACGGTCGGCCCGCGCCGCGCGGCGGCCGCCAGCCTGCGCGGCACCAGGCCGCGCCAGCTGGTCAGCCTGCGCCAGATGCTCACGGTGCCCACGCTAGGGCCGGGCACCGACACTCTCGGCGAGGCGCGCCGGAATGTCAGTACCGGTTCCTAACGTGACAGCAGCAGGAAAAACACGTCTTCGAGGGGAAGAGCCATGCTGGCTGACTGCGACCGGAGCGACGCCGGCCCGGCCGGGCGCCCGGATTGCGTGATCACTGTGCTGCCCGGCGGGCAGGAGGCCCTCGGGCAGGCAGAGCGGAGGGCGCTGCGGGTGCTCGCCGAGGTCGGCCTGATACCGCCGCTGCGCTCGGCGCGCGGCGCGGCCGCCGCCCCGCCCCGGCCCCAGCCGCGGCCGCGGCCCCGGCACCCGAGCACGGTCACAGAAGTGACAGGAGTCCCTCGTTTACCACGGACACCCGCCTACGCAGAGTCAACACCGGGCCGAGAGTAGGCGAATCGGTTGAAACGGCCCTCGCGCTTCACTAATGTCAGCCGACGAGCCGCATCGTTCCGCAATCACCACACGGTGATAACGATCGGCCGCCGCTGACCCGGAATCGGCAGGCGCCGCGCCGGTGCTGGCCGAAAGGGCGAGTCTTCCACCGCCCGAACCCCTAAGCTCACCCGGATAGGTGGTCAGTGGAAGAAGGAGCGTGTCACGCACGTGAGTACGCGGCTATCATCCAGGTTCCCCCTGGTTCGCCGCTGCATCACCGGAGCTGCTGCAGTGGCACTGACCGCGGGACTGGTCAGCTACTCGGTCGCTGTGAGCGCCTCGCCGAAGCCGACGATCAGCCAGGTGACAGCGCAGGTCGGCCAGCTGACCACGGCGGAGAACAAGGCCATCCAGCAGTACGACCAGGTGAAGGTGCAGCTGGCGGACGCGAACGGCAGGCTGAAGCTGGTCAACGCCGAGGTCGCCAGGGACCGCAAGCAGTTCGGCATCATGCGCAGCTACGTCGCGCAGGTCGCGGCCACCGCTTACGAAGACGGCAACATGACGTCGATGGCGGCCCTGATCACCTCCGCCAAACCGCAGACCGTGCTGAGCCGGGCGTCCATGCTGGTCCAGCTCTCCTCCGCCAGGTCGCAGGAGATGCGCCAGTTCATCGCCGCCGCCAGGCAGCTGTCGGGCGCACAGCAGAGCACCAGGCGCACCCTGCAGACGATCGCCGCGCTGAACAGCCAGGCGAAGGCGAAGGCAGCCTCCATCGGCAAGGCCCTGAACCAGCGCAAGACCCTGCTCGCCACGCTCACCGCGGCTCAGAAGCAGGCCGTGCTGAACACCGCATCGCCCGGGAGCCCGGGACCGACCGCCCCGCCGCCCACCAACAACGTTCCGGGCAACACGAACGCGGGGCAGGCCGTCGCGTTCGCCTATGCCCAGATCGGCTGCCCGTACGTGTACGGCGCCACCGGCCCGTGCAGCAACGGCTACGACTGCTCGGGCCTGGTCATGGCCGCGTGGGCCTCGGCCGGGGTGTCCATCCCCCGGGACACCTACGGGCAGTGGGCCGCGCTGCCGCACGTGCCGCTATCCCAGCTCCAGCCCGGCGACCTTATCTACTTCGCCGGCGTGAGTCACGTGGGCATGTACGTGGGCGGCGGCTACATCATCGACGCGCCGGTGCCAGGGCAAAACGTGGAGAAGGTCGCCCTGTCCGGCTGGTACGCCGCGAATGAGGTCGGCGCCGCCCGGCCGTAGCGCAATGGCCGCGCCAGCCCGCGCGCCCGCTGTCCGCCTGCCGGTAGTATCGGGCGGCGATGAGCAAGACGCTCGTGGTCACGAACGACTACCCGCCCCGGCGGGGAGGGGATCCAGTCGTTCGTGCACGGGCTGGTGTCCCGGCTGCCGGCCGGCTCGGTCACGGTGTACGCGCCGTCCTGGGACGGCGCCGCCGAGTTCGACGCGAGCCAGCCGGTGCCGGTGATCAGGCACCCGACGTCGCTCATGCTGCCGGTGCCGCCGGTGACCCGCCGCGCCGTGGCCGCGTTCGAGGAGCAGGGCTGCGACAGCGTCCTGTTCGGTGCCGCCGCGCCGCTCGGCCTGCTGGCACCCGCGCTGCGCCGGGCCGGGGCGAAGCGGATCGTCGCGCTGACCCACGGGCACGAGGCCGGCTGGGCCGCGCTGCCCGGTGCCCGCGGGCTGCTGCACCGGATCGGGAACCACGTGGACGTGGTGACCTACCTGGGGGAGTACTTCCGGGTGCGGCTCGCCCGCGCCCTGTCCGCCGCCGCGACGGCCCGCATGGTCCGGCTGGCGCCCGGTGTCGACGTCGCGACCTTCCGCCCCGGCGCGGGCGGCGCAGGGGTCCGGCAGCGGCTCGGGCTGGACGGCCGCCCGGTGGTGCTGTGCGTGTCCCGGCTCGTGCCGCGCAAGGGCCAGGACACGCTGCTGCGTGCCTGGCCGGAGGTCCTCGCCGCGGCACCCGATGCCAGGCTGCTGCTGGTGGGCAGCGGGCCGTTCGGCAAAGATCTTCATAACCTCGCCGAACGGCTCCGGGTAAAAGACTCGGTACACTTCGCGGGCGCGGTGCCGGGGCAGGACCTGCCCGCCTATTACGACGCCGCCGACGTGTTCGCCATGCCGTGCCGGACCCGCCGGGGCGGGCTCGACGTCGAGGGGCTGGGCATCGTCTACCTGGAGGCCTCGGCCACCGGCCTGCCGGTGGTCGGCGGCGACTCCGGCGGAGCGCCCGACGCCATCCTCGACGGCGAGTCGGGGTACGTCGTGCCGGGCCGCAGCGTGCCCGCCGTCGCGGACCGGATCGTCCAGCTGGTCACCGACCCGGCCAGGGCCAGGGCGATGGGGGAGAAGGGCCTGGCCTGGGTGCAGCAGGAGTGGCGCTGGGACCTGGTGGCCGGCCGTCTCGAGCAGCTCCTGCGCGGCTGACGGCCGGCCCGCGCCCCGGCGCCAGTCAGGAGTACAGCGCCAGTCGGGAGTAAGCGCCAGTCAGGGGTAAGCGCCAGCCAGGGGTACAGCGCCAGTCAGGAGTAAGCGCCAGTCAGGAGTACAGCGCCAGTCAGGAGTACAGCGCCAGTCAGGGGTAAGCGCCAGTCAGGGGTAAGCGCCAGCCAGGAGTACAGCGCCAGTCAGGAGTACAGCGCCAGCCAGGAGTACAGCGCCAGCCAGGAGTACAGCGCCAGTCAGGAGTACAGCGCCTCGATATCGGCCGCGCACTCCTTGGCCACCACGTTCCTGCGCAGCTTGAGCGACGGCGTCAGCTGCCCCCCGGCCTCGGTGAAGTCGGTGGTCAGCACCCGGAACCGCCTGATCGCCTCGGCCCGGGATACCGCCTTGTTCGCGTCGTCCACGGCATCCTGGATCTCGGCCAGCAGGTCCGGGTCGTCCTTCAGATCCGCGACTGTCGCATCGGCGGGCTTGCCATGCTGCTGCTTCCACTGCGGCAGCATCTCCTCGTCGATGGTCACCAGCGCGGCGACGTAGGGCCGGTTGTCGCCCACGACCATGCACTGGCTGATCAGGGCGTGGGCGCGCAGCCTGTCCTCGAGCACGGCAGGCGAGACGTTCTTGCCGCCCGCTGTCACGATCAGCTCCTTCTTCCTGCCGGTGATCTGCAGGAAGCCTTCGTCGTCGAGCGAGCCGATGTCGCCGGTGTGGACCCAGCCGTCGGAGTCGATCAGCTCCTTGGTCGCGGCCTCGTTCTGCCAGTAGCCGGGGAACACCATCGGGCCCCTGACCAGTACCTCGCCGTCATCGGCGATCCTGACGCTGGCCCCGGGGATCGGCAGCCCGACCGTCCCGATCTTGTTACGGCTCGGCCGGTTGACCGTCGCGGCCGCGGTGACCTCGGTCATCCCGTAGCCCTCGAGGATCGTGATGCCCACGCCGCGGAAGAAGTGGCCGAGCCGCTCCCCGAGCGCCGCGCCGCCGGACACCGCGAACTGCACCCGGCCGCCGACCGCGCCGCGGAGCCTGGCGTAGACCAGCCGGTCGAACAGGCCGTGCCGCAGCGTCAGCGCCGGCCCCGGGCCGCCGCCGCCGCGCGCCCGTGAGTCGAGCGCCTTGCTGTACGCGATCGCCGTGTCGGCCGCCGCGCGGAAGATCTGGCTCTTGACCGGGCTCTGCGAGGCCTGCTGCTGCGCGGTGTTGTAGACCTTCTCGAACACCCGCGGCACGGCCAGAATGAACGAGGGCCGGAACGAGCCGAGGTCGGCCACCAGGTTCCCGATGGAGGGCGTGTGGCCGAGCACGACACCCGACTCGAGGCAGCCCACCTGGATGATGCGGGCGAACGCGTGCGCGAGCGGCAGGAACAGCAGCGTCGAGCCGTTCCCCATGCCGAACACCTCGGTGAGTGCCCCCTCGGTCGCGTTGCGCACGTCGGCGAGCAGGTTCGCGTGGGTGAGCTCGCAGCCCTTCGGGCGGCCGGTGGTGCCGGAGGTATAGATGATCGTCGCCGCGTCCCCGGCCGTGACCGCCGCCCGGCGCCGCTCGACCTGCTCGTCGCCGATGCCCGAGCCCTGCGCGATGAGCTCCTGCAGCGACCGGTCGGCGTCGGAGCCGCCCTCGATCAGCCAGGACAGTTCCAGGCCGGGCAGCTGGCCGCGGACGGATTTGATCGTCTCGTCGTGCGCGGCGGTCTCGGCGAACACCGCCCGGGCGCCCGAGTTGCCGATGATCCACTCGACCTGCTCGGCCGAAGAGGTCTCGTAGATCGGGACGGTAACCGCACCCGCCGACCAGATCGCGTAGTCGATCAGGGTCCATTCGTACCGGGTCCTCGACATGAGGGCGACCCGCTCGCCGGGCTGGATGCCCGCCGCGATCAGCCCCTTGGCCAGCGCCAGCACCTCGTCCCGGAAGCCCCGGGCGGTGACGTCCTGCCAGCCGTCGCCGGCTCCGTCGGCCTTCCGCCGCATGATGACGGCATCGGGCTCCTCGGCCGCCCGGCGGTAGGCGACGTCGGCCAGATTGGCGGCCGCAGGGATGGTCACCAGGGCCGGAGTGCTGTACTCGCGCACGACGCCTCCTTGTCGGGCAGGGCCTAACTGGACGTTACCGCCATTGGCTACCGGTGGGTAGCGCGGCCCCGCACTCCTTAGGCTAGGCACATGCTGGTTCACGTGGTCAGTGACGTGCACGGACGGGCGGATGCCCTTGCCCGCGCGGGAGACGGCGCGGACGCCGTCATCTGCCTCGGCGACATGCTGCAGTTCCTGGACTACGCCGACAGCGGCAGCGGGATCTTCGCCGACCTGTTCGGCGCCGGCCAGGCGAGCGAGCTCATCGCGCTGCGGACCGCGCAGCGGTTCGACGAGGCGCGGGCCTTCTCCAGCCGGCTGCTGGCCGGGCTGTCCGGGGATCCGGCCGAGCACTTCCGGGCGGCGGCGGCCAGGCAGTACGCCAGCCTGTTCGCGGCGCTGCCCGAGCCGGCCTACCTGACCTACGGCAACGTTGACGTGCCCGGCATGTGGGCGGCCAACCTGAGGCCGGGTCACCGCGTGCTGGACGGCGAGCGCGCCGAGCTCGGCGGCCGGACCTTCGGCTTCGTCGGGGGCGGCCTCCGCTCGCGCTACCGGACCCCCTACGAGCTCGACGATGAGATCTACGCCGCGAAGCTCGACGCGGTCGGCGAGGTGGACGTGCTCTGCACGCACATCCCGCCCGCCGTGCCGGAGCTGCTGTACGACACGGTGGCGCGCAGGCTGGAGCGGGGCAGTGAGGCACTGCTGGAGGCGGTCAGGAAGACCCAGCCGAGGCTTGCCCTGTTCGGTCACGTCCACCAGCCGCTCGCCCGGCGGGTGCGGGTCGGCCGGACGGAGTGCGTCAACGTCGGGCACTTCGCCGCGACCGGCACTCCCTATGCCCTGCAGTGGTAGCGCAGCCCTGCAGTGGTAGCGCAGCCCTGCAGTGGTAGCGCAGCCCTGCAGTGGTAGCGCAGCCCAGCAGCGGTAGCGGGGCTCCGGAGCGCTTGCGAAGCCCCCGGAGGGGTAGCGGGGGAGGGTGACAGGGGCGGCTCACCGAGTACTGTCTCGATGGCGGTACGCTCCGAGCATGGGCAGCAGTACCTCATCGACCATCGGCGTTGCGGCGCCAAAGGCCGACGTCATGGCGGTGATCGCGGACTTCGCCGAGTACCCGCAGTGGGCCACGGCGCTGCGGTCCGCGGAGGTGCTCGAGACCGGACCGGACGGCCGGGCTGCCGCGGTGCGCTTCGTGCTCGACGCGGGCCTGGTGCGGGACAGCTATGTCCTCGCCTATACCTGGGACGGCGATACGCAGGTCAGCTGGCAGCTCGCCGAGCCCGGGTCGGTGATCGCGGAGATGACCGGCGGGTATCTCCTGTCCGATCACGGCGCCGGCGCCGAGGTCAAGTACGAGCTCACGGTGGACATCCGGATACCGATGCCGGGACTGCTCAAGCGCAAGGCGGAGAAAATGATCATCGACACCGCCCTCAAGGGCCTCAAGGCGCGAGCCGAGTCCCGCAAGGATGGCGGAAGCACGGGAGGCAGCAGGTGACCGAGGACAACAGGTCATCAGGCAGTGACCCGATAGGCGATTTCCAGCGGTGGCTCATGCGGTCCAGCGCGAAGAGGATGGGCCGGGAGCTGAAGGGCCAAGCCAGCCGCGCCTTCGGCGGCCGTCCCCGGAGCGCGTTGACGTATGGGAGGCCGCCACAGCCGAGCCGCTCCCGGGTGAGGCGCCGGAGTGCGCCTGGTGCCCAGTGTGCCGGGCCGCCCGCAGGTTCAGGCAGTCCGGACCCGGGCTGGCCTCGCAGGTCGCCGGGGCGGGAGACGCCCTGCTCACGGTCGCCCAGGACACGCTGGCCGCGTTCGAGGCCAGCCTGTCTGGCCGGGCTCAGGGAACCGGCCAGCGGCCGCACGAGCACCCGGCGCAGCACCGGCCTGCCGCAGCATCACCGGGAGGCACCGGCTGGCCCGGGGAGGGCGACACGCCCCCGGTGAACACCGGCACGGCAGACCCGGACCCGGTCACCACGGGCCCGGTCAACCGGCCGGTCAACCGGGGCCCGGTCAACCCGGGGCCGGTCACACGGGGCCGGTCAACCCGGGGCCGGTCACCACGGGGCCGGTCAACGGGGCCGGTCACCACGGGGCCGGTCACCACGGGGCCGGTCACCACGGGGCCGGTCACCACGGGGCCGGTCACCACGGGGCCGGTGAACCCGGGGCCGGTGAACCCGGGGCCGGTCACCACGGGCCCTGCAGGCACCAGCCCTGCGAACACGGCCCCTGCAGGCACGGCTCCTGCGGGCGCGGCCCCTGCAGGCACCAGCCCTGCGAAAACGGCCGCTGCGGACGCTGCCCCAGCGGACGCGGCTCCTGCGGGCGCGGCCCCCAGGGACGCGGCCCCGGGGAACACGGGCCCTGCAGGCACCCGCCCCCCGGACGGAAGCACGGCGGGCGCAGGCCCGGCGGCTGCTGCCGCGCCGACCGGGGCTGCCGAGACCGGCGAGGCCGCAGAGGGCCAGAAAGCCTAGCCAGGTGGGCCTGACCGTCGGCATTGACGTCGGTGGCACCAAGGTCGCAGCGGGGGTCGTGGACGACCGGGGAAGAATCGTCGAGAAGCTCAGGCGGTCCACCCCGGCGGCGGACGCGCAGCGCACCGCGGAGGTGATCGCGGCGGTGGTCGCCGAGCTGTGCGGCCGCCACCCGGTGCAGGCGGTCGGCCTGGGCGCGGCCGGGTTCGTGGACAGGGCGCGCCAGGCCGTCATCTTCGCCCCGAATCTCGCCTGGCGGGACGAGCCACTGAAGCAGCGGGTCGAGGACCTTGTCGGGCTGCCCGTCGTCATGGACAACGACGCCAACGCCAGCGCCTGGGCCGAGGTCAGGTTCGGCGCCGCCCGAGGTCACGACGACGTCGTGTTCCTCGCGATCGGCACCGGCATCGGCGGCGCCCTCGTGCTGGGCGGCGACCTCTACCGCGGCCGGTGGGGGATGGCCGGCGAGCCCGGCCACTACCGCGCGGTGCCCGAGGGCCGCCTGTGCGGCTGCGGTAACCGCGGCTGCCTGGAGCAGTACGCGAGCGGCAGTGCCCTGGTCGCTGAGGCGCGTGAGTTCGCCAGGCGCACGCCGGAAGGCGCCATCCGGCTGCTTCAGCTCGGCGGCGGGAGCCCGGAGGGAATCGGCGGCCCGCAGATCACCCAGGCCGCCCGGGAAGGCGACCCCGGTGCGTTCCGCTGCTTCCAGATCGTGGGCGGCTGGCTCGGGCAGGGCATGGCCGACCTTGCCGCGATCCTGGATCCAGGCTGCTTCGTCGTCGGCGGGGGCGTGTCCGACGCGGGCGAGCTGCTGCTCTCCCCGGCCCGCGCGGCGTTCGAGAAGGCACTGACCGGCCGGGGTTACCGGACCGTCGCCGACGTCAGGCTCGCCGAGCTCGGCGCCGACGCCGGGATAGTGGGCGCGGCCGACCTGGCCAGGCTGGCCTGATCAGACCACCGCGCCGTCGTCGTCGTCCGGATCCGAGTCCCGGTCGTGGTTGTCGCCCAGGTGCAGCACCAGCGCCGTGAAGCCGCCGACGAACGCCGCTATCGCGCAGATCGCCAGCCAGCCGGGAACCGACCAGCCCGCCACCGTCGCCACCAGCAGGTAGCCCGGGCCGCCGAACAGCGCCACCCACGCGCCCTTCTGGACCGGGGAGAGCTGCGGCAGCGGCGGGGGCGGCGGCGGGACGAAGTGCTCCTCCTCCAGCGGATCGGCGTCCGGGCCGCCCCTGGGCGGCGCGGGGACGCCCCCGCCCGGAGGCCGCACGGGGACGAACCCGCTTCCAGGCCGCCCGGGGAGGAACCCGCCATCCGCGCCGGGGATGCGCCAGCGGCCGCTGTCCGCCGCGGATGCCGGCGTATCCGAGCCACGCGCGGGCGGTAGCGTGCCCGCCCAGGGCATGTCCGTACCCGGCGCGGGCGCGGCCCCGCCGTCTCCGGCGGGCGGTGACGTGATCCCGCCGTCCCTGGCGGGCCCGGACGTGATCCCGCCGTCCCTGGCGGGCCCGGAGGTGATCCCGTCCCTGGCGGGCGCTGAGGTGATCCCGCCATCTCCGGCGGGCGCTGAGGTGATCCCGCCATCTCCGGCGGGTGCTGAGGTGATCCCGCCATCTCCGGCGGGCGCTGAGGTGATCCCGCCATCCCTGGCGGGCGCAGACGTGATCCCCCCGTCCGCGGGGGGCGCGGGAGCAACCCCGCCGTCCGCGGCCGGCCTGGCCCCGCTCTCAGTGGCGGCGGAACCGGCATCCGGGATGACGCCGGCGCTGCCGGCCGGGGGGGCCGGCAGGTTCTCGCTGTCCGGCCAGGGCGCGGGCGCGTCGCCGGCGTAGGCCGGCGCGTCAAAACGGCCGATCAGATCCAGCCAGGCGGCCTCGTCCTCGCTGCCGCCGTGGGCTACTTCTTCGCTGTTGCCATCGGTCACGTCTGCCGCGCTCACTCCTCGCCAGTGTCAAGTCCGCTGAGTCCGGCGTCATTCCTTCATCGCGGCGCTATGTGCCCGCACGAAGTCCAGGCTGCCCGAGAAGATGGCCGCCGCGTCGTTGTCCAGGGTGGCCACGTGGTAGCTGTTCTCGCAGTTCCGGACGGTCAGCTGGCCGTCCGGCAGCGCGGCGGACAGCAGCCGCATGCTGGCGGGGCCGACGACGTGATCAACGGTGCTGTGGTAGGCGAGCACCGGCTGGCTGAGCTGGCCGAGACCCTCCAGGGTGGCGCGCCACAGCCGCGGCAGCGTCGCCGCCGCCTTCACCGGCACCCGGAAGTAGGCAATTTCCTCCACGCCGTCCTTCTTGATGTCGCTGCCGATCCCCTTCAGCGACGGCACGACCAGCTTCATCACCGGCGCCAGCGCAAACAGCTTGGTGTCGGCGGTGATCGACGGGTTGACCACGACCACCCCGCGGACCGCCGCTCCGCGCAGCTCCGCCATCCGCAGCACGATGCAGCCGCCCATCGACAGGCCCATCAGGAAGATCTCGTCGGTCTTCGCCCGCAGCAGCTCGAAGCTCCGCTCCGCCTCCGCGAACCAGTCCGCCGACCGGGTGCGGTTCATCTCCTGCCACGTGGTGCCGTGCCCCGGCAGTCTCGGCACCGACACGGTCAGCCCGGCGTCGGCGAGGAACTCCGCCCACGGCCGCATGGACTGCGGCGACCCGGTGAAGCCATGACACAGCAGCACGCCCACCGGTCCGCCGTCACGGGAGAACGGTTCCGCGCCTGCAATCACTGACATCGGTCCGTCCCTCCGGCCGTTGCTGGCTGCCGATTCCTGGCATAGTCGCACGGCCGACCGCCCGGCCGCCATGGTCATGGGGTCTCCTGGTGCCATATTCCGTGCCGACGTGGGAACATATGGGCGTGATCTACTGGGTGGTCAAGGCGATCCTCTATCCCTTCCTGCGGGGCGTGTTCCGTCCCTGGGCCGAGGGAACGGCGAACGTCCCGCGCGAGGGACCGGCCATTCTCGCCAGCAACCACCTGTCGTTCTCCGACCACTTCTTCGGCCCGCTGCTGCTCCCGCGCAAGGTCACCTATCTCGCCAAGGCGGAGTACTTCACGGGCGGGGGCCTCAAGGGCCTGTTCAGCAAGGCCTTCATGCGCGGCATGGGCCAGATACCGGTGGACCGGTCCGGCGGCGAGGCCAGCGAGCGCGCGCTGCGCACCGGGCTGCGGGTCCTCGCCGAGGGCAACCTGCTCGGCATCTACCCGGAGGGCACCCGCACCCCCGACGGCCGGCTGTACCGCGGCAAGACAGGGGTCGCGAGGCTCGCGCTGGAATCACGCGCACCCGTGATCCCCTGCGCCATGCTCGGCACGTACGAGCTCCAGCCCCCCGGCACGATCATGCCCAAGCTGCGGTTCCGCCCGGGCGTCCGCTTCGGCGAGCCGCTCGATTTCTCCCGCTACTACGGCATGGAGTCGAACCCGCTGGTGCTGCGGGCGGTCACCGACGAGATCATGTACGCGCTGATGGAACTCGCCGGACAGGAGTACGTGGACATCTACGCCGCGGACGCCAAGGCGAAGGCGTCGGCCCACCGGCGTTTCCACCGAAACCGCACCGCCGGGGAACCGCCCGAGCGCCAGGCGTCCTGACCCGCCGCCAGCCGGGATGATGGAGCGTTTGGTAGGTGATCACCTACCAAACGCTCCATCGTAATCCGTCGGCCCGCTGCTGTCTCACATACTGAGACGTGGGGGGGTTGCGGACGCGCGCGAGCCGCGTGAGTGAGCGAGTGAGCGCGGTACGGGCGGCCGCGGGTATCCGGGCGCATCCCATGATCGTGAAGAGTTGTGCGTGTCCAATCCGCGCCGGAGCCAGCCTTCGTGATCATGGAGGGTTCAGCTCGGCTGCCCAGCCCTTGCCGCGGCCGACGGCGGCGCGCCACCGCGCGTACCCGGCGTCGTCGCGGTCGCCCGGCACAAACCGCCGGTCCAGCTGCCACGTGGCCTCCAGCTCACCCGTTGACGACCACACCCCGGTGGCCAGCCCGGCCAGGAACCCAGCCCCGAGAGCCGTGGTCTCCGCGATCACCGGCCGCTCCACCGCCAGCCCGAGCTGGTCGGCCTGCAGCTGCATGAGCAGGTTGTTGGCGCTCGCGCCGCCGTCCACCTTGAGCACCCGCAGATGCTGGGCGCACGCGCCTGCCATGGCGGCGCAGACGTCCCTGACCTCGAACGCGATGGCTTCCAGCGTGGCCCGGACCAGGTGCGCCCGGCTGGTCCCCCTGGTGATCCCGAAGATCGCGCCCCGGGCGTCCGGGTCCCAGTCCGGCGCGCCGAGACCGGTCAGCGCGGGCACGAACACGACGCCGCCGCTGTCCGGCACCGAGCCGGCCAGCGCCTCGCTCTGCGCGGCGTTGTCCAGCAGGCCGAGCCCGTCGCGCAGCCACTGCACGGCGGCGCCGGTGACGAACACCGACCCCTCCAGCGCGTACGTCAAGGCACCACCGGGAGACATCCAGGCCACCGTGGACAGCAGCGCGCCACCCGGGTCAGGCCTCGCCTCACCGCTATTCACCAGCACGAACGACCCGGTCCCGTACGTGCACTTGGTGTCGCCCTCCGCGTAGCACGCCTGGCCGAACAGCGCGGCCTGCTGGTCGCCGGCGATGCCCGCGACCGGCACCGACAACCCGAGAAAAGCCGAAGGATCCGTCTGGCCGGCGACGCCCCACGACGGCACGACCTCGGGCAGCGCCGACACTGGCACCGCCAGCAGCTCGCACAGCTCAGGAGACCAGCCCCCGGCCCCGATGTCGAACAGCAGCGTCCGCGACGCGTTGGAGGCGTCGGTCACGTGCCGCCGCCCGCCGGTCAGCCGGGCGATCAGGTAGGAGTCCACGGTGCCGACCGCGAGCGAGCCGCCAAGAACCCCCGCCCACAGGTCCGGCTCGTTCTCGGCCAGCCAGGTGAGCTTGGTCCCGGTGAAGTAGGGATCCAGCCGCAGCCCGGTGAGCTCGGCGACCCGCGGCTCGTGCCCGCCGTCCCGCAGCCGCTCGCAGATGCCCGCGCTGCGCCGGTCCTGCCAGACGATCGCCCGCCGCGGCGCGGTCAGCGCGCCGCGGTCCCAGATCACCGCGGTCTCCCGCTGGTTGGTGATGCCGATGCACTCCACCCGGTCATCCCCGGCCCCCCCGCTGGGCCCGCCGTCCGCGCGGCCGCCGGCTCTGGCGCCAGCCCGTTCGGTAGCCATCGAGCATGCGGCGAGCGTGGCCTGCCATATCCCCTCGGGAAGGTGCTCCACCCACCCGGGCCGCGGGTAGTACTGGCGGAATTCCTGGTACCCCCGGCCCGCCACGGTCCCGTCGGCGCGCAGCACCATAGCCGTCACGCCAGTAGTGCCTGCATCAATCGCGAGGACGCTCATGGGCCCCCATCCTGCTCTAGTCTTGGCCACATGCGAGTAGGAGTGCTGACCGGAGGCGGAGACTGTCCCGGCCTGAACGCAGTGATCCGTGCCGTGGTCCGCAAGGGGGTGGCCGAGTACGGATTCGAGTTCGTCGGGTTCCGGGACGGCTGGCGGGGGCCGCTCGAGGGGGACACCGTCCCGCTGGATGTCCAGGCGGTCCGCGGCATCCTGCCGCGCGGCGGGACCATCCTCGGCTCGTCCCGGACGAACCCGCTGCGCGCGGACGCCGCAGGCGGCGGCATGTCCGGGGTGGAGCGGATCAAGGACAACCTGGCCGGCCTCGGCGTGGACGCGCTGGTGGTGATCGGCGGCGAGGACACCCTCGGCGTGGCGACCAAGCTGCACGACGAGGGCGTCAGCGTGGTCGGCGTGCCGAAGACCATCGACAACGACCTCGGCGCCACCGACTACACGTTCGGCTTCGACACCGCGGTGAACATCGCGATGGAGGCCATCGACCGGCTGCACACCACGGCGGAGAGCCACCACCGCGCGCTCATCGTCGAGGTGATGGGCCGCAGCGCCGGCTGGATCGCGCTGCACGCCGGGCTGGCCGGCGGCGCGAACGTCATCCTGATCCCGGAGAAGCCGTTCAGCATCGAGAAGGTCTGCTCGTACGTGCAGCACCGCTTCCAGACCAGGTACGCGCCGATCGTGGTCGTCGCGGAGGGCGCGCACCCGGTCGAGGAGGGCGGCGAGATCGGCAGCCAGCGGCTCGACGCGTTCGGCCACATCAGGCTGGGCGGCGTCGGCCAGATGCTGGCCGAGGAGATCGAGAAGCGGACCGGCAAGGAGGCCCGCGCCACGGTGCTCGGCCACACCCAGCGCGGCGGCACGCCCACCGCGTTCGACCGGGTGCTCGCCACCCGGTTCGGCGTGCACGCGATCAGCGCGGTCCGCGACGGCGCGTTCGGGCACGATGGTGGCGCTGCGCGGCACCGACATCGTCCGGGTGCCGCTGGCCGAGGCGACCCGCGAGCTCAAGCTGGTGCCGCCGGAGCGCTACGCCGAGGCCGAGGTCTTCTTCGGCTGACGTCGTCAGTTCCTTTTCCCGAACGGCTGCCGCCCGGACCCCGCCCGCCACGCCCGCGCCGTCAGGCCAGCGACTCCAGCGTCGCCCGTGCCCCGCGCTCGTGCAGCGACGCCAGCGCCGACCGGTAGGCGGCGACGAAACGCGCGTCCTCGGCCAGATCCCCGAACACGTCACGGTTGGCGATGAACGCGTCGGGGTCCTCGCGCTGCCGCCGGGCGAGCGCGGTGAGGCGGCCGGCCAGCCGGTCCACCACCTCGATCGGCTCGCCCTGCTCGTCGGTGCCCTCCGCGTAGCGGGCCCAGCTCGCCACCACCGCGGCCGACCGCCGGATCTCGCCGCCGGCCGCGAGCTGCTCGCGCACCACCGGCAGCAGCCACTTCGGGATCCGGTCCGAGCTCTGCGCGCACAGCCGGGCGATGGTGTCGCGGACCTGCGGGTTGGAGAAGCGCTCGATGAGCGTGTGCTTGTAGCCGTCGAGGTCCACCCCCGGCACGGGGGCCAGCGTCGGGGTGGCCTCCTCGTTCATGTAGCCGAGGAGGAAGGCCCGGAACAAGGGGTCCTGAGCGGCCTCGTGCACCAGCCGGTAGCCGCACAGGTAGCCGAAGTAGCACATGGCCTGGTGGCTCCCGTTGAGCAGCCGCAGCTTCATCAGCTCGTACGGCTCCACCTGGTCGACGACCTGCACGCCGACCTGCTCGTACGGCGGCCGCCCGGCAGTGAAGCAGTCCTCGAGCACCCACTGGGTGTACGGCTCGCAGACGACCGGCCACCGGTCGTCGATCCCGAACCGGTCCCGGACCTCGGCCCGGTCGGCGTCGGTGGTCACCGGGGTGATGCGGTCGACCATGGAGTTGGGGAAGCTCACCTCGCGCCCGACCCAGTCGCCGAGCTGCGGGTCCCGCAGCTCGGCGAACGCGGTGAACACCCGCCGGGTCAGCTCGCCGTTGCCCTGCAGGTTGTCGCAGGACATGACCGTGAACGGCGCGAGGCCCCTGTCCCGCGCGCGCCGCAGCGCTTCGGTGATCAGGCCGAACGTGGTCCGCGGCGCCGCGCCCGGCCGGAGATCGGCGAGCACGTCAGGGTTGGCCGCGTCGAACTCGCCGGTGCCGTCGTGAACGTTGTACCCGCCCTCGGTGATCGTCAGCGACACGATCCGGGTCGAGGCCGCCGCCATCTTCTCGATGACCGCCTCCGGGTCGTCGGGCGCGAACAGGTACTCGATGATGGACCCGATCACCCGCGGTTCGTAGGTCCCGTCGCTGTGCTTGAGCACCAGCGTGTAGAGGCCGTCCTGCGCGTCCAGCGCCTGCTTCATCTGCCGGTCGGCGGCCATCACCCCGACGCCGCAGATGCCCCAGTCCAGCGCCGTGCCCTCGTTCATCAGGCGGTCGTGGTACATCGCCTGGTGCGCGCGGTGGAAACCGCCGACGCCGAAGTGGACGACTCCCGGCGTGACCTGGTCACGGTCGTAGGCCGGCACCGGCACCCGGCCGCGCCAGTACGCCAGCGTCCGCGCGCTGAGCGGCTGCGTCCTAACCTGCAAGGCGGGCGCCCGTCTCCGGGTGGAACGCGAAGACGTCTTCCGGCTGGACGCGGAAGGTCACGTGCTGCCCGGGGGCCGGCGGCTTGCGGCCCTCGGCGCGCGCCACCACCGGATCCCGGTCCTCGGCCAGGCGCACGTGCAGCAGCGCGTCGGCGCCGAGCTCCTCGACCAGCATCACGTCGCCGGCCAGCTCACCGGAGCCGTTCGCCAGGTGCAGGTGCTCGGGCCTGATGCCGAGGACGAGCTCGGACAGGCCGGCCTCCTTGGCGGCGGTGCGGACCGCGGGCGGCAGCGGCAGCGTCGCGCCGCCCAGCCTGGCGCCGCCGTCGGTCAGCGGGACCGTCTGCAGGTTCATCGCGGGCGAGCCGATGAACCCGGCGACGAACTGGTTCACCGGGTTGTCGTACAGCTCCCGCGGCGTGGCGACCTGCTGCAGCCGCCCGCCGCTCAGCACCGCCACCCGGTTGCCCATGGTCATCGCCTCCACCTGGTCGTGGGTGACGTAGACCGTGGTGATGCCGAGGCGGCGCTGCAGCTCGGCGATCTGGCTGCGGGTCTGCACGCGCAGCTTCGCGTCCAGGTTGGACAGCGGCTCGTCCATCAGGAAGACCTTGGGCTCGCGCACGATGGCCCGTCCCATCGCGACCCGCTGCCGCTGGCCGCCGGACAGCTGCTTGGGCTTGCGGTCGAGCAGCTGGTCGTCGAGGTCCAGTAGGCGGGCGGCGTCCCGGACCCGGCGGTCCCGTTCCTCGCGGGGAACGTGCGCCATCTTGAGCGCGAAGCCCATGTTCTGCGCGACGGTCTTCTGCGGGTAGAGGGCGTAGTTCTGGAACACCATCGCGATGTCCCGGTCTTTCGGCGGGACGAAGGTGACGTCCCGGTCGCCGATCTCCACCCGGCCGCCGTCGAGCGGCTCGAGCCCGGCGAGCATCCGCAGCGCGGTGGTCTTGCCCGAGCCGGAGGGCCCGACCAGGACCATGAACTCGCCGTCGGCGATATCCAGGTCGAGGGCGTCAACCGCGGGCTGCGTGTTCTTCGCGTACACGCGGCTCGCCGCCACGTACCTCACATGAGCCATCGGGGACCTCCGGTCACTGAACCTTTTCCATCCTTCGCTATCGCGCCTGCGTAGCCTGGATGTTCTCGGGAGGGATGAAAAAGGCTCATTTAATCGCTCCCATGGACAGGCCGCGGACCAGCGAGCGCTGGGCTATCCAGCCCACGAGAATCACCGGGACCGACGCCACCGTCGCCGCCGCGGACAGGTGCGCGATGTACAGCCCTTCCTGCGGGACGGAACTGATCAGGAACATCGGCAGCGTCGCGGCGTTCGTGACCGTCAGGTTGACCGCGAGGAACAGCTCGTTCCACGCGAAGATCACGCAGATGAGCGCCGTTGACACCAGCCCGGGCGAGACGATGGGCAGGATCACGTCCTTGATCTCCTGGAGGCGGCCCGCGCCGTCCAGCCGCGCCGCCTCGAGCAGTTCGCCCGGCACCTCGAGCATGAACGAGCGGATCATCCAGATCGCGAGCGGCAGGTTCATCGCGGCGTAGAGGATGATCAGCACCCAGATGCTGTCGAGCAGGTGCGTGTGCAGGGCGATGACGTAGAGCGGGCCGATCGCGGCCACGATCGGCAGCATCTTCGTCGAGATGAAGAAGAACAGGCCGTCGCGCCAGCGCTTGACCGGATGCACGGACAGCGCGTAAGCGGCCGGGATGCCCAGCAGCAGCACCAGGATCGTGGAGCCGACCGTCGCGACAGCCGAGTGCGTCAGGAACGGGCCCATCCCGGAGAAGACCAGCCGGAACTCCGACAGGGTGGGGGAGAACACGAACTTCGGCGGCCAGGTCTCCGCGGCGGACTCCGGCTTGAACGCGGTGAGCACCATCCACAGCACCGGCAGGAAGAACGCGATCCCCACCACCCACGCGACGAGCCCCCAGCCGGCCCGCCCCGACATCTCGCGGACCCGGCGCGGCCCGGGCCGTACCGCCGTGGCGGTCATACTCCACCCTCCTCGAACTGGAAGACCCGGGCGAACATCCGCAGCGCGAACGTGGCGACGATGATCGTGAGGACGACGGTGACCACGCCCGCCGCGGCCGCCCCGCCGACGTCGAATGCGTAGTTCACCTGCTGGTACAGGTAGAAGGGCAGGTTCGTGGTCGAGGTGCCCGGGCCGCCGTTGGTCAGCAGCCTGACCGCGTCGAACGCGTTGACCAGGTAGATCGAGCCGAGCAGGATCCCCAGCTCGATGTAGGGCCGCAGGTGCGGGAGCGTGAGCTCGCGGAACGTGGCCAGCGCCCCGGCTCCGTCGACCTTCGCCGCCTCGAGCGTGTCCTGCGGCTGGCTCTGCAGGCCCGCCAGCACGATCAGCGTCATGAACGGCGTCCACTGCCAGATCATGACCACGATCACCGAGGCCAGCGGGTACTGGCTGAGCCAGGCCACGTGGTGGGCGCCGAACGGCTCCAGCAGGTAGTTCACCAGCCCGAAGTTCGGGTCGAGCATCGGCGACGCCCAGACCAGCGCCGCCGCCGCGGGCATGACCAGGAACGGGGTGATGATCAGCGTCCGGACCACGCCCCGGCCGAGGAACTTGCGGTCCAGCAGCAGCGCGAAGGCGATGCCCAGGATCATGGCGGCGATCACGGAGATCGCGGTCATGAACACCGAGCGCTCGAGCGAGCCCCGGAAGGCCGCGTTGGTGAACACCGCCTTGTAGTTGCTCAGGCCGTTGAAGTGCGCGCCGCCCGGGACGTTCCAGAAGTAACTCTGGAAGCTGTACCAGAGCGTCACCACGAACGGGATCTGGGTGACGACCACGATGTAGATCAGCGCTGGGAGCAGGGGCAGCCGGCGCAGCCACCGCTCCCGCCGGTCCATCCCGCGCGGCCGGACCGCGACCTTCGCAGTGGATGCCGCGCCCGCTTCGACTGCTGTCACTGCGTGCCCTCCTCACGACGTGCCACCGATGACGGGGCCCCGGCCCCCGGCGGGTCCGTCCCGCCCGGGGCCCCGTCAGGTCCGTGCTAGTGGCCGGACGACAGCTGCGCCGGGGTGTACGCGGCCGCGTAGCCCTGGCTTGTCTTCAGCGCCTGGCTGACGCTCTCCGTGCCGGCGATCGCACCCGCGATCTGCTGGGCCACCTGCAATCCGAGGGTTTCGAACTGGGGGATGTCAACGTACTGGACGCCGACGTAGGGGACCGGGTGCAGGGTCGGGTGCAGCGGGTCCGTCGAGTTGATCGAGGCCAGCGTGATGGGCGCGAACGCCTTGGCGGCCTGCATGTACTGCGGCGTGTTGTAGAGCGAGGTCCGGGTGCCCGGCGGGACCGCGGACCAGCCGTACTTGGCGCCGACCAGCTTGTCGTAGCCCTGCGAGGTGGCCCAGGAGACGAACTTCCACGCGGCGCCCTGGCTGGCGGTGCCCTGCGGGATGCCCAGCGCCCACGACCACAGCCAACCGGAGGACTTGGTGAGGTTCACCGGTGCGAGCGCGTAGCCGGTCTGCTTGAAGACGGACGGGAAGCTGCCCGCGATCGAGGTCGCCGCGACCGTCGCGTCGTACCACATCGCGCACTTGCCCTGCCCGTACAGCGTCAGCAGCTGGTTGAAGCTGTCGTTGGAGGCGCCGGGCTCGCCGTACTTGCGGACGAGGTTGACGTAGAAGTTGGTCGCGGCGGTGAACGCCGGCGAGGTGAGCTGCGGCTGCCACTGCTGGTTGAACCACTCGCCGCCGAACGTGTTGACGACCGTGTCGAGCGCCGCCATGTTGTCACCCCAGCCGGCCAGGCCGCGCAGGCAGATCCCCGATACCTTTCCTGGCTGGTTAAGCTTGGCCGCGAACGTCTGTATCTGCGCCCAGGTCGGGTGCGCGGGCATGGTGAGCCCGGCCTTCGCGAACAGGTCCTTGCGGTAGAACATCATCGACGACTCGCCGTAGAACGGCACCGCGTACAGGCTGCCCTTGTAGGACAGCGCCTTCGCGATCGGCGGCAGCAGGTCACCGGCGTTGTAGCTGGCATCCTTCGCGACGAACTGGGTGGACAGGTTGTCCAGCCAGCCGTTCTTGGCGAACAGCGGCGTCTCGTAGGGCCCGATCATGATGACGTTGAACGAGTTGCTGTGCGTGCTGACGTTCTTCTCGATCGCCGCCCGCAGGTCGCCCTCGGTGTAGGTGGCGAACTTGACCGTGATCCCCGGGTTCTGCTTCTCGAAGACCGAATGGGTCAGCGGCACCATCTGGCCCGTGATCAGCGGGTTCGACACCACGGCCACGGTCACCGTGCCGGTCTTGCTGTTGGTGCTGGCGGGCGTGCTGCTGGTCGAGCACGCGGCCAGCGCCATGGCGGCCACGCCGCCCGCTGCCGCGAGCGTGCGGAGCCTGAACGGGGACGATCTCATCTCTGAACCTCCGCAACGATGAGGATGGTGCTTCTGCTGCTGCCTTCACCGTGGCTCCACACAGGCACACGCGGGTATCCGCGGTGTGACTGCACTTTCCACGCTTATGCTCATTTGAGCGGGCAACGCTCATACGTATGCACACACATTGATCCTGTCTCTAGGCAAAGTCAAGAAAAACTGCAAATATGAGATCTGGCGCGCTCAAATGAGCGATCTGATCGGATGGAGGGGCCCCCATGGCCGGGTTGTCGGCCGACAGGCCGTCTGAAGTCGTCCTGGCCGCCCGGGTGGCGCGGCAGTTCTACCTGGAGGGCGTCTCCAAGATCGACATCGCCGACCGGCTGGGCATCAGCCGGTTCCGGGTGGCGCGGCTGCTCGACTCGGCCCGCGAGGCCGGCATGGTGCGGATCGAGATCGGGCTGCCCGGGGGCGCCCTGGACGCGGGGCTGTCGGCCGAGTTGTGCGCCGCGTTCGGCCTGAAGCACGCGTTCGCGTTCAACTTCCCGGACGAGGACGAGCCGACCCTGCGGCGCCGCCTGGGCGAGGCGGCCGGCCACGCGCTGATGGACATCGTGACGCCCGACGACGTCCTGGGCATGTCGTGGTCCCGTTCGCTGAGCGAACTGACTGTTGCGCTGAGCCGGATGCCGCCATGCCCGATCGTGCAGCTGACCGGGGCGGTACCCCCGCCCGACGGCAGGGACGTGCTCGACCTGGTCCGCAGCGTCGCCCGGATCGGCGGGGGCACCGCGCACGTCTTCTACGCGCCGATGATGGTGGACACCGCCGAGACCGCGTATGCCATCCGCCGCCAGGCAGACGTCGCCGGGGCCTTCGCGCTCGTGCCGTCGGTGACGATCGCGATGCTCGCCGTCGGGGCGTGGGCGCCCGGCCTGTCGACGATCTACGACGCGCTCAACCAGTCCGAGCGCGACGCGGTCGCCCGGCTCGGTGTGTGCGCGGAGATGGCCGGCGTGTTCCTCGGGCAGGACGGCCGGCCCGTGCAGACCGCGCTGGACAGCCGCATGATCGTGACCCCGGGGGCGGCGCTCGGGAAGATACCGTTGGTCATCGCCGTTGCCTACGGCGTGTCCAAGTGCGTCGCCGTCCGCGCGGCGATCAGCGGCGGCCTCGTCCACGGGCTGGTCACGCACGCCAGCCTGGCCCGCGCACTGCTCAGCCAGGCCTCGTAGCGGCCGGCCGGGTAACGGGTATGTACACGGCGATGACAGCCACGACGGACGTGACCACCCCGGACGGCCCGCTTCCCGGCGGCACGGCCAACCGCGGGCTGGTGGTACGGGCCGGCGCCGTGGTCCGCAGGCCGCTCCCGCCCCGCAGCGCGGCGACCCACGCCCTGCTCGCCCACCTGTCCGCGGCCGGGTTCGACGGCGCTCCCCGGCTGGTGGCGGCCGACGCGACCACCGAGACGCTGACGTACATCGAGGGCTGGGCCGCGGTCCCGCCGCTGCGCGACGAGATGCTCAGCGACCAGGCGCTGGTGAGCGTCGCCGAGCTGCTGCGCCGGTATCACCAGGCGGTCGCGTCGTTCGATCCGGGCCGCTACCGCTGGCCGCGCCGCGTCCCGGCCCACTTCACCACCCGGCTGGTCAGCCACAACGACGTGCACCCGGCCAACCTGATCTTCCGCGGGGGGCGCGCCGTCGCGCTCATCGACTTCGATCTGGCCGGGCCGGGCAGCGCCGCCTGGGACCTCGCGTCGGCCGCGCGGCACTGGGCCCCGCTCTATGACGAGCGCGACATCACCGACCGGAGGCAGGGCCAGGCGCTGCGCCGGTTCCGGCTGCTGCTGGACGCCTACGGCCTGGCCCGGGCCCAGCGCCGCGAGGTCGCCGAGGCGATCCTCGCCAACCACGACTGGAGCTGCGCCATCATCACCGACGCGTGCCGCGCCGGCCACCCCGGCTTCACCGACTGCTGGAGCAGCATCGGCGGGGTCATGATCCGCGCCCGCGCCTGGTGCGAGACCCATCACCGCGACCTGCTCGCAGCGGCCGGCTCAGCCGGCAAACCAGCCGGACCGGGTTGTTTGACGCTGCCGTCTTCGCCAAAGTAGAGTCAAATCATCGATTATCGAGTCGTGTGGGCTGGAGATGACGCGTCGATCTGGCCTCGCTGGGCTGGCAGGCAGAGGGGGGAACGATTTGGCAGCGGATACGCTGCTCGTCCGTAGCGTGCTCGCCGACCAGGTGCGGGACCGGCTGCTGGAGGGCATTCTCGACGGGTCATATCCGCCGGACTCGCGGATTGTCGAGACGTCGGTAGCGAAGAAACTCGGCACGAGCCAGGCCCCGGTGCGTGAAGCGCTGCGCGGGCTCGCGACGCTCGGTGTCGTCGAGATAACGCCCTTCCGCGGCGCCCGGGTGCGCCAGCTTCAGCCCGAAGAGCTGCTCGAGGCCTACGTGGTCCGCTCGGCCATCGAGACGCTCGCGGCCAAGCTCGCCGTGCCGCGGATGACCGACGCGGACATCGAGGACCTGGTTGCCCTGGGCGACAAGATGCTGGCGGCGGCCAAGGCGGGTGACGGGCGCACCGTTGCCCAGCACGATGTCACCTTCCACGGGCGGATCGTCGAACTGTCCGGGAACCGGACCCTGCTGCGCGTCTGGCGCTCGCTCGAGCCGTTCTCGCGCACGTACCTGACGCTGCTCATGCCCGGCTCCGACCCGGAGTGGAGCGCGGGACTGCACCCCCCGATCCTCGACTCGCTGCGCCAGCGGGACATTCCGGGAGTCATCAGCGCGCTGGAGAGGCACTTCACCGAAGTGAGCGATGTCCTGGCCAGCCGCCTCGAGACGGCACCATCCGGGGACGGCGCTCCCGGCGCTCCCGGCGCTTCCGGCGCTCCCGGCGCGGACGGCAGCGAGCCAGCGTCCGGGCCCGCAGCACCCGCAACTCCTCGTCGTCCCCGCCGCAGCCGATAGAGGGAACTGGGGTGTCGCATCCGTTCCGGTACGCGCAGCCGCGTCAGCTATCCGAGGCGTTCGGCATACTCGACGAGTACGGGCGCGACGCCAGCCTGCTCGCGGGCGGCACCGACCTGGTCGTCGGTTTGCGTAACGGGCGCGCCGCGCCGCGGATGATCGTCAACCTGAAGCGGATCAGCGGCCTGGAGCCCGGCATCACGGAACGGGACGGGCGCGTCTGCGTGTCAGCACCAACCCGGCTGACAGACCTCATTGCCGACCGCCGCATCCGGGAGCACTTTCCGGCACTGGTGGAAGCGGCGAGCACCGTCGGCTCGGTGCAGATCCGTAACCGGGCCACGCTGACCGGCAACATCTGCAATGCATCCCCGGCCGCCGACACCGCGCCCGCCCTGCTCGCCTACGGGGCCGGGGTCGTGCTGATCAGCCGCCGCGGATCCCGGCTCGTGCCGGTCGAGGAATTCCTGCTCGGCCCTCGGCTCACCAACCTGCGCGCCGACGAGATAGCCGCGGCCGTGGAGATTCCCGTACCTTCCGTTCGAACCGGCAGCCGGTTCGCCCGGCTGACCCGTCGCCGCGGAGTAGACCTCGCGACGATCAGCCTCTGCTGTGCGGCGGGTCCCCGCGTGACCCGTTTCGCCTATGGCGCCGTAGCCCCCAAGCCCTTCGTGCTCAGCGACGACAGCGGGGTGCTGGCCGATCCGGAGTCGAGCCCCGAGGCGCGGCAGGAGATGCTGCGCGTCTTCGCCTCTCAGGCCAGCCCGATCTCGGACCTGCGCGGCGGCCGGGAGTACCGGCAGGCGATGCTCCTGGCGCTCAGCCACCGGGTTCTGCGCAGGGCCATCGCCCGCCGTGACCGGATCTGACCGAGGAGACCCAGGTGACCGAGCTGACCGAGCTGACCGAGCTGACCGAGCTGACCGAGCTGACCGAGGAGACTGTCACGTTCACCGTGAACGGGACGGTGCGGACGATCGGGATCTCCCCCGGACGACGCTGCTCGACGCGTTGCGCTGGCAGCTCGGCCTCACCGGCACCAAGAAGTGCTGCGCGGAGGGAGAGTGCGGGGCGTGCACGGTTCTCCTGGACGGCCGGGCGGTGAACTCCTGCCTCGTCCTGGCCATCGAAGTCGGGGACGCGGCCGTCGTGACCATCGAGGGGCTGGAGACCGCCGGGCAGCTCAGCAGCCTGCAGGACGCCTTCCTCGCCGAAGGCGCCATTCAGTGCGGCTTTTGCATCCCGGGAATGGTGATGGCCGCGCACGCTCTGCTGTCGGTCAATCCCCGGCCCAGCGAGGCCGACGTGCGGGAGGGACTGTCCGGCAACCTGTGCCGCTGCGCCGGGTATCAGGGCATCGTGCGAGCGGTACTGCTCGCCGCTGCGGAGGGGGCGGCAGTTGAACGGTGACGGGGTCGGCACGTCCGTCCCACGGGTCGGTGGATACGAACGCGTCACCGGGCAGCAGGAGTTTGTCGGCGACATCCGCCTGGACGGCATGCTGCACGTGAAGCTCGTCACCGTCGATTGTGCTCACGCCCGGATTCATTCGGTGAAAGCTGACCGCGCCAGGGCGCTGCCGGGCGTACGCGACGTGGTCTCCGCTGCGGACCTGCCCGACCCGATGCCGAGATTCGGCCCGGTCTACCAGGACCGGCCGGTTCTCGCGGTCCGCGAGACCAGGTTCCACGGCGAGCCGGTGGCTGCCGTGGTCGCGGGCACCGAGCAGGCAGCCGAAGAAGCCGCCGCTCTGGTCGAGGTGCAATTCGAGGAGCTCCCCGCAGTGGCGACGATCGCCGCGGCGCTTGATCCGAGCATGCCGCTCGTGCAGGACCCGGAGCTGCGCACCGGTCCGCATGCCACCACCAACCTCCTCACCGAGTGGCGGTTCGGCTGGGGCGACGCGGAGATGCCAGCCGCCGGCCACGTGCTGGATAACACCTACTCCTTCCCCATGATCACCCACTTCGCCATCGAGCCGCACTGCTTCCTGGCTGCGCCCGACCACGACGGCGTCACTGTCTGGAGCGCGGTCCAGCATCCGTTCGTGCTGCAGCAAGTGATCGCGCGCCTGCTCGACCTGCCCCTCGCGAAAGTCCGGGTTCACGCGCCTGACCCGGGCGGGGCGTTCGGCGGCAAACAGCACGCCAAGTACGAGCCGCTGCTGGCGCTCCTCGCGGTCCGGCTGCAGCGCCCGGTTCGCCTTGAGCTCACCCTGAGCGAGACGTTCCAGGCGGTACGCCGGACGTCGTTCGAGATCAGGCTGCGGTCCGGCTTCGCCTCGGACGGGACGCTCTGCTTCCAGGACGCGGAATGCAATGCCCTGGTGGGCGCTTACGCGGATATCGCGCCGCGGGTCGTATCCAAGGCCTGTTACTACGCGTGCGGGCCTTACCGCGTGCCCACCGCCCGGATCCACGCGCGGGCGCTGCTTTCTCATACGCCTCCGGCAACTGCTTTCCGTGGCTTCGGCACCCCGCAGGTCGCGTGGGCTCTCGAATCGCAGCTGGACGAGGCGGCGAGGCTGCTCGGCATGGACCGCCTGGAGATCAGGCTGAAGAACCTGGCGCGGCCGGGTGAGCAGTTCATCCCGGCGGACAAGCCGGCGGACGGGAACTGGGCGCAGGCGCTGCGCCAGGCCGCCGAGGGAGTCGGCTGGGGGACGCCCCTGGCACCGGGCCGCGGCCGGGGAATCGCCGTGGGCGTCAAGGCGTCGGCGACCACGGGAGCCTCCTACGCCATCGTCCGCCTGCATGCAGACGGGAGCGCCACCGTCCTGGCGGCGACATCAGACATGGGACAAGGCGCCCGCACCGTGCTTGCTCAGGTGGCTGCGCAGGAGCTGGGCATCGGGGTCGGTCAGGTCCGGATCGTCATGGGAGACACCGCGATCGTCCCCTTCGACCTGCAGACGTCGGCCAGCCGGTCGGTTGTCTTCATGGGCACCGCCGTGCTCGAGGCATGCAAAGACGTGCACGCCAAGCTGCAGGTGATGGCCTGCGAAGCCTTCGGCCTCTCCGCCGACAGCGTGCAGGTCACCCCCGGGATGGTTCGCGTTCCCGCGCGGAAGCTGACCTTTGCCGAGCTGATGTCAGAGGCGTTCGCCGGCGTGCGCGGCGAGGTGATCGGAGTCGGCTCGCGCCGCGGCGAGCGGGTCGCCACCCACCCGCTGGGAGGACCCCCGGCGTTCTACGAGTTCAGCTGCACCGCTTGCGAGGTGGAAGTCGATCCCGAGACGGGCGAGATACTGATCGTGAAGCACATCTCCGTCGCGGATGTCGGGAAGGCTCTCAACCCGGCCCAGGCGCACTCCCAGGATGAAGGCGCGGCCATCATGGGACTGGGGCACACCCTGATGGAGCACCTGATCCTCGATGAGCGCGGGCGCATACTCAACCTCGGCGCACTGGACTACCGGGTGCCGACCACCAAGGACATGGCGCTGGAGATGCACTCGCTGCTCGTCGAGAACGGGGACGGGCCCGGCCCCTACGGCTCCAAGGGCGCCGGGGAGGGCGGCCTCTTCGGCGTGGCTCCGGCCATCGCCGGCGCGGTCGCCGAGGCCACCGGGGCCGTCATCCGCGAGCTGCCCCTGACCCCGGAACGCATCTGGGAGGCGGTCACGCAGCAAGCCGCCCGGGAGCTGCCCCGGCAAGACCCCGCCAGCCCCGGGCCGTAGTCCCGGCGCGAGGCCGCCCGGGGCGGTGGTTCCGGCGCAAGGCCGCCCGAGGCGTTGGTTCCGCCGCGAGGCCGCCCGGGGCGGTGGCTCCGGCGCGAGGCCGCCCAGGGCGGTGGCTCCGGCGCGGGACTGCCCGGCGCGGGGCGATGGTCCGGCGCGAGGCCGTCCAGGGCGGTGGTTCCGGCGCGTTGCTGCCCGGCCCAGGGCCGTAGTTCCGGGCGCGAATCCGTCCAGCGCAGGCTCCCCGCCGCGGGCCTTGACGTGCGCGGAGACCAAACACTAGCATCCGAACTAATCGCGAATCGATTATCGGTACTGCCGATGACGCGGTTCCAGGCTCAGAGCCTTCGCTGGCCCCGATGACGTGTGTCCGAGCGCAAGAGGTGACAGATGGGAATCCGGAGCGGGAGCCGTTGCGCGAAGGCGCTCGGCGCGGCAGGAACCCTTGCGGTCGCGCTGGCCGCGTGCGGCAGCGGGGGGAGCGGAGGCGGCGGCACCCAGTCCGGCTCCTTCACCATCGGCAGTTTCTCGACGTATACGGGCCCGAACGCCTCGCTCGGGCCCGAGCAGATCGCCGGCTGCTACACGGCGGCCTACCTGATCAACAAGGCCGGCGGCGTGCTCGGTCACCAGGCCGCCTGCCAGGCCATAGACGACCGGGGCGACCCCGCTGACGGGGTCGCCGCGGCGACGAAAGCCCTCGCGACGACCTCGAACTTCGCGGGCACCCTGGGCCCCGGCGGCCAGGCTACGGCCGTCGCCCCGGTCTTCGAGAAGTCCAAGATCACCATGTTCGCCGACACCGGCGACTCTGCCTTCAACCACACGACCGACACGTACTTCTGGCGCATCACCCCGCCGGACAGTTCGGCTGGCTACGCGATGGCCCTGTGGGCCCGCAACCTGCACTACACCCGGGGCGTGGCCGTCTTCGGCGAGACCACGACCGCGCAGACGAGCGTTCCGACCCTGCAGCGCGGGTTCAAGAAACTCGGCGGGACCATGGTGCTGACCAAGCTGCTGGTCCCCGGTGCCGCCTCGTATCAGTCGGTGGCGGCCAGCGTCGTGGCGGCGCACCCGCAGGTGATCTTCACTGAGACTGACCCGCAGACCGCCGCCACCTTCTTCAAGGAGCTGACCCAGCTGAACAACGGGAAGGCGATCCCGATCGTCGGCACGCAGCCGACCTACACGCCGCAGTGGCAGTCCGCAGTCGGCCACGCCATCGGGACTGCCAACCTCGCCGCGAACTACGTAGCGCTCCAGCCCTACAGCCCGCCGCAGGGCCAGGCCTATCAGGCGTTCAAGGCAGGGCTACTGAGCGACGCAAAGCAGATACCGCATCCCTCCCAGTGGGTCGTGGACCCGTACACGATGACGGACTACGACGGGGCGACCATCATGGCGCTCGCGATGCTGAAGGCCCACTCCATCCAGCCGCTGGTCTACAACCCGGCCATCACGGCCATTACGCAGCCGGGGCCGGGCAAGATACTGGTCTACTCGTTCGCCCAGGGCAAGGCCGCGCTGGCCAAGGGCAAATCCATTCGCTACATCGGCGCCGGCGGGACCATCAGCTTCAACCAGTGGCACAACAACACGCTGCCGTTCAGCGCCGTCGGCTACACCGCCTCGGGCGGTTCCCGCCTCGCCGGGATCGTCAGCGCGGCCCAGGTAGCTCTGCTGGCCCGGTGATGCCGTGCGCCACAACACTCTCAGGCCGGGAGAATGTTGAATGAACCCCTTCATCCAATATGTTGGATTCGGCATCGTAACGGCCGCGATCCTGGCGATAGCAGCCGTGGGCTTCACGCTCCAGTACGCCGTGACGAACGTGCTCAACCTGGCTTACGGAGCCATCATGACCATCGGCGCGCTCGCGGCGTACACGGTGAATCATGCCGGCGTCAGCATCTGGCTCGCTCTGGTCGCGGGAGCCGCCAGCAGTGCCGTGGTCTCGGTTGCGCTGAGCCGGGGGGTATTCGAGCCCTTCAAGCGGCGCGGGCTGCATATGTTCGGGATGGTCATCGTCACGATTGCCCTGGGCTTGTTCATCAGTAATGCGCTGCTGATCCTCGCCGGCTCCAATCCGTTCAGCTACAACTCCCAGACCGGGGGGACCTACCACTTCCTGGGCATGATCTTCACGGGTGAGCAGCTGGCCGTGATCGGTATCGCGCTGGCTGCGATGGTCGCGGTACGCGCGATCTTGCAATGGACGAAGCTCGGCCGGGCCATGCGGGCCACGGCGGCGGACGAGAACCTGGCCCGGGCGTGCGGCATCAACACCCAGCTGGTCAAGGATGCCGCCTGGCTGCTGTCCGGAGCGCTGTGCGGTGTCGCCGGCGTGGTCCTCGGGCTCTCGGTCACCGGATGGACGGTCTCCACCAGCGACGGCCTGCTGATCACGGTGGTAGCCGCCGCCATCGTCGGCGGGATCGGGCAGCCCTACGGCGCGATTGCAGGTGCGCTCCTGCTGGGGATAGCCACCTCCCTCGTCGGCGGCTTCTTCAACTCGTCGTACACGGACATCACCGCATTCACGATTCTCGTGCTGTTCCTCGTATTCAGGCCGACCGGGCTTTTCTCCGGCGTGGTGAGAAGGCGTGACGTCGTTGTCTGACCCGTATCTGCCTCAGCCAGGAAAGGACGGCGACCGTGGGTAGCGGCTGGGCGTTCTACATCACCCTGCTCCTGGTCTACCTCGGCGTTGACATCATCGCGTGCCTCGGGCTGAACATCCAGCTGGGGCTGGCCGGAGTAATGGACTTCGCGTTCATCATCTTCCAGGCCGCGGGCGCTTACGTGTACGCGATCCTGACCCTGGGGCCGCCGAGCGGATCGGTGGGCGCGGGCGGCCAGAGCTATCTGTGGGGAACTTCCCTGCCCTTCCCGCTGCCCTTTATACTGGCGATGGTCGCCGGCGCGGTCCTGGCCTTCTTCTGTGCCCTCGTGGTGCTGCCGCGGCTGCGGGGCGATTACGAGGCAATGGCATTTCTCGTCATCTCCCTGATCGCCACGGGAGTTGTCACGAACCAGGTCGGGCTTTTCAACGGCGCCAACGGCCTCTACAGCATCCCGCAGCCGCTGAGCGGTGCGCTCAACCTGCCCGCTCTGCAGTACGACTGGTTCTATGTAGGCCTGACTGCGGTCATTTGCCTGGTGGTATGGCTGGTAACCAGGAGGATCACGACGTCGCCCATGGGCCGGCTGCTGCGGGCGGTGCGCGAGAACGAGCAGGCCGCCAGGGCGCTGGGCAAGGACGCCACGCGGGCGCGGATGTTCGCTTTCGTGGTGGGCGGCGGGCTCGGCGGCCTGTCCGGGGCGGTGCTGGTGGCCTTCATCACGGCCTGGGCGCCGGCGAGCTGGGGATACGCCGAGTCGTTCGTCTACATCACCGCCATCGTCGTCGGCGGCTTCGGGAATGACCTCGGGATCCTCATCGGGGTGCTCCTGGTCCCGGTCCTGTTCGGGGAGCTCGTGCGGTTCCTGCCGTCGTTCGGCCAGGCGAGCTGGGTCCAGGCCGCTCAGCTCATGGTCTACGGGCTGCTGACGCTGCTGTTCCTCTGGTTCCGGCCGCGAGGCCTCGTCCCGGAGCGCCGGCGGCGGTACCCGGGGGCGGCCGACTCCCTCGTGCCCGCAGGAGCGCCCCCGGCGGGCAGAATCCGGGCGCGCCCGGGAACCGCGGGCCGGTCCCGATGACCGACGGCGCCCTGCTGGTCATCAGTCACATCTCCCGGCGGTTCGGCGGCGTCCAGGCAGTGGCTGACGCCTCACTGAGCATCAGCGCGGGGGAGAGCCTCGGGCTGATCGGTCCCAACGGGGCGGGCAAATCGACGGTTCTCAGCATGGTGGCAGGAGCGCTGGCGCCGGATTCGGGCTCGATCCGCTTCGGCGGCGAAGAGATCGCCGGGATGCCGTCCCACAAGGTCGGCAGCCGGGGCCTGATCCGCACGTTCCAGATCTCCTCCGAGTTCCCCAGGCTGACCGTGCTGCAGAACCTGCTGGTGGCCGTCCCCGGCCAGCGCGGCGAGCAGCTGCGCGGGCTCATCCGCGGCAGGCGCGCCTGGCAGGCGGACGAGGAACGCGCCATCGCCCGCGCCCGGGAGCTCCTGGGACGCTTCCGGCTGGCTGAACTGGAGAGCGAGTACGCCGGCAACCTCAGCGGCGGCCAGCGCCGCCTGCTCGAGGTGGCGCGGGCGCTGATGGCACGGCCCGAGCTCCTGCTGCTCGACGAGCCGACCGCTGGCGTCCATCCCAAGATGGTCGGTGAACTTCGGCAGCAGCTGCGGACACTGCGCGAAGAGGGCCTTCCGATGCTGATGATCGAGCACGAGCTGGGCATTGTCGAGGAGGTGTGCCAGCGGGTGGTGGTGATGGCGCGCGGGCATGTGATAGCAGAAGGCGGCCTGGCCGAAGTCCGGGCACTTCCCGAGGTCAAAGAGGCTTACGTTGCCTGATGACCTGAGCCGGGCCGCCCGCCCGCACCTGGAGGTTGTCTCGGTAGCGGCCGGGTACGGCGCGGTTCCGATCATCAGCGACGTATCGCTCGAGGTCAGCCGCGGAGAGATCGTTACGGTCGTGGGGCCCAACGGGGCAGGAAAGAGCACGCTGCTCAAGGCCATCGTCGGCTCGCTGCGGCTCATGGCGGGCGAGGTCCGGCTAGCCGGCGAACGGGTTGACCATCTGGCCACCCAGCAGCGGGCACGTATCGGGATGGGTTACGTCCCGCAATCGGATGACGTGTTCCCGCCGCTATCGGTTCGCGAGAACCTCCTGCTCGGCGGATACCTGCGCAGCAGGCGAGAACTTCCCGAGCGGATCGAGCACGTTTACCAGCTCTTCCCCGCACTGCGCGAACTGGAGAACCGGGTGGCCGGCCGGCTCAGCGGGGGCGAGCGGAAGATGCTGGCGATCGGCCGGGCGCTGATGCCCGACCCGAGTGTCCTCATCCTGGACGAGCCCACCGCGAACCTGTCGCCGGAACTATCCGACCGGGTCCTGGAAGACCACGTCAGGGGGCTGGCCAGGCACAATGTGGCGGTCCTCCTGGTGGAGCAGAGGGCCCGGCGGGCCATGGCCGTCTCGGACCGGACATACGTGCTCGTGGCGGGCAGCGTCCAGCTGGCCGGCTCGCCGGCCGAACTGCTGGACCGCCCGGACTTCGGTGACCTGATGCTCGGGCAGGTGACATCGTGAGTGCCCAGGCAGCAGCAGCGGCCGCGGCCGCGGCGGCCGCGCCGCCGCTGTTGTCGATGGCCTCATCGACGCCAACCTGCTTGTGGAACGACTCGGCGACCCCCTCGGAGCTGACGCAAGCGATCGGCTGGGGCGCCGTGGGGGCCACCTGCAATCCGGTCATCGCGCTCGCGGCCCTGCGCGCGGACATGCCACGCTGGCGGCAGCGTATCGCCTGCCGCGCGGCCTGCCAGCCGGCCGCAGGCGAGTCGGCCATCGGCTGGCAGCTGGTCCGGGAGCTTTCCGTCGAGGCCGCCCGCCTGCTCGAGCCCGCTTTCGCGCGGTACAACGGCCGCAACGGCCGGGTTTCCATCCAGACCGATCCGCGGCTCTACCGTGACCAGCGGGCCATCGAGGAACAGGCGGCGGAGTTCGCCGGGCTCGCGCCGAACATCATCGTGAAGATCCCGGCCATACCCGCAGGCATCGCGGCGATCGAGGAAGTCACCTACCGCGGCATCAGCATCAACGCCACGGTTTCGTTCACGCTCCCGCAGGCGCTGGCGGTGGGAGACGCGGTGGAGCGGGGGCTGCGGCGCCGGGAGGCGGAAGGACTCGACACCGCCACGATGGGCCCTGTCTGCACCTTGATGGTCGGCCGTCTCGACGACTGGCTGAAGGTCGTGTCCGAGCGCGAGTCGCTGACCCTCGACCCTGGCTACCTGGAATGGGCGGGGGTCGCCGTTTTCAAGAAGGCCTACTCCATCTACCGGCAGCGCGGATTCCGCACGAGGCTGCTTTCGTCGGCATTCCGCAACCATATGCACTGGAGCCAGCTGGTGGGCGGGGACGTCGTGATCTCCCCGCCGTTCAGCTGGCAGGTGCGGCTGAACAAGAGCGGGATCGAGCCGGTGCCGCGCATGGACGAGCCGGTCAGCCCTCGCATCGTCACGGAACTGTACGCCAAGCTGGCAGATTTCCGCCGCGCATACGACGAGGACGGGCTGTCCCCGGAGGAATTCCTGGGATTCGGCGCCACCCGTCGCACCCTGCGGCAGTTCCTGGCCGCCACTGACGAGCTTGACTGCCTCGTCCGGGACGTTCTGCTGCCGGATCCTGACCATGAGTAGGCAGCAGAGGCAAGGAGGCACGCAGTGCAGCAGGTAACCGAGAACGTCTTCACCTCTACCAAGATCCGGGGCTGTAACCCGAGCTTCGTGGTTACCTCGGCCGGCGTGGTGATAGTGGACACGCCGCAGCTGCCCAGCAAGGCGGTCCAGATGCGCGAAGAAGCTGAGTCGCGGGGGCCGATCCGTTATGTGATCAACACCGAGCACCATGTGGACCACATTTTCGGGAACTACTACTTCAAAGGCGCTGGCCCGGTTGTTCATCACCAGGGCGTATTTGACAACTTCATGGTCCCGGGACCCGATCTCGACCCTTTCGACTACGCCGCCGAGGCCATACCCACAGACGACCCTGAAGGCGCGTCCCTCTTCCCGGACCGGGACGAGTACTACGCCGACCCCAACAAGGGTGAGCTGGTGTTCAATGCGGACCTGGACCTCCGGGTCGGCGGCCACACGTTCCACCTCATCCACACTCCCGGGCACACGCCCGGTCAGGTGGCGGTGTACGTCCCCGGTGAGCGAGTCGTCTTTACCGGCGACACGGTCTTCTCGCAGTGCCAGACATGGCTCATGACCTCGGACATCAACCAGTGGGTGGCTTCCCTGGACGTTATCGGGGGGCTGGACGTCGACCACGTAGTCCCGGGCCACGGCCCGGTGACGACGAAGAAGTACCTGGCGACTCAGCGCGCCGTGCTGCTCGAGTGGCTGAACGCCGTGGCCAGCGCGGTGGCTCGGGGCTGGTCCCGCGAGGAGACGATAGCCAGGGTGAACTTCGCCGAGCGGTATCCGGTCAACGTCGGCCAGGGATACATGATGGGGCACATCCAGACGCTGAACGCGGCGTCGCTGTGGGACAAGCTGACGGCGCAGCCGGCGGGAGGCCGCGCGTGACCGATGAACTCCAGCGCTTCCGGCTGGACGGCCAGGCCGCGATCGTCGGGGGCGGCTCGGGCGGGATCGGGGTACGCACCTGCGCTGCGCTCGCCGGCGTGGGCGCCGACGTAGCCATCGTCGGGCGCGACGCCGCGCGGCTCGAGGAGGCCCGCCTGGCCGTGGCGGATAGCGGGCGGAAGGCACTGGTCATCGCGGCCGACATGACATCGCAGGAGCAGGCGGACCGGGCTGTCGGGCAGGCAATCGAGGCATTCGGGCGCATCGACGTCGCGGTCAACGCCATCGGCGGCGGGGCGGGCACGGCCTTGTACCCGGCGGAGCGGTATCCGGATCCGGAGTGGCGGCGCATCCTCGACCTGAACCTCGGAACCGCCCTTCACCTGTCGCAGGCAGCGGCACGGGCCATGATCTCGGCGGAGACTGGCGGCGCTATCCTCAACATCTCGTCCGTTCGCGGGCAGCTCGGCATCGACGCGGGCTTTTCGGCGTATGTGGCCGCGAAGGGCGCTCTCGACGCGCTGACCAGGCAGCACGCGACCGAGTGGGCGAAGCACCGGATCCGGGTCAATGCCATCTCGCCGACGTTCGTGCGGACTGCGCAGACGGCCAGCCTGCTGGCGGACCCGGATTTCTACCAGCGCCTGGTCAGCCGGATTCCGCTGCGGCGGATCGCGGACACCGACGACCTGGTCGGCGCCATCCTCTTCTTCTGCTCGGCGGCCGCCGGCTTCGTCACCGGCCAGGTCCTGACCCTGGACGGCGGCCTCACCGCGACTCAGTGATTCCTGGGAGGGTAGACATGACCGAAGCGCCGGCGATCGCGACTTTCTTCGGGGACGAGGAGTTCCCCATCGAGTGGGAGAACGGCCAGCGGGAACTGTTCTGGGTGCACGACGACCTGCACATCCCGAACCCGGTGTCACCCATGTACGCCGATATCGGCGGCTGGTGGCTGAAATGCGACTACATGTTCCGCCGGTTCGGGACGCCGTTCGCCTCCGACTGGATCGTAAAGATCATCAACGGGTACGTGTACACGGCGGCCATCCCGGCCCGGCCAGGGCTGCACGCTGAGGCGAGTGAGTACGGCGCCAGGTACACCCCCCGGGTGCCGCTGGACGAGGGCTACCCGGCGCAGATCGGCGCCTACCTCGGCTGGACGCTGCCGCACTACGCGGAGAACTTCCTGACCTGGTGGCGGGACCGGCTGCGCCCGGAAATGGAGCACAACTTCGTCCGCTTCGATGACTACGACTACGACGCGGCGAGCCTGCTCCAGCTGGCCATCCTCCTCGAGGACGCCATCGACATGCACGACCGGCACTGGTCGATTCACTGGGTGCTGAACTTCGCCCAGTTCTCCTCCACGATGGCGCTGAACGCCGCCATCGCCAAGGCGAAAGGCGGGGGCGATCACTCCGCCCTGATGGGCCGCCTGCAGAGCTCGACCGAGAACCGGAACTGGGACTCCATCGAGGAACTCTGGAAAATCAAGGAGTGGATCAAGGGGTGCAGCGGCGCCGTCGCCAGGGAGTTCGACCGGCCGACCGCCGCCGATGTGCTGCGCGCCCTGGAGGCCTCGGCCGAGGGGCGCTCCTTCCTGGCGGACCGCATTGTCCCCTACCAGCGGGCCTTCGGTTACAAGTCGATGTGGGCCCACGAGTTCTCGTTCATGACCTGGCGCGAGAATCCCGCCCCGATCATCGAGGCGATCCGCGGTTACCTCGAAGTCGACTACGACTTCCCGGCCGAGCTGCGCAAGGTCGCCGAGGACCTGGCGGCGGCCAAAGCGGAGGCCATGGCCGGGGTCCCCGAGGGCGAGGCCCGCGAGGAACTGGCCCGCGCGCTGGACCTCAGCCTGCGGATGAACCCGCTGACGCCGGATCACCACTTCTACATCGACCAGGGCACCAACGCCCGGGTCCGGCTCGTCCTCATCGCCATCGGCCGCAAGCTGGCAGCCGACGGGGTCCTGGCTGACCCGGAGGACGTCATGTACCTGAGGTACAACGAACTGCGGGTCCTGATGGCAGGCGCCTTCCCCGGCGATGCCGCCGAACTCGTCTCTGATCGCCGGGACGAGCGGGAAGCAGCTTACGAGCGGCGTCCGCGGGACTGGGCCGGGACAGCCACCGAGGAGGCTGTCGCCTTCCCGTACCTGACGCTGTGGGGGTTCCCGGAGAAGCTGCACCGCAAGCAGGCTGAAAGCGTCGGCCACGTGCCCGGCCTGCCGGCCTCGGCTGGTGTCGTCGAGGGCACGGCCCGCGTCGTGCTGTCCCCGGAAGAGTTCGACGCCGTGGAAAAGGGCGAGATCGTCGTGTGCCGGATGACGAGCCCGGCCTGGGTGGTGCTGTTCACCAGGATCTCCGGCCTGGTGACCGACGCCGGCGGGATGGCATCCCACCCGGCCGTCGTCTCCCGTGAGTTCGGCGTCCCGGCCGTCGTGGGGACCTCCGACGCCACCCGCAGGATCAAGACCGGCGACCGGGTCAGGGTCAACGGATCCCTGGGCCGGGTGGAAATCCTCGCCGACGGCATCGGTCCGCCGGCCGCGACGACGCAGCTCTGAAGAGGCCTGATCATGACCGAGCCCCCCCTCGTCCTCTCGTTCCCGGACCCCCGGTGCCGCGACGTGGCTCTGAGCGGCGGTAAAGGCGCCAGCCTGGCGGCCATGACGGGCGAGGGCCTCCCGGTGCCGCCGGGGTTCGTCATCACCTCGGCCGCCTTCGCGGCGGCCGTCGGGCAGGATGTCCTGCGCGCGCGGATGCGGGCGCAGGACGTCGCGGCAGCTCGCGCCCTCGTGGCCGCCGCGTCGCCGCCTCGTGAGCTCATCGCCGGGCACTACGCGGCGCTGGCCGGCCTGGTGGCCGTGCGGTCCTCGGCGTGCGCGGAGGACTCGCAGGCCGCGAGCTACGCGGGACAGCAGGAGACGTTCCTCAACGTCGGGACCCTCGATGCCGTCCTGCACGCGGTCGCGGCTTGCTGGCTGTCCTTCTTCGCCGACCGGGCGCTCTTCTACCGGCGGGAGAAGGGATCGCTGGACGACGTGGCCATGGCTGTCGTGGTCCAGCAGATGATCGACTCCAGGAAGTCAGGGGTGCTGTTCACCGTCAACCCGGTGCACGGCCGCAAGGACCGCATGGTGGTCGAAGCAGCATTCGGGCTCGGCGAGCAGGTCGTCTCCGGTGCGGTCACTCCCGACCACTATGTGCTCGACCGTCAGGGCGCCATCAAGCGCAGCCGTATCGTCGGCGAGCAGGTCCTGAAGGACGAAGAGTGCGCGCAGCTCGCACGCCTCGGCCAGCAGCTGGCTAGCCTGCACGGATGCCCGCAGGACGTCGAATGGGCCTTCGACGCCGACGGCGCGCTGTTCCTGCTGCAATCCCGGCCGGTCACCACGGTCTGAGGGGTTCTGTGACGTACGTGACCCTGCGGCCGGCGGCATGACGCCTACGAAACGATCGATGTCTGATACCGGGCGCGGCCCAGCCGCCGGGCCGCACCGGCTGCTGCTGCTCCGGCACGGCGAGGTTGCCTCGCACCGCGGCGACGTCCCGGTCACCGCGCAGGGTCTCCGAACGGCTACCGAAACCGGCCGGAGGCTGGGCAAAGAGTGCGCCGGGCGCCTGCTCGTCCTCAGCGCCGAGACCCGGCGCACCCGCGAGACGGCACGGGCGGTAGCAGCCGGCGCGCGGCCGCCGGCGCCGCCGCCGGGGAGCCGTCCGTCGCCTTCGCCCTGCGCAACCCGGACCTCTACCTCGCCGGCGTGCGGGTCAACATGGTCAGCACCGCCGCTGCCCTGGCGGCGCAGGTGCCGGGAATGAGCGAACAGGCGGCTGCGGCCGTTCCCTTCTTCGCCGAGCTCCTGTCGGCCCCCGACCGCGTCGGGTGGTGGCTGCGCCACCGCGATCCGCCCGGCGACGATGCCCGAGCGGTCCTGCGCCGCATCGAGGCGTTCGCGGGCAGCCTGGCCGATCTCGGTCCCGGCGCCCCGCAGGTCACCGTCGGCATCACGCATTCGCCCGTGCTGCGGGCGTGCGCTCTCGCCGTCCTGGACCACGATCCCGGCGAGCCGGACTGGCTCGCCGGGATCGAGGCCCTCGTCCGCCCCGATGGCTCGGTGCGGTTTACCTGGCTCGCCGCCCGGCCGTGACGAGCGCGCCGCGATTCTTCCCAGATTGCTGGGATGGTCCGGTGCCGGCCCTTGCGCCAGCCTTGCGGTGTACCCGCACGACGAGCCAAGGGAGCGGAAATGTACGCGAGAACGTCGAGCTGGAACGGGACACCGGAGGCACTCGAGAAGTGGGCCAGGCAGACGGCTGAGGTCGTCGCGCCCAAGGTTGCCGGGCTGCCAGGGAACGCGGGCGCCTACTTTTTCGTCAACCGCCAGACCGGAACGGCGCTGACGCTGACGCTGTGGGAGACCGAGGACGCCGCGCTGGCCAGCGACGCCTTCGCCGAGCAGAGCCGGGCCAGCACGGTCGCCGCCACCGGCGTGGAACTGCTGGACCGGGGCCGCTACGAGGTCGCGGCACGGGCTGGCTCGGCCGTGCCGCAGGACTGACCAGCGCAGAACGCGGACTTAGGGTGGATAACGGCGGGGGGTGACAGCGTGAAGCGGAGAGCAGCGCTCGAGAACCTGACCGGGGCGATTGTCGCGATCTGCCGGTCGGGGATTGCACCCGATGCGCTCCGCGATCGGGTGCTCTCCCGGCTGCGCCAGGCCGTTCCGTTCGACGCCGCCTTCTGGGCAACCGCCGACCCGGCAACCCTGCTGTTCACCCGCGCGCACCAGGAGCAGATACCTGGCAAGACGATCCCCTACTTCGTCCGCAACGAGTTCCTCGACGGGGACGTCAACAAGTGGACGGCGCTGGCGCGAGACCGCGGGGGCGTGCGCACCCTGGCCGAGGCGACGGGCGGCGACCTGGAAACGAGCGCGCGCTACCGCGACATCTTCCAGCCGCTCGGCCTCGGTGACGAGCTGCGCGCGGTCTTCCGCGCCGGGGGTGCCTGCTGGGGCTACCTATGCCTGCACCGCGAGGCGGGCGCTGACTTCTCCGGCCAGGAAGTGCGCTACGTGCGGCGGCTGGCACCCCATCTCGCCGAGGCGATCCGGGCCGGACTGCTGACATCGCAGGTCGAGCTCGCCCACCCCGCGGACGCACCGGGGCTCGTCCTGATGGGGTCCGACGGCTCGTTCATCTCGACCACCGCCGCGGGCGAGCGCTGGCTGGACGAGCTCGGCTACGCGCGGCCGGAACACGGCAGTCTGCCGCTGGAGTTCCACGCCCTCGCCGCGACGCTCGGGCAGCCCGACACCGCCGAGACCGCGCTTCCCACCGTCCGGGTGCGCACCCGGACGGGCCGCTGGGCGGTGCTGCACGCCTCGCGCCTCGATGCCCAGGGCAGCCCGGCGATCGCGGTGATCATCGAGGAACCCTCGCCCGCCGAGCTTGCTCCCGTGCTGATGATGGCCTATGGCCTGAGCAGGCAGGAACAGGCTGTCACCGGACTCGTGTGCCGCGGCCTGTCCACCCGCGAAATTACCGAACGGTTGCACATCACACTCAACACGGTCCAGGACCACCTGAAGTCGGTCTTCGACAAAACAGGTGTCCGCAGCCGGCGCGAGCTTGTCGCGGCGATCCTGCAGGAGCAGTACCTGCCCCGCATCATGGCGGGGCAGCGGATAGGACCGTCGGGATTCTTCACCGATTGAACAAGGCCGGCGCCCGGTCGCCGCGTCCCCTCACGTCCCGGAGCGGTCAGCCGCCGGGGGACTCGCCGGCCAGCTCGATCCGCTCGCTGACCGGCCGGTGCCTGCGCCGCTCGAGGATGACGTGCCGGTGGTGCAGCGAGGCGGGCCACCAGTTCCAGCGGCCGAGGAGGATGACGATCGCCGGGACGATGAGCGTCCGCACGACGAACGTGTCGAGCGCGACCCCGATGGCGAGGCCGACCCCGATCTCGCGGATCTGCGCCCCCTCGGATCCGGACCCCCCGGCGATGGCGAAGACGAGGAACGTCCCGCCGAGGACCATGCCCGCCGAGGTGACCGTCGAGCCGGTGACCTCGATGGCGCGTACCACAGCCTCGCGCAGCGGAAGGTCGTGGGCCTCCTCGCGGATGCGGGACATGACGAGGATGTTGTAGTCCTCGCCGAGGGCAAGCAGGAAGACGAACATGAGGAACGGCAGCACGAAGCTCAGCCCGTAGTTGCCGCCGAACACCTGGAACACGAGCACAGACGCGCCGAGGGACGCGAGGTAGGAGAGCGCGACGCTCACCACCAGGTACAGCGGCGCGATCGCGCTGCGCAGCAGGAGCGCCAGCAGCAGCCCGATGACCACGACGGCGATCGGGATCATCCTCGCGAGGTCGTTCCCGGAGGCCGCGCGGACGTCATACAGCGAGGGCGAGTCGCCGCCCACCCCCGCGGCAGGCGCGCGGGCACGTGCCGCGGCCGCGGCGAGCGCGGACCGCATCGCCGGCACCGCGGAGATGGCGGCGTTCGAGTCGGGACTGCCGGCCCGCAGGCTCGCCAGGTACTGCACGGTGCGGCCGTCCGGCGCGATGACCTGGGCCGTCGCCCGGTAGGCCTGGTACAGCGCCGCGGGCACGGCCGCCGCCGGGCCGCGGCCGGCTGGGCGGCGCGCACGGCACCGGGCGGGCCGAGCAGGGCGTGCAGCCGGGTGAGCTCAGCGGGCGAGATCGCCGTGCCGTTCGGGTCGAGCGGCGCGATGATGCTCGAGAACAGCGGGCTCCGCCCGAGCGAGGCCCCGGCCGCGGCGAGGCCGGCCGGGTCGGACCACACCGGCAGGCCGAACCTCAGCACGAGGTTGATCGGGTTGCTGCTCGCGAGCGAGAAGTGCTGCACGAGCAGCGCCTGGCCCTGCGCCGAGTCAGTCCCGGGGGGCGCGGAAATCCCGCCGCCGAAGTTCGTCGCCCGGTCGGCCAGCGAGAACGCGGCCAGGGCCGATAGTCCCGTCACGCCGATGAGGAGGGCGATCAGCGGCAGGCTCGCCACCCGGCAGGCCAGCCGCCCCCAGGTCCCGCTGGTCCGCTGGCCCGATGCCGGCTGCGCGGGCCAGAACAGCGCCCGGCCGAACAGCGCGAGCACCGCGGGCATGAGCGTCACCCCGGCGAGCACCATCAGCGCGATCCCGATCGCCAGCGGGATGGCGAGGCCGTGGTAGACGCCGAAGGTGGCGAGCAGCAGGCTGAGCAGGGCGGCGATCACCGTCGCGGCGGAGAAGACGATGGACTCGCCCACCCGCTCGACCGCGCGCTCGATGGCCGCATGATGGCTGAGCCCGCGCCGGCGCTCCTCGCGCACCCGGCAGACCAGGAAGAGCCCGTAGTCGGTGCCCGCGCCAAGAACCAGCACGATGAGCAGCAGCTGGGTGATGCTCGAGATGCCGATCCCGAGGCTCGCCACCTCCGCGACCACCGACTCGGCGGCGAACAGGACCACGACGGCCGGCAGCAGCGTCGCGACGGTGGCGAGCGGTGACCGGAACACCGACAGCAGGACCACGATGATGAGCAGGATCGACAGGTACTCGGTCCTGGTACCGAGCCCGCTCGCCTGATTGGCCTGGTCAGCGGTGACGGCCAGGTTGCCCGCCGTGTGCAGCGAGAGATCCGGCGGTGCGCCGACCGTAGGGAAGAGTGCTCGCAGCGAGCGGACGAAGGCGACGTCGGGCGCGTTCGTCACCTGCGAGAGCGAGGCCCGGACGGCGATCTGGGCCGCCTGGCCGTCGCCGGAGAAGTCGGCGATCCGGGCGGCCCGGGCGTGCGGGAGCAGTGCGGCGCGCGCCGCCAGCCGCTCGATCGCGGCCTTGTCCGCGGCGCTCAGCCGCTGGTGGTCGCGGGTAGCGGCTACCACGAACGCGTTGTCGTTGTTGGATGCGCCGTAGAACGGGGCGGCCAGGCGCGATGCGACGTTGCTGGGTGCGCTGGCGGGCAGGTACTGCGTGTTGTTGTTGTTCACCGCCGCGGCGAGTGACGGCAGGAACAGCACCGCGGCGACCGCGCCGCCGACCCACGCGGCGACGACGAGCCACCGGTAGCGGATGGACAACCGGCCGAGGACGGAGAACAGCGACGTCATGGACCAGCTTCCCCCGGGGGGCAGAACGAATCGGCGGCGAACCGCAAGACACGCTCGCGTCTCGGCGCTGACAGTCAACCACAGCAGCCCTGCGCACATCCATAAAGCGGGACCATGACCCCGGAAACGCGCAAACAGGCACGTATCGATCTGCCGGGCGGCCGTCTGCTCCCGTGCTAAGTTCACTGACCGGCTCGGTGCCGGCCGGTAGCGCGGGCGATGCCGGGTAGAGCGCTCTGCGGCCGATGGTGCAGGATTCCTGTCATGACCGATGCGCGAGAGCAGTCATCCGAGCGGCCGGAGGTAGCCGGCGACGTCATCGCTGAGCAGGCCGCCGGCCTGGTGACAGAGGTCACCGAGGGCACGGAGGTTCCCGAGGCGCGGCTGCGCCGGCTGCGGCGCGGGCTGGCCGGCCAGGTCGCCGCGGCTTCGCGCTCCGGCGCCCGGGTCAGCGGCCGCGGCGTGCGCGCCACCCGCCGCGGCGTGGGGAGGGGGACGGGCTGGCTGGCCGACCAGGTGGTCGCGATGGCCCCGCGGCTGCGGGTGCGGGACCAGGCCGCGTTGCGCCAGCAGTTCCCCGGGAAGTCCGCCGAGGAGATCGCCGACGCGCTGATCGAGGGCGCTTCGCGTGCCACGGCGGCCGTCGGCGGGGCCGTCGGCGCGTGGGCGGTGCTGCCGGTGCCGCCCGCCTTCCCCGCCGAGATCGCGACCGAGACTCTGGCCGTGGTCGGGATCGAGATCAAGCTGGTGGCCGAGCTGCACGAGGCGTACGGTGTGCCCGCGACAGGCAACACGGTGGAGCGGATGACCGCCTATGTCGTGGCGTGGGCACACCGCCGCGGCGTGTTCCTGGCGCCCGGCGGGGTCGCTGTCGCGGCCGGATCGCCGATCGCGCGGCTGCTGCGGCGGCGGCTCGCGGCCCGCGCGGCCAGGAGCGCGTTCTCGCTCGGCCCGCTGCTGTCTGGCGCCGCCGCCGGCGCCCTGCTCAACCGGCACGAGACCCGCCGGCTGGGCCGGGAGGTCGGTGCCGACCTGCGCCGCCGCGCCGAGCTTGGTCCTGCCCCTCAGAGGTGAAAGCTCGTGCCCACCGAGTTCGGCACGAAGGCGGCGGGGAACCGGGCGGACATCGCGTGCTGGGCGCGCGATCCCGTGCAGTGCGCCGGGACGAGCACGCCCGGATTCATCGTGGCCAGCTCGTCCAGGACCCGGGGGATCAGCGGCTCGAACAGCGGGCCGTTGAGGTGGAACCCGCCCAGCAGGGCGTACAGCGGCTGGCCGCCGGTGAGGCGAAGGGCATACCGCGCGATGTTGACCACGCCCGCGTGGCCGCAGCCGGTGATCACGACCAGTCCCCGGCCGGCGACGTTGATGATGAGCGCCTGGTCGTCAAGCACCAGCGGATCCGGCTCCCAGCTGCCGCCGCTCCAGGCCTGCTGCGGCGGGAACCCCGGCTCGTAGCCGGTGGTCCGGGCCACCTCCCCGGTGACCAGCACGGACCGGTCGAACAGGAAGCTCGGCTGGCGTTCCTCGATGATCTCGAAGCCGGCCTCGGTCAGGGCGCGGCGGCTGGTCGTCGGCAGCTCGAACGGCTCGCGGCCGGGGAACACGACCCGCCGCCGCCGCCAGAAGTGCGGGTGGATCAGCACCGGCAGGCCCGTCCGGCCGAGGACGCGGACCAGGCCGTTGACCCCGGCCGTGTGATCGAAGTGACCGTGACTGCACACGATGGCCTCGATCGAGCCCGGGTTGAACGTCCAGCCGGCGCATGTTCTCCACGACGCCGTCGGGGCTCACGCCGGCGTCGAACAGGAACCGGTGCTCGCGCCCGTCCTTGGCGACCGTCACCAGGACCGAGAAGCCGTGCTCGGCGACCAGCTGGTCCGGAACCTGCCCGTTCACCATCACCGTCAACGGGCGCATCGGGCCGCCCCCCGGCCCTACCCGCCGCGCTGGCCCCTGATCGGGCATGAAGACGTCGGTCAGGTTGTCCATCAGCGTGGTCACCACGACCGAGTCCACCGGCTCGAGGTCGATCCGGACATCCGGCTCGAAATCGTGCAGCACCCCGGGGACCTGGCCGGCCGGGCTGTCATCGGTGCACACGGCCCCATCGTAGGGACCGCCCGCCCCGATGTCAGGCCAGGCTGCGCGGCGGCCTGGCGGCGGCCGGCCTGCTGGGTCGCGGCGCCGCCGGCAAAGGATTAGTGTTCGCTGCGGAGGGATGGTGTGGGCGTGCAACCAGGGCAACGACCCGAGCCGCGGCCGCTCAAGCGGCACGACAGCCACGTGGCAGAGCAGATGGTCGAGCGGGCAGCGGAGCTGGCGAGGGATTCCCACGCGCGGACCCGGCACGCCGCGGTGCTGGTGAAGGACGGCAGCCTGCTCGCCTGGGGGAACAACGGCGTGCCCTTCCCCGGCGAAGACCACTGCTACTGCAAGATCGGCGAGTTCGGGAACCACGACATGTGCCGGACGCACGCCGAGCAGCGGGCGATCACGCTGGCCCGCGAAGGCGATGGCTGGCGGATGCTGCCGGGAGCGAGGCTGATCTACGTCCGGCTCGAGGCCGACGACTCGGTCCGGCTGAAGGAGCCGCACTTCTGCTCCCGCTGCAGCCGGCTCGCGCTGTCCCTGGGCGTGGCGGAGTGGATCTTCGCCCTTTCAGATGGCCTGGCCGGGTACTCCTCGGCCGACTATGACAGGATCGCCCAGCTCGCCTGGTAGCAGCGGTTCTGCTGGCCGTCCGCCCCGCCTGGGTTCCCGGTAGCGGTGTCAGACTTCTCACGCGCTCGCGCGCCCGAACGGGCCCGCACCCTCGCATACCGTGGAGATGTCGGAACATCCCACACGCTAAGGGCGGAGATACGTGATAGCCCTGCTCATCGGCGGCTTTATCGGTGCGATGATCGTGCTGTATGCGGCGGATCTGATCATCAAGGCGCGGGCCCGCGCCCGCCGGGTGCGCAGGATGTCCGAGCGACTGGATGCCGCTACCGTGAGAGCCGACAAGCACCAGGAGCAGCGCCAGGCCGCGACGCGGGCCAGCGGGGCGCTGACCTCCGTCCTGCCCGCGATCATCCGCCCGCCGGGCGATCCCGCGCACCGCCCTTAGGGCGTGCCCTAGGCCGTGCCTCGCAGATCTCCGGCGGCGCGGATCGGCGCCCAGACGACGACCGGCGGCGTTGTCGTCGTCGCCAATAGCTCCGCTATTGGCTCCTCCTCCGCCTTGCCGGACGCCGCCTGGATCGCCGCCCGCATCCACCAAGATCCACGAGGCACGGCCTAGCCGCGGGCGGCCGCTCCGGCTGCCCGCCGCGCGCCGCGGAGCTGCTGCAGTGTCCAGCCCCGGCCGGCCGGGTCGAGCGGGCGCGTCACGGCAGCGAAGATCTCCGCCGCGCGCCGGTAGGACATCCGCGCCCGGCCGGTCAGCGGGCAGGTGTCCGCGGCCGCGGCGCGCGCCGGTGCCCTCCGGTCGGTGACGAAGACCGGCCCGTACGTCCGGCCCGACAGCAGCCAGCGCAGAATCTGGCTGGTCGTCTCTTGCCACTCGATCCCGGGCAGGTCAGGCCCCTGCCCCGGACGTGCCCGGACCCGGTTCCCGGACAGATCGAGCCGGTCCGCGTCGAGAGCAAGGATTTCCCCGACGTGCGCGCCCGAGTCGTACAGCACCCGCCACAGGGCATGCTCCCGGAGGCTGGCCGTGAGCCGGAACAGGCGGTCCACCTCCCCGGCGTCCAGCGCCGCTGCGGCCTCCGCGGCCCGCAGCTGCTGCAGGCCGGCCGTCGGGTCGCTGCGGATCCACCGCTGGTCCTGCCACCAGTCGGCCGCACTGCGCAAGGCGGACAGCTCGCGGTTGACCGTGCGCGTCCCGGCCGCCGCCGCCCGGTCCGCGAGCGCGGCCGCGAGCCTGCGGCCGGTGCCGTCGTCGTCCAGCAGTGCCAGCGGCACGACGGGCGGAACGGCGGCGCGGCGCAGCGGCCCGGCCGGCCAGGGCTTGCCGACCAGCGGCCAGGCCCACCCGGCCAGGGAGATCCGGTATACCCGGCGCGAGTCCGAGCCCAGCGGCGCGCAGGCGAGGTACTCGTCCACGGCGACGCCGTACTCCACCGGCGCCGGGCGGGCGGGATGCGCCGGGCGGGCCGGATGAGCCGGGCGGGCCGCTGCCGGGGCGGGCGCCGGCGCCAGTGCGGGACGGCTCACGGCTTCCTCCATTCACGTTCCCGCGGTAAATGACACCCGTCTGCCGGGCTGACCTCATCATAACTCCGCCGTCAAGCGCATTTACTGCGGCAACTCCCTGGCACGTTTTTTAACCATCAAGCGCTGGCTCTCCAGAGATTTTGCATTTCCTCCAGCACATTTGACATGGTAGATGACGTGTACAGAAAATGGCATCCGGTCGCATGCAGCCGCAGTAAATCAGCAGGTCAGTACCGCCGTTCTGGCCGCGGTAAAACGCGTCACCGCAGCCGCCTGACGGTGCTGGCCGGACGTAATTTCCGCCGCTTCTACGCCGGCTACGCGGCCTCGCTGCTCGGCACCGCGATGTCCTCGGTCGCGGTGGCTTTCGCGGTGCTGGAAAGCGGCGGGACGGCGACCGGGCTCGGCCTGGTATTCGCCGCGAACATCATTCCCATGGTCGTTTTCCTGCTCGGCGGCGGGGTCATCGCCGACCGGCTCGGACGACGGCCCGTCATGCTGGCGGCCGACGTGGCGCGATGCGCGGCGCAGGGGGCGCTGGCGGCCGCGCTGCTGGCCGGCAGCCCCAGGCTCTGGCTGTTCGTCGTCACCGCCGCTGTCGTCGGCACGGGCAACGCGTTCTTCCAGCCGGCCCTCTCGGGGCTCACCGTCCAGCTCGCGCCGCGCGGCCAGTCCGCCGACGCGAACGCGCTGTTCGCCATGGCACAGCCCGCCGCCCAGGTCGCCGGGCCGGCGCTGGCCGGCATCCTGATCGCCGTCACCAGCCCGGCCATGGTGATCGCGGTCGATGCCGGGACGTACGCCGTCAGCGCGGTCGCGCTCGGCCTGCTCCGCTTCCCTCCGGACCGCGCGCTGGCGAGCAGGCGATCCCTGGTGCGCGACCTGGCCGAGGGCTGGTCGCTGTTTGCCGCGCGCACCTGGCTCTGGCTGGGCACGGTCCAGTTCGCGCTGTTCAACCTCATCACCTGGGGGCCGTACCTGGTGCTCGGGCCGGTACTGGCGCGGCAGTACCTCGGCGGCGCCCGGGCCTGGGGGACGGTGATGGCGTGTTACGGGGGCGGCGCGGTCCTCGGCGGCCTGCTCGCCCTGGGCCGCAGGCCCCGGCGGCCGCTGCTGGTTGCCACGATGGCCACCTTCGGCTTCCCTCTCCCGCCGCTGGCGCTCTCGCTGCGCCTGCCGCTGGCCGCGGTCGCGGCCGGGGCGCTGCTGGCCGGCCTGGGCTCGGCCCTGGGCGGCGCGCTCGACACGACCGTGACCCAGCAGCGAGTACCCGCCGACGCGCTCGCCCGGGTCGGCGCGTTCACCACGGTCGGCGCGTTCGCGTTCGGGCCCGTCGCCTTCGCCGCGGCCGGCCCGGTGGCGTCGGCCGTCGGCGCCCGGGCAGTGCTCGGGTTCGGCGCGGCCTGGGCAGCGTTCGGCAGCGCGGTGGTGCTCTCCGTGCCCGCAGTGCGCCGGCTGACCTGGCAGGAGCCGCCGTCCGCGCTGCCTAGCAGCGACAGCAGGCCGCCCGGCAGCGACAGCCCGCCGCCCGGCAGCGACAGCCCCCAGCCTGACGGCGACAGCCCGGTCAGCCCTGCCGGGACCGGAACGCAGCCGTCTTGACCCGGTTCTGGCAGGCCGTGGAGCAGAACCTCCGGGTGCCGTTGCGCGAGGCGTCCACGTAGACCCGGTCGCAGCGCGGCGCGGTGCAGACCCCGAGCCGGCCGCGGTCCTCGGTGCCGAGCACGATGGCCAGCCCGGTGGCGCAGCCGGCCGCCCACCCGTTCGCCAGCCCGTCGCGCGCGCCGTGGAAGTGCAGGTGCCACCCTTCCCCGTCGTGCCGGTCGAGCGTCGGGCGCGCCCCCGTCCGGGCGAGCAGCTCGTTGACCTGCCGCGCCGCCGTGTCCACGTCGTCACGGGCGACGGCCTCGAAGACCGCGCGGAACTCGGCCGCGGCGGCCCGCAGTTCCTTCGCGTCGGCGGCAGGCACGTCCGCGTAGCCGGGATTGGCCGCGCGCAGGACCGCCGTCACCGCTGGCGGCAGGTCATCGCCGGCCGCGGGCGATAGGCCCGGCCGTGCGCCTCCCCGGCCGTGAGCGCGTTGACCAGCCCCACGGCAACCATCACGATGGTGTCCAGGTGACTGCTGTATCTCACTTGACCGGTTACTTCCTCGGGGTCTAAGTTTGTAACTGCCGAAATGATACTCGTCAGTGACAAGGAGAGCAGCATGCCGCAGCTCGACCGGGACGCGGCCCGGGAATGGATCCGGCGCTGGGACCTGCAGCAGGAGGACAGCCTGCCGGACCGGGAAGAGCGTTTCACCGCCCTGATCGACGCGGTAGACGAGGGAACCGGCCGGCCCGATCCGCTGGTCATCGACATGGGCTGCGGCCCGGGCTCGCTGTCGGTCCGGCTGCTGGACGCGATTCCGGCCGCCACCATCGTCGCGGTCAACGCGGACCCGGTGATGCTCGCGCTCGCCCGGGCGGCCTATGGCGACCGGGACGGCCTGCGGTTCGTCTCCGTCGACCTGCGCAGCCCCGGCTGGTCCGGCGAGCTGCTGCTGGACCGCCCGGCGGACGCCGCGGTGAGCACCACGGCGCTGCACTGGCTGAGCCCCGAGGTGCTGTCGGCGGTGTACGCCGAGCTCGCCCCGGTCCTGCGGCCCGGCGGCCTGCTGCTCAACGGCGACCACCTCAGGGTCGACGAGGCGGATTCTCCCGTCCTGGCCAGGCTGGACGAGGCGCTGCTGCGGCGCGAGGACAAACGGCGATTCCCGAACGGCCACGCCGAAAGCTGGTCGGCCTGGTGGGACGCCGTCGCCGCCGAACCCGCGCTAGCCGACGCGGTCGCCAGCCGCGAGGCCTGGCGCGACCACGCCGACCACCACGGCTGGGCCTCCCGGCTGCTCGCCACCCACATCGACGCGCTGCGCGCTGCCGGGTTCGCCGAGGCCGGGACCCTCTGGCAGCGAGGTGAAAACCGCCTCCTCTGCGCCGTCCGGGGGTCGTGACTCGTCACCCGCTCGGCCTGCGACCCCTCACTAAGCCTCGGTCTCCGGCTCGATGCCGTGCCTGCGGAGCTGCGCCTGCAGCCTGCTGACCGCCCGGTGCAGCCGGTCCAGTTCCGCGGCCGAGTCGGCGATCATCGAGCGCCGGTGCTCGGTCGCGACTAGCCACAGCTCGCGCTCGACATCGCGTCGCGCCCGCAGTTCCCGCTCCTCGTTGCGCAGCGTCACGGCCCGCTCGAACTCCTGCGCATCGATCGCCGCCGCTTTCTCCGCGCGGATCTCGTCGACCCGCTGGTCGAGCTGGCGCAGCACCTCGGGCATCGGCTCCGGATCCGGCACGGCCTCCGGCACGACTTCCGGCACGACTTCCGGCACGACTTCCGGCGCCGCCTCCGGCCCGGGCTCGCCGCCGATGCCGAGCTTGCTCACGATCGACGCCAGCTGAGCCGTGATCGCGTCGAGCCGGTCCCTGATCGCGTCGAGCCCCCCCGCAGGGTCGGACCGGCGGGGCGACCGGATGTACGCCCCGGGCTCCGCGCCGAGCTGGCCCTGCAGCTGCTCGCTGACCAGCTCGCGTGTCCTGTCCAGCTCCGCGCCCAGCTCGGCCAGCACGCGGGCGGCGACCCCCTCGCCCTCGCGGATCAACCCCAGCAGGATGTGCTCGGTGCCGATGTAGTTGTGGCCGAGCTGAAGGGCTTCCCGGAGCGAGAACTCGAGCACCTTCTTGGCCCGCGGGGTGAAGGGGCTGTGCCCGGATGCCTCGTGTGAGCCGCGGCCGATCGTCTCCTCGACCTGCTGCCGGACGGCCGCCGGGCTGATCCCGAGCGATTCGAGCACGCTGACCGCAACGCCGCCGGTGCCGAGGATGCCGAGCAGGATGTGCTCGGTGCCGATGTAGTTGTGGCCGAGCTTCCCCGACTCTTCCTGGGCCACCACCACGACCCGCCGCGCCCGGTCGGTAAACCTCTCGAACATCACGTGCTCCTGCCTGGCGGCGAGGCCGCGGCTGCGCGCGCAAGCGCCCGGCAGGCGGGCAGAGCGGGCAGGCGGCAGGCACCGACAATCGAGGCCGTTATACAAAGTTTGTACTCTTGCGCCCCTTCGTGGCGCCAGCGTAGACGCGCGGGATCACGCCGGGGTAGATGCCGGGATCGCGCCAAGGGTAGCTGCCGGGATCGCGCCAGCCGGGATCAGCCGCCGGCCGCCGTGCCAGCCGGGATCAGGCGCCGGCCATCGTGCCCGCCGGGATCAGCCGCCGGCCGCCGTGCCAGCCGGGATCAGCCGCCGGCCGCCGTGCCAGCCAGGGTCAGGCGCCGGCCGCCGTGCCAGCCGCCGGATCACCACCGGGATCGATGTCGTGCCTGCGGAGCAGCGCCTGCAGGCGCTCGACCTCCCGCCGCAGCCGGTCGGCTTCCGCGGCGGCAGCGGCGACCCCCGCTTGCGGCGGCACCGGCGCGGCTCCGGGTTGAGGCGGCGCCACATGCACGGCCCCCGCTTGCGGCCCCGCCCCAGGGGCGGCTCCGGCCTGCGGCTCCCTCCCGGCCAGCCACTCCTTCTCCGCGCGGTCCTTCTCCCCGATCAGCCGCTTCTCCGTCTCACGCAGCCCGGCGGCCCGCTCGAATTCCATCGCGCTGATCGCCGCCTCCTTCTCCGCGGTGGCGGCTTCGATCCGCTGCTCGAGCTGGCGCAGGGCTTCGGGCTTCGGTCCCGGCCCGATGCCGAGCCGAACCTCGATGGCGGCCAGCCGCTCCGCGATCGCATCGAGCTTCCCGCCGATGTCCTCCAGCCGGCCGCCCCGGCCGGAGACGCGGCCCCACATGGCAGCCGACACGGGATGCCCGCTCCCGCGACCGCCCACCATCTCGATCACCTGCCGGCGGGTCCGGCCCAGATCCGCGCCGAGGCTGACGAGCACCCGCGCGGCGACGCCCTCGCCCTCGCGGATCAGCCCGAGCAGGATGTGCTCGGTGCCGATGTAGTTGTTGCCAAGCTGCGTTGACTCGCGCAGCGACAGCTCGAGCACCTTCTTGGCCCGCGGGGTGAACGGGATGTGCCCCGACGGGGCATGCTCGCCCCGCCCGGTGATGTCCTCGACCTGCTGCCGCACGGCCTCCAGCCGGATCCCGAGCGCCTCCAGCGCCTTGGCGGCGACGCCCTCGCCTTCGTGGATCAGGCCGAGCAGGAGGTGCTCGGTACCGATGTGGTTGTGGCTGAGCATCCTGGCTTCTTCCTGAGCCAGCACCACGACCCGCCGCGCGCTGTCGGTAAACCTCTCGAACATCTCACCGCTCCTGCTTGTCCGGTACTTAGAGTGTGCGCCTCCGCGCGGGTTCGGTGTAACGCCAGAGGCCGCGGCGTCCGCCGGTCCGCCGCAGCGCCCGAATGCTGGCAGACTGGGCAAGTGACCGTGACCCCGCCCCTGGATACCGCCGCGCCAGCCGCGCCGCCCGGCGTCGCTGCCCAGGTCCGGCACGAGCCGTGCGTCGTGCTCAAGCTCGGCGAGATCGTCCTCAAGGGACGCAACCGGCACCAGTTCGAGCGTCTTCTGCACACGAATATCCGCGCAGCCGTTCGGGATATGGGGTTTACGACCCGGCTCTGGCAGCGGGAGGGCGTGATCCTGCTGCAGGTCGGTGACGACGCGACGGAGCCGGAGAAGGCGGCCGACGCGCTCACCGACCGGGTCCAGGACATCCCGGGCATCGTGCGGGTGTGCCGCGCGCTGCGCGTCGATAAGACCCCGGAAGCCGCCGCGCAGGCGGCGGTGGAACTGACCGCCACCAGGCCGGGGTCGTTCGCCGTGCGTGCCAGGCGCAGGGACAAGCGGTTCCCGATGCGGTCGTCCGAGCTCGCCGCCTACATCGGGACACGGGTCCAGGAGGCGCACCGCTACCCGGTCAACCTGGGCAGCCCGGACACGACCGTGTTCGTCGAGGTGGACCAGCACGAGGTGTTCGTGTTCACCGAGGGCCTTCCCGGCCAGGGCGGGCTCCCGGTGGGGATGAGCGGCCGCGCGCTCGTGCTCATGTCGGGCGGCATCGACTCGCCGGTGGCGGCTTACCGGATGATCCGGCGCGGCCTGCGGTGCGACTTCCTGCACTTCTCCGGGATGCCGCTGACCGGCCCCGAGTCGGTGTACAAGGCGTACGCCCTCATCCGCGGCCTGGACAGGTTCCAGGGCCGGTCCCGGCTGTTCGTCGTGGCGTTCGGCAAGGCGCAGCAGCGGCTCGCCTCGTCCGGGGCGGGCAGGCTGCAGGTCGTCGCGCAGCGCCGGCTGATGCTCCGGACCGGCGAGGTCCTCGCCCGCCGGCTCAGCGGCACCGCGCTGGTCACCGGCGACTCGCTCGGCCAGGTGAGCAGCCAGACGCTGACCAACATCACCGCGCTGGACGACGCGACCGCGCTGCCGATCCTGCGCCCCCTCATCGGCTGGGACAAGACCGAGATCATGGCCGAGGCGCGCCGGATCCGCACCCTCGAGATCTCCGAACTGCCCGACCAGGACTGCTGCACCCTGCTCACGCCGCGGCGGGTGGAGACCCGGGCGAGGATCGAGGACCTGCGGCGGATCGACGCCAGGCTGGACGCGGGCGACCTGGCCGAGCAGCTCGCCGACGCCGCCCAGGAGTACCGCCCGAACGCCTGATCCGGTTGCCGATGACCTCCGCGGGCGGGGGTCATGCGTGGTATCCGAGGAAGCAAAGAAAGGTGCCGGGATGGCTGGGATACCGATGGTCAGGGAAGGGTTGTGGCGGCGCGGGCCTGCGGCGGCCGCGGGACTGGTGCTGGCGGCGGCGCTGGCCGGGGGTGCCGGGCCGGCAGCAGCGGCCGCTACGGGCGGGACCTGGGGTACCGCGGAAGAGGTCCCGGGCACCGCGGCCCTCAACCAGACCGGCATCGCCGGGGTCTCCTCGGTGTCGTGCGCCGTCGCCGGGAGCTGCAGTGCGGTCGGGTACTACAAGGATGCCTCGGGCAATTCGCAGGCGTTCGTCGTCGGTGAGACGACGGGCACCTGGGGTACCGCGAGGGAGGCCCCGGGTACCGCGGCGCTCAACCACCAAGATGGCGGGATGGGCTACGTGTCGTGCATCTCGGCGGGAAACTGCACCGGTTCCGGCGGCTACCTGGATGGCTCGGGCTTCACGCAGCCGTTCGTCATCGGCGAGGCAGGGGGCACCTGGCATAAGGCGAAGGAGGTCCCCGGCATCACGGCACTCAACACGGGCGGGAGCGCCGGGATCTGGTCGCTGTCGTGCGGTGCGGCGGGTAACTGCAGCGCGGGCGGTTACTATACCGACAGCTCCGGTCACCGGCAGGCGTTCGTAGTCAGCAAGACGAACGGCACGTGGGGCACCGCGAGGGAGGTCCCCGGCAGCGCCGCCCTCAACACGGGCGGGTTCGCCGTGGTCCAGTCGGTGTCGTGTGCCTCAGCGGGCAACTGCAGCGCGGGCGGGTACTACACCGACAGCTCCGGCCACCAGCAAGTGTTCGTGGTCGGTGAGACGAACGGTACCTGGGGCACCGCGAGGGAGGTCCCCGGCAGCGCCGCCCTCAACACGGGCGGGTTCGCCGTGATCAACGAGGTGTCGTGCGGCTCGGCGGGCAACTGCAGCGCCGGCGGGTACTACAAGCAAATCACCGCCTATGAGCAGGCGTTCCTGGTCAGCGAGACGAACGGCACCTGGGGTAAGGCCGTGGAGGTTCCCGGCACCGCCGCCCTCAACACTGGCGGGCTGGCCGTGACCGCGTCGGTGTCGTGCGCCTCGACGGGGAACTGCACCGCCGGCGGCTCCTACTACGGCTCCTCCGGCCTGCAGGCGTTCGTCATCAGCGAGACGAACGGCAACTGGGGCACGGCGGTGGACGTCCCCGGCGTCGCCGCCCTCAACCAGCGCGGTCAGGCCCAGCTCGAAGTCGTGTCGTGCCCCTCGGCGGGCAACTGCGGCGCGGGCGGATACTACACGGACGGGTCCAACCACCAGCAAGTATTCGTGGTCAGCCAGACCAACGGCACCTGGGGCACCGCGGTGGAGGTGCCTGGCACCGCCGCCCTCAACGTCGGCGGGAACGCGCAGATCGCATCGATGTCGTGTGCTTCGCCGAGCCGCTGCAGCGCGGGCGGGTACTACACCGACAACATCGGCGCCGAGCAGGCGTTCGTCGTCGGCGAGACCTAGCCCACCGGCACCGCCGGCGCCGCCTGATGAGCGTCGGGGACTGGGGGCGCCGGGGTCAGCGTGCGGCCGACCAGTGGCGGCAGGTTCACCGCGACGCTGGCGAGTTCCCGCAGGTCCGTCCCGACCAGCGCCTGCGCGCCGTCGCACAGCGCGGTCTCCGGCCGGGGGTGCACGTCGATGATGATCCCGTCGGCACCGACCGCGATCGCCGCCCGCGACAGCGGCAGCACCAGGTCCCGGCGGCCGCCCGAATGCGACGGGTCCACGATGACCGGCAGGTGCGACAGCCGCTGGGCGACCGGGATCGCGCTGATGTCCAGCGTGTTGCGGGTGGCGGTCTCGAACGTGCGGATGCCGCGCTCGCAGAGCACGATGTCGAGGTTGCCGCGCTGCGCGATGTACTCCGCCGCCATCAGCCATTCCTCGATGGTCGCGTTCATCCCGCGCTTCAGCATCACCGGCTTGCCCGCCGAGCCCACCGCCTGCAGCAACGGGAAGTTCTGCATGTTCCTGGTGCCGACCTGCAGCATGTCCGCGTAGCTGCTGACCAGGTCCACGTCGGCCGCGGCTATCACCTCGGTGACGATCGGCAGGCCGGTCTCCGCCCGTACGTCCGCCAGGATCTTCAGGCCGGCCTCGCCCAGCCCCTGGAACGCGTACGGCGAGGTCCGCGGCTTGAACGCGCCGCCGCGCAGCAGCGAGGCACCGCCGGCCCGCGCCATCTTCGCGGCTTCCAGGGTCTGCTCCGGCGTCTCGACCGCGCACGGCCCGGCGATGACCGTCATCGTGTCCGGGCCGATCGGCACGCCGCGCACCCGGATCACCGAACGCTCCCGGTGATGCTCCCTGCTGACCAGCTTGTAGGGCACCGAGATCCGGACCACGTCGGTGACGCCCGGCAGCCCCCGCAGGTTCAGCGTGCCGAACTGCTCCACGTCACCCACCAGGCCGACGATCGTGCGGGATACGCCGCGGCTCACGAACGCCTCGCCGCCCGCCGCGCGAACCAGATCGACGACCGAGTCGATGTCCGCCTGACTGGCGTCCGGGCTCATCACCACGACCATGCTGTCCTCCTCGTCCCTTAACACGAGCAAAAGCCCCGGAGCCGTTCACGGCCCGGGGCTTCGCGGAAGTCGCTTTCGTCAGTGCAGCGCCTGGCGGGCGACCGTCCGAGCCTCGGACCGGTAGCCATACCAAAAGTAAAACTGCCTGAGCACGGAGCCAGCATAACGCACCAGGCTGGCGTACCCGCCGGCCAGGGCCAGATTCCGGATCCCGAACGGCTCCGACCCAGGCGTCCCGGCAACGAACCGTCCATCCTCCGGTCCCCGCGCTCCGGTCCATGATCGTTTCTCAAGATCGAAGTGAGATTGCCTACCACCGGTGGTAGGCAATCTCACTTCGATCATGGGAGTTGATCTTCGCAGTGCAGCGGCCGGGTCCAGGCCCGGCCGGCGTGCATATCAGGCCAGGGCGAATGTTACCTGCCCCGGCACTATCCGCCGCCTCCGCCGCCGAGGTAGGGCAGGCCGTAGTAGATGGTGATCGTGCTGCCCTTGGGCGCCTGGCCGCTCGGGCTGTAAGAGAACACGGTCTTGCCGAACGGCCCGGCCAGCTGGGTGGTGACCTGGAAGCCCAGCTTCCGGAGCTGGTGGTAGGCCTGCAGCACGCCCTCGCCGTCCACGTTCGGTATCTGCACGCTCGGCGGCCCGGGAGAGATGTAGACGGTGACCACCTCGCCTTTGCTCACCGGGGTGTTCGCCGCCGGGGACTGGCGGATGACGGTGCCCTGCGGCTGGCTGCTGCTGCGGGCCGGCTGCTCGTTGAGCGAGACGCCGTTCTGCTGCGCCCACTGCGCGGCCGCGGTCTGCTGCTGGCCGACGAAGTTGGGCAGCGGCGGCCCGGCGCTGACCGTGATCGTGACCGGCTGCGGCTGCGGCTGTGACGCGCCTGCCCCCGGGCTGGTGCTGATCACGATGCCGGCCGCGATCGTGCCGGACACCTGGCTGACGACCTTGCCCGGCGTCAGGCCCGCCCGTCGCAGAATGGCCTGCGCACTCGCCAGCGGCTGGCCGGTCACCTGCGGAACCCCGATCAGCCGCGGTCCGGCGGACGGGATCAGCACGACGGTGCTGCCCTTGCTCACCCGGGCGCCCGCCGCGGGCAGCGTGGCCATCACCTCGCCCTTGGCCAGCCCGTTGTCCAGCCGCGCCGCGCCGGTCCTGACGGTGAAGCCCAGGCCGCGCAGCTGGGCCCGGGCCGCTGCCACGCTCAGGTGCGTGACTTGCGGCACCTGCACGTACCGGCCGGCCAGCTGCCACCAGGCGACCACGCCGACCAGGCCGACGGCGATGACCGCGAGCGCGAGATAGGCGAGCCTGCGGCTGAACAGCCACCGCTGCAGCCTGGGCTCGCGGGGGCCGCCGCCGTCAGCGCCCCGGGACACGATGAGCGTCTGATGCGCCTGCCCATACATCGCGCCGGCCGGCTGGGCGGCTGCGGCCGCCGGCCCGAACCCGTCGTCCCGCCGCGGCGCCGCGGCCGCCCACGGCAGCAGGTCCGCGCCCCCGGGCGCGGATGCCAGCCGGCCGTCTGACGGCTGCTGGGCGCCGGAGACCCGATGCGCGCTGGGAGCCTGGCCGGCAAATCCTGCGATCCGCGGAGCCTGGTCCGCGTATCCGGCGGCGCCGGGAGCGTGGCCCGGGAGTCCCGCGGCGCCGTAGGGGGGCAGCGGGCCGCCGGGTGCCTGCTGGCCGCCGGGCGGCGGCTGCATGCCCGGCTGCATGCCTGGCGGCAGCGGGGCGGTATGGCGCAGCGGGGCTCCGGGAGGCAGCTGGGCGCCGGGCGGCAGCGGCACGGGCAGGCCCCTTCGCATCCCCCTGACCGCGCCGAGGAAGTGGCCTGCGTCAGCGGGCCGCAGGTCCGGATCCCTGCTCGTGGACAGCGCCACCAGCGCGTCCAGGGCCTGCGGCAGCCCGGGCACGAGTACCGACGGGGCCGGGACCGTCTCGTTCACGTGCTTGTAGGCCACGGCGAGCGCGGACTCGCCGGTGTGCGGCTGGGAGCCGGTGAGCAGCTCGAACAGCATGACGCCGGCCGCGTAGACGTCACACCGGGCATCGCTGACGTTGGCGGTGACCTGCTCGGGGGCGAGGTACGCGACGGTGCCCATGAGGACGCCCGTCTTGGTGTGGCTCGTGCCGGACATGCTTCTGGCCAGCCCGAAGTCGGCGACCTTGACCCTGCCGTCTTCGGCCAGCAGCACGTTCTCCGGCTTGACGTCCCGGTGCACGATGCCCGCCTGGTGCGCCGCGGCCAGGCCGGCCAGCACGCTCTCGATGATGTCGAGCGACTCCCTGGGGCTCAGCTGCCCGCGCTCGTTCAGCAGCTGCCGCAGCGTGCGGCCGGGCACGTACTCCATCGCGAGGTAGAGGTTCCGGCCGTCCGAACCCTGGTCGTAGACGGCGACGACGTTCGGGTGCGACAGCTGGGCGACCGACCGGGCCTCGCGGATGAACCGGGCGACGAAGTCCTCGTCGGCGGCCAGCTCGGCATGCATGATCTTGATGGCGACGGTGCGGTCCAGCCTGGTGTCCACGCCCAGGTACACGGTCGCCATGCCGCCATGCGCGATGCTCGACGCAACCCGGTAGCGGCCGTCGAGTAGCTGGCCCGCCGGCTGCCCGGCGAGGGTGGTGTCCATCGGGCACGAGTGTATTGGTGGTTGGCACCCGTTTGCCTGAGTAATGCGGGTCTTCAGAGGCTGCCAGCCTCCCTCTCGGCCCGGTCCGCACCGGACTCCCGCGGGGGACGTCTAGCCTAAGTGAGGTCCGCTCCGGGCGTGAGCGCGGGGGAATCCAGGCCGAATCCGGGTGAACGTGGGTATCGAGCGGGTCGTTGTCGTCGGTGCCGGTCTCGCGGGCCTGCGGGCCGTCGAGGAGCTTCGCGCGCGTGACTACCCCGGGCAGGTCACGCTGATCGGCGCCGAGGACCGGCCGCCGTATGACCGCCCGCCGTTGTCCAAGAAGCTGATGACCGGCGTGCTCGACGACACGTCGCTGGGGGCGGACTTCGGCGCGCTCGGGACGGACTTCCGGGGCGGTGAGGCCGCGACGGGCGTGGAGCCTGAAACCGGCACCGCCGGTCCCGGCGGGGTGCTGCGGGCCGGCCGGGCCGAGTACCGCTACGACCGGCTGATCCTCGCCACCGGCGCCACCCCGGTGACCCTGCCGGGTCCGGGCCGGCAGCGGGTGCTGCGCACCCTCGACGACGCGCTCGAGCTGCGCGCCGCTCTGCGGCCCGGGACGAAGCTGGTCGTGGCCGGGGCCGGCTGGATCGGAGCCGAGCTGGCCACCGCGGCCGCCTCGCTGGGCGCCGTGGTTACCGTGCTGGACGCCGCCGACGCGCCGCTGTCGGCTGCTGTCGGCGCCGAGGTGGGATCACGGACGGCGCGGTGGTACGCGGCGGCCGGAGTGGATCTGCAGCTGGGCCAAGCCGTCGAGTCCGTGCAGCCGGGCGGGCTGGCCCTGGCCGGCGGCGGCTGGCTGGCCGCCGACGAGATCGTCACCGCGGTCGGCGTCCGCCCGGCGGTCGGCTGGCTGGAGGGCTCTGGCATCCGGCTGGAGGCGGGGGTGGCGGCCGACGAGGGGATGCGCGCCTCGGTTCCCGGCGTGTACGCGGCGGGGGACTGCGCGTCGTTCGTCTCCCGCCGGTACGGCAGGCGGCTGCGGTTCGAGCACTGGGATGTCGCGCTGCACGGGCCCGAGGTCGCCGCCGCCAACCTGCTGGGCGGGAGCGAGACCTACGACCCGGTGCCGTACTTCTGGTCCGAGCAGTTCGGCAAGATGCTGCAGTACGCCGGCTATCACGGCGGCGCCGACCGGATGGTCTGGCGGGACGACCCGGCGCAGGACCGATGGGGAGCCTGCTGGCTGGCGGGCGACAGGCTGGTCGCGCTGCTCACCGTCAACCGTCCGCGCGACCTGGTCCAGGGCCGGCGGGTCATCGCGGCCGGGGCGCCGGTGGACGCCGGCAGGCTCGCCGATCCGGAAATTCCGGTCCGGGACGCGGCCGGGGCGTAGGCCGGCCGGTGCGCCGCGCACCCAGGTGGTTTGAGCGGGGCCGCCGCGTGGGACATTCGGGAACGTGGCAGAGATTGATGCCGTGGCCGATTCGATGGTCGGCGAATGGCTACCCCTCCCCGATGTTGCTGACCGGCTCGGCATCCCCATAGGCCGGGTCAGGCAGCTGCTCCGCGACCGCAAGCTGCTTGCGGTCCGCCGTCCGGACGGGACGCTGGCCGTGCCGGCCGCGTTCCTGGACGGCGACCAGATCGTCAAGGGCCTGCACGGCACGCTGACGCTGCTGTGCGACTGCGGTTTCGACGATGCCGACGCGCTCCGCTGGCTGTTCACGGCCGACGAAACGCTCCCGGGCACGCCCATCAGCGCGATTGCCCAGCGCCGCCGCACCGAAGTCAACCGCCGGGCGCAGGCCCTGGCGATCTGACCGCCAGGAGTGATACCCGGCCTCGCAGCCGGGGGAGCGACCGCTGCGTACCGGCCTGCCCGGGGTCAGCCGCGGAACAGGATCGCCCAGACCGCCTTGCCGCGCTCGCTGAGCCGGGTCCAGCCCCAGTGGTCGCTGAGCGCATGCACCAGGTGCAGCCCGCGGCCGCTCTCGCCGGAGTCGCCGGGCTGCTTCAGCGCCGGAGCCGAGTCGCTCGGGTCGGTGACCACGCACATCAGCCCGTCCGCGTGGTTGAGCAGCCAGAGGCCCAGCGCGGCCGTCCAGGTTCCCGGGCCGCCGTCCGGCTGGCGGACCCCGGCGTGCCGCACCCCGGCGTGCCGGACGGCGTTGGCGAGGAGTTCGCTGACGATCACCTGCGCGTCATCGGCCAGCTCGGCCAGGCCCCACGAGGCGAGCGTCTGCCTGGTGAACGACCGGGCTCTGCGTGCAGCGTCGGGGGACGGGCTCAGCGAGCAGCCGCTGAAGGCAGGCGTATCCTGCGGGACGGAGACGAGCGGAGGGGCATACGTCATCGTTTAGCCATTATGTCGGGGATGGTGTTCCGATGCAATGGCATCTGCACGGTCGTTTGTCTTGTGCGCAGGGCTTTTACGGAATGCCGTCCCGGGACGGCCACGCGTGTCTCTGGCCCCACCGGGTAGACCTTTCGCGTGTCGCCGGCCCCGAGCGGGCGGCTGCCACCCAGGCGTGCATTCTCGGCACCGTCCTGCCCCCCGCCGAGGAGTCCGGCCCCCGCTAGCCATGGGATGATGACGGTATGTGCTGGTTTGCTCGGGGGGCTGCCGGAGGGGACATGGACGAGGGGCAGCACGACCCGCAGGCCGCCGAGTTGCAGGACGCCGCCTGGCGCAAGAGCCGCCGCAGTAACCCGAGCGGGAACTGCGTGGAGCTGGCCTGCCTGCCCGCCGGCCGGGTAGCGGTCCGCAACTCCCGCCAGCCCGCGGGCCCCGTGCTGATCTGCACCCGCGACGAGATGGCCGCGTTCGTCCGTGGCGCGAAGGACGGTCACTTCGATAGCCTGCTGGCCACCGGGACCGCGAACGCGAATCATAACGCTATATGCACGGAAAACTCTTTTCCCGGTAAGTAACGCCTTTCGCACGGGTTGCCCCGGTGGCAGACTGGTGGGATTGCACGGGACGGGAGTGCGCATGGACACACCGGCGCGGGGCAGCACGGATGAAGCGGGCGGCAAGCCGCTCAGCAAGCTTCTCGCCTTCCACCGGGCCGGCCCGACGGTCCTGCGCATGGTGGTCGGCGGCCAGCTGAGGCGGCTGCGGGAGGCCAGCGGGATCAGCGCCGGGGACGCCGGCTACGCGATCAGGGCGACGCATTCCAAGATCAGCCGCCTGGAGCTCGGCCGGGTCAGCTTCCGGGAACGCGACGTCGCCGATCTCCTCACCATGTATGGCGTGCTCGACGAGCAGGAGCGCTCGGTAATGCTCGCGCTGGCCCGCGAGGCGAACATTCCCGGCTGGTGGCACGACTCGGCCGACCTCCTGCCCGGCTGGTTCGAGCCGTATCTCGGCCTGGAAGAGGCCGCTTCGGTCATCCGCAACTATGAGGTGCAGTTCGTCCCGGGCCTGCTGCAGACGGAGGGCTACGCGCGGGCCGTCATCCTGCTGGGCCACGGGGACGCTTCCGGCGAGGAGATCGAGCGCCGCACCTCCCTGCGGATGGCCCGCCAGCAGCTGCTCAGCCGTCCGGACGGGCCGCATTTCTGGGCGGTCATCGACGAGGCGGCGCTGCGGCGCCCGCTCGGCAGCCCCGAGGTGATGCGCGCCCAGATCGACCATCTCATCGAGTCCGCGGGATCGCCCCGCGTCACCGTCCAGGTCATCCCGTTCCAGGCCGGCGGCCATTCGGCCGCGGGCGGCCCGTTCTCCCTGCTCCGGTTCCCCGAGCCTGACCTGCCCGACGTCGTGTACCTCGAGCAGCTCACCAGCGCCCTCTACCTGGACAAGCGCGAGGACGTCGACTCCTACCAGGCGGTCATGGAGCGGCTGTGCCTGCAGGCCGTGCCTGCCGACGGTACCGTGGAACTCCTCGAGGAGATCCGCAGGGGCCTCTGACCTGCCCGGTTTGCCTTGCCCCGGCTGCGTGTCGGATTCTCCTGCCTGCCGTTCGTCGTAGGGGCAGGTACGACAAGCCCCACGGAGGGAGAACCCGATGAAGTACGTCCTGCTGTTCGTCGACAGCGAGGAGACCCGCCAGCGTTCGGAGGCCGAGACGGCTGCCATCTCGGAGAAGATCGGCGCATGGTGGATGGAGAACGCTCAGGCCGGCCGGATCCTGGGCGGCGAGCAGCTTCAGGGTGCCGAGGCGGCCACCACCGTCCGGCACGACCACGGCAGCGTGTCCATCGTGGACGGCCCGTTCATCGAGGCCAAGGAGCAGATCGGCGGCTACGGCCTGATCGACGTGGAGAATCTCGACGCGGCGCTGGACCTGGCGAAGTCGTGGCCGTGGGGCGGCGTCGTGGAGATCCGGCCGGTGATCGAGACGCAGATGGGGCCGGTGGGCTAGCGGTGGCCGCTGCCGGGACGCGGCGGGGGGACTGACCGCGATGGCTGACAGCGCGCGGCTCAGGATCGACGCCACGTTCCGGCACGAGGCCGGCCGCCTGGTCGGCGCGCTGACCCGCTTCCTCGGCGATTTCGACATCGCCGAGGAGGCGGTGCAGGACGCCCTGGTCGAGGCCGTGGCCCGCTGGCCTGCCGAGGGCATTCCCGAACGTCCCGCGGCCTGGCTGCAGCGGACCGCGAGGAACCGGGCGATCGACCGGCTGCGGCGCGAAGCCAAGGGCCGCGAGAAGCTGGCGCTGATCGCCGCCGACCCGCTGCGCGGCCCCGGTGCCGTGCCGCAGGCCGAGCCCGACGAGCGGCTGCGGCTGCTCTTCCTGTGCTGTCATCCGGCGCTCAGCCCCGACGCCCAGATCGCCCTCACGCTGCGGGCCGTGGCCGGCCTCACCACGGCGGAGATCGCCAGCGCGTTCCTGACCAGCGAGTCCACGATCTCCCAGCGGATCCTGCGGGCCAAGCGGAAAGTGGGCACCGCCGGCATCCCGTACCGGATGCCGGACGACCAGCTGGCCGGCCGGCTGCCCCCGGTGCTAGCCGTGCTCTACCTGATGTTCAACGAGGGCTACCTGACCAGCCACGCCGATGAGCCGCAGCGGCGCTGGCTGCAGGAGGAGGCGGAGCAGCTGGCCGAGCTGCTCACCAGGCTCATGCCGCGCGAGCCCGAGCCGCTGGGCCTGCTCGCGCTCATGCGCATGCACCTGGCCCGCTCGCACGCCAGGTTCGACGACGCCGGCGGAATCGTGCGGCTTGCCGATCAGGACCGCGGCCGGTGGGACGCGGCCGCTATCGCCGGTGCCATCCGGCTGCTGCGGCGGGCGGCCAGCCTTGGCCGGCCGGGCCCCTACCAGATCCAGGCGGCGATCCTGGCCGTGCACGCCGAGGCGCCCAGCTGGGAGGTCACCGACTGGCCGCAGATCGTGGCGCTCTACGACCTCCTGCTGCGCCACGACGACACGCCCGTGGTGCGGCTGAATCGCCTCATCGCGGTCGCGGCGGTCGACGGCCCGGCGGCCGCGCTGGCCCAGGCCGAGCCGCTGGCCGAAGCGCTGGCCTGCTATCACCTGTTCCACGCCACCCGCGCCGAGCTGCTGCGCGCCCTCGGCCGGGACGCGGCGGCCGAGGCCGCCGACCGGCAGGCGCTGCTGCTGTGCGCCAACCCGGCCGAGCGGGCCCTGATCAGCTCCCGGCTCGGCGCCGCAACGCCAGGCGGGAGGCGCTGACGCGCCACTGGGCGCTGCCGATCTGCGGAGCCTGGCTGGTCGTGGGGCTTGTCATACTCGTCGTCATGAAAATCCGCGGGAACGAGACCTGGATGCGCGGCGCCGGGAAGGCGGTGCCCGACCGGCCCGTCGCCGCCGGCAGCGCCGGGGACCCGGGGTGGCCCCTCGCGATCTTCACCGATGAGGCGGCGGGATGACGGTCCTGCCCGGCGTGGCCGTCTTCATGCTCGGCGGCACGATCGCCAGCTCCGCCGAGCCCGGCGAGGGCGCGACCGTCAGAGCCAGCGGCGCGGACCTCATGCGCATGATCCCGCAGGCGGTCGCGGTGGCCGACGTCGGCGTGCGCGCCGCGCGGATGGTGCCGTCAGGCGACCTGAGGCTCCGGGACATGGCCGGGCTGCGGGCGGAAGCGGCCGCCGCGATCGCCTCAGGGGCGCGCGGCATCGTCGTCACCCAGGGCACGGACACGCTGGAAGAGACCTCCTACGCGTTCGACCTGATCTGGTCGTTCGACGAGCCGGTCGTCTTCACCGGCGCGATGCGCAACCTGAGCGTGCCCGGCACCGACGCACCCGCCAACCTGCTCGCGGCCATCCGGGTGGCGGCGAGCCCGGCCGCTCGGGGGGCCGGAGCACTCGTCGTCATGAACGACGAGATTCACGCCGCCCGGCACGTGCGCAAGGCGCACGCCACGGCTCCGTCCGCGTTCAGGTCGCCGCTCACCGGGCAGGCCGGCTACGTCACTGAGGACCGGGTCCGGCTGCTCACGCGCCCGCCCGGCCGGTTCCACGTGCCGGTCCCGGATGACGCCCCGGACCGCCGGGTCGCTCAGGCCGTGACCTTCTTCGACGACGACGGCGCCATGATCCGCGCCGTTCCCGGCCTGGGCTACCACGGCCTCGTGCTGGCCGCGTTCGGCTGCGGGCACGTCCCGGGCTGGCTCGCGCCGGTCCTGGGCGAGGTGTGCGGCCACATCCCGGTGGTGCTCGCCTCCCGGACGAACGCCGGCGAGATCGTGCAGGGAACGTACGGCTATCCGGGCGGGGAGATGGACCTGATCGCGCGGGGGCTGGTCCCGGCGGTCAGCCTCGACGCCGCGCATGCCACCGTCCTGCTGCGGCTGCTGCTGATGGCGGGCGTGCCGAGGGGCCAACTGGCCTGGTGCTTCGAGCAGGCGTCCAGCCCGGCCGGATTCGTGACGGCACCCGCCGCGCGTCCCGCGGCGCCCGCTCCCCGGCGCCCGGCGCGGTGAACCGGAAGCGCCCGGCGCGGTGAACCGGAAGCGCCCGGCGCGGTGAACCGGAAGCGCCCGGCGCGGTGAACCGGAAGCGCCCGGCGCGGTGAACCGGAAGCGCCCGGGAGGGTTAATTCCATGATCACCGAGGCACTTTGCACACGCCCCGGCCATCAAACCAGGGCAAATTGCCATCGATTCTGGTCGCAGCGTGTGCAAAGTCGCGGTAGGTGTGGACCCCGGCCTTAATTCGCAACGCCCGGCAGGTGACAAAAGATCTTCCATCGATCTTGCGGCGCGCCGGCCCGGGCAGCCCGGCCCGCGGGCCGGGCTACCCGGCCGAGGCAGGCAGGTCAGTCGGAGCGGGCGGTGGCGGCGATCGCGAGGTCCGCCAGCGCAGCCCTCGCCTCCGCCGTCACAGGCGCCGATTCAAGCGCGGCGAGCGCCTCCGTCACGTACCGGTCGATCATGGCCTCGCATTCGGCCAGCGCCCCGGTGCCGCCGACCAGACCGCGGAACTCGGCGATCCCTGCCTCGCCGATCGACGGGTCGCCGAGCAGCCGGTCCAGCGCCGCCGCCTGCCGCGCCGTCGCCTTCTCCCGCGCGACGGCGACGAGCACGGTCCGCTTGCCCTCGCGGATGTCATCCCCGGCCGGCTTGCCCGTCTCGGCGGGGTCGCCGAACACGCCGAGCATGTCATCGCGCAGCTGGAAGGCAACGCCGAGCGGCAGCCCGTAGCCGGAGTAGCCGCGGATCAGGCCGGGATCGGCGGCTCCCGGGCCGGCCAGCTCGGCGCCCAGGTGCAGCGGCCGCTCGATCGTGTACTTCGCGGTCTTGTAGGTCACGACGCGAAGCGCCCCGGCCACGCTGCCCGTCCCCGCGGCCTGCTCCAGCAGGTCCAGGTACTGGCCGGCCATCAGCTCGGTGCGCATGACGTCGAGGACGGCCCCGCCGCGGCTGACCGCAGCCGCCGGCAGGCCGCTGCCGTGAAAGAGCTCGTCTGCCCAGGCCAGCAGGAGGTCGCCGAGAAGGACGGCAATTCCCTTTCCGAACGGCGCTGCTGCACCCCGCCAGCCCGACGCCGCATGCCGCCCGGCGAAGCGCCGGTGAATCGTGGGGTTGCCGCGACGGGTGTCGCTGTCGTCCAGGACGTCGTCGTGCACGAGCGCGCCGGCGTGCAGCAGCTCGAGCGCGGCGGCGGCCCGGAAGATCCCTGCCCCGTCCGCCCCGCCGGCGCCGCTGTCCCCGCCGGCGCCGCGCCAGCCCCAGTAGCAGAACGCGGCCCGCAGCCGCTTGCCGCCGGCCAGCACGTCCGCCACGGCGTCGACGGCCGGAAGCAGCTCGCCGGAGATGCCGGCCGTCAGCGCCCGCTGGCGTTCGAGAAAGTCCCCGAGCACGCGGCTGACCTGGTCACGAACGTGATCGAGCGCAGCCGCCGGTTCCCCCATGGTCGCGAGGATAGCCGCGGCGCCCGCTAACCTTGTGCCCATGCCGCGGTATCGGATCCAGCGCGCGCCCGCCATCCGTGACCTGCTCGCGGCCGGCGAATCCTTCTCCTTCGAGTTCATGCCGCCTAAGACCGCGGAGGACGAACGCAAGCTCTGGCTGGCCATCCGCCGGCTCGAGCCCCTCGCGCCGGCCTTCGTGTCGGTCACCTACGGCGCGGGCGGATCCACCCGGGACCGCACCGTGCGGGTGACCGGGCGGATTGCGGAGGAAACCACCCTCACCCCGGTTGGCCACCTCACCGCGGTCAATCACTCGGTGGCAGAGCTGAGGCAGGTCATCGGGTCCTACGCCGCCGTCGGGGTGCGCAACGTGCTCGCGCTGCGCGGCGACCCGCCGGGCGACCCGAACGGGCAGTGGGTACCGCACGCAGCCGGGTTCAGCTATGCCGAGGAACTCGTCCGCCTGGTCAGGGCGTCAGGCGATTTCTGCGTGGGTGTCGCGGCGTTCCCCGAGAAGCACCCGAGGTCGCCGGACCCCGACACCGACGCCGCCTATTTCGCCCGAAAGTGCCGGGCGGGCGCGGACTTCGCGATCACCCAGATGTTCTTCTACATCGAGGACTACCTGAAGCTCCGTGAGCGGGTGGCCTCGCACGGCTGCCAGGTGCCGATCATCCCCTGCATCATGCCCATTACCAGCGTCCGGACGTTCGAGCGGATCGTGGTCCTGTCCGGCGCCAAGTATCCGCCCGAGCTCGCCTCGCGGATACGCGAGCATGCCGATGACCGGGCAGCGGTGCGGCAGATCGGGGTCGAGTACGCGGCGGTGATGTGCGAGCGACTGCTCGCCGAGGGAGTGCCGGGGCTGCACTTCTGCACCCTCAACGGCTCCCGGGCGACCCTGGAGATCTACCAGCACCTCGGGCTCGCGGGGCGGGCGCTGCGTCAGGACCCGGCAGTGGCCAGCGGCAGCGCGGCACCCATGACGGCGTAAGGCACCGGCGCCCCGGCGAACCGGTAGCCGGTCAGCAGGTCGGTAAAGCCGAGGCTGCGGTACAGCCGCCGCGCCGGGGAGTTCGCGTCCATCGTGGACAGCACGGCCGTGCGCTCGGCCTGGTCGCCGGTCAGCCGGAACAGCAGACGCCTGCCGATCCCGCGCCGCTGATACTCCGGGCGGACGTGCAGCTCGGCGACCTCGAACGAGTCATCCAGCCACCGGCTGGCGGCGGCGGACCCGGACTGGGACAGCAGCGCCGACCGGACGAGGTCGTGCCACCACTGGCCGCTGTCCCCGTGGAATCCGTAGGCGAACGCGACGATCGTCCCGTCGCGTGACCCGTGGCTGGTCTCGCCGGCCGCGCCCGGCTGCGCCGTGACCGCGATCGCGCGGAAGCCCGGGTTGGCCGCGTGCGCCTGCATGATCGTGCGCCGTCCGGGGAGCTGGACGGCGGCCACGCCCATCGCCGCCTGGTAGACGTCCATCAGCGCGCCGAGGTCGGCACCGAAGGCAGCCCGGTCCAGGTCCCTCAGCCCGGGCCACGGCTCGCGGCCGACGTTAGTCCGCATCTCGGCAGCCTAGGCCATCGGGCCGGGGGCGAAGCGCGCGCCCGGCGCCGCGATTCTGTCGGACCCACCGGCTACTTTCGAAAGCACGTACCAAATCTGACTGGACTCCCAGACGAATCTGTGTTCGAATAGGAGTCAGGCGGAGCTGCCGGGCCCGGCCGTAGACCCCACCGGACAGGCCCGGTGAAAGCCAGGCGAGGTGAGGGGAAGCGCCTCGCCTGGCCATGGCTCCGCTTACCGAAGGAGGTGGCGATGAACGAGGTGGCGATGAACACGGTCCTGTCAGCAAACACGGGCCTGTCAGCAAGCACGGGCCGGTCAGCAAGCACGGGCCGGTCAGCAAACACGGTCCTGTCAGCATCTGCGAACCGTTCGCGATGCAGGGTTGCGCCCTCGGCACTCGCGCTCCTGGAGTCCGCACGGCATGGCCTCGCGGATGCCGAAGGGGCGCGGGATCCGGGCGGGAAGTATGTCGCGGCCCACCTGGCGGCCCTCCGAGCGGCCGCGGCGGTCGTGACGGCCAAGGCAGAGCCCGGCAAGGGAAGACGGCGCAGTGCACCGCGCAGCGTCTGGGAGCTGCTTCCGCGGGTCGAGCCTGCACTCGCCGAGTGGGCGGCGTTCTTCGCTGCTGGGGCGGGGAAGCGGGCGGCCGCGGAGGCGGGACTCTCGCGGTCGGTCAGCGCGAGCGAGGCGGAGGATCTGCTGCGGGACGCGGAGACTTTCCTGTCCCTGGCGGAGTCGGTGCTGGGCGTGCCGTCAAGTCCGCTGCTGCCGCTGCGCCCTGCCGGATAAACCGGATAAGACTGCGGCCGGCCGACCGGCTAGGCCGGGCCGGGCCCGGGTGCCCTGCGCAGCACGGTGCGGGGTGCGGCGCTGCGCAGCATGCCCGGCGATCCGGGCACACCTAACGACCCGAGCGTCAACGGCCCGGGCGCCAACGGCCCGGGCGCCAACGGCCCGGGCGCCAACGGCCCGGGCGTCAACGGCCTGGGCGCCAACGGCCCGAGCGCCTGGGGTCCGGCCGTCCCGGCAGCCGGGACCGCCTGGCGGCTCAGAATGCCTCGACGGCGCTGCGGGCCTCGGAGTCGAGCACCCCCCAGCCGATCAGTTCCTCGGTGAGGTCGACAGGCGACTTGTCATAGATGACCGCGAGCGAACGCAGGTCTTCCTGCCTGATCGACAGCACCCGGCCGTTGTAGTCGCCGCGCTGGCTCTGGATGGTCGCCACGTAACGGGCCAGCGGTCCAGCCTGGTCCTTGGGCAGCTGTCCCATCCGCTCCAGGTCGATGACCAGCTTCGGGGCGGGCGCGAGCGGTGTCGGCGCGGCGTCACCGGGCAGCAGCTCGGAGACCGGCACGCCGTAGAACTCGGCCAGCTCGGCCAGCTTCTGCACGGTCACGGAGCGGTCTCCGCGCTCGTAGGAACCCACCACGACGGCCTTCCACCGGCCTCGTGATTTCTCCTCGACACCGTGTAGCGAGAGACCTTGCTGGGTCCGGATGGCGCGCAACCGCGCGCCGAGGGTCTTGGCGTATTCAGATGGCATGTTCGTCGGCCCCCCAGCCAGTACAGCAGAGTTATGGTTACGGACAGTGACGGTAAGCCGCGAGCGCGTCTAGGTCAAGTCGAATGCCAAAAAGTGGTTCAAGTTGCCCTCCCGGTCATCCGCGGGCACAGGCCGGACGTACCTCGCACTAACGGCAAACAAACGGGCCTGCACGGGGCCCGGCGACGGCACCGGGCGGGCCTGCGGCAGGGCCCGGCGCCGGCATCACGCGAGCCCGCCCGCGGCCCGCATGGCGGCACCGGACGGGACCGCCCGCCGGACCGGCGCGGACGCGCCGCACGCGTGCACCGGTCACGCCGCCGGGCCTGCTACGGTGGCCTGAGCAGGCATCCTTTAAGCCCGTCCGGAGAGGCGGGGAAGGGGTCATGATTGATGCGCGCAAACTTGTCTGCCCCTGCGGGGCACAAGGCGGTCCTCGATGAGGCCGACATCGGCCGGGCGGTGACCCGGATCGCCCACGAGATCCTCGAACGGGCCAGAGGCGCCGAAGGCGTCGTCCTGCTCGGCATCCCCACCCGCGGCGTCCCGCTGGCCGCGCGCCTCGCCGCGTGCATGGAGCAGGTGGAGGGGCGGCCCGTCGCTTCGGGCTCGGTAGACATCACCATGTACCGCGATGACCTGAGGCTGCGCCCGGCCCGCGCGCTCGGGCCGACCGAGCTGCCGCCGGCCGGCATCGAGGGCAAGACCGTGGTGCTCGTCGATGACGTGCTCTACTCCGGGCGGACCGTGCGCGCCGCCCTGGACGCGCTCAACGACCTCGGCAGGCCGCGCGCGGTCCGGCTCGCCGTGCTGGTGGACCGCGGCCACCGGGAGCTGCCGATCCGGGCGGACTACGTGGGCAAGAACCTGCCGACCTCGCAGCAGGAGGTGGTGCGCGTGCTGCTCACCGAGACAGACGGCCAGGACGCGGTGCTGCTGGGCGAGAGCCCGGCCGTCAACGCGCCGGGCCGCCGGACAGGAGACCGGCCGTGAACCGCCACCTGATCTCCGCCGCGGACCTGACCAGGGACGATGCCCTGCTCATCCTGGACACCGCGGACGAGCTCGCCCGGGTCGCCGACCGCCCGATCAAGAAGCTGCCCACGCTGCGCGGCCGGACCGTGGTGAACCTGTTCTTCGAGGACTCCACCAGGACCAGGATCTCGTTCGAGGCGGCGGCCAAGCGGCTGTCCGCCGACGTGATCAACTTCTCGGTCAAGGGGTCCAGCGTGGCCAAGGGGGAGAGCCTCAAGGACACCGCGCTGACGCTGGAGGCGATGGGCGCCGACGCGGTCGTGATCAGGCACAGCGCGGCGGGTGCTCCGCACCGGCTGGCGGGCTGGGTGCGCGGCAGCGTGGTGAACGCGGGGGATGGGGCGCACGAGCATCCCACCCAGGCGCTGCTGGACGCGTTCACGATCCGCCGCAGGCTGGGCGGCCGGTGCGCCGGCGGCGCCGGCAACGGCAGCGAGGGCCTGGACGGGCTGAAGGTCACGATCGTCGGCGACATCCTGCACAGCCGGGTGGCCAGGTCCAACGTGCTGCTGCTGAGCACCCTCGGCGCCGAGGTGACGCTGGTCGCGCCGCCCACCCTGTTCCCGGTGGAGGTCGGCGCCTGGCCTTGCGCCACCGGGTACGACCTGGACGCGGCGCTGCCCAAGAGCGATGTGGTGATGATGCTGCGGGTGCAGCGGGAGCGGATGAACGCCGCCTACTTCCCGAGCGAGCGCGAGTACAGCCGCAGGTACGGCCTGGACGGCGACAGGATGGCGCTGCTGCCCGAGCACGCGGTGGTGATGCACCCGGGCCCGATGAACCGCGGGGTCGAGATCGCGGCCGAGGTCGCAGACGGGCCCAGGTCCACGATCGTGGAACAGGTGACGAACGGGGTGACCGTCCGGATGGCGGTGCTCTACCTGCTGCTCGGCGGCCAGGAACCGGCACACGCGGCGACGGGGGCGGGCGCATGACCAGCTGGCTGATCAAGGGCGCCAGGCCGCTCGGCGGCAGCCCCGCGGACATCTTGATCCGCGACGGCGCCGTGGCCGAGATGGCCCCGAAGCTCGCCGCCGGCCGCCCCCGGGGCTGCCAGGTCATCGACGCGGCCGGGCTGATCGCCCTCCCCGGGCTGGTCGACCTGCACGCCCACCTGCGCGAGCCCGGCCGCGAAGACGCCGAGACCGTGGCCAGCGGCACCAGGGCGGCCGCGCTCGGCGGCTACACCGCGGTGCACGCGATGGCCAACACCGACCCGGTCGCCGACACGGCGGGCGTGGTCGAGCAGGTGTGGCGGCTCGGCCGCCAGGCCGGGCACTGCGACGTGCAGCCGGTCGGCGCCGTCACCGTCGGCCTGGGCGGCGCCAGGCTGGCCGAGCTCGGCGCGATGGCGGACTCGGCGGCGCGCGTCCGGGTCTTCTCCGACGACGGCCACTGCGTATCCGACGCCAGGCTCATGCGCCGTGCGCTCGAGTACGTCAAGGCGTTCGACGGGGTGATCGCGCAGCACGCCCAGGAGCCCAGGCTCACCGAGGGCGCCCAGATGAACGAAGGCGAGGTGTCCGGCAGGCTCGGCCTGACCGGCTGGCCGGCCGTGGCCGAGGAGTCGGTCATCGCCCGCGACTGCCTGCTGGCCGCGCACGTCGGCTCGGCGCTGCACGTCTGCCACGTCTCCACCGCGGGCTCGGTCGAGATCATCCGCTGGGCGAAGTCGAAGGGATGGCGGGTGACCGCCGAGGTGACCCCGCACCACCTGCTGCTGACCGACGAGCTGGCCGAGGGCTACGACCCGGTCTACAAGGTCAACCCGCCGCTGCGCACCCGGGCGGACGTGGCCGCGCTCCGCCGCGGCCTGGCCGACGGGACCATCGACTGCGTCGCCACCGACCACGCCCCGCACCCGCTGGAGGACAAGGAGACCGAGTGGGAGACCGCGGCGTTCGGCATGACCGGCCTCGAGACCGCGCTGCGGGTGGTCCAGCACGCGATGGTGGACACCGGCCTGCTCGGCTGGGCGCAGGTCGCCGACCGGATGTCGCTGCGGCCGGCCAGCATCGGCCGGCTGGCCGGGCACGGCAGCCCGCTGCAGGCGGGTGCCCCGGCCAGCCTGACGCTGTACGACCCGGGGCACAGCGAAGCGGTGGACCCGGCGAACCACGCGTCCAAGAGCCGCAACAGCCCGTTCGCCGGCCTGGTGCTGCCGGGCCGGGTGGTGGCCACGTTCCTGCGCGGCGAGCCGACGGTGCTCGACGGGAAGCTGGCCTGATGACCGCGCACCCCGCGCACCCCGGGCAGGCCGGGTACCCCGCGCAGGCCGGGCACCCCGCGCAGGCCGGGCAGGCGATGCTCGTCCTCGAGGACGGCCGCACGTTCCGCGGCGAGGCGTTCGGCGCGCGCGGCGAGACGTTCGGCGAGATGGTCTTCAACACGGCGATGACCGGCTACCAGGAGACGCTGACCGACCCGTCCTACTGCCGCCAGATCGTCGCGATGACCGCGCCGCACATCGGCAACACCGGCGTCAACGACGAGGACCCCGAGTCGCGCCGGATTTGGGTCAGCGGCTACGTCGTCCGCGAGCCCGCCAGGGTCGCCTCGTCCTGGCGGTCGCAGCGCAGCCTGGACGCCGAACTCGAGGCCCAGGGCGTCACCGGCATCGCGATCAGCGGCACCCGGGCTCTTACCCGTCACCTACGCGACCAGGGCGCCATGCGCGCCGCGATCAGCGCGACGACCGCCAACCCCGATGACCTGCTGGCCCGCGTGCTGGCCAGCCCCGGCATGGCGGGCGCCGACCTGGCCCGAGAGGTCAGCACGCCGCAGCCGTACACGGTCCGCCCGCCGGACGGGACGCCCGTCAGGTTCCGGGTGGCCGCGGTGGATCTGGGCATCAAGGCCTCCACCCCGCGCCGGATGGGGCTGCGCGGCTGCGAGGTGCACGTGCTGCCCGCCGACGTCACCGCGGACCAGATCCTCGCCACAGACCCGGACGGCGTGTTCTTCTCCAACGGCCCCGGCGACCCGGCCGCGGCCGGCTACGCGGTGGCTGCCCTGCGGGGCGTCCTCACGGCAGGCAAGCCGGTCTTCGGCATCTGCCTGGGCAGCCAGCTGCTCGGCCGGGCCCTGGGCCTGGCCACCTACAAGCTGCGGTTCGGCCACCGCGGCGTGAACCAGCCGGTCCAGGACCTGCGCACCGGCCGGGTGTACATCACCAGCCACAACCACGGCTTCGCGGTCAGCCCGCCCGACGGGAACCAGGCTCAGGACCAGCCGTTCGAGACCCCCTTCGGGCGCGCGGTCGTGTCCCACCTGAACCTCAACGACGGCGTTGTCGAGGGCATCCGGCTGCTCGATGCGCCAGCGTTCGGGGTCCAATATCACCCCGAGGCCGCGCCGGGCCCGCATGACGCGGATGACCTGTTCGGTGAGTTCTGCGCGCTGATGGCGGCGGCCAGATGAGCCGCCGCGCCGACCTCAACTCGGTCCTCGTCATCGGCTCCGGCCCGATCGTCATCGGCCAGGCGTGCGAGTTCGACTACTCGGGCACCCAGGCCTGCCGGGTGCTGAAGGCAGAGGGGATCCGGGTCAGCCTGGTCAACTCCAACCCGGCGACGATCATGACCGACCCCGAGTTCGCCGACGCCACCTACGTCGAGCCGATCACCCTGGACGTGCTCGAGAAGGTCATCGCCATCGAGCGGCCGGACGCGGTGCTGGCCACCCTCGGCGGCCAGACCGCGCTGAACGCCGCGGTGGCGCTGCACGACGCGGGCACGCTGGCCCGGTACGGGGTGCAGCTGATCGGCGCCGACATCGAGGCGATCAAGGCCGGCGAGGACCGGGAGCGGTTCAAGGAGATCGTCACCGGGCTCGGCGCCGAGGTCCCGGCCAGCAAGATCTGCCGGACCCTGGCCGAGGCCGAGGCCACCGCAGACCAGCTCGGCTACCCGGTCGTGGTCCGGCCGTCCTACACGCTCGGCGGCTCCGGCTCCGGCATCGCCTACGACGAGCACGACCTGCGCCGGATCGCCGGCGCGGGCCTGGACGCTAGTCCCGTGACCGAAGTCCTCCTTGAGGAGTCGATCCTCGGCTGGAAGGAGTTCGAGCTCGAGCTCATGCGCGACCGCGCCGACAACGTGGTCGTGGTCTGCTCGATCGAGAACATCGACCCGATGGGCGTGCACACCGGCGACTCGGTCACCGTGGCGCCGGCCATGACGCTGACCGACCGCGAGTACCAGCAGATGCGCGACACGGCGATCGCGATCGTCCGGGCGGTCGGCGTGGACACCGGCGGCTGCAACATCCAGTTCGCCGTGCACCCCCAGACGGGCCGGCTCGTCGTGATCGAGATGAACCCGCGGGTGTCCCGGTCCTCGGCGCTCGCGTCCAAGGCCACCGGGTTCCCGATCGCCAAGATCGCGGCCAAGCTGGCGATCGGCTACACCCTCGACGAGATCCGCAACGACATCACCGGCGAGACCCCGGCCAGCTTCGAGCCCGCGCTCGACTACGTGGTGGTCAAGGTGCCGCGGTTCGCGTTCGAGAAGTTCCCCGGCGCCGATCCGGTGCTCACCACGCACATGAAGTCGGTGGGAGAGGCGATGGCCATCGGCCGCAGCTTCCCCGAGGCGCTGCAGAAGGCGCTGCGCTCGCTCGAGCAGCGCGGCGCCGAATTCAGCTGGGACGGCCCGCCCGGCGACGCGGCCGAGCTCACCGCGCGCTGCGCCGTCCCGCACGACGGCCGGCTCGGCACGATTCACCAGGCGCTCCGGGCCGGGGCCACCGTGGCCGGGCTGTCGGCGGCCAGCGGGATCGACCCGTGGTTCATCGACCAGGTCAAATTCATCGAAGAAACGTCCGAACGGCTGGCGGCCGGACCCCAGCTCGACGCGCCGGCGTTGCGCGCCGCCAAAGCCGCGGGGTTCTCTGACACCCAGATCGGCCAGCTCCGGGCGATGACCGCCACCCGGGTGCGCGACCTGCGGCACGCGCTCGGCGTCCGGCCGGTCTACCACACGGTGGACACGTGCGCCGCGGAGTTCGCGGCCCGCACCCCGTACCTGTACTCGACCTACGACGACGAGACCGAGGTACCGTCCGGCAGCCGGCCCAAGGTGATCATCCTGGGCAGCGGGCCGAACCGGATCGGCCAGGGCATCGAGTTCGACTACGCCTGCGTGCACGCCTCGTTCGCGCTGGCGCAGGCCGGCTACGAGACCGTCATGGTCAACTGCAACCCGGAGACCGTGTCCACCGACTACGACACCTCGGACCGGCTGTACTTCGAGCCGCTGACGCTCGAGGACGTGCTGGAAGTGGTGCACGCCGAGCAGGAGAGCGGCCCGGTCGCCGGGGTGATCGTGCAGCTCGGCGGGCAGACGCCGCTCGGGCTGGCCCGGGCGCTCACCGCCGCGGGGGTGCCGATCGTGGGCACCAGCGCCGAGGCAATCCACCTGGCCGAGGACCGCGGCGCCTTCGGCGAGGTGCTCGCCCGGGCCGGCCTGCTCGCGCCGCGCAGCGGCACCGCGTCCTCCTACCCGCAGGCTCAGGCCATCGCCGACGAGATCGGCTACCCGGTGCTGGTCCGGCCGTCCTACGTGCTCGGCGGGCGCGGCATGGAGATCGTCTACGACGACGCGGCGCTCGAGGCGTTCGTGCAGCGGGCCACCCAGATCAGCCCCGAGCACCCAGTGCTGATCGACCGGTTCCTCGACGACGCGATCGAGATCGACGTGGACGCGCTGTACGACGGCTCCGAGCTGTTCCTCGGCGGGGTGATGGAGCACATCGAGGAGGCCGGCATCCACTCCGGCGACTCCGCCTGCGCGCTGCCGCCGATCACCCTGGGCCGCGGCGACATCGAGAAGGTCCGCGAGTCCACCGAGCGCATCGCCGCCGGGGTTGGGGTGCGCGGGCTGCTGAACGTGCAGTACGCGCTCGCCGCCGGGGTGCTGTACGTGCTCGAGGCGAACCCGCGCGCGTCCCGCACCGTCCCGTTCGTGTCCAAGGCGACCGCCACGCCGCTGGCCAAGGCCGCCGCCCGGGTCATGCTCGACGCGACGATCGGCGAACTCCGGGCCGAGGGCCTGCTGCCCGCCGAGGGCGACGGCGGGACGCTGCCGCTGGACGCGCCGATCGCGGTGAAGGAGGCGGTGCTCCCGTTCAGCAGGTTCCGGGATGCCAGCGGCGAGGGCGTGGACACCGTGCTCGGGCCCGAGATGCGCTCGACCGGCGAGGTGATGGGGATCGACGAGGTGTTCGGCACCGCGTACGCCAAGTCGCAGGCGGCCGCCTACGGGGCGCTGCCGGTCAAGGGCCGGGCGTTCGTCTCGGTGGCCAACTCCGACAAGCGGGCGATGATCTTCCCGGTGAAGCGGCTGGCCGACCTGGGCTTCGAAATCTGGGCCACCCAGGGCACCGCCGAGGTGCTGCGGCGCAACGGCGTCCGTGCCAGGATCGTGCGCAAGCACAGCGACGGGCCGGGTCCTGACGGCGAGCCGACGATCGTGACCAGGCTGCTGGACGGGCAGGTGGATCTCATCGTCAACACGCCGTTCGGCCCCGGCGGCCAGCCGGGACCGCGGGTAGACGGCTACGAGATCAGGACCGCCGCCGTCCGGCGCGGGATCCCCTGCGTGACGACGACGGCGGGCCTGGCCGCCGCGGTGCAGGGCATCGAGGCGATCACCCGGGGCGAGGTCGGGGTGCGGTCGCTGCAGGAGCACGCGGCCCGGCTGAGAGCCCGCGGAACATGACCTCGCCGGACGAGAAGGCAGACATGGCACCCGCGCAGCTGGCAGCACCGGTGCTGACCGTGCGCCGGGTGGACGCCTACCACGCGATGACCGTGGTGGCGCCGCGGATCGCCCGGGCCTTCCGGCCCGGCCAGTTCGTCGCCGTCGCGGTCGGCGGCCCGGACAGCTCGATGCTGCTGCGCCGGGCGTTCTCCATCCACGACGTGCGCGGCGATCACGGCGGCACGGTGGAGTTCGTGTTCGCCGCGCGCGGCCCGGGAACCCGCTGGCTGGCGGGCCTGCGGTCGCGCGACGTGGTGGACATCACCGGGCCGCTGGGCCGCCCGTTCCCGCTGCCCCGCGAGCCTGCCAGCTGCCTGCTGATCGGCGGCGGCTACGGCAGCGCGCCGCTGTTCCCGCTCGAGGCCCGGCTGCGGGCCCGCGGCAGCACGGTGGACTTCCTGCTCGGCGCCGCGACCGCGGACCGGGTGTTCGGCGCGCAGACCGCGCGGCGCAGCGGCCGCACCGCCACGATCACCACCGAGGACGGCTCGCTCGGCCTGCGCGGCGTGGTGACCGACGCGCTCGCCCGGATCATCCACGAGGCCCGCACCGAGGTCATCTACGCCTGCGGCCCGATGCCGATGCTGCGCGCGGTGACCGCGTTCGCCGACCGGTACGAGATCCCGGTGCTCGCCTCCGTCGAGGAGTCCATGGCCTGCGGCATCGGGGTCTGCATGACCTGCGTGCTCCCGGTGACCGGCGACGACGGGGTGACCAGGATGACGCGGTCCTGCGTGGACGGGCCGGTGTTCAGCGGCCAGTCGGTGCGCTGGGACGAGGTGGGCACGATCCCGTTCGACGCCCTGGGCGCGCCCGGCTGGCGCCCGCCCCGGGAGAACCGGCCGCACACCCAGAACGGACACCGTCATGCCGGCTGACCTGCGCACCGTAGAGCGGAGCGCCACGTCGTCACGGCGTCCGCCCGAGACGACTGGATACCGTCATGCCCGCTGACCTGCGCACCAGGCTGGGCCACGTGGAGCTGCCCAACCCGATACTCACCGCCTCAGGCTGCGCCGGGGCCGGCCGGGAGCTGTCCCGGTTCACCGACGTCGCGAAGCTCGGCGCGGTCGTCACCAAGTCGATCACGCTGGCGCCGCGGTCCGGGCGGCCCACGCCGCGGATGGCCGAGACGCCGAGCGGGATGCTGAACTCGATCGGGCTGCAGGGCCCGGGAATCGACGCGTTCCTGCAGCGCGACCTGCCCTGGCTGCTGACCCAGGGCGCCCGCGCGGTGGTATCCATCGCAGGCAGCAGCGCCGCCGAGTACGCCGAGCTGGCCCGGCGCCTCTCCGACGCCCCCGGGATCACCGCGATCGAGGTGAACATCTCCTGCCCGAACGTCGAGGACCGGGGCACCGTGTTCGCCTGCGACCCGAACGCGGCGGCCCGGGTCATCGAGGCGGTCCGGTCCGCCGCCCGCTACGACATCCCCGTCTTCGCCAAGCTGTCACCGGACGTCACCGACATCGTCACGATCGCCCGGTCCTGCGTGGCAGCAGGCGCCGACGGCCTGTCACTGATCAACACGCTGCTCGGCATGGCGATCGACACGAAGACCATGCGCCCGGTGCTGGCCGGCGTCACCGGCGGCCTGTCCGGGCAGGCCATCCGACCGGTAGCGGTGCGGTGCATCTGGCAGGTCAGGCAGGCGCTGCCGGACATCCCGATCATCGGCATGGGCGGCGTCCGCACCGGCAGGGACGCGCTCGAGCTGATCCTGGCCGGCGCCGCGATGGTCAGCCTGGGCACGGTGATCTTCCACGACCCCGGTGCCTGTGACCGGGTCCTGCGCGAGCTCGCCGACGAGCTCGCCCGCGCAGGCCTGGACCGGCTCACGGACGCGGTCGGCCTGGCGCACCGGCCCGCCCAGCCCGCCTGGAATCCGGCCCTAGGATGAGGACCCGTGAATAATCCCGCACCGATCGCCGTCGCGCTCGACGCGCCGAACCTGGAAATCGCCTCCCGGTGGGCTGGCCTGGTCACCCCGCACGTCAGCACGGTGAAGATCGGGCTGGAGCTGTACCTGCGGTACGGGCCCGAAGTGGTGGCGTCGATCCGGGGCGCGAGCGGGGTGCAGATCTTCCTCGATCTGAAGCTGCACGACATCCCGGCGACCGTCGCGAGCGCCGCCCGCGCCGTCGCGCGGCTGCGGCCGCAGCTGCTCACCGTGCACGCCGCCGGCGGCCCGGCGATGATCCGCGCCGCCGTCGATGCCGCAGCGGGCACGCCGATCGCCGCCGTCACCGTGCTCACCTCGCTGTGCGGCGAGGACCTGGACGCGATCGGCGTGACCGGCACGACGGCGGACTGGGTGCTGCGCCTCGCCGCGCTGGCCGTGGACGCCGGGGCGAGCGCCCTGGTCTGCTCGCCGCGCGAGGTGGCCGCGGTGCGGGCCGAGGTCGGCCCCGACATCATCCTGATCACGCCAGGCGTCCGGCCGGCCGGCACCGACGCGCACGACCAGGCGCGCGTGGCCACGCCGGAGGAGGCGCTCAGCGCCGGGGCAGACCTGCTGGTGATCGGCCGCGCCATCACCGGCGCGCCGGACCCCGGCGCCGCTGCGGCTGCCATCGCCGCCTCCCTGCGCAGGCACGCGCCGGCGTCCAGCTAAATCGGGCGCCAGACCGAGACCCCTCCGGGCGGGGAGCGCTCCCGCGCCTCGCGTCCCGCGCCCCGCTAGCCCCGCGCCCGCCTAGATTCCTCGGTCCCGGCCACCGGTCGCCGTCGTGATCCGCACCATATTTTTCTGCATTTTTCTGGCGGCCGGGAGTTGCCGGCTTTCGCGATCGCCTGTGTATGCATGCATTCTCTATTTTCTCGAGTTTGTCGACTGGTAAAAGCGACAAAAATTGCTTCCAGTTTTTAGATGGAATAGATGGGAAAATCCTTTATCCTCGTGCCCATGCGCACTGTGGGGTGCACGGCAGTCGGCTGCGCGGGGCAGTCGCGTACGGCGACACGCGCACGGAGGTCCTCGTGAGCCTGAACATCGTCATCGCTGGTCTGATCGTGGGTGTGCTCGTCGGCATGACCGGTGCGGGCGGCGGCGCGCTGATGACGCCGATTCTCATCCTGCTGTTCGGGGTGACGCCGAGCGCCGCCGTGTCGAGTGACATCGTGGCGTCGGCGATCATGAAGCCTTTCGGCGGGGCCGTCCACTTCCGCCGGGGCACCGTGCACATGGGACTGGTCGGATGGCTGTCGCTGGGATCGGTTCCGGCGGCGTTCGCGGGCGTTTTCATCGACCACGCGCTCGGGTCCGGCAAGACCATGCAGAAGAACATCGAGTACGCGATGGGCGCGGCGATCATCCTGGCGGCCGCCGCGATGGTCGTCCGGATGCTGCTGGACAGCGCCGGCTGGCGGAAGGCGCCGGAGGTCGGCGAGGGTCCCGAGCCCGAGGTCAAGGTAAAGCGGATGCTGACCGTGGCGATCGGCGCGTTCGGCGGCCTGCTCGTCGGCATCACGTCGGTCGGCGCCGGGTCATTGATGATCGTGCTGCTGATGATCGCTTATCCCCAGCTGTCGATGCGGCGCCTGGTCGGCACGGACATCGTCCAGTCGATGCCCCTGGTCGGGTCGGCCGCGATCGGGCACGCGCTGTTCGGCGGCCTGCTGTTCGGGGTCACCGCCGCGATCGCGCTCGGCGGCATCCCCGGCGTGCTGGCGGGATCGTGGCTGTCGTCCCGCGCGTCCAACTTCCTGCTCCGCCCGATACTGTCGTTCGTCCTCATCGCGAGCGCGCTCAAGCTGCTCGGGCTCAGCGCGACGCAGCTGGCGGTGACGATGCTCATCGTGGCCCTGGTAGGCCTGCCGCTGTGGGCGTTCATCGACGGCTGGGGCCGCCCGGAAGCGGCCTGGAATGCGGCCGGAATCCGGCGGCGGCACACCCTCACCCTGGTCGGCGCGGGAACCCCCGTGGGTGTCGGGTTCGTCACCGCGGCCTTGTACTTCGGCCGCCTGCGCCCCAGGCTCGTGCTCGCGTCCGGCGAGGCCACCGGCAGCACTGGCGAGGACACCGGCACGGCTGGCGAGCTTGCCGCGCAGCCGCAATCCTCGACGGCCCGGGTCGGCTGACGGCAGCGCCCGCGGGTGCGTGCGTCTCCCGTGCGGCCCTTGCCCGCCGCTGCAGCGCGCCGGCGCGTCCCTGCAGTGGGCCTGTGCGGGCCCCAGTGGGCCTGTGCGGGCCCCGGTGGGCTGTGCGGGTCCCGGCCAACCCGTGCGGGCCCGGCACAGCCTGTGCGTCCTGCCAGTGAGCCTGTGCATCCTCACAGTGACGTGCGCCGGTAGAGCCGCACGCTCCGCGGCGCCTGGTCTCGGTGCGCCCGGCATCGCCGCGCGGATGCCGGGGCGCGGAGCCCGGGATGGGAGCGGCAAGAGCCAACGGGGGAGGCGGGGCTGCGGTCCGGGCGGCAGGGCCGTAACCTGGAAGGCAGGAGCAACCGCGAGCGTGTACCTGGGCATATGTCCCGGAACCGGTTCGGGTCCAGGCTAGGATTGCCGTGGTCCCGGATAATCTTTCGCTCCCGTGTCGTAGCGGTTAGTATTCGGTCATTAGCGGATGGTAGTTATCGCCAATTTATGACGTGACAAACGGGGGTTCGCGTTGCCGTAGCGCTCTGAACTCGCTAGTTTCCCCTCCCGAAGCGAGTTTTTCGATACGAAACCCGAGGTGAACAGGCGTGGCTCTTCCTCCCCTCACACCCGACCAGCGCGCTGCCGCTCTGGAGAAGGCTGCCAGGGCTCGCAAGGAGCGTGCGGAGGTCAAGAATCGCCTCAAGCGCGGCTCGACGACACTGCCCCAGGTGCTCAAGGATGGCAAGTCGGATGACGTGATAGGCAAGATGAAGGTCTCGGCACTGCTCGAGTCGATGCCCGGCGTCGGCAAGGTGCGCGCCAAGCAGATCATGGAGCGGCTCGGCATTGCGGAGTCCCGGCGCGTTGGCGGCCTTGGTGCCAACCAGCGCGCAGCGCTTGAGACCGAATTCGGCGGTGATATCTGACCGCTTTCCACGAACGAGGGGGCGAGGGCACGGCCACGTCGTCCGGTTCCGGCCAGGCATCTTCCGGCAACCGTGCAAGACTGACCGTGCTCTCCGGACCCTCGGGGGTCGGGAAGAGCACTGTTCTGCGGCGGATTCGCGAGGCCTACCCGAAGATCTGGTCGTCGGTGTCGGTAACGACGCGCAAGCCCAGGCCGGGCGAGGCACACGGCCGGGAGTACTTCTTCGTTGACGACGAGGAGTTCGACCGGCTGATCGCGGCCGGCGAGCTGCTCGAGTGGGCCGCGTACGTGGACCACCGGCATGGAACGCCGCGGGCGCCGGTGGAGGAGAAGCTCGCCGCCGGCATTCCGGTCCTGCTCGAGATCGACGTGACGGGCGCGCGGCAGGTACGCGCGGCCGACCCCGACGCGCTTCTGGTCTTCCTCGCCCCCCCGTCGTGGGAAGAACTGGTCCGCAGGCTCAACGGGCGCGGCACCGAGGCGCCCGAGCTCATCCGGCGGCGCCTCGACGAGGCGCGCGTCGAGCTGGCCGCTGAGCCGGAGTTCGATGTCACCCTCGTCAACACGTCCGTCCAGGACGTGTGCGATGACCTGGTAGCCTTGATGTTTCGGTGACGTACACCCCACGGAAGGCAGAAGGTGGCAGGGACTCCCTCCCCGGAAGGCATTACGAACCCGCCGATCGATGATCTCCTCGGCGTGGTCGACAGCAAGTACCGCCTGGTCATCATGGCTGCCAAGCGGGCACGGCAGATCAACGCCTACTACGCCCAGCTGGGCGAGGGGCTGCTGGAGTACGTCGGGCCTCTGGTCGAGACCCGCGTCCAGGAGAAGCCCCTCTCGATCGCCCTGCGCGAGATCCGCGAGAAGCTGCTGACCGCGGAGGCCATCGAGCCCGAGGAAACGCCCGTCTGACCCACGGCGGGGGCTGAGTGACGGGGAAGGCGTGACGGGGAAGGCACTGGGGGACGGCAAGACCATGCCACCGCATGTCATCCTCGGTGTCGGCGCCGGTATCTCGGCCTATAAGGCCTGCGAGCTGCTCCGGCTGCTGACCGAATCCGGCTGCGAGGTCCGTGTCGTACCCACGCCCGACGCGCTGCGCTTCGTCGGCGAGGCGACGTGGGCCGCGCTGTCCGGCAGGCCGGTGACCACCGATGCGTGGACGGATGTCCATGAGGTTCCGCACGTCACTCTGGGCCAGTGGGCTGACCTGGTGTTCGTCGCCCCCGCCACGGCCGACCTGCTGGCCAGGGCGGCCGCGGGACGGGCCGACGACCTGCTGACGGCTACGCTGCTGATGGCTCGCTGCCCGGTCGTCTTCGCGCCCGCCATGCACACCGAGATGTGGGAGCACCCGGCTACCCAGGCCAGCGTGAGCCTGCTCCGGGACCGGGGCGCGATGGTACTCGAGCCCGCCGCCGGGCGGCTGACCGGTCCGGATACCGGGCCGGGCCGGCTTCCCCGAGCCTGCGGAGCTGTTCGCGGTCGCGCTCCGGGTGCTCGACCGGGGCGGCGACGGCCTGCAGCCGGACCTCTCCGGTCGGCACGTGGTGATCTCGGCGGGCGGCACCCGGGAGGAACTGGACCCGGTCCGGTTCCTCGGCAACTGGTCGTCCGGCATGCAGGGGTACGCGCTGGCCCGCACCGCCGTCGCCCGCGGCGCGGACGTGACGCTGGTATCCGCCAACGTCACGCTCGATGATCCGGCCGGCGCCAAGGTCATCCGGGTCGTGTCGGCGCTGCAGCTGCGGGAGGCGATGGTCTCGGCCGCGGCTGGTTCCGACGCGGTGGTGATGGCGGCCGCCGTGGCTGACTACCGCCCCGCCGTTCGGAATGAATCAAAGATCAAGAAAACCGGCACCGGGCCGGAGCCGATCCGGCTGGCGGAGAATCCGGACGTGCTGCGCGAGCTGTCGGCTCAGCGCGGCCGCCCGGGCCAGATCGTGGTCGGCTTCGCTGCGGAGACCGACGACCTGCTGAGCAACGGCCGTGCCAAGCTGGCCGGCAAGGGCTGCGACCTGCTCGTGGTCAACCAGGTGGGCGGCGGGCTGGCCTTCGGGACGAGCGACAACGAGGCCCTGGTGCTGGCGGCTGACGGCGGTGTCACGCACGTGCCCCGGGGCCGCAAGGAGGCGCTCGCCGACGTGGTATGGGATATGGTCGCTGCCAGGCTCTCCTGACGACCCCGACTAGACCTTCCCTGGCCAGACAGGGGTAACCCGACGCGGATAAACTGCGGCGAAATGTCCGCCCGGCAGCAAAGGAAACCAAGTGGCCCGTCGCCTCTTCACCTCGGAGTCTGTTACCGAGGGCCATCCCGACAAGATGGCGGACCAGATCAGTGACGCCCTCCTTGATTGCATGATCAAGGACGACCCGCGCAGCCGGGTAGCCGTGGAGACCCTCATCACCACGGGCCAGGTTCATGTCGCAGGCGAGGTCACCACCCAGACCTACGTGGACATCCCGGGAATCATCAGGGAGAAGATCCTGGAGATCGGGTACGACTCGTCCAGCAAGGGCTACGACGGGGCGTCCTGCGGCGTGTCCGTCTCCATCGGGTCGCAGTCGCCCGACATCGCCCAGGGCGTCGCCGAGGGCTACGAGTACCGGGAGGGCGAGGGAGCGGACGAGCTCGACCGGCAGGGCGCGGGCGACCAGGGAATGATGTTCGGTTATGCCTGCCGGGAGACGCCCGAGCTGATGCCGCTCCCGATCATGCTCGCGCACCGGCTGGCCCGGCTGCTCACCGCGGCCCGGCGCAGCGGCACCGTGCCCTACCTGCGGCCGGACGGCAAGACGCAGGTCACCATCGAGTACGCCGGAGACGTTCCGGTGCGGCTGGACACCGTGGTCGTGTCCGCGCAGCACGCGCCCGACATCGACCTGAAGGAACTGCTGGCCCCGGACGTGCGGGAGCACGTGGTGGATCCCGTGGTCGCCGAGCTCGACATCGACACGGCCAACTACCGGCTGCTGGTGAACCCCACTGGGCGGTTCGAGGTGGGCGGCCCGATGGGCGACGCCGGACTGACCGGCCGCAAGATCATCATCGACACGTACGGCGGGATGGCCAGGCACGGCGGCGGCGCCTTCTCCGGCAAGGACCCGTCCAAGGTGGACCGCAGCGCCGCCTACGCGATGCGCTGGGTCGCCAAGAACATCGTGGCGGCGGGGCTGTCGGAGCGGTGCGAGACGCAGGTCGCCTACGCCATCGGCAAGGCCAAGCCGGTCGGGCTGTTCGTGGAGTGCTTCGGCACCGAGCGGGTTCCGGTGGAGCGGATCCAGGACGCTGTCATGGCCGTGTTCGACCTGCGGCCGGCGGCGATTACCGCGGACCTCGACCTGCTCCGCCCGATCTACTCGCAAACCGCGGCCTACGGCCACTTCGGCCGCGAGGAGCCCGACTTCTCCTGGGAGCGCACCGACCGCGTCGAGGCGCTGCGCACGGCCGCCGGCCTGTAACACCGGCCGGCGAGCCGGGCGGATGGCCGCCGGGCTCAGCCTGACGGGCTGACCGTGACGCGGGCGGCGTTCGTCATCAACCGGATCCGGATTCGTGACGTGCGGCGGTTCACCGAGCGCTGTGCCGCCGTCGCGGCGGCTCGCGGCGTGCAGCCCTCGTTCCTGCTGACCTCCGTCGATGATCATGGTGCCGGGCTCGCGCGCGGCGCCGTCCGGGCAGGAGCCGGGCTCATTGTCGCGGTGGGCGGTGACGGTACCGTCCGCGCCTGCTCGGAAGCCCTCGCAGGCACGGACGTCCCGCTGGCGATCGTGCCGCGCGGCACCGCCAACCTGGCCGCCCGGGCGCTGGGCGTGCCGTCTGGGCTCGCTGCCGCCCTCGCGGTCGGGTTCGGCGAGCACGAGCGCCGGATCGACCTCGCCGATGCCGACGGGATGACCTTCGCCGCCATGGCGGGCATGGGCGTGGACGCGGCCGTCGTGGGCGCGACCCGGGGACTGGTCAAGCAGCAGGCGGCTGGCTGGCCTATGCCATGTCCGCAGTCAGGCATCTCGCCGGGCGGCCGGTCTCGTTCAGCGTGCGGCTGGACGGCGGCGAGCCGCTGATCCGGCGGGCCAGGTGCGTCGTGGTCGGCAACGTCGGCCTGCTGCCCGGTGGCTTCGTGCTGCTGCCGGGCGCACGGCCCGATGACGGCCTTCTCGATGTGGGCATCCTGGCTCCGTCGGGCCCCTCCGGCTGGGTGCGGGTGGGGTATCGGGTGCTCGCGCGCAGCGGCCGCGATGAGGACGTACTCGAGCGGTACCAGGCCCGGCGGGTTGAGATTCGCGCTGACGAAACGCTGCCGCGCGAGGTTGACGGCGAGATCATCTCTCCTGGGCGCTCGCTGACCGTCACGGTGCGCCGCGCGGCGCTGCTCATGCGTGTCCCGGCTCGAGTTCCGGGATGATGGACGCGTGGCAGGCGACCAGCAGTCGCTGAGGACGACGTTCGACTCGGCAGCCAGCCTCTACCAGCGGTCTCTTCGAGGACGTCGCCGTCCGCCGCTTCGACTGGGAGGTCAGCTACGACGCCGAGGGGTACCTCCGGCTCCTCGACACGTTCTCCGGCCACATCGCGATGCAGGCATGGCAGCGCGAGCGCCTGTACGCGGAGATCAGACGTCGGCTAGCGCTGCGGCCCGACGGCCGGCTGCGCCGGCACTGGGGGACTGTCCTGAACGTCGCCCGCCGACGAGATCACGGGTGAGCCGGCCGGGATGATTCCGGATGCGGGCGCCCCCGCTGGCCGTGGTTACGGGGAGTGGCAGCCGCGGGCGATGCGCTGGGTGGTGAGGGTGATGGTCCAGCCGTCGGCGGGGTGGCCGCGGATGGGTTGGGCGCGGGGGGCGTAGCCGTAGCCGACGGCCTGGCCGTTGGGGTCGGTGATGATCAGTCCCCAGTTGGTGGCGGGGTGGCCGACGGCGGCGGTGGCGAGGGCGCGGACGATGTCGCCGTGCATGGGGCCGTAGCCGGCGACGTCGCCGGGCCGGTCGGCCAGGCCGAGCAGGGTAGCCAGCGGCAGCGTCAGGTTGATGGATCCGGCCAGCGTTGGCAGCGCGGCCACCGGATCGCCACGGTAGGACCCGGGGCCGGGGCCGGGGCGGCGCAGCCCGGCGGGCACGGGCTGGTCGTCGAGCCCGCCGGGGCTATCTGCGGCGACGGGGCCCTGCGAACCGGGACCGGCGGGGCTGGCTGGGCCGCTGGGGCCGTCCGGGACGCCGGCGTCCCGGGCAGCAGCGCCGTCTGGACCGGCAGAGGCGTCCGGCGCGGGGCCGGGGGCTTCGGCCGGGGGGAGCAGGTCGGCGGGCGGGACGTCGAGGGGCTGGCCGAGCAGCAGCGCAAGGTAGGCACGCGCCCGCAGCAGGTCGGTGCCGTGCTCCGGGCGGGGCAGCTGCTCGTCCGGGTCGGCGTGTTTCCAGGCGGCCCGGATCTGCTTCTTCCACCAGGCCGCGACCTGGCAGAGCCGCTTGTCGGCGGCGAGCACCTCCGCGGGGGGCAGCCACCGGCCGGTGAGGGTGGCGGTGCCCTCGTTGTCGGTGTAGCACTCCACCCGGGCGTCCTTCTGCGCTTCCTCCCGCCGCCGCCGCGCCGCCTCCGGATCCAGGAGAAGAACGGCCCGGTGCACCGCGGCGCGCAGCTGGCCGCTGGTCTGCCCGGGCGCGTCGCTCAGCACCGCCGCCTCCACCGCGGCCGCGTGCTCGTCCGACAGCAGGCCGACCGCGTCCAGGATGATCCGCGCCTTGTACAGGTCGATCCGCCCGGCTTCCAGCGCGGCGGCGATGGCGGGCCGGTCAGCCAGGTCCAGCGCCAGCCCCAGCACCATCTCGCCGGACCGGCGGGTCAGCGTCAGCGCCAGCGCGACCTCATCGGCGATGAACTCGCTCAGCTCGGCCGGGAACTCCCCCGGCGCGGCGGCCGGGGTGCGGTCGGCGGGCAGGCGGCGGGCCAGCTCCGCGACCGCCGCGAGCTCCCGGGCCTGCGACCAGGACGTCTGCCGCCGCCAGGCCCGCAGCACCCCGATCAGCTCATCGCCGGTCAGCTGCCCGAGCCGGTGGTGCGCGTCGTCGGCGAACCCGGCCAGCGGCAGGCACGCGTCCAGCGTGTCCAGCACGCCGCCGTCGGCGAACCCGGCCCCCCGGCCGGTGCCGTCCCGGTCCAGCATCCCGGCCGGCCCGAAGTCGGCCACCGGCGCGGGCGCGGCGGCGAGCAGCTGGTCCAGCTCCGGCCCGGTCAGGCCGGCCAGCTCAGCAGGGCAGCCGGTATCGGTGTCCGGGTCGGGGTAGCGGGCGTAGTCCTGCTCGCCGGGCGGGGCGTGGGCGTCGGCGAGGGAGGCCACCGCGGCCAGCAGGATCTCCTCCTGCGACTCCCACTGGGGGTCTGGCTGGGGGTCTGCGGCCACGGCTGTTCACCTCCATCCGGGCCAGGCTTACATTGTTCTTCGAACACTCTATCGCACAGGTACGACATTCCCCGCGCGCGACACGCCGGCGAATCCGGTCGCGGTCGGCCGGCCCGGGCTGCGATTGCCGCCGGCCTCCGCGCCCGACCCGCGCCCGACCCGCCGGCAACCTAGAGCCGGGTCCCGCCGGAACCTCCGGCCGCGACGGCACCGGCGGTCGCCGCGGGCGTCAGGTCGGAGCCGTTCGGGAAAGGGGGTGAGAAGGCGCGCCGTAACTCCGCTTTTCCCGCGAGTTCCCTGGTCAGGGCCGGCCAGGCGACGGGGTCGTGGCCGGGGATCAGGCTGTACCCGCGCTCGTCGGCGATGCGCTTGAGCTTGCGGATCTGGGTGACGGTCACCTCGGGCTCGACGTCGATGAAGCCGCCGACGGCGACCTCGTCCTCGATGTTCTGGGTGAGGTCGGCGGCGTCGAAGGCGAACACGAACCCGCCGCCGCCGACCGAGGGGTCCAGGTCCACGACGAAGCTCTGGTGGCCGGGCGTGTGGCCGGCGGTCAGCACGGCCGTCACGCCCGGCGCTATCTCGGCGTCGCCGTCCGCCTGCCGCCAGTCGATCCGCGGATCGTCGAAGTCCACCCGGAAGATCCCGTGCTGTTCCGGTTCGGGACGGCCGCTCATTCCGTAGGAAAGCTCGGCGCGCTGGACGTGCACGGGCACCCGGCCGGCGAAGTGCTTCAGGCCCCCCGCGTGATCGTTGTGGAGGTGGCTGACCGCGACGGCATGAATGTCGGTGATGTCGATCCCGGCGGCGTCGAGTGCCTCCTCCAGCGGCTCGCCCGGACCAGGGAGGACCGGCTGGAAAACCGGATCACCGTGGTACCGCCTGCGCAGCGCGGGGTCCGTGATCAGGCTCGTGTTGAAGCCGGTATCGAGCAGCAGCCACCCGCCGTCGCAGAGCAGCAGCACCCCGGGAACCGGCTCGCGGAGCCGCTTCTCGGCCGGCGCGCCCCAGATCGACACGCTCAGCGGCAGGTCCTCCCACCCCAGCGTCAGCGGCACGACCCGCCGTACCCCGCCCATCCCCTTCTCCTTCTCGGCGCGCCGCACCCGCGCCGCTCCAGCCCCGCTCCAGCCCCGCTCCCGCGCTGCCCGCGCTGCGCGCGCCGCTCCCGCGCCGCTCCAGCCCGCTCCCGCGCCGCTCGCAGGTCAACCGGGAACGTCAGCCCGCATACAGGGCGGCCAGGCTGAGCGAGTTGGGATTGGTGACGACATGCGCCGCCGCGACACCCCTCAGCCATGGCTGCCCGACCATGAAGTCGTTCTGGTTCACCATGTTGTACCAGCAGCCGGTCTGCGCCGCCAGCACGCCCATCTGGGAGAAGGTCGCCGTGCTGCCCGACTTACCGCCCTGCGTCAGCAGGCTGCTGATCTGCGGGGTCGAGCAGTGCAGGTAGTTGAGGCCGCCGTGCAGGTCCTGCGGGGGAGCTGTCCCCGCCCAGGCGGCAACCTCGGCAGGGGGCAGGATGCAGGCGCTCAGGTGACCGGGCGCGACCTCGGCGGGCTCCGGCGGCCGGACAGTGCACTCGTCCCGCGCCAGGGCGCAGCGCGGCTGGAACGGGCATCCCGGCGGCGGGCTCGCCGGGTCCGGCACCTCGCCGGGGAGCGTCGCCAGCGGCTGGCCCCGCCGGGACGACAGGGACAGCCGGGACCTGGTCAGCGCCGCGCTGTAGGGGTGGGCGGCGGCCCGCAGCACCGTCGCGGCCGGTCCGAGCTCGGCGATGCGGCCGGCGTACAGCACCGCGATCCGGTCGGCCACCTGCGCCGCGACGCCGAGATCGTGGGTGATCATCAGGAAGCTGCAGCCGATGTCATCACGCAGCGACCGGAGCAGCGCGAGCACCTGCGCCTGCACCATCACGTCCAGCGCCGTGGTCGGCTCGTCGGCGATCACCAGCGCCGGGCTGCCCGCGATCGCCATCGCGATCATGACCCGCTGCCGCAGCCCGCCGGACAGCTCGTGCGGGAAGCTGGCCATCCGCCGCGCGGCGTCCGGGATGCCGACCGCGCGCAGCAGCCTGACCGCCTCGTCCTCCGAACCCGCCGCCTCGATGACCTGGCGGCCGACCCGCATCGTCGGGTTCAGCGAGGTCATGGGGTCCTGGAACACCGCGCCGAGACTCGCGCGGCGGACGGCGTGGCGCAGCCCGGCGGAGCCGTTCAGCATGTCCTTGCCGCACACGGTGACGGCCCCGGACGTAGCGGGCGGCGGCTCGGCGGGCAGCAGGCCCAGCAGCGACAGGCCGAGCACGCTCTTGCCCGACCCGGACTCGCCGACCAGGCCGAGGATCTCGCCGCGCCGGATGTCCAGGCTGACCCCGCGGACCGCCTGGATGTCCAGCGCACCGCGGCGGAAGGTGACGGAGAGGTCCTCGATCCTCGCGACCGCTTCCATCGTGTCCTGCTGGCTGCCGACGGCGTCGAGGGTGGTCATGACGGGCTCCGCGGGGCCGGCCAGGTCATGACGTGCTCCGCTTCGCCGGCAGGTGCCCGGCCCGCACCAGGCAGCCGAGCGTGTCGCAGATGACCCTGGTGGCCAGCAGCGAGGTGATGTCGGCGTTGTCATAGGGCGGGGAGCACTCGACGACCTCGATGCCCGCCAGCGGGCTGGCCGCGACGAGCTGGATGAACTTGAGCACCTCGCGCGGGAGGAAGCCGCCGGGCTCGGGCCACCCGGTGCCGGGGACGAACGCCGCGTCGAGGCAGTCCACGTCGAAGCTGAGCCAGACCGCTTCGGTGCCGTCCCACGCGATCTCGAGCGCCCGGGCGGCCGCCTCCTCGATGCCCATCTCGACGCAGTCGGTGACTGTCATGATCGTCGTCTTGCGCTCCCGGCCGACCTTCACCCCGGGACGGGGCGCCTGCCAGCCGCCGATGCCGATCTGCACCAGGTTCTCCGGCGGCACGTTCGGCAGGTTCGTGGCGTGGAACCACGGGGTGGTGTGCATCCGCTCGTCCAGGTCAGTTTCCTGCGTGTCAACGTGGCGGTCGAAGTGGATGATGCCGAGCTTCCCGTCCAGGTGCTCGGCGACGCCGCGGGTGGTCGGATAGCCGATCGAGTGGTCCCCGCCGAGCACGACGGGGAAGGCGCCGGAGCCGTAGACGTGGCTGACGGCCCTGGTGATCTGGTCGAAGGTCTTCTCGATGTTGGCCGGGATCGTGAACACGTCGCCGAGGTCGGCCATGGTCACTGACTCGCGCAGGTCAACGCCGAGCTCGAAGCTGTACGGGCCGTACAGGGCCGAGATCCGCCGGATGCCCTGCGGGCCGAACCTGGTGCCGGGCCGGTAGGTGGTGCCGCCGTCGAACGGCACGCCGAGGATCGCGATGTCGTAGTCGCCGCAGCTGCGCACGTCCTCGACGTACGGCGCCCTGAGGAACGTGTTGATGCCGGCGAAGTGCGGCAGCTCGCCGCGGGAAAACGTGGGGATGCGCTTGTCGGTGATCGAGTCCGCCCCGGGCAGGCCAAGCTCGAGCCCGCGCGCCACCTCCGCCTCCCATCTCGTGGTGGGCAGGCTCGCCTCGGCTGCCACCGCGTACCGGGCTTCCGGGCCGTAACGGTCGTGCATGCCGTCGTCGGAAAAGTCAGGGGGGAGATGCTGATATGGGGACATCGCGCACGGCCTCCAGGTGACGTTGCCCGTCCGGAGACGGACCTCAGCTGGTCTCCCGGGCTTTTGTCCCGCCGTGGAACGGATGCCGTGCGGCCGTCCGCCTCGCCTCTCGGTCCAGGCCCGTTCTATCCGCGGCGTCAGCGCCGCGCCGTGGCGGCGGAACCCTAGGCGCGCCTCACCATGTGAGTCGAGCACCATGAAAAGCCGCGGATGTCACGGGAGTTGGTCGCGGAAATTTCGGGGGCGTAAACAGCCGCAAATGCCACCGGCCGGGAGCTAGCGCACCGTCAGCCCGCGATCTCGTCCCGGGCCGCCACCCGCGCAAGGGGTTGCCTGCAGACGTCCGGAATGGGCCCGGACTCTGGTAGGACGGAGACGTGCCGGAGCCGACGGAGCGTTCCCCCGGGTCACGTGCGGTTCCTGCCCCGCGGGCCGCCGCCCCGCAGGCCGTGGCTGCGCCGCGGTCAGCTGCCCGGCGGGCCGCCGCCGCCTCGCGCAGGGGGGGGCCGGCGAGCCCGGCCAGCCCCCATTCCTTCCGAACGGCTGCCGGTGGCACGCGTCGCGGTAGACCTTTCCCTGGCGCACCTTGACCGGCCCTTCGACTACCTGGTGCCCGAGCGGCTCGCCGACGCCGCGGTGCCGGGCTGCCGGGTCCGGGTGCGCTTTGCCGGCCAGCTGGTGGACGGGTACCTGCTCGGGCGCGAAGCCGCCAGCGAGCACACGGGCAGGCTGGCCTTCCTGGAGCGGGTGATCTCGCCGGAGCCGGTGCTGACGCCGGACATCGCGGGCCTGGCCCGCGCGGTCGCCGACAGGTACGCCGGCACGATGGCCGACGTCCTGCGGCTAGCGATACCTCCCCGGCACGCCGCGGCCGAATCCGCCCGCCCGGGCCCGCTGTCCGCAGCAGCCCCGCCGTCACTCGCCGCCGCGGAATCTCCCCCGCCGTCGCCAGCGGCCGCAGCCTCCGCCGCCCGCCCGGGCCCGCTGCCCGAAGACCCGCCGCCCGCTCTTGCCCCGTCCCCCGGCCCGGTCCCGCGTCCCGCCCCGGGCCCGGTCCCGGCCCCCGGCCCGGTCGCGCCCCCTGGCCCGGTCCGGTTCTCTGGCCCGGCCCGGCCCCCTGGTCCGGTCGCGCCCCCTGGCCCGGTCCGGCTCCACGACCCGGTCCCGCGTCCCGCCCCGGGCCCCTGGGCGCGCTACCCGGCGGGCGAGGCGTTCCTGGCCGCTCTCGCTGACGGCCGGGCGCCCCGGGCGGTCTGGTCGGCCCTGCCGGGCCCGCACTGGGCCGAGGAGATCGCCCTCGCCGCCGCCACGGCCGCGTCGGCCGGCCGCGGCGCCCTGGCCGTCGTCCCGGACGCCCGGGATCTCGATCAGCTGGACGAGGCCCTCACCGCGCAGCTGGGCAAGGAAAGGCATGTCTGCCTGTCCGCCGGCCTCGGCCCCGCCGAACGCTACCGCCGCTGGCTGTCCGTCCTGCGCGGCGAGATCCGGGTGGTGGCCGGCCTGCGGGCGGCCATGTTCGCGCCGGTCCGCGACCTGGGCCTGGTCGTCGTCTGGGACGACGGCGACGACCTGCACTCCGAGCGGCGGGCACCGTACCCGCACGCGCGGGAGGTGCTCGCCCTCCGCGCGCACCGGCAGCGGGCCGCCGCGCTGATCGGCGGGTTCGCGCGGACGGCGGAGGCGACGCAGCTGGTGGAGACCGGCTGGGCGCACCCGGTCATCGCGGCCAGGCCCACCGTGCGCAGCATCGCCCCGCTGATCCGCGGGACCGGCGGTGACGACGAGCTGGCCAGGGATGAGGCGGCCGGCGCCGCGCGGCTGCCCAGTCTGGCGCTGCGCACGGCGAGGGAGGCGCTGGCCCGCGGTCCGGTGCTGGTGCAGGTGCCCCGCCGGGGGTACCTCGCGGCGGTGGCCTGCGGGCGGTGCCGCGAGCAGGCCCGCTGCGCGGCGTGCGCCGGGCCGCTGGCGATGGGAGCCGCCGACGCGCCGCCGCAGTGCGCCTGGTGCGGGGCGCTGGCGGCGGCGTGGCGCTGCCCCCGGTGCGGGCACGCCGGCCTGCGGTCGATCGTCACCGGGGCGGCGCGCACCGCCGAGGAGCTGGGCCGCGCGTTCCCCTCGGTGCCGGTGCGGACCTCGCGGGGGCAGGCGGCCATCACGCGGGTGCCCGAGGCGCCCGCCGTGGTGGTCGCCACCCCGGGCGCCGAGCCGCCCGCCCGCGGCGGGTACGCGGCCGCGCTGCTGCTCGACGGCCGGATCCTGGCCGGCCGCGCCAGCCTCCGCGCGGCGGAGGAGGCACTGCGCAGGTGGCTCAACGCGGCCGCCCTGGTCCGGCCCGCCGCCGACGGCGGCCGGGTGGTCGTGGTGGCCGATTCCTCGCTGGCGCCCGTACAGGCCCTGATCCGCTGGGATCCCGTCATGCATTCCGAACGGGAGTGTGCCGAGCGTGCGCAGCTCAGGTTCCCCCCGTCGGCCAGGATGGCCGCGGCCACCGGGCTGCCCGCGGCCGTGACCGAGCTGATCGAGGCCGCCGAGCTGCCGCCCGGCGCCGAGGTACTCGGGCCCGTTCCGAGCGGGGCTGACGCGCTGGCGGACGGCGGCTCCGATGCCGGGGAGGTGCGCGTGTTCTTCCGGGTCCCGAGGTCGCTGGGAGCCGACCTCGCACGCGCACTGCAGGCAGCTCAGGCGGTGCGCAGCGCGCGCAAGGCCGGCGGCGCCGTCCGGGTGCAGATGGATCCGCTTGACCTCATCTAGCCGGTCGCCCATGGCAGCTTCGCGGCCAGGACGCCGTAGGGTGCTTGGGTGGCTACCTCGCCAAGGACCGCTCGCGGCACCCCCCGCCCGCCCGTGGTACGGCTCGCCCCCAGGGACGAACTCGCCGCGGCCGCCCGGGTGGCGCCATTGCTGCGGGCTGCGCGTGACCTGGCCCGCTGGGCCGCCGGACGGCACGGCTCCAGCCTCACCGACCTCGACGCCGCGTCGGCGGCCGAGGACCTCGACCTGACCGAGGATGAGCTGACGGCGGCGTGGCAGGTGGCCGCGGGCGCGCGGATGCTCGGCCGGGCCGGGCCGGGTCAGCAGGCGGACATCCTGTCGGCAGGCGACCCGGAGGCGGTGCTCAGCCTCTGGGACGACGCGCTGGGCGTGACGCTGCGCTCCACGGAGCTGGACGGCCTGGTGACCGCGCTCTACACGGTCGGCGGTCCGGTACGGATAGACGCGCTGTTCGAGGCGTACGAGACGGCGCGCGAGCAGGGGCTGCCCGCCGACCTGCCTGCCATCGAACTCGCCGGCGAGCCGGAGGCGGGCGGCGACGCGGCGGACATCGTTACGCTGTCCGCGGCCCTCGAGACGCTGGCCGATCTCGGCGTGGTCGATCTCGGCAGCGACGAGGACGCCGGCGTGCTCACGGTCGCCCTGTCCCGGCTGGGCACCTGGGGCGTGCACGAACGGCTCCGCGCCCGCGGCTGGCAGCTTCCGGTGGCCGGCCAGCTCGCGCAGGACGGCGCGGCCGTGCTGCTCGCCGCGCTGGCCGACTATGACGCGGAGGAGGGCGAGGCCGAGATCGCGGCCTGGCTGGCGCAGCGCGCGCCGGGCGACGCCGCGGCCGAGCTGATGGAGGCCGCCAGGGGAGGGTCACCGGGACTTCGCGGAGCAGCGTTCGCCGTGCTCGACCGGGTGGGCGAGGAGGCAATCCCCGCCCTGCGGGAGGCGCTCGCCGATCCGGTGCTGCGGCCGCACGCCGCGGTGTGGCTGCGGGACCACGGCGATCAGGCCGCGCTTGGCCGGGGTGACCAGGAGTGGCTCCTCGTCAACCTCGGCGCCGGGCTGCTCGAGGAGGCCCAGCCGGAGGACGTGGTGGCCGAGCTGCTGCCCGACCTGCCGTCGGGCGGCCAGGCGAAGCTGGTGGCCGGGCTGTGGCAGGTCTCCCACCCGGGCCTGATCGGGCTGCTCACCGCGCTCGGCGAGCACCATCATGATCCGGCAGTCGCCAAGGCGGCGCGCAAGGCCGCGTTCAAGGCCCGGTCGCGAGCCGCCACGGCGAGCGAGTCGCTCAGCCCGCCGGCAGCCAGGTCATAGACTGGAACCGGAAACAAGCTGCGGACAGAACTGAGGACCCTGGTGAGCGTTAGGCCGATCCGCCTTTTCGGCGACCCCGTGCTGCGGACCCCGGCTGAGCCGGTGCACGACTTCGATGCCGAGCTGCGCAGGCTCGTCCAGGATCTCACCGACACGATGATGGAAGCGCCGGGGGTGGGCCTTGCCGCCCCGCAGATCGGCGTCGGCCTGCGGGTCTTCACCTACTACATCGACGATGAGCTCGGTCACCTGATCAACCCGACGCTCAGGCTCTCGGCGGAGGAGGAGACCGACGACGAGGGGTGCCTGTCGTTCCCCGGTCTCGCCTTCCCGACCAAGCGCTCGTCCCGGGTGGTCGCGGCCGGCTTCAACATGCACGGCGAGCCGGTGACGGTGGAGGGCACGGCCCAGCTGGCGCGGTGCGTGCAGCATGAGACCGACCACCTGGACGGCGTGCTGTTCATCGACAGGCTCGACTCCGAGCAGCGCAAGCTCGCGATGAAGCAGAATCCGCGCGGCCGAGTGGTGGGGTGAGTCGCTCCAGCAGGTCAAGGTGTCGCCGCACTCGACCCGCGGCGCTGCCTACTAAGCACAGCTGGCTACTAAGCACAGCTGCCTACTAAGCACACTGGATCGGACAGCCTATGCGCGTCGTGTTCGCGGGAACTCCGCGTGCCGCCGTCCCGTCGCTGGAGGCCGTCCTGGCGTCACGGCACGAGGTGGCCGCAGTGATCACGCGCCCCGACGCGCCGGCAGGCCGCGGCAGGCTGCCGTCGGTCAGCCCGGTCGGCGAGCGCGCCGCCGAGGGCGGCCTCGAGGTGCTCAAGCCTGCCAAGCCCCGCGATCCCGAGTTCCTCGACCGGCTGCGGGCCATCGCCCCGGACTGCTGCCCGGTCACCGCCTACGGCGCCCTGCTGCCGCAGGCGGCGCTCGACATCCCCCCGGAGGGATGGGTGAATCTGCACTTCTCCCTGCTGCCTGCCTGGCGCGGGGCCGCCCCGGTGCAGCACGCCCTGCTGCACGGCGATGACATCACCGGCGCGACCACCTTCCGGATCGTGAAGGAGCTGGACGCCGGACCCGTGTTCGGCGTGGTCACCGAGCCGGTCCGGCCGGCCGACACCGCCGGCGACCTGCTCGCGCGGCTCGCCGTCTCGGGAGCCGGGCTGCTGGTCGCCACGCTGGACGGGATCGAGTCGGGCGAGCTGCGCGCCGAGCCCCAGCCATCGGAAGGGGTCAGCATCGCGCCCAAGATAGCGGTAGAGGACGCCCGGGTGGACTGGAGGTTCCCGGCGCAGGCCATCGACCGGCTGATCCGCGCCTGCACGCCCGCCCCGGGCGCGTGGACGGTGCTCGACGGCTCCCGGCTGAAGCTCGGCCCGGTGACGCCGCTGGCGCACAGCGGCGGGCCCGGCCTCGGCCCGGGTGAGCTGCACGCGGACCGGAACGCGGTGCTGGTCGGAACCGGGACCAGCCCGGTCATGCTCGGCGAGGTGCAGCCCGCGGGCAAGCGGCGGATGACCGCGGGGGAGTGGGCCCGCGGCCTTCGCCTGGACGCCCGCGAGCCGCACCCGGCGGCCGCGGGCGGGCAGGGTCAGCCCCGCCCGAGGCTCGGCTGACATGGCCCGCCAGGCAGTGCAGAACCGTCGCAGATCCCCAGGCCGACCCGCGCACGCGGATCCGGTCCGGCGGGCCGTCGGCGACGTGCTGCTGGCCGTGGCCAGCCGGGACGCCTACGCGAACCTGCTGCTGCCCTCGGTGCTCCGCGAACGGCGGGTCACCGGCCGCGATGCCGCGCTGGCCACGGAGCTCTGCTATGGCACGCTGCGCGGCCAGGGCACCTACGACGCGATCCTCGGCGTCTGCAGCGACCGCCGGGTGGACAAAATGGATCCGCCGGTGCGGGAGGTGCTGAGGCTGGGCGTGCACCAGCTGCTCGCCACCAGGATCGCCGCGCACGCCGCCGTGGCGACCTCGGTGGACCTGGCCAAGGACCTCGCGGGTCAGCGCCCGGCCGGCTTTGTCAACGCCGTGCTGCGCCGGGTGGCCACCAGGAACCTCGAGGAGTGGATAGCGGTCGTGGCGCCCGACCGCCAGGCCGACCCGACCGGATACCTGGCGGTCGCGCACGCCTACCCGGGCTGGATCGTCGAGGCGTTCCGGGATGCGCTAGGGGAGGCGTCCGCGGCTGCGCAGGCCGGCGGTCCCGCGCAGACGGCGGCGCTGGGGGAAGCTCCGGGGCAGGCGCAGGCCGGGGATCTGGCGGAGACGGCGGCGCCGGGGGAGGCCCGCGCGGGTGATCTGGCCGAGACGGAGGCTGCGCTAGCCGCCGGGAACATCGCACCGCGGGTGACCCTGTGCGCGCTGCCCGGACGGTGCGACCCCGGCGAGCTCGCCGCGTCGCCGGGGTGCGAGCCCGCCCGGCTGTCACCGTTCGGCGCCTACCTGACGCGCGGCGATCCCGCAGCGGTCCGCGCCGTGAGCCAGCACCGGGCGACCGTGCAGGACGAGGCCAGCCAGCTCGCGGCGCTCGTGCTGGCCAGGGCCGAGGTGACCGGGCCGGACGGGCTCTGGCTGGACATGTGCGCGGGACCGGGCGGAAAGGCAGGCCTGCTCGCGGGGCTCGCCGCCGGCCGCGGCGCCCGGCTGGTGGCCAGCGACGTGCGGCCGCACCGGGCCGCCATGGTCCGGGACGCTCTGGCCGGTGGTGCCCCCCTCGTGGCCGACGGCACGACGCCCGCCGTCGCGACCCTGGTGGCCGAGGACACGGCGCCCGCCGTCGCGACCCTGGTGGCCGACGGCACGGCGCCCGCCGTCGCGACCCTGGTGGCCGACGGCACGGCGCCCGCGTGGCGGCGGGGCGCCTTTGACCGGGTGCTCGCCGACGTGCCGTGCAGCGGCCTGGGCTCGCTCCGCCGCCGGCCGGAGTCACGCTGGCGCAGGTCCCCCGGGCAGGTCACCGAGCTGGCCCGGCTGCAGCGCGCCCTGCTCGACGCCGCGGTCGGTTCGGCCCGGCCGGGCGGCGTGATCGGCTACGTGACCTGCTCGCCGCACCTGGCCGAGACCCGTGACGTCCTGGCCGGCCTGCTGCGCGACCGGCAGGACGTTGAGGTGCTCGACGCCCCCGCCCTGCTGCCCGAGGTGGCCGGCCTGGGTTGCCCGGCTCCGTTCGGGAAGTTTGCCCAATTCTGGCCGCACCGGCACGGGACGGATGCGATCTTCCTCGCGGTCATCCGCCGCCTGGGTTAGGCCGTGTCTCGCAGATCTCTGGCGGCGCGGATCGGCGCCCAGACGACGACCGGCGGCGTTGTCGTCGTCGCCGATAGCTCCGCTATCGGCTCCTCCTCCGCCTTGCCGGACGCCGCCTGGATCGCCGCCCGCATCCACCGAGATCCACGAGACACGGCCTGATCCCCGTCACCTGGTCAGCGCTCGGGCCGCGGCGCCGTTGACCCGGGCGCTGCCGACGTCGGCCCGCTGGCCCTCGCTGTAACCGTCCCGGTAGCCGGTGCCCGTGTACGTCACGCGCGACTTGCGGGTGACCGGGTAGGCCTTCGCGCACTCGCCCCGGACCACCGTCGCCCGGTCGGCAAGGACCACGGCGGTGGACTTGCCCGTCACCGGCTCGTGCGCCGTCGTCGCGGCGGCGCGTGCCTCGGCCTCCCGGACCCGCGTGACCACGGCGGAGGTGAAGCCGAGCAGCCAGCTGCGCCGGTAGGCCCGGACGCTGCGGGCCGTCGCCGGCACCGGCGCGGCGATCAGGCCGTGCGCCATCTGGATGAGCAGCGAGGTGTAGAGAATCTCGGCGCGCTCCAGGTCGGAGGCGTAGCCGAACACGTGGATGCGGGCGCCAGAGCCGGCGCGCGGCAGCTGGACGCACGCGCACCGGATCGCCGACGCCAGCCCGCCGAGCAGGTGCGCCTTCACCTGCGACCACGGGTTGTCCACGTCGATGATGCGGCTGGCCGGCCGGTCGGTGTCCGGCCTGGCGGCGGCGAGCAGCGCCCGGTCGATCCCGTACCGCGCCATCAGCTCGGTGGCCTTGGCGGTGAACGCCTCGGCCTCGGCGGGGGTGACGCCGTCGGCCTCTGCCTTGGCGAGCAGCTTGCGCACCCGCTCGAGCAGCGCGCCAGGGGTGTCTGCCATCGCTCGTGACCTCCAGGTTGGTGTCGTCGAATACAGTATCGAGACCCTAGGGGGCCGGTACGACACTTTCCGGAACCGCGCCCAGCACGCCGCCGCCGCCCGGCACGAACGCCGTCTTCACCAGCCAGCCTCCTCGTCAGTTCGGCATGTCCGGCTCAGAGGTCGAGGCGGTAGCAGCGCTCCTCGCCGTAGGCGGCGAACCCGGCCCGGCGCAAGATCGGCGCGGACGTCTCCACCCTGCCCTTGACCAGCGCCAGCGTCGCGTCACGCTCCCGGGCAACGGCCATCCTGGCGGCCAGCACCGCGCGGTACCCGCCGCGGCCGCGGAACGCGGGCCTGGTGGCCGCGCCCCACAGCTGGGCCACGCCGTCGATCCGCGTGCAGCCGCCGAAGCTGGCCGGCTGCCCGTCGACGAAGGCGAGGACGCGGAAGTCGGAGCAGTCCTTCAGCCCGGCCCGCACGTCGGCGAGGTGCTGGCCGATGTCGGCCTCATCCGGCTCGCGGCCGTTGCCCCACACCTCGGCGTGCACGAGCTGGCCGGCCCGCACGCCGGCCTCGTCCCGGACGATCTCCGGGCGCACCCCCGGCGGCGGGCTCAGGTCCGGCAGCCCGTCGGTCATGTCGTAGGCCAGCACCTGGCAGGTCTCGGCCAGCGCGGCCCCGCGCGCCCGCAGTGCCGCCTCCATGCTCGCCGGGCTGGTCGCGTCGCTCACCCGCCAGTAGACATGAGAGTGACCCCAGGTCCTGACGTGCCCGGCGATGTCGCTGAGCAGGTCATCCGCCGGCCGGGCCGACCGCGACCAGAGAACCTGCACATCGAAGGTGTGATACCGCTCGGGATAGCTGACGAGCTGGTACTCATCCGTCAGCACCTGGCTGGCGTCCGGCGGCACCCACGCCCAGTCGGAGGCGGCGGCCAGTATCTCGTCCGCCGTCCACCTGCGCACCTGTTGCCTCCTGAACGTGTGTCCTTGCTGCTCAGGAGCCCAGGCTAGCGGGCAGCCGGGACATCCCGGACCGGCCGCGCCGGTTCCGTCCCGGCCGGTTCCGTCCCCGCCGGTTCCGTCCCGGCCGGTTCCGGTGCCTGCCGGGACGGCTGGCCTGGCCTGCCCGGGCGGGACGGGAAGGCGCGGCGCGCCGCCAGCAGCAGCACCGTGCCGGCCGCGGCCAGGACCGTGCCGGTGACCGGTAGCTCGCCGAGCAGGCCGGTGTTCACCAGGACCGATCCGGCCAGGGCCCCGCCGCCGATCCCGACCTGGAAGGTGACGACGTACAGCGCCGAGGCCGTGTCGGCGGACTGCGGCGCGACGCGCAGGACCGCGGACTGCAGGGCGACCGGGACCGCCGTGAAGGCGGCACCCCAGGCCGCGACGGCGGCGATCGTGACCACCGCGGAACCGGGGGCGGCCGCCGACATGACGGCGAGCGCCATGGTCAGCGTGACCGCGCAGCCCGCTGCGGCCAGCCGCGGCCGCCGGTCGGTGGCCCATCCGGTCAGCCCGATGCCCGCGATCCCGGCCAGGCCGTAGACAAGCAGCACGACCGAAAGGGCCAGCCCGGTCAGGCCCGCGTCCCGCCGGACGAGCACGGCGATGTAGGTGTAGGGGATGAAGTGCCCGGTCACCAGCAGCACCGTGACCGCGCAGACCGCGGCGAGCGACCGGCTGCGCAGCGCCGCGGGTATCGCGGTGAACCGGGCCCGGAGCCCGCCGCCGGGCACCTCGGCGGGCAGCGGGGGCAGCGTGCCGCGCAGCGCGACGACGCTGGCCAGGGCGGCCGCGCCGACGACGGCGGTGGCCGCCCGCCATCCCAGCACCTCGCCCAGGGCGGTGGCCAGCGGCGTGCCGAGCACCAGGGCGAGGGAGTTGCCGGTGAAGACGATCGCGGTGGCGCGCCCGGCCCGCCCCGGGGCCGCCAGCCGGCCCGCCACCGGGGCCAGCACCGACCAGAACACCCCGTGCGCGAACGCGCACCCGACCCGCGCGGCGAGCACCACCGGGTAGTCGGGAGCAACGGCCATGACCAGCTGGGACAGTGCCAGCAGGGCGACCGACCCGACCACGACCTGACGCCGGGGCAGCCGGCCGGTCAGCACGGTCACCGGCACCGCCATCAGCCCGGCGACGGCCGCGTAGATCGTGACGAGCAGCCCGACGGAGGCCGCCCGGACGTGCAGCCCGGCGGAGAGCTGGGACAGCAGGCCGATCGGCAGCGTCTCCGCGGTCACGTAGACGAACGCCGCGGTGGCAAGCGCCGCGAGCCCCGGCCCCGCCCGGCGCGGCCCCGCCCGGCGCGGCCCCCGGCGCGTGTCCCGGCGCGTGTCCCCGGGCGGCCCCCCGCGCGCGCCCTCGTGCGGGCCATTTCCCTGGTTACGGACGTCGGCAGCAGTCACCCGCCCCATATTATCCTCGCTAAGCGAGGATAATGAACCGGACAGGAGGCGCGGCCGTGCGGGAGGATGCTGCGGTGAGGTTGACATCGCGGGTCTCCGGCCAGCTGGCCGTCCTGCGGGCCGTGCACGCCCAGCCGGGCATCACCCGCGCGTCGCTGGCCGACCAGCTGGGAATGCCGAGTGGCTTCGCCGCGGAGACAACCGCCCGGCTCACCTCGCTCGGGCTGCTGACCGAGCGCCCGGCGCCGCCGACCGGGACGCGCGGCCGGCCGACCACCGCGCTGCATCCGCACCCGGACGGGCCGCTGGTGGCCGTCGCCGCGATCGCCCATGAGACCTGGCGGGTGGCGGCGGTGCAGCTAGGCGGGGCGATGGTCAACTCGGCCGCGAGCACGCACCAGCGCGACCAGGCAGACGTGCTCACGGCGGTGTCCGCCGCGCTCGGGGCCCTCCGCAGCCGCTACGGCGACCGGATCCGCGCGGTCGCTGTCGCCGTGCCCGGCACCGTGGCCGGCGACCGGCTCGTGCACGCCCCGAACCTCGGCTGGCATCAGGTAGACCTCTCGGCGCTGTGGGCACCAGCCGGGCCGGCGGTCCCGCTGCTGGCCGGCAACGACGCCACCTTCGCCGCCATCGCCGAGGCACGGCGCGGCGCCGCGGCGGGCGCCGGCACCGCCCTGCACCTGTACCTGGACGCCGGCGTCGGAGGCGCGGTCATCGAGGACGACCGCGCCCTGCTCGGGGCCAGCGGGATGGCGGGCGAGTTCGGCCACATGCCGTTCGGGGACCCGGCGCTGCGCTGCCGATGCGGCGCCATGGGCTGCTGGAACACGAGCCTCGACGGCCACGCCGTCGCCCGGGCGCTGCGCCAGCCCGCCCCGGACGACGAGGTCAGCTACACCCAGAGCGTCCTCGCCGCGGCGGAGGCCGGGCAGGCCGCCGAGCTGTCGGCGATGCAGGCCGTGGCCCGCTCCCTCGGGCGGGGGACGGCCGGCCTGGTCAACGCCTTCGATCCCGACGTCGTCACGGTCGGCGGGCTGGCCCGCGGCCTGCTCGCGCTGGCCGGCGAGCACGTGATCCCCGCCTACCGGGACGGGCTCATGCGGTTCCGCGCGTCGCCGCCGCCCGAGCTGATCCCGGCGCGGCTCGGCGAGGACGCTCCGCTCACCGGCGCCGCTGAGGACGCGTTCGCCGCGGTGCTCACCGATGACGGCCTCCGCGCCTGGACGTCCCGGTCACGCGCCGCCAACCCGCGCGCGTCACACGCGGGTTGAGCATCCGGCGCTCCCGCACGCCGTGCGGGAGCGCCGGCTCCTCAGGAAACCGACACCGGGAGCTCGGCCTCGGCCTGGTCAACCGGACCCGGAGCCCCGGCCAGGCTCCGTCGTGCCACCGGCACCAGAGCCACCGCCGTCGCCGCGATGACGAGCAGCACCAGCCAGGTGTGCACGCGACCCCACTCGCCGAGCAGCAGGAGATAGCCCGGAATCGTGCAGGTGGTAAACGACAGGATCAGCGTCAGCCAGCCGGTCAGCGTGGTGAGCCGGGTCTTGCCCAGCCCGAGCACCAGCCAGAACAGCCCCCACAGCACCGCCCACTGCAGCCACAGCAGGCCGATCGTCGGGTCGTGGAACTTGACGATGTTGGTGATGCCGAAGGCAGCGGCCATGATCGCCACCCAGGCCGAGTACCAGCCGATGCGGCCGGCTCGTGGCCGGCCAGGTTGCTGATCCCCACGTACAGGTAGGTGAACCCGAACAGGAAGATCCCCGAGTCCAGGAGGATGTCGCTCGTCGTGGGGGCGGTCGCGATCAGGTAGAACGGGATCGCGACCTGCAGGGCGCCCACGAACAGGTTGAAGACGGCCGCTCCCTTGCCGTCGATCTTGCCCAGCAGGAGCAGCCCGTTGACGAACAGCACCGCCCCGACGAACATCAGTCCCACATCAGACATCGCAAGCCACCTAGTTGTAGGAGTCGACCGGGGGGAGCCTGTGGTTGAGCAGGTAGTCCCCGGCGTGCATGGACTTGAAGTCGAGCGGGGGTCCGGGCTGCCCAGGCACAGCTCGTCCGGGATCCAGACGTCGCGGAACTCGGTGGTGCCGCTGGCCGTGGTGCGCTGGCCGAACCCGCTCCAGTCGTCGTGGATTGTCACTCCCTCGGCGCTGGTGGGCGTGAAGAACACCCGCACCTCGTCGGTGCCGGCGATGCGGCAGGGGCCGAACGTGATGTCCCCCGCCAGGCTTCCGGTGCAGTAGAACTTCCGGCCGTTCAGCCGCCAGCCGTCACCGTCGGGGGTCACGGTCGTGTTGAAGTCGTTGACGCTCTTGGTGCCGACCTCGGAGTAGGCGTTCGCGATCCACAGCTCGCGGGTGAACCGCGGCAGCCACTTGGCCTGCACGGCCGGAGAGGCGAATTCCTGCATCAGCCGGATGCCGCCGGTGTGCAGCTGGTACATCTGGCCGATATTGGAGTCGCCGGCCGAGATCGCGATGACGACCTTCATCAGCTCGGTGAACGTGCCGCCGTAGCCGCCGTGCTCGCGGGGAACCATGAGGCCGAGCAGGCCGGAGTCGCGGAAGGCCGCGCACTGCTCGTACGGGAACTTCCGCTCCCGGTCGCGCTCGGCCGCGCCGGCCCGGAACTCGTCGCGGAGCCCTTCCGCGACCCGCAGCGGATCGTCGGGGGCGATGCCGCCAAGCGGCGCCGTTGTGCTGTCAGTGGTGGTCACGGCAGTGTCCTCTCGGGTTCAGACCGCAGGGGTCGGGTGGTTCAGGTGGTCAGGGGTGCTCGCGCGCCGGCCCGGCTCGCGGCCAGCAGCGCGTGCGCGTGCGCGTCGGCCCAGCCGGCCGCGAACGCGCCGAAGCCCGCGACCTCGGACTCCAGCACGAACAGCCCGCGGACAGGCACGGCCGCGTGCAGCTCGAGTAGCAGCGGCGCGAAGTGCAGGTCCACCGCGAGCTGGTGGTTGGGCAGCCCGCCGAGCAGCACCGGGACGGCGCTGAGGCCGGCCAGCCCGCCGGTGGCGAACCGGTCCAGGAAGCCCTTGAGCAGCCCGGAATACGCCGCCTTGTACGTCGGGCTGGCGACGACCAGCACGTCGGCCTCGAGCACCTGCCGCACCGCGGCGCAGGCAGCGGCGTCGCCCGGGTCGAGCACCCCGGGCCCCAGCGGCGCGAGGTCCACCTCGTCGGCCGTCGCCGGCGCCAGCGCCCGCGCGATCTCCGCGGCCAGCGTGCGCGCCAGCCCGTGGGTGCGCGATTCCGGTCGCGGATTACCAGTCAGGGCAGTTACCCGAACGGCTGCGCGCTCCCCGTTCCCGGAGCTCACGACCGTCCGTCCGGGGTAACGCCCGCCTGCCAGCCGTTCGGCACCAGCACGACTGCCCGTCCGGCGGATGGGCCCGCGCGCCAGCCGTTCGGGGAAATCATGAGGCCTCCCCTATGGAGGCATAGCCGCCGCGCCAGAACACCAGCGGAGCGGCATCCTCACCGCTGGTCTCGACATCGTGCACCCGGCCGACGACGATCTCGTGATCGCCGCCGGGCAGCCGGTGCTCCACCGTGCACTCCACGGCGGCCAGCACGCCGTCCAGCCGCGGGCTGCCGGTGGGGCCGGGGCGGTGCCGCACCTCGCCCCAGGCCGCCGCCAGGCCGCGGCGGGCGAAGTTGGCCGACAGCTGCCGCTGCGGCGCTGAGAGCACGTTCACCGCGAACGCGCCGTGCGCGAGCACGGCCTGCAGCGTCAGGCTCGACCGGTCGAAGCAGACCAGCACGAGCGGGGGGTCCAGGGAGAGCGAGCTGACCGCGTTGGCGGTCGTTCCCACCGGCTCGCCGTCCGGTCCGACCGAGGTCACGACCGTGACTCCGGTGGCGAAGTGACCCATGGCGTGCCTGAAGTCGGCGGCCGACACCGGCGTGGCTGGATCAGTGAGATCGAGTGCTGTCATCACCATCAGATCTGTCCGTGGTTGGGGGGCGGGACGTGATTGAGCAGGAAGTTGCCGACGTGGTGGTACTTCCAGTCGGCGGGATCGTGGCTCGCGTGCGTGCGGGCGTTGCGCCAGTGCCGGGACAGGTCGTGCTTCTCGTCGGCGGCGCTGGCGCCGCTGAGCGCGAACAGGTCGCTGGCCACCTCGACCGCCACCGCGCTGCCGAACGCCTTGGCCTGGGCCACCGCGACCGAGCCGCGGGCCGCCTCGTGGCAGTCGCGCGGGAACCGGGTCACCTCGTCCAGCGTGGCGGCGGCCGACGCGAGCAGCGCCTCGGCCGCCCGTACCTTGGTGGCCAGCTCGCCGTACCGGCGCATGGTGTGCGGGTCGGTGCTGGCGCCGTCGGTCCAGCCGCTCCGCACCGCCTCGAAGAACGGCCGGGCCTTGTCCCGCACGAACGCGCCGGCGTCCCGCAGCGCGCCGCCGGCGATGCCGACCTGGATGGCGGCGTGCCAGAGCTGGGCGCGGGCGCCGAGCTGCTGCGGCACGGCGAAGGCGCTCTCGTAGGGGACGACCAGGCCCGGGTCAACGGTCACGTCGTCGAACATCGCCGAGCCGCTGACCGTGGCGCGCTGGCCCATCACGTCCCAGTCCTCGTCGATCTTGACACCCGGAGCGTCGCGCTCGACGAACGCCAGCACCAGGCGGCCGGCGTCGTCCAGCGCGCTGACGCCGATCCAGCGGGCGGTGATCGCGCCGGTGCAGTAGTACTTGCGGCCCTGCAGGCGCAGCCGCGCGCCGCTGCCGCGCAGCCGGGTCTGCAGGTCCTGGGCGTGCTTGCCGCCGCGCTCGGCGAGCCCGTTGCTGAGCCGGCCGCGGCCAGCACATCGCCGAACAGCCGCCGCTGCTGCTCCTCGCTGCCCCAGACCGCGAGTACGTCGACGAACAGGAAGTGCGCCTGCGGCGCCTGCGCGATTGCCGGGTCAACGTAGGCGATGAGCCGGCCCACTTCCGCGAGCACGGAGGCCGGCAGGCCGGCGCCGCCGTGCTCGCGCGGCACGGTGATCGACAGCAGGCCGCTGGCGTCGAATGCCGCCAGCTCACCGGCCGGCACCGCCCCGGCCCGGTCCCGCTCGATCACGCCGCCGGCGATCGACTCGGCGTACCGCCGGGCCGCGCCGATCGCGTCCTCGGCGGTGGCGAGCACCCGGGGGACGGTCACGGTGGTCATCCCGCCACCGACAGCACCAGGTCCGGCTCGGTCAGGCCCTCAGCCGGATCGGGAACCGCCCCCGGGTCGAGCCCCGCCTTGACCTCGAGCTCGCGGACGATCGGCATCACCTGCCTGCCAAACTGCTCGACCTCCTCGTGGTAGTGCAGGAAGCCGGTCAGGATGAGGTCGACGCCCAGCTTGCGGTACTCGACGATCCGCTCCGCCACCTGCTCCGCCGTGCCGATGAGCCTGGTGCGGAAGCCGTCGTTGTACTGCACCAGGTCCTCGAACGACGAGTCGGCCCACATGCCCTTCTTGTCGCCGGTGGACTGCCCGGCCTGCTTGACCGCGGCACCGAAGCCCTCGACGGCCTCGACGTGCGCCTTGGCGATGATCTCGCGCAGCTGGTCCTTCGCCTCGCGCTCGGTGTCGCGGACGATGACGAACCCGTTCAGGCCCAACCGGGGCCCGTCGGTGCGGCCCACCGCGGCGGCGTTCTGCCGCAGCTCGGTGAGCTGCTCGCGCACCCCGTCGAAGTCCTTGCCGTTGGAGAAGTACCAGTCGGACAGCTGGCCGCCGTTGCGCCGCGCGGCGGTCGAGTTGCCGCCCTGGAAGATCTCCGGGTGCGGCCGGCCCGGCCACGACAGCGGCTTGGGCTTGAGGCTGAAGTCGCGGATCCGGTAGAAGTCGCCGGCCAGGTTGGCCTTGTCCTCGGTCCAGATCCGCTTGAGCGCGGTGATGAACTCGGCGGTGCGGCGGTACCGCTCGTCGTGCTCCAGCCAGGGCTCGCCGAGCTGGCGGAACTCGTCGGCGAACCAGCCGGAGACCACGTTCACGGCCACCCGGCCGCCGGACAGGTGGTCCGCGGTCGCGACCCACTTGGCCAGCACGCCCGGGTGCCACAGCCCGGGGTGGACCGCCGCGATCAGCTTGAGCCGCTCGGTCGCGAGCAGCAGCGCGAGGCTGAAGCTCGTCGAACTCGTGCTGGAACTCGGCCCCGTAGCTGGCCGTGTAGCGCACCTGGCTCAGCGCGTAGTCGAACCCGGCCCGCTCGGCCAGCCGCGCCAGCTTGCGGTTGTAGCCGAACGACCAGTCGGTGCGCTGCTCGATCGTGCTGGTGACCAGGCCGCCGCTGACGTTCGGCACCCAGTAGGCGAAGCGGAGCGGCTCGGTGGTCGGATCCGTGGTCATCGGACAGCCTCCAGGCGTTGGTTGTCGTGGTGGGGTGAGGCAGCTTGCGGCAGCAGCCCGCGGTGCCGCAGGACCGGCATCACGCCTTCGGCGACCTGGTAGGCCTCCTCCAGGTGCGGGTAGCCGGACAGGATGAACTCGTCGATGCCGAGCGCGTGGTACTCGGCCATCCGGTCGGCGACCTCCTCGTGGCTGCCGACCAGGGCGGTGCCGGCGCCGCCGCGGACCAGGCCGACGCCGGCCCACAGGTTCGGCGACACCTCGAGCGCGTCGGTCCGGCCGCCGTGCAGCGCGACCATCCGCCGCTGGCCCTCGGACTGCGAGGACCGCTGGATGGCCTGGGCCCGTTCGATCGCGGCCGGGTCCAGCCCGTCGAGCAGGCGCTGCGCCTGCGCCCAGGCCTGCTCCGAGGTGTCCCGGGTGATCACGTGCAGCCGGATGCCGAACCGCAGCTCGCGCCCGGCCGCCTTGGCCTGCTCGCGCACGTGGTCGAGCTTGCACGCGACCGCGGCGGGCGGCTCGCCCCAGGTCAGGTACACGTCCGCGTAGCGGGCCGCCACGTCGATCGCGTCGGCGGACGAGCCGCCCAGGTAGATGTCCGGCCAGATCCGGGCGGGGACCAGCTGGGCGCCGCGGATGTCGTAGTGCTCACCGCGGAACTCGACCGGCTGCCCGGTCCACAGCTCCCGCACCACGTGCAGGAACTCCGCGCAGCGCTGGTACCGGTCGTGCTTGCCGAGATGGTCGCCGAACCGCTGCTGCTCGACGTCGTCGCCGCCGGTCACGATGTTCAGCAGCAGCCGGCCGCCGGAGATGCGCTGGTAGGTGGCGGCCATGTGCGCCGCCAGCGTCGGGGACATCAGGCCGGGCCGGAACGCGACCAGGTACCTGAACCGCTCGGTGACCGGGGTCAGCGCGGCGGTCATGACCCAGGCGTCCTCGCACCACGAGCTGGTCGGGGTCAGCGCGCCGGTGAAGCCGAGCTGCTCGGCCGACCGTGCGATCTGGCCGATGTAGCCGATGTCGGGCGCGCGTTCGGTGCTGCCGTCGGCAACGCGGCTGCCCGCCGCGCCGACCGCGTTGCCGAGGCTCAGGTCGGTGCGCGAGTCGCCGTTCGTGGGCAGGAACCAGTGCAGGATCATCGATGCTTTGCCCTCCTTCCCTCCAGCATGCGGAGGTCCCGGCGGGATCGTCCAATACGGATCCGCGAGGCCCCGATAGGAAATCCCTATTAAAACAATAGATTAACATGGAAATATCGGCTAGCCTGGAGGTCAAGGGGTGCTGACGTGCGCATAGAGCAGCTGGAGTACGTCGCCGCGGTGGCGCGGCTCGGCTCGTTCCGCCGGGCCGCCGAGGCGCTGCACATCTCGCAGCCGGCCCTCAGCGAGTCGGTGCGCTCCCTGGAGCGGGAGCTCGGCGCGGACGTGCTCGAGCGCGGCCGCCACGGCGCCAGGGTCAGTACGTCCGGCCGGGATCTGCTGCCGCGGATCATCACCGTGCTCGACGCCGTGGACCGGCTGCGGCAGGCGGCCGACAAGCAGCACCAGAGCACGCGCATGGTCCGCGTCGGCACCGTGAACACCGCGACTGTCCCGCTGGTGGCGCCGGCCATCAGGGAATTCCGCGAGGCCAACGGCGGCACCCAGGTCGAGGTGGTCGGCGCGCAGCAGGCCGACATCCACCGCGCGCTGCTGGAGGGGAGCTTCGACCTCGGGCTGGTGAACTACCTCGAGGGCGACGACAAGCCGCCCGAGCTGGAGACGACGACGCTGCTGCGCGGCCGTCCGGTCGTCTGCATGCGGACCGACAGCCCGCTGGCCGCGCGCGAGACCGTGCGCGCGGCCGACCTGCAGTCCGAGCCGCTGATCGTCATGCGGTCCGGCTACGTCATGCACCGCTACGTGCACCGCCTGCTGGCCGAGGAGATCCCGGCGTTCTCCTACTCCACCGACGGCGCCGAGATGGGCAAGCTGATGGTCGCCGAGGGGCTCGGCGTCACGGTGCTGCCCGACTTCAGCCTGGCTGGCGACCCGCTCGAGCAGGCCGGGGTCATCACCTGGCGGCCGCTGGCCGGCGACACGACCGAGGTCCAGCTCGCGATCCAGCGGCTCCGGTCCGGCTCGCCGCCGCGCGCGGTCAGGGACCTGTACAGCATCTTCACCGCGCGGGCGGAGGCCTACTCGTCCCGGACGAAGTCCAGGTAGCGCTCGGCCGAGCGGCGCACCGCGGCCTTGCCGTCCGCGGCGACGACGCGCCCCCACCAGGCGCCGTAGACCCGGTCGAAGTCCCACGGCTCCAGCAGGCCCAGCGCGCGCCGGACGGTCGCGGGCCGCTCCGGGATGAGGTTGGGGTAGCTGTACATGAAGCCCACCCAGTCGCGGTCCATGACCACCTGCAGGATGTCCCCGGAGAACAGCGCGGCGGCGCCGTCGGCCCCCGCGGCGCGGTGCAGCACGGTGCCGCCGGCGAAGTGCACCCCCGCGTTGATCAGGGTCAGCCCGTCGGCGATCGCCAGCGTGTCGCCGTCCCAGAAGCGCACCGCGGGATCGGGCCGCCCCACCCAGTCGCGGTCCGCGGCGTGCACGTACACCGGGGCGCCGAAGGCGCCGGCCCACTCGGTCATGGTGCCGTAGTAGTGCGGGTGACTGATCGCGATGGCGCTGATCCCGCCCAGCTCGCGCACGCCGGCGATCAGCTCGTCGTCCAGGTAGGTGACGCAGTCCCACAGCACGTTCCCGGCCGGGCCGCGCACCAGCAGCGCCCGCTGGCCGATCGCGAACGCGGGGTCGGTGCCGATCCCGGTGACCCCGGGGCCTTCCTCGCCGGTCCGGCCGCGGTGCCCGGCCGCCCGCAGTTCCGCCAGGGTCGTCCACTGCTGGCCGGTCCAGCCCACGTACTGGCGCTCGTCGTCGCACACCGGGCAGTCCGCGCGCGGCCCGGCGTACTGGACACCGCAGGTCTGGCAGACGGGATAGGAGCTCGGCTGGAACACGGTCACCCTCCTGACGGCATGCACGCTAGTCAGTATGTATATACGGGGCGCGCTCGCCGGGGCGTGGGCGGTCCGCCGGCGGTGCCTCATCCTTGTCCGCAAGGGACAGCGCGAGAGTCGGCACGATCTCACTGCCTCACTCCCCGGCCCGGGCGAGGCTCAGCTACGGGCGGGGACTCAGCTGATCGTCACTGGCAGGTGCCGGACGCCATTGATGAACTCGCTGTACAGGTACTCCGGCTCGCCGACCTCCATGTCCGGCAGCTTGGTGAGGATGTTGCCGAAGAGCGCTCGCAGCTGCGCCTTAGCGATCCCGTGGCCCAGGCAGAAGTGCACGCCGCCGCCGCCGAATCCGACGTGCGGCTTCCGCGGCCGGGCCAGGTTGAAGCGGTGCGGGTCCTCGAACACGCTCTCGTCCCGGTTGCCGGAGCAGTAGAAGATCGTGACCTTGTCGCCCTTGGTGATCTCCTGGCCGCCCAGTTCGGTGTCCTGCGTCGCGGTCCGGATGAACTCGATCACCGGGCTGGCGTGCCGGATGAACTCCTCGACCGAGGCGGCTATCCGGCCCTCGAAGTCTTCCATCAGCCATGCGCGCTGGCCGGGATTGCGATCGAGGGAGATGACGGTGCTCGTGGTGGTCTGCTTTGTGGTGTCGTTGCCAGCGACGCTGAGCAGGAGCATCACCGAGGTGATGTCCTCTTCGGTGAGCGGATGGCCGTCCAGCTCCGCGTTCGCCAGCGCCGTGGCGATGTCACTGGACGGGTGCTCCCGGCGGTAGCTGACCAGGTCGACGCCGATCTGGCGCAGGACGCCCATCTGCTCGAGGATGAAGTCGATGGGCGACACGCCCGGCGGCAGGATCTCCGGGTCACGTGCCCCGATGAACCTGTCGCCAGCCTCCGCGAAGGTATCCGACAGGCTGTCCGGGACGCCGACCATGTCCGCGACCGTCAGCATGGGAAGCTTGGCGGCGACCTCGGTGACGAAGTCGATCTTGCCCGCCCCCGCCACCCGGTTGACGATCTGCGCCGCCCGCTGGTTGATCTGGTCGTTCAGCCTCGCCACCCCTCTCGGGGTGAACGCCGCGCTCATGATCTGCCGGTAGCGGGTGTGCCTCGGCGGATCCATCTCCAGGAACGTGGGCGGCGGCATGAAAGCCGGGTGCCGCGGCCGTACCATCACGCTGCCGAGTTCCGAGCTGAACAGCTCGTTGTTCTGGCTGACGTACTGGATGTCGGCTGCCCGGACGACAGCCCAGAACCCTGCCTCGCCGTGCACCTCGGGCGGAGTCGCGGGGTCTTCCAGCGGTTGATGCCAGCTGACCGGAGCGTTCTTGCGCAGCCAGGAGAAGGTCTGGTCGCGTTCGGAGAACGTCTGGTGCCAGAAGGACTCGCTTGAGATGTCCTTGTCGGTCGTCAGCGGGTGCTCGGTGGCGAACACGTCGGGCGGCACTAGCTGCATCTGGCCACTCCTTGCATCGAGGCTGACGGCGTGCGGGCGGTCCCGCCGGACGCCGGGGCAATTGATTGTGCTGCGCCCGGCCCCTGCTCAGGGTGGCCGGGAAAGTCTGTGAATTGTTTTGAGCGACCCATTGGCCGAACGTCGCGGCAACCTGACGCGCGGCCAATAGGCAGGTCATTCTCGTGCCCGCCTGCCAGTTGCCGGCCTGCCTTAGAGAGGGGTTCCAGTCCGATCGCAGATCGACAGAGCCGTGCGCCATCCGGTGTCCTATTGTGCTGCCCATGCGCGGCGGGTTTTAGTGCGGGGGTGGTCGCTTCCCCGGGCCGTGCCCCGGCTGGCCTGGGTCTCGGAGCCAGCGTTGCCTCCGGCGCGACGCGCGAGACCATGTCTGCCTGCATGGCTTCTCCTGGCTAGCTGAACAAGCGTTCAGGCTAGCTGAACAAGGGTTCAGTAGAAACCAGTTCTGTATAACACAGGCTCTCCGGTGCGGTCAATGAGCGGGCTCGCCCAGGATCGGCATCCTCGCGTGCGGTAACCGGGGTCCTATAGGAGAGGTGCCGGAACCGGTTCCGGCTTTAGCATTCTCGATGCAGACTCCAGCGAACCCGCTCCGGGCTGGCGTGCTGCGAATGGCTGCGGCGGCACGACGTGGCGGTGGTCTGGCCGGCGGACAAATGGCGTCGGGTGCCGGGCGAGTATGCTGGGCGGCCTCCACGGGTGCCAGGTTCGGCGCGGGCATCCGCAGGGGCGACGAGGGGAGGTGGCCGGGTGACTACCGCGCCAGGGCCCGGCCCCAAGCGCCGCACGGCGCCGCGGGGGGGCGCGGAGATCGGGCCGCACGGCGAGGAGGCGATCCTGCAGGCGGCGATCGCGGCGATGGCCGAGCACGGCTACCACGGCACGTCGGTGCGCGACATCGCCGAGCGGGCGGAGCTGAGCCCGGCGGCGCTCTACTACCACTTCGCCTCCAAGCAGGACGTCCTCGCCACGATCATGGAGCGGGGCATCAACCGCCTGCTACTGCGCACGCGCACCGCGCTGGCCGAGGCGGGCGAGGCCCCGGAGGACCAGCTCTCAGCCATCGTGGAAGTGCAGGTCCTGTTCCATCTGGAGAGCCAGGGCGCGACCTTGCTCGGCACGAGCGAGATGCGCGCGCTGGAGGAGCCGGTGCGCAGCAGGCACAAAGCGAAGCGCCAGCAGCAGCAGCGCCTGTTCGACCAGGTGGTCGCCGACGGGGCCGCGCAGGGCGTGTTCACCACGACGCTGCCGCAGGAGGCCGCCCGGGCGATCGTCGTGATGTGCACGGGTGTCGCGAGCTGGTTCTCGCCTCGCGGCAGGCTGAGCCGCGAGCAGGTCGTGAAGCGCTACCAGCGGCTCGCCCTGGACATGGCGGGAGTGCGGGACACCTAGGCGCGCTGGGAACGGCGGCCCCGCGGACCAGGACGCCCCGATGACCGCGACGCTCCTCGCCGCCGTCCGGGCCGCGGCGGCCGGACGGCTGAGTGCGGCCAGCCCCCGTTGCCTGTCGCGCGATGTTGACGCGGCTGGCCTCCCCTTGTAGCGTTCTGAACGATCGTTCAGTCCGGTTCGCCGTGTGAGGAGATCACGGCAATGACGAACACCTTTGCGGCCTCCCAGCGGTCCGCGCTGGTCGAGCGGCTCACGGCGCCCGGCCAGCCGTTCGAGATCGGCCGGCAGTTGGTCCGCGGCATCCCGATGCGGGTATACACGACGGGACCGCAGACGCTGCGCGAGATCGCGCTGGGACTCGGGGCGTTCGGGGACCGGCCGTTCCTCGTCTACTCCGGCGAGCGCTGGACCTACGCCGGGCAGGCCCGGATCATCGCCGGGCTCGCGCGGTGCCTGGCAGAGGAGTACGGCCTGCGCAAGGGCGACCGGGTGGCCGTCTCCATGCGCAACTATCCGGAGTGGACGCCGGTCTTCTGGGCCGCGCAGGTGCTGGGACTCGTCCTGGTGCCGCTCAACGCCTGGTGGACGGCGGCAGAGCTGCGCTACGCACTCGCCGACGCCGGCCCGAGGTTCGTCGTGGCCGACGCCGAACGGACCGCCCTGCTCGCGCCCCATCTCGGCGAGCTCGGCCACCTCCCGCTGATCGAGGTGCGCGGGAGCAGCGGCCCGCGCCGGGCGTGCGGCGGTGGGACGACCTGCTTGCCTCGCTCGACCCGGCGGCGACACCGCCGGACATCGAGGTGAGCGCCGACGACGACTCGACCATCCTCTACACGTCGGGCACCACCGGGCGGCCCAAGGGCGCCATCGGCACCCATCGCAATCACTGCACGAACCTGTGGAACACGCTGCTCGCCGCGTTCGTCAGCGCCGCGATCGCGGGCCGTGGCGACCCGCCGGCGCCGGATCCGGCAGCACTGGATCCGGCAGCACCGGTTCCGGCAGCACTGGATCCCGCTGGCCCGCAGCCGGGCACGCTGTGCACCTTCCCGCTGTTCCATATCGCCGGCATCACCAGCATCGGCTTCACCGCACTGGCCGGGGCCAAGCTGGTCACGCAGTACAAGTGGGACCGTGAGGAAGCCCGCGAGCTGATCCGGCGGGAGCGGCTGACCGGCGTCTCGGGCGTGCCGACGGTGATGCGCCAGCTCATCGAGGATGCCGCCGCCCACCGCGCGGACTTCGTGAGCCTGACCGGAATCGCCATGGGCGGGGCCCCCATACCGCCCGCCCTCATCGGCCGGATCGACGCGACCTTCGGCCTGCCGGTCGCCCCGGCCAACGGCTACGGGCTCACCGAGACCACCTCGGCCGTCGTGGCCAACAGCGGCTCCGACTACCGGTCCAGGCCCGACAGCGTCGGGCGCTGCCAGCCCGGCACCGACGTCCGGGTGGTCGATCCGGCCAGCGGCAAGGATGTGACCGACGGCAACGTCGGTGAATTGTGGTTCCGCGGCCCGAACATCGTCCGCGGGTACTGGAACAACCCCGAGGCAACCGCCGCGGCCTTCACCGGCGGCTGGTTCCGCAGCGGCGATCTCGGCCGGGTCGCCGACGGCTGGGTCTATGTCGTGGACCGGATGAAGGACGTGGTCATCCGGGGCGGGGAGAACATCTACTGCGCCGAGGTCGAGGCCGCGCTCTTCGAGCATCCGGCGATCGAGGACGCCACGGTCCTCGGCGTGCCGCACGAGCAGCTCGGCGAGCAGGTGGTCGCGGTCGTCGTCCCGCGCACGGGCCCGGGCGCGGGCGTCACGGCCGGGGACCTCCAGCGACACGTAGCGCAGCGGCTGGCCTCGTTCAAGGTGCCCGCCCACGTCGTGTTCCGGTCCGAGCCGCTGCCGCGCACGCAGAGCGGCAAGGTGCTCAAGCGCGACCTGCGCGCGGTCGTCGCAGCTGAGGTGATGCCGCGATGACCGACGAGACGCGTGACACCGGCTCTACGGCGGCCGGTGAGTACCTGGGCAGCTCGCGTGCCGGTCGCTGAACCTGAGCTGGCGGGCCTCGACACCGAGCGGGTGGGGCGCTGGCTCGCCGAGCACGTCGAGGGCCTCGCCGGGCCGGTGCGGTTCGAGCTGATCCGCGGCGGCCACTCGAACCTGACCTGCCGGCTCACCGACGCCGCCGGCGCGGCCTACGCGCTGCGCCGCCCGCCGCTGGGCGGCGTGCTGAGCACGGCACACGACATGAGCCGGGAGTGGCGGTTCATCTCCGCGCTGGCGCCGACGCCGGTACCGGTCCCGCCGCCCCTGGCCTACTGCGCCGACACCGAGATCACCGGTGCCGAGTTCTACGTCATGGGCTTTGTCGAGGGCCGGGTGCTCGCCGACCGCGACGCCGGGCTGAGCCTGCCGCCCGAGGGCCGGGCCCGGGCGGGGGATCAGGTGATCGACGTGCTCGTCGCGCTGCACGCCATCGACCCCGTCGAGACCGGTCTCGGCGAACTGGTGCGCCGCAGCGGCTACCTCGAGCGGCAGCTGCGACGCTGGCACGCCCAGGTGCACGCGGCCGGCACCGAGGAGGACCTCACCCTGCTCGACGAAGTCCACCACCTGATCGCCCGGCGCATCCCCGCGCAGAGCACGGGGATCGTGCACGGCGACTACCGCCCCGGGAATATGGCCTTCGGGCCAAACGGCACCGTGCGGGCGGTCTTCGACTGGGAGCTCGCGACGTCCGGCGACCCGATGGCCGATCTCGCCTGGCTGGCCTCGAGCTGGCAGGACCCGGGGGAGGAGGTGCCGCCGACGACGCCGGGGCCTTCCACCGCGCCCGGGTTCCCGCCCCGCGCCCGGCTCGTGGAGCGATATGCCCGGCTGTCCGGCCGCGACGTGTCGGACCTGCCGTACTGGGTGGCGTTCTCGCGGTGGCGTTCGGCATGTATCGGCGTTGGCGTGCGGGCCCGCTACCTGGCCGGGCACATGGCCGACGACGGCTACCTCGCGGAGGCGCCGGCACGCGCCGGTGAGGGCGTCCGGCTGGCCGAGGCGGCCCGCGACGCCCTGCGCGAAATGGGCTGACCAGCGCGAACGTGCTGTACAACGTCATCGGCCATGCCATCCATGCTGTCCCGGCCTAGAAGATGGAGTAGCCGCCGTTGACGACGATGCAGTCGCCGGTGTGGAACCCGTCACCCGCTTGCGACGCCAGGTAGACCGCGAGCGGCCCGAAGTCGGCGGGCTCGCCCCACCGTCGCACCGGCATCCGCTTCATCACGTTCTGCTCGAACTTGGGCTCGTGCAGCCGTGGCGAGGCCAGCGGGGTCTCCGTCCAGCCCGCCATGATCGCGTGCGCGGTCACGCCGTACCTGGCCAGCTCCACCGCCAGTCCCCGCATCATCGCGGCGAGCCCGGCCTTGCTGGCGGCATAGGCCTGGTTGCGCGGTGTGCCATCGATCGCCGAGACGCTGGAGGTGCCGACGAGTACGCCGCCGCCATCGCGCTCGACCATATGCGCGGCCGCGGCGCGCAGGGTGAGGAACGCGCCGTCGAGGTTGACCCGGGTGACCCGCCGGAACTCCTCGAGTGTGGTCTGGGCGAACGGGGTGCCGCGACCGCTCACGCCGGCATTGGCGAAGCACGAGTTGACGCGGCCGAAGGCCCGCAGCGTCTCGGCGAACGCGTCCTCCACCGCCGGCTCGTCGCCGACGTCGCAGCGCAGCGCCCGCACGCGCGTGCCGTGCCTGTCCAGCTCCGCCGCGGCCGACTCGTTTCGCTCGGCGCTGGTCCCCCAGATGCACACGTCCGCGCCGGCCCGCGCCAGCCCGTGCGCCATGCCCAGCCCGATTCCGGAGTTTCCCCCGGTGACCAGGGCGACGTGCCCGTGCAGGTCGAACATGGGGGCGTTCATGGCAGGTCCTCCGGCCGGACCGGCCAGGCCGGCACGACGTCGGCGAACTCGTTGACGCGGCCCGGGAACTTCGGCGGGCGCTTCTCCAGGAACGCGGTGACGCCTTCCGCGGCATCAGGGCCCTGGCCGAGCCGGAAGATCGCACGCGAATCGAGCCGGTGCGCCTCCCACGGGCTGACGGCGCCGAGCATCGACCACAGCAGCTGCCGGGAGAGCATGACCGAGACCGCCGAGGTGTTCTCGACGATCTCCGCGGCGAGCGAGCGCGCCGCCGGCAGCAGCTCGGCATCGGGCAGCACTCGGGAGACGAGCCGGCCGGCGAGCGCCTCGGCGGCGTCGAAAACCCGCCCCGTGGCCACCCACTCCATCGCCTGCGAGATCCCGACGACCCGGGGCAGGAACCAGCTCGACGCGGCCTCCGGGACCAGGCCGCGCCGGGCGAACACGAACCCGAACCGCGCGGACTCAGCGGCGATCCGCACGTCGGCGGGCAGTGTCATCGTCGCGCCGACGCCGACGGCAGGTCCGTTGACCGCGACGATCACGGGTTTGCGCGAGGCCGCGATCCGCAGCGAGACCACGCCGCCGCCGTCGCGCGGCACCCCGCCGATCGTCTCGGACCCGGCCCGCTCCGCGGCCCGGGTCTCGTCGGTGGCGTCGAACGTGCTCGCACCGCGCGCGAGATCGGCCCCGGCACAGAAGCCGCGGCCGGAACCGGTCATCAGCACGACACGCACGTCGTCATCGGCGTCGGTGGCGTCGAACGCCGCGACCAGCTCGCGGGCCATCGTCGCGGTGAACGCGTTGAGCCGTTCGGGCCGGTGCAGGGTGATGGTCGCGACACCGTCGCCGACGTCATAGCGGATCTCGCTGTACTCGGTCACTTCACCGCCCGCGTGCTCCCAGGGGTTAGCCGACGCCGCCGTGGTATTGCACCATGCCGGCCGCGGTGCCTGACTGATCGAATGTTCAGCGAATCTAGCCGGGCGGGCGCCGAGTTGCAACAGTTCCCGGCGGCACTCCGCGGTGACCGCGGCAACGCCAGCCTGGCCCGGCACTCCGGTCAGACCAGCAGCTGGCTCCTTCGGCGTGCAGCGCGACGCGGCAGGGGAGTGGTCGTGCCTGCTCAGCGGAAGGCGTCGGCGTGGTCGGCTGCCCATTCGCGGAATGTGCGAGCCGGGACGCCCGTGACCTGCTCCACGGTGGTGGTGACCGGCTCGGGTACCGTCACCATGTCAGCCCATGCGCCCAGGGCGGTGTCCACGAAGGATGCGTCACCCCACGCGGCGAGCAACTCTTGGCGGGCGACGTCGGGAGAGAGCTCTTCCCAGCGCACCGGGCGCCCGATGGCCTCGCCGATGGCGTGCACCTGCTCGGCCTGGGTCAGCGCCTCTGGCCCGGTCAGCACGTATTTCGCCCCGCCGTGCCCGTCGCCGGTGAGCGCGCGCACCGCGACCGCCGCGATGTCGCGCTCGTGGATCAGCGACCTCGTGGCCGCGCCGTAGGGCCAGTGCACGACGCTGCCGGAGCGGATCTGATCCGCCCACATCAGCGCGTTGGTCGCGAACCCGGTAGGCCGCAGGAACGTCCACTCCAGCGATGTCCGCCGGATCAGCCGCTCGACGCCGGCCCAGAAGGCAGCGGGCTGTTCGTCGAGGTCGTCGCGCACGGCCATCGCCGAGAGGTAGACGACCCGGCGCGCGTGACTGGCGACCAGCTCGACGACCTCCGCCGCGCCGTCGAGGGTGGTCGCGGGCCACAGCAGGAACACCGAGTCCACCCCGTCGAGGCTGGCGGCCAACGTGGCGGGCTGGAACAGGTCGCCGCGCACGACATCGACGCCCGCGGGCAGACCCGCGGCGTCAGGGTTGCGCGTCAGCGCGCGGGCCTTCGCGCCGCTGGCTGCCAGTTGGGACACCACGTGCCAGGCCGACGTTGCCGGTCGCCCCGGTCACCAGGATCACGCCGTGCGAGTTCTCGGCCACCGCTCCTCCTTAGCTTGCCCATCTCGGTGAACAGTGACTGCAGGCTAATCCTTAAAGTTGACTTGAAGTCAAGAGAGTTCGCTGCTAGCGTTCGTTGGGTGGCACCGGAGCTGACGATCGGCGCTATCAGCAAGCGGACCGGAGTGGCCGCCTCCGCGCTGCGCTTCTACGAAGCCGAGGGCCTCATTCACGCCACCCGGACCCCGGGAGGGCAGCGCCGGTATAGCCGCGCGACCATCCGCCGGGTGTCCTTCATCCGCGTCGCCCAGCAGGTGGGGCTGACGCTTGACGAGGTCCGCTCGGCGCTTGCCTCGCTGCCCGACAACCGCACCCCGACGCAGCGCGACTGGGAGCGCCTGTCCAACTCGTGGCGGCCGCGCATCGACGCCCAGATCGCGATGCTGGAACGGCTGCGCGACCGGCTCGGCAGCTGCATCGGCTGCGGCTGCCTCTCGCTGCGGGGCTGCAGGCTCCTCAATCCCGGCGACCAGGCCGCCCAGCGCGGCCCCGGGCCCCGCTACGTCCTCGACGCCGACTGACCTTGCCGGCCGCACCGCCGTTCCCTGGACCCGCTCTTGCCCCTTGACTTCAAGGACGCTTGAGGTACCAGAGTGGGCACCGACAGCACGTACGGAAGGAAGAGGATGGCATGAGTGACACGACGCCAGCCCTGGACGAGGCGTTCGAGCGGATGGCGGCGGCCAGCTTCGAGCTGCCCAACGGCTTCGTCAACCACGGAGCGATGGCCTGCGAAGCCCTGGCGATGCTCGACTGCACCGACGACATCGATAGCTGGGCGCGGCGGTTCGCCCGGGTGGGCGGCGCATTGGTACAACCGGTGGCGCCGGCCTGCTTCGAGTGGCAGCAGGCGCTCGGCGACTATCGCCGCCTCCCGGAGTGGATCGGCTACTTCGCCCGCGCAGTGGACAACGACGGATGGCCCGCCGTGGTGGCGACCTGGGTGCCGCGGCTGATGCCCGGGCTGCGCACCGCGCTGTTCCACGGCGCGATCAGGACCGCCCACGCCGTCCGGGCCATTGACGCGGCCGACACCGCGCCGCGGCGCGCTGAGCTGGCCCGGGCGCTCGGCTACTGGGCCGCCCGCTACCGCGGCGGAGAGCCGGCCAGCCCTCCGGGCCGCGCGGACGACCTGGCCAGCACCCAACCCCGCGCGGGCGACCCGGCCAGGACCCCGGACCATGCCGACGACATCCGGCGGGCGGTCATCGATGCCGCGGCTCAGGGCGCCCGCCATTACCTGGGCCTGCCCGACATCCTCAACCTGCACGGCGTCACCGGCGCGATGGCGGTAGAGATCCTCGCCGGCCGCATCCCGGCGCCGGCCGCCGCGGCGGCGCTGGCCCAGGTGCACGCCGAGCACGCCGTGCTCTACGCCGGCACCAGGCCGGTGGACGATCCCGGCCCGGCGAGCCCGCGAAACAACGAGCTAGCCCTGGCGGCCGTGCACAGCCTGGACCCCCATCAGGTCAAGCTCGTGGAGGCCTGCCGTCGGGGGTTCGCGGCAACCGGTGATCCGGCCTTTGCCGCCGCGGCGCAGACAGTAACCGGCCTGCGGCCCCCGGGAGACGGCGCCTAACGCCATCGCCCTCGCCGAGCAGACCGCCCGCGTTGGGGGCGGCAGCTACGCCGACCAGCGTAGCGGCAGCGACTCGACGCCGTAGATGCCCTCGACGCCGCCGAGCACCGCGGGGCCGTCGGCGGCGAGGCCCGGCATCCTCGGCGCGAGGAACGTCAGCGCCTCCTCGAGTTCGGCCCGGGCCAGGTTCGCGCCCAGGCAGAAATGCGGGCCGGCGCCGAAGGTGAGCAGCCGCCCGTCCCGCGCCGCGGTGATGTCGAACTCCTCGCCGCCGTCCTGCTCCCGGTTGGCCCGCTCGGCGCAGACCGCGACGATCGTTCCCGCGGGGAACAGCACGCCCCGGTGCGACACGTCCGCCAGGCAGATCCGGGCGGTGAACGGCGTGATCGGCTCGGTCCGGAGCACCTCGTCGACCGCGCGCCTGGCCAGTTCGGGGCGGCGGCCGAGTTCCGCCCACTGCGCGGGATGCGCGGCGAACAGCCGCAGCGCGTGGCCGAGCTGGGCCTGCGTGGTGTCGATCCCGCCGGCGATGACGTTGAGCACGAGGTTGACGCACTCGGCATGCGATAGCCGGTCACCCGCTTCCTCGGCGGCCAGCAGCGAGGTCAGCAGGTCATCGCCCGGCTCGGCCCGGCGCCTGGCCAGCAGCGCCTCGACATAGGCGTAGACCTCGGTGACGGCGCGCTCCATCTCGGGCACCTGGCTGGTGAGCGCGCGGATGTCGAACTGCCGCTGCACCCAGCTCGACCACTCGTGCAGCCGCGGCGCGTCGGCTTGCGGCGCGCCGAGCACGGCGGCGATGGTCAGCGCCGGGTAGGGCTGGGCGATCGCGGCGACGAACTCGCACGACCCGGCCGGCACCGCGTCCCAGAGCTGAGCCAGGAAGCGCATCGCGGGCCGCCACCGGTCCGCCGCGCGCGGGGTGAAGGCGGGGCCGACGAGGGCGCGCAGCCGCCGGTGCTGCTCGCCCTGCTGGTTGAGGATGTTGGCGTCGATCTGCTCGCGCAGCGGGCCCGCGCCGACGCCGAACAGGTCGGCGATCTGACGGCCGGGGAACGCCGTCGCCCGCGACCGCAGGAAGAACTCGCCGGACTCCCGGTCGAGCACGATGAACGCGAGCGGCGACTTGGCGAGCCAGGCCAGCTCGCCCGGCCCGGCCAGCTTGGCCAGCCGCCGGTGGTACCCGTCACCTGCCAGCTCTCCGGAGCCGAGATCGAGCTCGGGCAGGTCAAGATCGGACACCGTCGGCATGCGGGCCCCCGTTCACCGGACCACAGATCCCGTTCTGTGATGACTTAGGGTGTCCATGATTCTCCCTCGGTATGGCACAATCCGGAAAATCGTCGCGTTGCCCGCGGACCGGGTGACGGCGGTCGAGGCTGACGGAAATCCTGGTGAGTACGGGGAGAGGAGACCGGTGGCTGCGGTCAATGTTAAAAATCTCCGTAAAACCTACGGCGCCCTGAAGGCCGTTGACGATGTCAGCTTCATGGTCGAGCCGGGCGAGGTCTTCGCGCTTCTCGGACCCAACGGCGCTGGCAAGACGACCACGATCGAGATACTCGAGGGCTTCCGGGGCAGGGACGCCGGGACCGTGGAAGTTCTCGGCGTCGATCCGGGAAACCGCAGGACGCAGCGCTGGCTGCGGTCCCGGCTGGGCATCGTGCTGCAGGAGCTCGCGGTCGAGCCCGTCCTGTCGGTGCGCCAGACCCTCGAGCGCAACGCCGGGTTCTACCCCAGCCCCCGGCCGGTCGACGAGGTACTGGACCTGGTGGGCCTGGCCGAGAAGGCCCGCGCGCGGGTCAAGACGCTGTCCGGCGGCCAGCAGCGCCGCCTCGACGTCGGCCTTGGCGTCATCGGCCAGCCCGACCTGCTCTTCCTCGACGAGCCGACCACCGGGCTGGACCCGTCCGGCCGCCGGGCCACCTGGGATCTCATCAAGCGGCTCGAGGCCGAGGGGACGACGGTGATCCTCACCAGCCACTACATGGACGAGGTCGAGGCGCTCGCCAGCAGGGTGGCGGTGCTGGCCGGCGGGAAGATCGTGGCTACCGGGACGCCGGACTCCATCGGCGGCAGGGACGCGGGAATGGTCACCATCCGGTTCCGGCTGCCGGCCGGAGTCTCCGCCGCTGAGCTGCCGGTGCCCGCCGAGCCTGGCAGCGGCGGCGAGATCGAGATCAGGACCGAGGACGAGCTGCCGGTGCTGCACGCGCTGACCGGCTGGGCGATCAGCCGGAACATCGGCCTTCCCGGGCTGAGCGTCCAGCGGGTCACCCTGGAGGACGTCTATCTCCGGCTGACTAGCAGCTCAGGCTCCGAATCCCGGCAGAAGCAGGAGTCGAGGCGATGACCAGCTCGCAGGCGGCCGCCGCGGCCGTGCCCCGGCAGGAGTCCGGGCTGCGAGACCTCCGGATGGTGGCCCGCCAGGTGCGCTACGAGCAGCTGACCTTCTGGCTCAACCCGCTGGCGGCGATCTTCACGGTCGGCTTTTCCGTGGTCTTCCTGGTGCTGCTCGGCGCGAGCGCAGGCTCGTCGCGGATCCACTTCCTCGGCAACATCAAGCTGATCCAGTACTACGTGCCCGGCTTCGTGGCCTACGGCGTGATGTCGGCCTGCTTCAGCACGCTGGCCACGATCCTGGTCAACCGCCGCGAGACGGGCCTGCTCAAGCGGCTCAGGCTGAGCCCGCTGCCGACCTGGGCGCTGCTGGGCGCGGTCTTCGTGAGCACCCTGCTCGTCGCCTGCGCCCAGGTGATCCTCCTGCTCGCGGTCGGCAAGGTCGGATTCGGCGTGTACCTGCCCGGCAACGTCGGCGCGTTCGTGCTCGCCGTGATCGTCGGCGCGGTCTGCTTCATCGCGCTGGGCACGGCGGTCAGCACGCTCATCCCGAACGCCGACGCGGCGGGACCGGTGACCAGCATCGTGTTCTTCGTCCTGCTGTTCCTGTCCGGCCTCTGGTTCCCGATCCAGGCGAATTCCGGGCTGGCGCAGTTCGCCAGCTTCTTCCCCATCCGGCACTTCATCACCGCCGTCTTCGCGCCGTTCAACCTCCAGCCGGGTGCGTCGCCCTGGGCGTGGCACGACCTGCTCGTGCTGGCCATCTGGGGGGTCGCCGGCCTGGTCGTCGCGATGTGGCGGTTCAGCTGGGCACCGCGCCGGAGCAGCTGACGACGCTAGGGACCCGGGACCTCGGATAGCTACACTCGGTGGATGGCAGTTCAGATCTCGCCGAGCATCCTGTCGGCCGACTTCGCCCGGCTCGCGGACGAGGCCAGCGCGGTCGCGGGCGTGGCCGACTGGCTGCACGTGGACGTCATGGACAACCACTTCGTGCCCAACCTCACGCTCGGCCTGCCCGTGGTGGAGTCGCTGCTCAAGCACGCCAGCCTGCCGCTCGACTGCCACCTGATGATCGAGCAGCCGGACCGGTGGGCGCCGCCTTTCGCCGAGGCGGGCGCCCGCAACGTCACCATCCACGCGGAAGCGGCGCACGCGCCGGTGCGGACGCTGCGGGCGATCAGGTCGGCGGGCGCACGGCCGGCCTCGCGGTCAATCCCGGCACGGCCGTCGAGCCGTACGCGGACCTGCTGCCCGAGGTCAACATGCTGCTGCTGATGACCGTCGAGCCCGGCTTCGGCGGCCAGCGCTTCCTCGACATGGTGCTGCCCAAGCTGCGCCGCACCCGTGAGCTGATCGCGCGGTACGAGGGCTCGATCTGGCTGCAGGTGGACGGCGGCGTGAGCGCGGAGACCATCGAGCGCTGCGCGGAGGCGGGCGCCGACGTGTTCGTGGCCGGATCCGCGGTCTACAGCGCCGACGACCCGGCGGCAGCCGTCCAGGCCCTCCGCACGCAGGCCGAGCGAGCCACCGCCCGCGCCCCCTGGTCCTGCTGATCCCCGCCGCCAAGCCCCGTCAGCAACACCGACCCCGCCAGTCACGCTGTTTCCTGCTCTGGCCTGATCCGATCAAGATCGAAGTGAAGTTGCCTACCACCTGATGTAGGTAACTCCGCATCGATACTGCGCCGATCTTCCTCCGCGGTGACCGGCCCGCTGATCTCCTCTGCCGGCACGTCAGCGAGCGCTTGCAGCGAGCGCAGGAAGGCCTCCCGGTCGCTGGGTGGCAGCCGCTCGAGGAGCCGTTCCTCCCCGCGCTGGATCGCCGCCTGGGCCAGATCGCGCACCCGCCGTCCGGCGGGAGTGAGCGAGAGCAGGTGCGCCCGGCGGTCGTCCGGGTCCCGCCGACGGTCTCAACCGCAGGGGGACGCATCATGCCGCACGGCGACATCAGGGACCTGGACAGCAGCGCGGTCAGGACGAGCGTCGTGCTCGTGTCCAAAGTGACGGCCTGCGATCTCGGCAAGCCCACCCCGTGTCCGGCCTGGACCCTCGGCGAGCTGCTCGCTCACATGACGGTCCAGCACCGGGGCTTCGTCGCGGCGGCCGCCGGCAACGGTTCGGACCCCGAAGTGTGGCGGCCAGGGCCCGCTGCCAGCGACCCGGCAGCCGAGTACGCCGAGGCCGCCAGCCAGGTTCTCGCCGCGTTCGCGGCCGACGGCGTGCTCGACCGCCCGTTCGCGCTGCCCGAGATCGCCACCACGATGACGTTCCCCGGCAGGCAGGCGATCGCCTTCCACCTGGTGGACTACGTCGTTCACAGCTGGGACGTGGGCTGCGCCATCGGCCTGCAGCCTGACCTCGAACCGGAGGTGCTCGCCATCGCGCTCAAGGTCGCCGAGGCCGTTCCCGGCGGCGCGGCCCGGCTCGGGCCCGGTGCCGCGTTCGGGCCGGCGCTCGCCGCGCCGGGGCAGGCCGGCCCGCTGGACCGGATCGTCGCCCTGCTCGGCCGGTCTCCCGCCTGGCCCGCCTGACGCACCCGAGGACGTTCGATAGCGGAGAAAGCCGCCCGGGCCGGGCACCGTAGTGCATAGGCGGAATTCCACTCGTGGCACACTGGTTAACGAGTACAGCGTGCTCCGGGGTCGGTGAAAATCCGAGCCGGCGGTGAAAGTCCGCGACCCGGCCGTTGCGACTGGTGGTGCCGTCCCGACAGGGACCGAACGGCATCACCCCAAGCTCCGGCCGGTTGACCTGGTGGAATTCCGGGACCGACGGTGAAAGCCCGGATGGGAGGAGACACGCGAGCGGCCGCGCCAGGCCGTGCTCCCGCGTCCGCGCGTGAGCCGAACGTTCCCCCGGAGCCGTGATGGCATGACGGCCGGAGGAGGGAACGCGGATGTTCACCGGGATTGTAGAAGAGCTTGGCGAGGTCGTCGGACTCGAGCGCCTCGACGGTGCCGCGCGGATCACCGTACGCGGGCCGCTGGTCACCCAGGACGCGGGGCACGGCGACTCGCTGTCCATCAACGGCGTCTGCCTCACCGTGACCGGCACGCGGGACGGGACTTTCACCGCCGACGTCATGCTCGAGACCCTCAGCCGGTCCGCCCTCGGCGACCTGAAGCCCGGCAGCCCGGTGAACCTGGAACGCCCGATGCGGCTGGACGGCAGGCTCGGCGGCCACCTGGTGCAGGGCCACGTGGACGGCACCGGCGCGATCGTCTCCCGCAGCCCGGCCGAGCACTGGGACGTCGTGCGCATCTCGCTGCCCGACGGCCTGGCCAGGTACGTGGTGGAGAAGGGCTCGGTCAGCGTGGACGGCGTCAGCCTCACCGTCACCGCCACCGGCGACGGCACCGTCGGCGCTAACGCCAACGGCGCCGACCCGCCCTGGTTCGAGGTGAGCCTGATACCCGAAACGCTGGAACGCACCACGCTGGGCCACAAGCAGCCCGGCGCTACGGTCAACCTGGAGGTCAACGTGATCGCTAAGTACGTGGAGAAGCTGCTCGGCGGGAGCGCGCGGTCATGACCACCGAAACCAGTGCCCCGGACGGTACCCGGCTCGACAGCCCGGAGCGGGCGATCGCGGACATCGCCGCAGGCAGACCGGTCGTCGTGGTGGACGACGCCGACCGGGAGAACGAGGGCGACATCATCTTCGCCGCCGCCAAGGCCACCCCCGAGCTGCTCGGCTTCATGATCCGCTACACCAGCGGGGTCATCTGCGTGCCGATGCCCGGGCTGGAGCTGGACCGGCTGCAGAATCCCGCTGATGACCACCGACAACAACGAGCGGATGCGGACCGCGTTCACGGTCAGCGTCGATGCCAGGGACGGCGTCACCACCGGGATATCGGCGGCCGACCGGGCCCGCACCGTGAAAGTCCTGGTGGACTCCGCCACCGAGCCCTATGAGCTCGTCCGCCCCGGCCACATTTTCCCGCTGCGCTACACCGACGGCGGCGTGCTGCGCAGGCCCGGGCACACCGAGGCGGCGGTCAACCTGGCCCGGCTGGCCGGCCTGGCGCCGGTCGGCGTGCTGGCCGAGGTGGTCAACGACGACGGCTCGATGGCCCGGCTGCCCGCGCTGCGCAAGTTCGCCGACGAGCACGGCCTGCCGCTGATCTCGATCTCCCAGCTCATCGAGTACCGGCGGCACACCGAGCGGATGGTGCGGCGGGTGGCCGAGACCAGGCTGCCCAACGCCTACGGCGAATGGCACGCGTTCGGCTACCTGAACTCCGTCGACGGCACCGAGCATGTCGCGCTGGTGCTCGGCGAGCTCGGCGACGGCGAGCAGGTGCTGACCCGGGTGCACTCCGAGTGCCTGACCGGCGACGTGTTCGGCTCCCGCCGGTGCGACTGCGGCGCGCAGCTCGCCGCCGCGATGGCCGCGATCGCCAGCGAGGGCCGCGGCGCCGTGCTGTACCTGCGCGGGCACGAGGGCCGCGGCATCGGCCTGCTGAGCAAGCTGCAGGCCTACAACCTGCAGGATGCCGGCGCGGACACGGTGGACGCCAACCTCGAGCTCGGCCTGCCCGCCGACGCGCGGGAGTACTCGACCGGCGCGCAGATGCTCGCCGACCTGGGCATCCGCTCGATCAGGCTGCTCACCAACAACCCGGCGAAGGTGGTCGGGCTGTCCGGATTCGGCATCGAGGTGGCCGGCCGCTGCCCGCTGCCCGTCCTCGTCACGCAGGAAAACCTCCGCTACCTCACCGCGAAGAGGGACCGGCTCGGGCACCAGCTGGACGATCTTTTTCTCCCGAACGGCGGAGGCGAGCCAGCCACTCGGCAAGCGGAGGCGCAGTGAGCGGGGAGGGCCGCCCTGGCACGAGCACCGTGGATGCCGCCGGGCTCAGCCTGGCGATCGCCGCCACCCGCTGGCACGCGGAGATCACCGACGCGCTCACCGAGCGGGCGGTGGCGGCGGCGCGGGCCTGCGGGATCGAGCAGCCGCTGGTCATCCGGGTAGCCGGTGCGGTAGAGCTGCCCGTGGTCGCCGCCGAGCTGGCCAGGCGGCACGACGCGGTGGTGTGCCTAGGCGCGGTGATCCGGGGCGGCACGCCGCACTTCGAGTACGTCTGCGACGCGGTCACGGCCGGGCTCACCAGGGCGGCCCTGGACGCCGGGACCCCGGTGGGTAACGGGGTGCTGACGTGTGACAACCTGGATCAGGCCCGGGACCGTGCTGGCCTGCCGGGCAGTCACGAGGACAAGGGCTGGGAGGCGACCGTGGCAGCTCTCGACACTGCGCTGGTCCTCCGCTCCATCCGCTGCGGCGCGCCTCGACATTAACCTGGGCGGAGCCGGGAACACCCGCTCGTCCACCCGGCCAGTCGGCTACGCCGAACGCCGGCTTCCCGAGCGGGCGCTCCCGGCGCTCCATGCGCAAAGGAAAAGCGGGGGCGCAGGCCCGGATTACCGGTATTCGGCGTAGCCGACGGACCGGGAATCCGGGTGTGCGTCTCCCGCCCGCCAGCTCATGAAAGGTTTTGAACGTGCTCTCGCTCGTGCTGCCGAAGGGGTCGCTGGAGAAGGCGACGCTGGAGTTGTTTGATGCTGCTGACCTGAGCGTGCGACGGTCGTCGGACCGCGATTACCACGCGTCGATTGACGATCCGCGGATCGATAAGGTGCGGTTCCTGCGGCCGCAGGAGATCCCGTCGTACCTGGAGCGCGGGCTCTTCGACGTGGGGATCACCGGGCGGGACTGGATCGAGGAGACCGAGGCGAACGTGGTCTCGCTGGGGGAGCTGCAGTACTCGAAGGCGACCTCGCGCCCGGTCCGGGTGGTGCTCGCGGTGCCGCAGGGCTCGCCGTGGCAGTCGGCGGCCGACCTGCCGGACGGGGTGCGCATCTCCACCGAGTTCCCGTCGCTGACCAGGCGTTTCCTGGACTCCCACGGGGTGAAGGCGATGGTGGTGCCGTCCTACGGCGCCACCGAAGCCAAGGTCCCCGACATCGTTAACGCGATCGTCAACCTCACCGAGACCGGTTCCTCGCTGCGCCGCAACGGGCTGCGCGTGCTGGAGACGGTGGTGACCAGCTATACCGAGTTCGTGGCCAACCCGGAGTCCTACGAGGACGCGGGCAAGCGGGCCGCGATGGAGGACATCGCGCTGCTGCTCCGCGGCGCGATCCAGGCCAGGGGTAACGTCCTGCTCAAGCTGAATGTGCCGGCCGACCGGCTCGAGGCGGTGACCGCGATGCTGCCGGCCATGTCCTCGCCGACGATCACCGCCCTGGCCCGCGGCGAGATGAACGCCGTGGAGACGGTAGTGCCGAAGAGCGGGGTGAACACCCTGATCCCCGCGCTCAAGGCCGCCGGCGCGATCGACATCCTCGAGATCCCGATCTCCAAGATCGTCGAGTAGCCGCCCCCGGGAGGGCGGGACCTCCGGGTGCCTCGGCCGCCAGGCCACGCCCGGGGCGGGCCTGGCGGCCGAGCCACGCGAGCGTCAGGTCACGATGCCGTGCTTGGCCTGGCAGGCTCCCCGGCCCTGGGAGGCCAGGTTGGACCAGGTGGTCTGCATGGCGAAGCTGCCGTGCCCGGTGCTCAGGTTGAAGGCGCCGCCGGCGGTGCCCGGACTCTTCCAGGCGCACTTGTCGCCGTTCTCGGCGCCGCTGGAGTCGGTCCAGCCGCCGGGCGGGTTCTGGTCGGTGATCGTCTCGGCGTACTCGTGCCCCTCGACGATCGACACGCCGTCCAGCAGGCCCTTCGTGCCGGAGTTCACGAAGTTCTGACCGCAGTTCACGCTGGCGTTAGGAATGTAGGGCAGGTTCGTGAACGCGATGTCGCCGTACGGAGAGCTCACCGGGCCGCCGCTCAGGGTCGTGTCGCCGTTGTAGTCGTGCCAGGCGCAGAACCCGTTGGTCAGCCAGCCGTCCGGGTTGGTGCCGGTCGGGGAGAGGATCACGTACTGGGCGTCCCGGTTGGCGGCCGCGGTCGTGTTGCCGAAGTGCGCGGCCGCCTTGACCGCCTCCACGCCGAGCTGGTGGCCGGTGGCCATCGCCGGCGACAGAGCGGACTCATCCGCCCACACGCCGGCCAGCGCGCCGCCGGCCGGGTAGGCGACATGCGGAGCGCTGGACGGGCAGGTCTGGGAGCCCGCCGCCACGCCGTCGCAGTACTGCGTCATGACACCCGACCACAGCTCACCGCCGGTGCCCAGGCCCTTGAGCAGTTCCTGGAGGTAGGGCGCCACGCCCGAGGGGTCGCCGGCGAACGTGGCGTCGCCGTTGGAGTTGGTGCTCTGGCTGCCCCACTGAGAGCCGTAGAAGACCAGGTAGACCTTCTCCGGGCCGCTCGTGACGCCGATACCGTCAATCCCGCCGCCGTACCTGAGGTTCCTGGAGGACAGCCGGGGCTGAGGATGGCTGCGCGCCCACCGGTCCATCTGCCGCTGCCGCGCCGTCGTCGGCACGACGCCGTGCCGGTAGGGGTGATGGTAGGCAGGCGAGTACGGGTTGACGGCGCCCGGCGTACGGGTGACCGCGGCCTGGGCTCCGGTCGCGGTCACCTGCATCCCGGCGGCCAGGGCAACGGCCGCGAACGCGGCGGCGCCGGTGCGTCCGGCCAGTCGAGCTCTCATGACGTTCCTTCCGTGGAGGTTGCCGGCACTGACCAGGTCCTGCCGGACGGCGGCAGGCCCGAGGGGCAGTCATGCTTGAGCTCGTGGTTGCCCCCCTGCTACGTTCCGATATTCCGCACATGGTTCACTGCCTGACCGAATGGCGCAAGGGTGTCGTTAAGGCGGATCTACGACATGTGGCGGCTTACTGTCATCTATCCGGTGAATCGTCGGCGGTAGGCCTTTGAACAGGGGAAAGACCCGTGTCGGGACAGAGCGGTGATCTGCATGGGCTCGGTGTGCTCGCCGGTTCCGAATTCCGCCGCCACGAGGTGTGGCAACGCGATGATCAACAGGCAGTTGAGTAGTCCGTCTGCTCCTATTCGCGCGCCGCGCCGCCGGAGCTTAACCTGGGCATGTGCGCGACATCCTGGGTCAGATCACGAAGTGGTGGGAGGCCGGCGAGCCGTTCGGACTGGCCACCCTGGTTCGTACGTACCGCAGCGCGCCGCGCAAGGCCGGCGCCGCGCTGGCCGTCTCGCCATCGGGCGAGGTGGTCGGCAGCATCTCCGGCGGCTGCGTCGAAGGCGCTGTGTACGAGCTCGCCAGCCAGGTCATCGAGACCGGCGTCCCGGTGCTCGAGACCTACGGCGTCAGCGACGACGACGCTTTCGCGGTGGGGCTGACCTGCGGCGGGATCCTCGACGTGTTCGTCGAGCGGGTGGACAAGGAAAGTTTCCCCGAGCTGGGCGAGATTGCCGCCGCCGAGGAGCGCGGGGACCCCGTCGCCGTCGCCACCGTGATCGCCGGCCCGGGCCGGATCGGCGCACGCCGGGTCGTGTGGGGGGCGGACCCGCCGTTGGCTCCGGCCACCCTGGGCTCGGGCGACCGGCTCGACGACGCCGTCAACGACGACGTCCGCGGCATGCTGGCGCAGGGACTGACCGGGACCCGGCGTTACGGTGAGCACGGCGAGCGGCGCGGCGACGAGCTGAGCGTGTTCGTCAACTCGTTCGCGCCCCCGCCGCGGATGCTGGTGTTCGGCGCGATCGACTTCGCCGCCGCGGTGGCGAAGGTCGGCAAGTTCCTCGGCTACCGGGTCACCGTCTGCGACGCCCGCGGGCTGTTCGCCACCCCGGCCCGCTTCCCCGACGCGGACGAGGTCGTGGTGGACTGGCCGCACCGGTACCTGGACGGCCTCGATCTGGACGGCCGGACCGTGATCTGCGTGCTGACCCACGACCCGAAGTTCGACGTGCCGCTGCTGGAGGTCGCGCTGCGCAAGCCGGCCGCGTACATCGGCGCGATGGGCAGCCGCCGCACTCACGACGACAGGATCGAGCGGCTGCGCGAGGCCGGCCTGTCCGACGCCGAGCTGGCCCGGCTGCGGTCACCGATCGGCCTCGACCTCGGCGCCCGTACCCCGGAAGAGACCGCGGTGTCGGTCGCGGCCGAGCTCATCCAGCTCCGCTGGGGCGGCTCCGGCCAGCCGCTCACCCAGACCCGAGGCCGCATTCACCACGGCTGACCGGAGCGGGCCGGTTTCCATGATCGTTGGCCACCTTCACCCCACCCGAGGGGTGAAAGTAGCCATCCACGGTGCGGCGGCGTCCAGCGCGGCCGGCGGCCGTATCGCGGCACTGGCCGCTGAATCATGATCAGTACCGGGGAGCCCGGGTACGCTTGGCAGCGTGCGGACAGGTGTCGCGGGCGTCCTGCTCGCCGCGGGCGAGGGAAGTAGGCTCGGCCGCCCCAAGGCGCTCGTGCGGATCGCCGGGCAGAGCCTGGCCGACCGGGGGGTTGCCCTGCTCCGGGCCGGCGGCGCGGCCCCGGTCGTGGTGGTCACCGGCGCGGCGAGCGCCGAGCCGCTCGGCGCGCTGATCGTGCACAATCCCGACTGGCGCAGCGGCATGGGATCGTCGCTGGCGGCCGGGCTCACCACGCTGCCTGACACCGCCGTGGCAGCCGTGATCGCCCTGGCGGACCAGCCGCTGGTGGGGCCCGAGGCCGTCCGGCGGCTCATCGCCGCCTATCACGAGGGCGCCACCGTGGCCGTGGCCGCCTATGACGGCCAGCCGCGCAACCCGGTGCTGATCGCCCGCCCGCACTGGGCCGAGGTGATCGAGACGTCGGTGGGCGACACCGGCGCCCGCCCGTTCCTGAGTTCCCGCCGCGAGCTTGTGACGCTGATCGAATGCGGCGACACCGGCAGTCCCGACGATGTCGACACCCCCGAGGACCTGGAGCGGGTCATCCGGGCGCTCGAGTCGCTGGGCGCTCAGGGTTAGACCGGAGCCGTTCGGCAGGACAGATTTTCGGCCTCGGCTGCGCCCCGGCTCACCCGGCCAGGGCCTCAACTCCCCAGGAATGCCGGACCGTGCCGCCCGGCTCGATGACGAGCAGATCGGTGCCGGTGACGAAGGCGTTCGGCGGGCAGGTCATCGGCTCGACCGCGAGCGCGCGGCGCCGGTGCTGGTCGTCCAGCGGATCCCCGGTGAACACCTGCAGCCACCGGTAGCCCTCGCCGGCCCACAGCCGGACGCCGCGATCCGGGCCGGCCAGCTGGACCCACGCCCGTCCGTCTGGGCCGCGGTCGAGCCCGGTGAACGCATGATCAAGCCGGGCGGCGGCCAGCGAGCGGGCGGTGCGGAAGTCGTACGGGGTGCCTCCGACGTCTTCGGGCGGGCCCTGGGGGATGCCGCGGGCGTCGGCCGGCTGCCAGCGCGCCGCGGGCAGCGTCAGCTCGCATTCATCGACGGTCGGCGCGCCGGCGGTCAGGTACGGATGCGAGCCGGTTCCGTACGGGGCGCGGCTGCTGCCCTGGTTGCGGGCGGTGACTTGGACCCGCAGCCCTGCCTTCGGGTCCACCCGGTACTCGGCGTCGATCTCCAGGCAGAACGGGTACCCCGCGTGCCCCAGCAGGAGCTGGCGGAGCAGTACCCCGTTCGGCTCGAACGTCACGGGGACCCAGGTCGCCCACCGGGCGAGGCCGTGGATCGCGTTCCCGGCGGCCGGCTCGCTGAGGTCAAGCTGCAGCCCGGCACCCCCGAACGAGTAGCGGCCCCGGTCAACGCGGTTCGGCCAGGGCGCGAGCAGCTGACCCGAGCGCCGGCGGCAGCTGATCGGGCTCGTAGCCGGCCAGCAGCGGCGCGCCCCGGTGGTGCAGCGTGCGCAGGCCCGCGCCGAGCCCGGTCACGACCGCGGCGTAGTCGCCCGCGACGATCTCGTACTGCGCGCCCGTGAGCGGTATCGGCATGCCTTCATTCTGTCGGACGCCACCCGCCCGGGGTGCCGCGGTCAGCGCGGCGGGAGCGCCAGCGCCAGGGCGGCGCGGCAGCCGGCCACCAGCCCCCAGGCCAGGTCGGCGCCCTGGCCACTGGCGAGCAGGAACCTCGCGGCGGCAGTGAGCGGATCCTGGCCGGCCAGGCCGCGCAGCACGGCCGACACCTCGTCGGTGGCCTGGCCGTGCGCGGCGCAGTGCAGCAGCGTGGCACCAGGCGACGTGGTCCGCTGCGCGGCGTCCGAGGTGACCGCGGCGCCCAGCCAGTCGGCCAGCCAGACCGCCCGCGTCCCGCCGGGGATCGCGCCGCCGAGTAGCCGCAGCGCCAGCAGCAGCCCGCTGATCATGTTGTCCCCGCTGGGCGCCAGCCCGGGGCCGAGGCCGACGATCCGCTCGGCCGCCTCCACCGCGCCCGCGAGGTCGCCGTCGGCGCAGCAGGCGGCCAGCGCGGCCGGGTCGTCGTGGCCTGCCAGGCTCGGGCCGCGGTCAGCCGACGCGCAGGCGCGGTGCAGGGCGGCTGCACCCTGCTCCAGCCGGGCGCGGGACAGCGGGCCGAGTACCGGGGAGGGATCCCACCAGCGCAGCACGCGCACCGTGAGCTCGCCGGCCTGCACGACACTGCGGCCGATCCAGCACTCGCCGCTCACCTCGGCGGGAACGAACCGGTCAGCGCCGCCGCGGGAGACGGCGATGGCGTTCGGCGGCCGGGGCGTCCCGGCCGCGGTCAGCACGAGCACCCGGGGCTCGGCGGCCGACGGGGGTAGTTCCAGGTAGACCGCGGCCGGATGCGCGGCGATCACCCGGGTCTCGCTGCGCGGACCGGTGACCGGCTGGCGGACGGCGAGACTTGCGGCACCCGCCGCGATCAGCGCTCGCGGGCCGACGGCAGCCGTCATGCCTGTCACGCTACCGGGGCAATGTGCCGACGGGGCTGCTTGGGGAGCGGGGGACCGTCAGCCCCGTCGGCAATTGCACCATAACCAACCTTAGTTCAGTTGAGTGCAAATTTCACCAACCGTTGGATAACTTCCAAGACTTCTCAGCTACTCTCCGTAGTCGCGGGGGCTGGCCGGGTACGCGCCGGCCGGGCGTTTCCCCTCGTTCCGGGCATACCGGACCGCTCCGCTACTAGTCGGACGGCGGGACCAGGCGGCCGTCGCGGACCGCTTCGGCCGCCAGCAGGCCGAACAGGTAGAAGTAGGCGGCTTCCTCGTTCTGGAAGAGGCGCACCTCCTGCTTGACCCCGTCCGCCGCGCTGAACACCTCGAACCCGCTGTCCGTGCTGACCAGGCAGATGGCACCCTCGACCGCTTCATCCACCGCGTAGGCATCCTGCGGCAGCGCGGCCAGGTTGACGAGCTCGGCGAAGACCTGCCGGGTCGGCGCCCGCGGCCGCCGCCCGGCCACCCGGCCGTGACGTGCGCCCTGTCGGGAGATGAGCGCGTCTATCTCGGGCGGAGCTGCGTGGGGGAGGTCCGCGGCCGGCTCCAGGTAGGCGGCAAGCTCGCCGGGTTCCCCGGCCCCTTCCGGGTAGGTAGCGGCTCCCCAGGGCTCTGTCATCGGCTCCGGATAGGTCATCGGCTCCGGATAGGCACCGGCGGGACCGGGCTCCGCGGCCGGCAGCGGAGCCGCGACGGCGGCTCCTGCCCCCGCCGCGGCCGTCGGCCAGCCCTGCTGCCACGGCAGGAAGGGGTGATCCACGCGGTCCTCGGTGATTCCCGTCACATCCTCGCGGGCGGCCAGCAGCTCGAACACGCCCGGCTCCACCTGGGCGTAGCCGAGCCGCTCCGCCTGCGACAGGTCGTCGCCGAGGTAGCTGATGTGCAGGTGCTCGCCCAGGTCGTCAAGCACCATGCACGGCTCGCCGCCGAAGCTGCCCGACGGCCGCGATTCCCAGACGGCGTCCACCTCCGCCCTGCTCACCGCCTTGCGCCAGTGGCCGGTCGCGGGCTGGAAGCCCAGCTCCTCGGGCGGCGGGCAGGCCGCGAACAGGACGACGTCCTTGTCGGTGGGGCCGACGCCCGCCTCGTACAGGACCCCGCGGTAGGTCGCCATCAGCCGGTACCGCATCGGTCAGCCCTCCGGGCCCGGCCCCGGCCCCGGCCCGGGCTGGAGCTCCGGCTTGGGCCGTAGCCAAGATTGCCCGTCGTGGCGGGCGATGAATTCCTCCCCGGCCGGCGTGATCCGGTACATCTCGGTGCCGACCGGGATGGGGCCGGGCGCGATGAACAGCTCGAAGGCCGGCCGGACCGCCTCGCCGTACGCCTCGCGCGGGAGCCAGCCCGGGCCGCCGCCGAACGCGACGGGTGCGGGGGCCGAGGCCAGGTAGGTCTGTATGTCCAGCGCGCGCCACCGCAGCACCCAGATGCCTGCCGTCTCCTGACCGGGCTGCCCGGCCTGGCCGCCCCCGTCGTGCACGTGGCGGGGGAAGGCCGGGTCAGGAAGCACGCCCTCCTCCGCGCGGTGCACGAACCCGGTGAGCACCGATCGCTGGCTGGTGAGGTAGGGCTCGACCAGATTCCGCGGCAGCAGCTTCTGCATGAGCGTGCCGGCCTCCACCCGGACCCGGACGCCGGGGCCGGACGGCGCCTGGGCATGCCCGAAGACCGCCTGACCGACGGGCAAAGGCTCCTGGCCGACCTGCGTCACGCATTTCCCCTGAGTCCGAGGGCGGTCCCATTGCGGAGGCTCGTATATCGCAACATACCGACTCAACTGGTCCCCGCGGAGTGCGAATGCGCGAGCAGCCCGGCTCACATGGAAGGATTCCAGTTATGGTGCGCTGGCTGACCGCAGGAGAATCGCACGGGCGCGCGCTCGTCGCGATCATCGAGGGCGTGCCCGCGGGAGTCGAGGTCGCCACCGCGGACATCGCGGGCGCCCTGGCGCGCCGGCGGGCCGGCTACGGCCGGGGCGCGCGGATGAAGTTCGAGCAGGACGAGGTCGAGATCACGGCTGGCGTCAGGCACGGCCGCACCCTCGGCGGGCCGGTGGCCATCAGGATCGCCAACACCGAGTGGCCGAAGTGGGAGACGGTGATGTCGCCCGACCCCGTCGACCCGGCAGCGCTCAGCGACCTCGCCAGGGCTGCGCCGCTGACCAGGCCGCGGCCGGGTCATGCCGACCTGGTGGGCATGCAGAAGTACGGTCACGACGACGCCCGGCCCGTCCTCGAGCGGTCCAGCGCCCGCGAGACGGCCGCGCGTGTCGCGCTCGGCGAGGTGGCGCGCCGCTTCCTCCGCCAGGCGCTGGGCATCGAGATCCTCAGCCACGTGGTAGCGATCGGCCAGGTCAGCGTGGCCGACGGTTCGCCGCCGAAACCCGAAGATTCCGAACGCACGGATGCCGATCCCGTCCGCTGCCTCGATCCCGTCATCAGCGAGAAAATGGTTGCGGAGATCGACGCCGCGCGGAAGGACGGGGACACGCTCGGCGGCGTGGTCGAGGTCGCCGCGTACGGCCTGCCGCCCGGGCTGGGCAGTCACGTGCACTGGGACCGCAAGCTGGACGCCCGGCTGGCGGGCGCGCTGATGAGCATCCACGCGATCAAGGCCGTCGAGGTCGGCGACGGGTTCGAGACTGCGCGGCGGCGGGGTTCGGCCGCGCACGACGAGATCGAGCCCGCGGGCGCGTCGGGGGGCGTGCGCAGGCGCACCAACCGGTCCGGCGGGATCGAGGGCGGGATCAGCACCGGCGAGCTGCTGCGGGTGCGCGCGGCGATGAAGCCCATCTCCACCGTGCCGCGCGCGCTGGACACGGTTGACATGGCCACCGGCGAGCGGGCCAAGGCGATCAACCAGCGCAGCGACGTCACCGCGGTGCCCGCGGCGGGCGTGGTGGCCGAGGCGATGGTCGCGCTCGTGCTCGCGGACGCCGCGGCGGAGAAGTTCGGCGGCGACTCGGTGGCCGAGACGCGGCGCAACCTCCGCGGCTACCTGGACGCGCTGGTGATCTCATGAGCGGGCCGGCTGGAGGCGAACCCCGTCCCGCCGCCGCGGGCGGACCGCCTCCCGGCGCAGCGGGCGAGCAGGGTCCCGGCGCGGGGAGCGAACCGCGTCCGGGGTCGGCGGGTGAACCAGGCGCTGATGCCGCTGGTGCACCCGGCACGCGGCCCGTGGCGATCCTCGTCGGGCCGCCTGGGGCGGGCAAGTCAACCGTGGGGCCGCTGCTCGCCGCGCTGCTGAACGTCGGCTTCCTCGACACCGACGACGAGGTCGCGGCGGTCGCGCGCAAGCCGGTCGGTGACATCTTCGTCGAGGACGGCGAGCCCGCGTTCCGCGCGCTGGAGCGTCCCGTCGTGGAGCGGGCGCTGCGTTACTCCGGGGTCGTCGCGCTCGGCAGCGGCGCGGTGCTGGATCCGCGGGTCCGGGACCTGCTGGCCGGCCATACGGTCGTGTACCTGGAGACGGGCTTTACCGGCGTGGCGAAGCGGACCGGCCTGAACCGGCCCCGGATCCCGGTGCCCGGCAACCCGCGCGGCCGGATGCGGGCGCTGCTGGAGGAACGGCTGCCGCTCTACGAGTCGGTCGCCCGCCGCACCGTCGGGACCGACGATCTTTCCCCGGAAGAGGTCGCGAGCCAGATCGCCGCCGGGATCACGGCGGGGAAGTCACTGAGGTGAGCGCGATCCGGATCAAGGTCGGCGGTGAGCGGCCGCACGAGGTGGTCGTCGGCACCGGGGTGCTCGGCGAGCTGCCGTCCCTGGTCGCCGGCCGCGAGCGCCAGGGGCCGGATGCCGGCGCCGTGGCGGTGATCCACGCGGCCGGGCTCGGCGAGATCGCGGCCGCCGCCTGCAAGGTGCTCGAGCAGGCGGGCTACCGGGTGCACGCCGAGGAGATCCCGACGGCGAGGCGGCCAAGGAGATCTCGGTGGCGGCGCGGCTGTGGTCCAGGCTCGCGGCGCACCGGATCGGCCGCACCGACTGCATCGTCGGGATCGGCGGCGGGGCCGCGTGCGACCTGGCCGGGTTCGTCGCGGCCACCTGGCTCCGCGGCATCCGGGTGGTGCACGTGCCGACCACGCTGCTCGCCATGGTGGACGCGGCCATCGGCGGCAAGACCGCCGTCAACATTCCCGAGGGCAAGAACCTCGTCGGCGCGTTCCACCCGCCGGCCGGCGTGCTGGCCGACCTGGTGACGCTGGCCACGCTGCCCCGCCGCGAGTACGTCAGCGGCCTGGCCGAGGTGATCAAGGCGGGTTTCATCGCCGACCCCGCCATCCTCGACCTGGTCGAGTCCGACCCCGGGCGGGCCGCGATCCCGGCCGGGCGGGCCGCGGCCGAGCTGATCGAGCGGGCGGTCCGGGTCAAGGCCGCCGTGGTGGGCGAGGACCTGCGCGAGGCCGGCCAGCGGGAGTTCCTCAACTACGGCCACACGCTCGGTCACGCGATCGAGCGGGCCGAGGGCTTCAGGTTCCGGCACGGCGAGGCGGTGGCGATCGGCATGACCTACGCCGCCGAGCTCGGCCTGGCTGACCGGCCTGGCTGGACGAGCAGACCGCGCGGCGGCATCGCGAGGTGCTCACCGCGGTCGGCTTGCCGACCCGGTATCTGCCCGCGGCGTGGCCGGAGCTGCGGTCCGCGATGGGGGTGGACAAGAAGGTCCGCGGCTCGCGGCTGCGGTTCGTCGTGCTCGACGGGCTGGCCAGGCCCGGCATTCTCAGCGACCCGGCGGAAGAGCTTCTTGAGCAGGCATACCAGGAGGTCCGCGCGCCATGAGGCAGGTGCTCGTGCTCAACGGCCCCAATCTGGGCAGGCTGGGTATCCGGGAGCCCGAGGTCTACGGATCGGTCACCCTGGAGGACCTGGCCGCCGAGTGCCGCGCCACCGGCGACAAGCTCGGGCTGGCCGTGGAGGTCAGGCAGACCGACGATGAGACCGAATTGATCGGATGGGTGCACGAGGCCGCCGACGGCCGCGTCCCGGTGGTGCTCAACCCGGCCGCCTTCACGCACTACTCCTATGCGCTGCGGGACGCGCTGGCGATGCGGACCGCGCCGCTGATCGAGGTGCACATCTCCAACCCGGCGGCGCGCGAGTCGTTCCGGCACACCTCCGTGGTGGCCGGCGTCGCAGACGGGACGATCGCGGGCTTCGGCCTGCTGTCCTACCGGCTGGCGCTGGAGGCCATCGCCGAACTGGCTGCCCGGGACACGGCCCCGTGATCGTTCTCGTCGGCTTCATGGGCGCGGGCAAGACCACCGTGGGGCGGCTGCTGGCGGCCAAGCTCGGCCTGCGGTTCGCCGATAGCGACCAGGTGATCGAGCAGCGCCGCGGCCGCAGCGTCCGGGAGATCTTCGCCGAGGACGGCGAGGCCGCATTCCGGGCGGCCGAGCACGAGGTCCTCGCCGAGCTGATGCGCGGCCCCGAGGCGGTGGTGGCCGTGGGCGGCGGCGCGGTGGAGCATCAGTCGTCTCGGCGGCTGCTGCGCGCCGCCCGGGTGATCTACCTCCAGGTCGGATACGACGAGGCGGTGCGCCGGGTCGGCGGTGACGCCGGCCGGCCGCTGCTGCGCAGGCCGGATCTGGACGACATCTACCGCCGGCGGCTGCCCGTATACCAGTCGGTGGCGACGCTCACGGTCGCGACCGCGGGCCGGCCGGCCGACGCGGTCTGCCTGGAAGTCATCAGCAGGCTCGCCAGGGAGCCTGGTCTCCCGCCCGGCCCCCGGACCCGGTTACTCTCACTGAAGGACCCGAACGGGATTCGGCCGCACGAAGGGGTTACAGCATGCGCATCGGGATGTCCCTGAACTACGCCGGCGGCTTCGCCGAGACCGTCGATGAGCTGGCCGACTACGAGCGGGCGGGCCTGGACATCGTGTTCGTACCCGAGGCGTACAGCTTCGACGCGGTGAGCCAGCTCGGCTACATCGCGGCGAAGACCTCGCGGCTGCAGATCGCCTCGGGCATCCTGCAGCTGTACTCCCGGACGCCGGCGCTGACCGCGATGACCGCGGCCGGGCTTGACTACGTGTCGGGCGGCAGGTTCACCCTCGGCATCGGCGCGTCCGGGCCGCAGGTGATCGAGGGCTGGCACGGCGTCCCGTACGACGCGCCGCTGGGCCGCACCCGCGAGATCATCGAGATTTGCCGGAAGGTCTGGGCCCGGGAGCGGCTGGACTACCAGGGCAAGTACTACCAGGTACCGCTTCCGGCCGGCCAGGGCACCGGGCTGGGCAAGCCGCTCAAGCTGATCAACCACCCGGTGCGCGACCATATCCCGGTGGTGCTCGCCGCCATCGGGCCGAAGAACGTCGCGCTCGCAGCCGAGCTGGCCGAAGGCTGGGAGCCGATCTTCTACATGCCGGAGAAGGCAGCCGAGGTGTGGGGCGACGCGCTGGCGGCCGGGCGGGCGAAGCGTGATCCCGCGCTCGGGCCGCTCGACGTGTTCGCCCAGGCGGCGCTGGCCATCGGCGACGACGTATCCGGGTATCTCGATCTCGGCAGGCCGCTGCTCGCCCTGTATGTCGGCGGCATGGGCGCCCCGCGGGACAAGGGGCCGAACTTCTACTTCAACCTGGCGACGCGGTACGGCTACGGCAGCGAGGCCGAGAAGATCCAGGACGCGTACCTGTCCGGGCGCAAGGACGAAGCCGCCTCGTTCGTCCCGGCCGAGCTGATCGAGCGGACATCTCTGATCGGGCCGGAGGGTTTCGTCGCCGACCGGGTCGCCGCGCTGAAGGAGTCGGGCGTGACGACGCTGAACGTCACGCCGCTGGCCGCCACGCACGCCGAGCGGGTCGCCCTGATCGAGAAGATCCGCGACCTGGCCGGCTAGCTCCGGCCGTCCGACGGCATACTCCGGCCGCCGACGTTCACCGACGATCGGCCGTGCGCGGCGTGCGCGATGCCGGCGACCCGGCTGGTCAGCGCCCGGCGGCGCGTCGCCGCGCTACGCGCCCCAGCGCATCGCCGAGCAGCGCGACGCCCTCGACGATGCCGGCGGGTGAGTTCGCGGCGTAGCCCAGCACGAGCCCGGGCGGCCCCGGCCGCTGTCGGTGCCACGACAGCGGCTGCACCTTCACCCCCCGGGCCAGCGCGGCGGCGGCGAGGGCGGCATCGGCGAAGCCGTCATCGAAGGTGATCATCAGGTGCAGCCCCGCGGCCGCGCCGTGCACGACCGCGCCCGGCAGGTGCGTCCCGATCGCGGTGATCATCGCGTCCCGGCGGCGGCGATGGCGCCCGCGCAGGAAGCGCAGCTGGCGTCCCAGCTCGCCGGAATCCATCAGCCGGGCCAGCACCAGCTGCGGCAGCACGGCGTTGCCGAGGTCCGCGTACCTCTTGGCGGCCACGAGGGCGTCCCGGTATCTCGGCGGCGCGAGCAGCCATCCGACCCGGAGCGCGGGAGCGAGGAGCTTGGACACGCTGGCCGCGTAGCAGACATGCCCGGCCAGCATCGAGTGCAGGGCGGGGACCGGCGGCCGGTCATACCGGTGCTCGGCGTCGTAGTCATCCTCGATGATCAGGCCGCCGTCGCCGGCCCACCGCATCAGCTCGCGGCGCCGCTCGCCGTCGAGGACTACCCCGGTCGGGAACTGGTGCGCCGGGGTCAGCAGGACCGCCGGGGCGCCGCTGGCACGGAGCTCGTCGATGCGGAGCCCGGCGGAATCGACCCGGACGGGCGGGGTATCCAGCTGCCCCGTCTGCAACTGCTGGCGAGTGCCGAGCGAGCCGGGATCCTCCACCGCTACCGCGGAGATTCCGTCCTGCCGCAGCACCGGCGCGAGCAGGCTGAGCGCCTGCGCGACGCCGGCCACGATGATCACCGCGCCCGGATCCGCCCGGATCCCGCGGGTGCGGGCCAGCCAGCTGGCGACGGCTTGCCGCAGCGCCGGCGCACCGCGAGGATCCCCGTACCCGAAATCCGCGGGCGAGAGCTCGTTCAGCACGGACCGCTCGGCGCGCAGCCACGCCATGCGCGGGAATGCCGCTAGGTCGGGCACGCCCGGCGACAGGTCGATCCGGGCCGGAACGGCCCGCATCTCCTCGAAGATCGCCGCGTCAGGAACGCCGGCGAACAGAGCGCTAGCCACCGCCTGCACCGCTCCGGCGTGCTGCCCCGCTGCGGCGTGCTGCCCCGCCTGCGGTGCTCCGGCTTGCCGCCCGGCCTGCGGTGCTCCGGCTTGCTGCGGCGTTGCGGCGTGCTGCCCCACCTGCGGCGCTCCGGCCTGCCACGCTGCGGTGTGCTGTCCCGCCTCGTGCTGCCCCGCCTGCGGCGCTGCGGCGTGCTGCCCCGCCTGCGGCGCTCCGGCTTGCGGTGTGGCGACGAGCGGCCCTGCCGGGGCAGCGACGACGATCGTCCCGCGGCGCCCGCGCCCCGCGACATGCCCGTCCTCGGTCAGCCGCTGGTAGGCCTCGGTGACCACCCCGCGCGATACGCCCAGCTCGGCGGCCAGGACCCGGCTGGCGGGCAGCCTGCTGCCCACCGGAAGCCGCCCGTCCGATATCGCCAGGCGGAGCCGCCGGGCCAGCCAGTCGGACAGCCCGCCGGGGGGCGCATCACGACGATTCAGCTGCAGGAAGTCCGTCCCGAGCATTATGGACCGGTTACCTGGGTCTTCATTGGCCCTGTCCATGAGGCCATTCTGACCGCAGAGTGAACCTATGCCAACGTCTACGACGCCCCTCCGGTCCGCGGCGCCGCGCCTGGCCGCCGGCGTCGTCGCCATGACCATGGTCGGGAGCAGCGTCGGCGTTTCCCGGACGCTGATCCACGCTCCGCTGTTCGCCGCCCAGGCGGTCCGCTACGCCGCGGCGGTGCTCATCCTGCTCGCGCTGGCCAGGTCGGCCCGCGCCCCGGTCGTCCGTCCGCGAGGCCGGGAGTGGCTGTGGCTCGCGGGCATCGCCGCCACCGGACTGGTGCTGTTCAATGTCGCCGTCGTGCGGGGCGTGGCACATGCGGAACCGGCGGTGATCGCGGTCGCAGTGGCCTGCGTGCCGGTCCTGCTCGGCGTCATCGGCCCGCTGCTGGAGCACCAGGCACCCCGCCGGGCGATCGTGCTGGCCGCCCTGGTGGTCACCGCCGGCGGCGTCCTGGTCGAGGGCACCGGCCGGACCGACGCAGCCGGCGTCGGCTGGGCGGCGGTCGCGCTGGGATGCGAGTCCGCGTTCACGCTGCTGGCCGTTCCGGTCCTGGCCCGGCAGGGGGGATGGGGGGTGTCGCTGCATTCGACCTGGATCGGCGCGATCATGCTAATCGTGCTCAGTGTGGTTACCGGGCCGTCCTCCGTCACGCGGCTGACGGCGGCCAACTGGGCGGCCGTGGGCTACCTGGCCGTGATGACCGCGGTGGCCTTCGTCCTCTGGTATTCCGCCGTCGCCGCGCTCGGGGCCGGACCCATGGGCCTGCTCACCGGCATCGCGCCGGCCGCGGCCGCGGTGACCGGCATCGCCGCGGGCAGCCAGGCGCCGCGCCCGCTCGTCTGGCTGGGCATGCTCGTGGTCGTCAGCGGCCTGGTGGCCGGCCTCCGGACGCGGCGGTCGCGCGCGGCCGGACCGGCTCAGCTGCCGGTCCCGGCCCCGGTGCCGGACCCGGTTCCGGACCCGGAGCCGTCGCGCCGGTCGGTGGCAGGGTCGGTACTGACAGGAGAGGCATCGTGATGTTCGGCTACGACCAGGCGGTCGCCGCCCAGTACCCGGAGATCCGCGCCGGGGTGATCCACGCGACCGGGCTGGGAAATGGGCCGAGCCCGCCGGATCTGGTGGCGGAGTACCAGGCCGAGCAGCAAGCCGCCTGCGCCCGGCTGGCCGTGACGCCGATCGCGGATCTGCCCTCGATTGCCGCCTGGCGCCGGGCGTTCACCCGGTTCGGCGCGAAGCCGACCCAGTACCGCAACGCCGCCGAGGCGCTGCTGCGCAGGCTCGTCAAGCGCGGTGACATCCCCGCCCTCAACAGCCTCGTCGATATCGGCAACCTCGTCTCGATCCGCTACGCCATGCCCGTCGCGGTGATTGACCGGGCAGGCATCGCCGGTGCCATCACGGTCCGGTTCGCCACCGGCACCGAGCACTTCACCGACCTCGGCTCTTCCGGCAGCGTTTCCCCGGATCCCGGTGAGGTGATCTTCACCGATGACGACAACGTTGTGGCCGCCCGGCGCTGGTGCTGGCGGCAGAGCGCGCAGAGCGCCACCATCGCCAGCACCGTCGAGGCGCTCATCGTCACCGAGGCCCAGCACGAGACCGCGGAGGCTGACGTTGCCTCGGCCGTCGCCGATCTCACCGCGCTCCTGAGCCGCTACCAGCCCCGCAGCACCGTCACCGCGCACGAGCTCTCGCCAGCTTGATCATCACGCTCTGATCCACTTTCCATGCGGTACGCAAAAGTACCGTCCGAGTTTGGCCTGATATGTACTCGCGCACCGCATGGAATGTCGCGGGCCGTCTCAGGATGCGAGACAGCGGGGTAGCTCGGGCCGTCGCGGGAAGGGACAAGCACAGAAGCGGGATGTGTGTGTTGCGGTGGCGCGGAGAGTCGCCGCGCCGCTACGGTGAACCCGTTTCGTGCCCTGGGAGGCAGTTGCGGATGTTCGGCCGGGTAGAGCAGGCAATCGACAGGAACGTGGTCATCTGTCTGGCCGTCGTCGCGGCGGTGCTGTTGCTTACCGGCCTCGTCATCGCGGTCGCAAGCCCTGCGGCCCGCGCCCACCGGGGCACTGCTCAGCCGGGAGTGGCCCAGCCAGGCGCCGCCCAGCCGGTCGCAGGTCGGCCTGCCCCGGCCCGCGCGGCTCCGATGACTCCGTGACTCAGGCGACCCCCGCGAATGCGTGGTGCCGGGCCGTCCCGGCGGCTCCGTGACGTCCGGCGGGTCTTCGCCGCTGCTGGCGGGTGCCGCCCCCCGCAGACTCCGTGATGTCCGGCAGATCGCCGCCGCCGGGTTCGGGCGTACAGTCTGCGCTATGCCCGAGATGCACGCCGCCCGGCGCGAGCGCGCCCAGGCGCGGGTGGTCGCGCTGGACGCCGACGCGGCGCTGATCACCCGCCTGCCGAACGTCCGGTACCTCACCGGCCTGGCCAGCTCCAACGCCGCACTGCTGGTGCCGGCCGCCGGCGGCTGCGTGCTCGCCACGGACTCGCGGTACGCGCTCGCCGCCGAACGGGATGCCGCGGATCTCGAGCTGCTGACCGAGCGGTTCCTGGTGCCGGCGTTCGGCGCCCTGGCCGCGGAGCGGGGGTACCGCAGGCTGCTGTTCGAGGCGCACGACTTGACCGTGGCCAGCCACGAGAAACTCGCCGCTGCGGCGACGGGGGTGGAGCTGTCGCCGTTCGGGCAGGAAATAGAGGAGCTACGCACGGTCAAGGATGTCGCGGAGCTCGACCTGCTCGCGGCCGCCTGCCGGATCAGCTGCCTGGCGTTCGAGGAGCTGCTGCCGGCGATCAGGCCTGATATCACCGAGCGGCAGCTGGCGACCGCTCTCGAGCGCCGGATGGTCGATCTCGGCGCGGACGCCCCGGCCTTCGACACGATCGTGGCCAGCGGGCCGAACGGCGCGATCCCGCACCACGTGCCCGGCGACCGGCCGCTGCGGCGCGGCGACCTGGTGACGATCGACTTCGGCGCCCGCTACCGCGGGTACCACGCGGACATGACCAGGACCGTCAGCCTGGGGGAGCCCGCGCAGTGGCAGCGTGACACCTACGAGCTCGTGGCGCGGGCCCAGCGGGCCGGCCTGGCCGCCGCCAGGCCAGGTGCCGGGCTGGCGGAGGTTGACGCCGCGGCCAGGGATGTGATCGGCGACGCCGGCCACGGCAAGCACTTCCAGCACGGGCTGGGCCACGGCGTGGGCCTGGAGGTGCACGAGGCACCGATGTTCGGGGCCGCAAGCACGGGTAGACTCACTGCCCGGGTCCCGGTCACCATCGAGCCAGGTGTATACCTGCCCGGCAGGGGCGGCGTCCGGATTGAGGACGTCCTCGTGGTAGACGGAGAAGTAACCTCCGGGCCCCCGGGACACGGAGGACTGCTCACCACGACCACCAGGGAACTGCTCGCGCTGTAACCGCGCGGGCGCGATCGGCTAGCGCATCCAGGAGAGACCAGACGTGGCCACGACGAATGACCTGAAGAACGGGATGACGCTGAGCATCGACGGCCAGCTCTGGAACGTCGTGGAGTTTCAGCACGTCAAGCCCGGCAAGGGCGGCGCCTTCGTGCGCACCAAGCTGAAGAACGTGATGTCCGGCAAGGTCGTCAACAGGACCTTCAACGCCAGCGTCAAGGTCAACGTGGCCAACGTCAACAGGCGGGAGATGCAGTATCTCTACCGCGAGGGAGAGGACTTCGTCTTCATGGACACCCGCGACTACGACCAGCCGCGGATCCCGGCCGCGGTCGTGGGCGACGCCGCGAACTTCCTGCTCGAGGAGCAGATGGTCACCGTGGCGTTCAACGACAGCGTGCCGCTGTACGTGGAGCTGCCCGCGGCGGTGGAGCTGACGATCACCCAGACGGACCCGGGCGTTCAGGGCGACCGGTCCACCGGCGGCACCAAGCGGCCACGCTGGAGACCGGCGCGCAGGTGCAGGTCCCGCTGTTCATCTCGACCGGCGAGAAGGTCAGGGTAGACACCCGCACCGGCGAGTACCTCAGCCGCGCCTGACCCAGCCGTCAGCCTCAGTCAGGAACCCGGGACCATGCCCGCACGCAGCAAGGCACGCAAGCGCGCCCTCGACGTGCTGTACGAGGCCGAGCTGCGGGGTGAGCCGGTCCTCGAGCTGCTGGACGAGCGGGTTGCCGACGCCAGCCCGCCGGTCTCGCCCTACGCGGCCGAGCTTGTCCGCGGCGTCCAGCTGCACCGGGAGCGCATCGACGAGCTGCTCGCCGAGCACGCGGCGGACTGGACGCTGGACCGGATGCCGGCGGTAGACCGCAACATCCTGCGGATCGGCGCATACGAGCTGCTCTGGGCGGCCGACGTGCCGGACGGCGTGGCGATCAGCGAGGCCGTGCAGCTGGCCCGCTCGCTGTCCACCGACGCTTCCCCGGCATTCGTGAACGGCCTGCTCGCCCGGCTGCTCGAGCTCAAGCCGACGCTGGTCGAGGACCAGGCCGGTAGCTGACCAGGCACTTCTCAGCCGCCTGGGAGCCGCCTTGCGCTGAGCTTGTGCCCGGCGCGGGCCTGTCCGGCTCAGAGCGGGCGCACAGGCCCGGCGGAGCCGCCGCGCAGTCCTGCCGCCGATTCTCTGGGCCATGACGTCCTATGACTGTGCCTTCGACGCGAGTTTTCTCGACGGCGGTGCGCGGCCCCAGGTAGAGATCGTCGTGCCGGTGCGGAACGAGGAGCGCGATCTCGCCCCCAGCGTCCGACGGCTCTGTGCTTACCTGCGCGAGCGGTTCCCGTTCACCGCCAGGGTCACCATCGCCGACAACGGCAGCTCCGACCGCACCTGGGCGGTCGCCACCGGCCTGTGCCGCGAGTTCGTCGAGGTCGGCGCCGTGCACCTTGATCAGCCGGGCCGTGGCAGGGCGCTGCGGGCGACCTGGTCGGCCAGCACGGCGGACGTCCTGGCCTACATGGACGTCAACCTGTTAACCGACCTCAATGCGCTGCTGCCGCTGGTGGCGCCGCTGCTGTCCGGGCACAGCGACTTGGCCATCGGGACCAGGCTCGCCCGCGGGTCGAGGGTGATCCGCGGGCCGAGGCGTGAGGTCATCTCCCGCGGCTACAACCTGCTGCTGCACGCATCACTGGGAACCGGCTTCTCCGACGCCCAGTGCGGCTTCAAGGCGATCAGGCGCGAGCAGGCCCGGGTGCTGCTGCCGCTCACCGAGGACACCGGCTGGTTCTTCGACACCGAGCTGCTGGTGCTCGCCGAGCGGGCCGGGCTTCGCATCCACGAGGTGCCGGTCAACTGGATCGACGACGCCGACTCCCGGGTGGACGTCCTGGCGACGGCGCTGGCGGATCTGCGCGGCATTGCCCGCCTGGGCAGCGGCCTGCTGCGCGGCACCATCAAGGTGCCCGAGCTGCGCGCCGGTTCCTGGCCGGACGGGCAGAGCGCACCCATGGGCCTTGCCCGCCAGCTGGCCAGCTTCATCAGCATCGGCGTGCTCAGCACGGTCGCCTACCTCATCCTCTACCTGCTGCTGCGCGCCGTGCTGCCGGCCCTGGCCGCCAACGCGGTCAGCCTGCTGGCCACGGCGGTGGCCAACACCGCGGCCAACCGGCGGGTGACGTTCGGCATCCGCGGCCGCAGGCACGCCGCCGGCCACCAGGTCAAGGGCCTGATCGCGTTCGCCGCCGGGCTCGCGCTCACCTCGGGCGCGCTCGCCGGACTGCACGCGGTTTCCGCCAGCCCGGGCCTGGGCTGGGAGGTCTGCGTGCTCGTGGCGGCCAACCTGGCGGCGACGATCCTGCGGTTCCTGCTGTACCGGAGCTGGGTGTTCGGCGCTGGCCCGGGCCCGGGGCCCGGACCCGGCGTCCTGCGGCCGGTCAACGTCCTCGAGCCCAGCCAGCCGAACGGGAGGGCCCGATGACCGCCGCCACGACGACGCCCCAGCACGCGCTCGCCGCCCGGCGCGCCCTGGCCCACGGCCGCTTCGGCCGCCTGCTCCGCGGCCAGCGCCGACCCCCGGTGGGTCCGGCCGGCGCTGCTCGGCCTGCTCGGGCTCACCGCCGTGCTCTACCTCTTCGACCTGAGCCGGAACGGCTGGGCCAACGACTTCTACGCGGCCGCGGTCCAGGCCGGCACGAAGAGCTGGAAGGCGTTCTTCTTCGGCTCGTTCGACTCGTCCAACTTCATCACGGTGGACAAGACGCCGGGCTCGCTGTGGGTGATGGAGCTGTCCGCCCGCGTCTTCGGCGTCAACTACTGGAGCCTGCTAGTCCCGCAGGCCCTCGAGGGAGTTGCGTCGGTCGCGATCCTGTACGCGGCCGTCCGGCGCTGGTCCGGCCCGGCGGCCGCGCTGCTGGCCGGTCTGGTGATGGCGCTGACGCCGGCCGCCGTGCTGATCTTCAGGTTCAACAACCCGGACGCGCTCCTCGTCCTGCTGATGACCGCCGCCGCGTACGCGACGGTGCGCGCGATCGAGGCCGGCCGCACCAGGTGGCTCGTGACGGCCGGGGTCCTGCTCGGCTTCGCATTCCTGGCCAAGATGCTGCAGGCATTCCTGGTCGTGCCCGGGTTCGCGCTGGCCTACCTGTGGGCCGGGCCGGTCAGGCTCCGCAAGCGGATCTGGCAGGTGCTGGTGGCCGGGGCGGGCATCGTGGCGGGCGCCGGCTGGTGGGTGCTGATCGCGCAGCTGACGCCGGCCGCCAGCCGTCCGTACTTCGGCGGGTCCACCAGCAACAGCATCCTGCAGCTCACCATCGGCTACAACGGCCTCGGCAGGCTCACCGGCAACGAGACCGGGTCCATCGGCGGACGCGGCGGGCCCGGAGGCAGCCGCTTCGGCGGCCCGACGGGCCTCACCCGGCTCTTCTCGGCCCAGTTCGGCGGGCAGGTCAGCTGGCTGCTGCCGGCCGCGCTCATCTCGATGCTGGCCCTGCTCTGGGTCACCCGGCGCGCCGCCCGGACCGACCGGACCCGGGCCGCGGTCCTGCTGTGGGGCGGATGGCTGCTCTGCACCGGGCTGGTGTTCAGCTACATGAGCGGTATCATCCACCCCTACTACATGGTCGCTCTCGCCCCCGCGATCGGCGCGCTCGTCGGCATCGGGGCGGTGGCAGCCTGGCGGGCGCGCCGCGGGTGGCCCGGCCGTATCGTCGCGGCCGCCACCCTGGTCGTCACGGCCATCTGGGCGTACCAGCTGCTCGGCCGGACGCCGTCGTGGCAGCCGTGGCTGCGCGCGGTGGTGCTGCTCGCCGGGCTGGCCGGCGCGGCCGCGATCCTCGCCGGGCCGTGGCTCACGGGACTGGCCAGGACCGGCCGCGGCCGGATGGCTCTGGCCGGGGTTCCGGTCGCGCTGGCCCTGCTGGCCGGCCTGGCCGGGCCGGCCGCGTACGCCGTCGAGACGGTGGCGACGGCGCACTCGGGAGCGCTTCCGTCGGCGGGACCGCAGACCGCGGCGTTCGGCGGCCCCGGCGGCGGACCCGGGGGCTTCGGCGGTGGCGGCTTCGGCGGTGGCGGTTTCGGCCGGGGGGGCGGCTTCGGCCGGGGCGGCGGCTTCGGCGGCGCTCCGGGTGCGGCCGGCGCTGGCCAGGGCGCGCCGGGCGCGAACCAGGCGCCGGGCGGCGGGTCTGCTGGCCGCCCGGCCGGGTTCGCTGGCCGCCCGCCCGGCTTCGGCGGCGGCAGGGGCGGCTTCGGTGGCGGACTCAGCGGGAACACCCAGGTGAGCAGCGTGCTCACCCAGCTGCTGACGGGCGGCGCGTCCGGTTACACGTGGGTCGCTGCCACCGAAGGCTCACAGCAGGCGGCGCCGCTGGAACTGGCCACCGGCGACGCGGTGATGGCGATCGGCGGCTTCAACGGCACCGACCCGGCGCCGACGCTCGCAGAGTTCCAGGCGATGGTGGCCAAGCACGAGATCCACTACTACATAGGACGCGGCAGCCAGAGCTTCGGCGGCGGCCGGGGCTCGTCCGCGATCGCTTCCTGGGTGGCCGCGCACTTCACGTCCAAGACCGTCGGCGGCCAGACCGTCTACGACCTCACCCAGCCGAAGGGATGAGCCCGGCCCACTGAATCCAGGCGGGACGAGCCGGGCAGCCAGCAACGCCTCTCTCACCAACGGGACCAGTGCTCCGAACAACACCTGAACCTCTGTTGAGTATTATTCACATGCCTCACAATGCTCACTAGCGTCAGCCCGGCAATTCCCCCGATTACCGACGGGAAAGCAGTCACCAGGGCTAAATTCCGCAAATGGGCCCCCCGCGGCGGCCCAAACAGTAGATTCCGTATGTGGTAGCCCTAATGGGGGAGTATCGCTACTTCTTGTGACGGTGGTCGCGCATGGTGCGGGTTGCGGGGGTGACTGAGGTCTCCCTGACACGAACTGGCTTCCGGGCCACGGCCGGAACGCGGGGGTCTCCCGCCGCCGACGCGGAGCCGCGCTGGTGAGCACCACCGTGCATCCACCGGGGGCAGCCCCCGGTGGTCCCGCCGCGCCGCAGCATGCAGCGCTCACCACGATGATCGGCCTTGCCGGAGCAAACGAGCCAGGCCAGCGACACCGTGAGGTCGCGGCCGCTGTCCCCGCAGCGAACCGGCAGCGGACTCCCGGGACCTCCGACAGCGTTCGCATACCCGGGCTGTCGCTGACGGTCATCCTCACCGTCCAGGCTGTTCTGTCGCTGCGGCTGGTATGGAGCAACACCGCGTTCAGCGATGAGGCGCTGTACCTGTGGGCCGGACGCCTGGAATGGTCGAACTGGCTGCACCACACCCCGCTTCCCTCATTCGCAACCTACTTCTCAGGCGCGCCTGTCGTTTACCCGGTCATCGGCGCGGTCGCCAACAGCCTCGGCGGCCTCGCCGCGGCGAGGATCCTGTCACTGTGCTTCACGCTTGGCGCGACTGTTCTCCTGCACGGCGTCACCCGGCGCGTGTTTGACCGCCACTCTGCGGTGTTCGCCGCGGCACTGTTTGCCGCGCTGGGATCAGCTCAGTATTTAGCTTCATTCGCCACCTATGACGCGATGGCGCTGTTCATGCTGGCGATGGCAACCTGGCTGGGCATACGCGCAGCAGAATGCCGTTCCCTCCCTCGCAGGACGGGGGTGATCCTGCTTGCGGCGGCAGCCCTGGTCATTGCTGATGCCACTAAGTATGCGACCGCTCTCTTCGATCCGGTAGTGCTGATGGTCATAGCCAGCATGCACTGGCGAACGCTCGGGCGCCGGGCAGGTGCCCTTTCCGGGTTGCTGGCGGCGGGGAGCTTGGCCGTCGGGATCACGGCGGTGCTGGCCCTGGGCGGGAAACCTTACTGGGCCGGTATCTCCTCTACTACATTGTCGCGGGCACAGGGTAACTGGTCGGTATTCGGCATCCTGTTCGTTAGCGCTGGCTGGGTTGGTGCCGTTGCAGCGCTTAGCGTCATCGGGGCAGTCACCGCGTTCTGCGTCACGCGAGCCGGGCCGGACAGGCTGCTTGCCTGCACACTTGCCGCGGCGGCGTTCCTCGTGCCCGCCGAGCAGGCCCGCATCCAGGTCTTCACAAGCCTCTTCAAGCATGTGGCATTCGGCGGCTGGTTCGCCGCGGCGGTAGCCGGGTACGCATTGGCCACCTTTATCCGCGCAGTCCCTGCGGTCAAGGCTCGCGGTGCCCTGAGGACAGTAATTGCAGCCATTATACTGATGACAGTATCGGGAACTATGCTCGCGTCAAATCACCTCGGGGACTGGGCGAACACGGGACCGGTGCTTCCCGTACTCGATGCTGCATTGCAAGGTCACCCGCAGGCGCTGGCGGTCGACGATACGCCGACATTCGATTATTATCTCCAGGACATCGAGCCCTGGCAGCTGATAACAAGCGTCCCGTGGTCACCGTCGGCTGAGGCCGCGGCAATCAGGGAACGCAAATTCGCATTCATTCTGCTGGCCTATGCGGCCGGCGGCGGCAGCTGCGGGAAATATGACCCAAGCAAAAAGAGCAGTCAGTCCGCCTGCCAGCACAATATTGATCTGCGAGCCGTGTACGACATGGTCAGTTCCGGCGGCTACCAGCTGATCGCCCGCATTCCTTACAGGACCACATCATTCAGCAGCTCCTACATGCTCTGGGCTCGTATGGGATCGCGGCGGTGACCGCACCGGCGGTCCCTCGCGAGGGACGGCACCGGTGGTCCGGGTACGTACTCCCCGAGCCTCCTGACAATGCGGAGAAGTTCTCGTATTCGTGGCGGTCACTTCCGTTTCTGGCTACGGCACTGTTCATATCTGCCTGCTGTCTCATTGTCGCTCAGGTATGGTTTGAGGTTCGCAACTTCACCGTTCTCCCGTATGTGATTCCAGTATTCAGCATTTATACGCTGGTCTATCTCGCCTATCAGGCCGTGAGCCTGCCGGTCAATTTCACCGGCCGCAGCTTTGACCTGGCCGGCCATAACCGGCTGGTCAGCAGGTGGCAGCCGGAGCACTACCCGTCGGTGGATATCTTCCTGCCCATCTGCGGTGAGCCGATCGAGGTCCTGCGCAATACCTGGAGGGGCGTCTTCGAGGTCGTCCAGGCATACCAGGGAGACATCCGCGTATACGTGCTGGACGACGGTCCCAGCGACGATGCGATGGCACAGGCCCGCGCGTTCGGGTTCGTCTACGTGCGCCGGCCTCACGTGCGCGAGCACAAGAAGGCGGGCAACCTCAACTACGCCTTCCGGCGCACGGGCGGTGATCACATCGTGATCTTCGACGCTGACTTCCGGCCACGAGCGGACTTCCTCGCCGAAACGCTGCCCTACATGCGCAAGCCCGACATCGGGATCGTGCAGACCCCGCAGTTCTTCCGGGTCAGCTCACGGCAGACCTGGGTCGAGCGGGCGGCAAGCCCGATGCTGGAAGTGTTCTACCGGACCGTGCAGGTGTCGCGTGACCGGTTCGGGTCGGCACTGTGCGTTGGCTCCAACGCCGTCTACCGCAGAGCGGCGCTCGAGGCGATGGGCGGGTTTACGGTGATTCCTTACGCCGAGGATTCGCACACCGGGCTTGACGTGCGCTACCAGGGCTACCAGCTCACCTACCTTCCCCTCCCGGTGGCAGCCGGGATCTGCCCGTCCGTGCTCGACAACTTCATGCGCCAGCAGTACCGGTGGTGCTGCGGGGCCACCTCACTGATCTGGACCAGGCACATGTGGCGGGTCCGGATGAGGTGGACGTCCCGGCTGCCCTACATCGCCGGCTGGCTCTGGAACCTCACCACCGCGCTCCGGACCCTGATCGTGCCGCTGATACCGATCACCTTGCTCGCGTTCCTGCCCGGCGAGATCCGCCTGCGCAATGTGCTGCTCCTGCTCCCCGCGGTTGTCACCGGCACCATCCTGTTCCCGCTGTGGCACCACGCGCCCTACAGCCCCAGGCTCTGGCCCCTCGCCATCGCGGTCGGCTGGGCCCAGGTTCTCGCGATCTGGGACTATTCCCGTGGCAAGGTCATGTCCTGGCAGCCGACACGCGGGCCGGCCGATGCCACCCGCCGGTTCTGGTGGGGCGTCACGTTGTGGAACGGCACGCTGGCCTTCACCTGGCTTGCCCTGGCCGCCTGGCGCCTGGAACAGACCGGTTCGCTCAGGTTCACGATCGTGGCCATTCTCGGCGTCATCAACGCGATCATCATCGGCCGGCTGATATTCCCCGGAAGGAAGGCTGTATGACGGGGCCGGAGCCGAACCGCCGGCTCTGTGGCCGCAGCCTCCCCGGCGCGGCCGTCATACGAGCCGGGGGATTGCGGTCCGCGCTGGTGAGCTCGCCGTTCGCGGCTACGCGTCCGTGATCAAGCTCGGCCGAAGGCTCGGCGGGAAGCTGCACGGCATCGTCGGCGCTCTCGTCATCGGCGCAGGCGTGGCCGCCCTCGTGGGCGTTGCCACGGCGGGCGTGTCACGGGTGACCAGGCCGCTGGGTGCGACGCCGCAGCTAGCCGCCAGCGGCGCGCTTGCGATCGGGACCTTCAGCCGCCATCCGGTGCGGGTGACGCTGCCCGCTCACCCCGGTTCCTATCTGGGCTCGTTCGCCAAGGGCGTTCCCGACAGCTACACGCCGTTCGAGACCCTCGCCGAGGCGACCTCCGCGCCACTCAACCTCGCGCTCTACTACAGCGGCTGGCCCGAGACGTTCAAGTCCGCGTTCGCTCTCCAGGCGGCCCGCAACGGAGTCGTGCCGTTCATCCAGATTGACCCGTCGAATATCCGCCTGGCGGCCATCATCGCCGGCGTGTACGACACGTACCTCCAGACCTTCGCCACCAGCGTGGCCAGTTACGGGGCGAAGACCGGCAAGGCGGTGATCATCGGCTTCGGCCACGAGGTAAACGGCGACTGGTACTCCTGGGGATACCGGCACGCGTCACCGGCGGTGTTCGTCGCCGCGTGGCGTCACATCGTCACGCTTTTCCGGCAGCAGGGCGCCGACAACGTCACCTGGCTGTGGACCGTCAACATCATCGCTGCGAACGGCGGGATACCGTCCCCGGCGCCCTGGTGGCCCGGTGACTCGTATGTGACCTGGGTCGGGATTGACGGCTATTACCTCAAGCCGTCCTGGACCTTCGCCTCGCTGTTCGGGCCGACGATCAAGGCCGTGCGCGCGCTGACTCTCGCCCCGATTCTTATCGCCGAGACAGGTGCCACGCCTGCCGGCGGCCAGCCGTCAAAGATCGCTGACCTGTTCGCTGGCGTTCGCTCGTACGGACTGCTGGGGTTCGTATGGTTCGACGCCAAGGGAACCCGGGACTGGCGGCTCAGCGGGCCGGCGGCATACGCCGCATTCCGCCGCGGCGCCGGCACGTGGCGGAGGGCCCCCGCATGAACGATCGAGCTCCGGGCCGGAGCGCCCTGGATGAGAACATGACGGACAGCCAGAACACGGGCCGTCACAGGAAGGTCGTATCGCAACTACGCCACCTGGCCGGCCAGGATGCGGCCCGCCCCCTGCCGCGCCCGCGCCCGGGGCGCCGCACGCGCGGGCGGACCCGGCTGCTGCGGATCGCGGTCGCGGCGGCCATCATCACCGTGGCCGCGGTCGGCCTGGTGATCCGCCTGTCCGGCGGGTCCGGCGGTCCCGCGGCGGCTGCGTCAGCCGGGAGCTACCTCGGCATATATGAGCCCGGGGAACCTCAGTCATACGCCGGGGTCAGTGCCTTCGCCGCGGCTACCGGGGTCAGGCCGAAGGTGGTCGCGTACTACAGCGGATGGATGGAGCGGTTCCAGGCGGGGTTCGCCGCGACGGTCAACAGTCATGGCGCCGTGCCGCTGGTGCAGATCGACCCGACGGGAATCAGTCTCGCCTCGATCGCCTCGGGTCGCTATGACGCTTACCTGCGGTCCTTTGCTGCCTCGGTGCGGGCTTTCGGCCATCGGGTGATCCTCTCCTTCGGCCATGAGATGAACGGCGACTGGTACTCGTGGGCCCGACGGCACGCATCACCGGCGGTGTTCGTGGCCGCGTGGCGGCACATCGTCACCGTGTTCCGGCGGCGAGGCGCCGGCAACGTGACCTGGATGTGGACGGTCAACGTCATGGACAAGCACGAGAGAATCCCGTCTCCAGCCCGCTGGTGGCCGGGCAGCTCCTATGTGGACTGGGTGGGGATGGACGGCTATTACCTCAAGCCGTCCCTGACGTTCGCTTCGCTGTTCGGGCCGACGATCAAGGCCGTGCGCGCGCTCACCCTCGACCCGATACTCATCTCCGAGACAAGCGTCGCGCCAGCGGCCGGTCAGCCAGCCAAGATCGCGGACCTGTTCACCGGCATTCGCGCTTACGGGCTGCTGGGATTCGTGTGGTTCAACGTCAATGTCGCTGGGCCCCACGACTGGCGGCTCAGCGGGCCAGCGGCGTTCGCCGCGTTCCGCCGGGGCGCCGACGCGCTGGCAAGGCGGGTGTCATGAACGACCGGCCGAGGGGAAGCATCCGGGACAGCGCCCGGATACCGGGCTCGCCTGCTGCCGGACCGGCCGCGCACCGCAGGCTCGCCGCGGGCAGGCGGGAACGCGTCCCGGCGCCGGGTATGCGCGGGCTGCGTATCCCGGGCGGGTGGCCGTTGCTGGTCGTGCTGGCGGTGCAGGCGGCGCTGTCGCTTCGGCTGGTGGGGGCCGATACGGCGTTCCAGGATGAGGCCACGTATTTGTGGGCCGGGCATCTGGAGTGGGCGCACTTGCTGCACGGCACGGCGGTCCCGCCGTTCGCGCCCTACTTCTCCGGGGCGCCGGTCATCTACCCGGCGGCGGGCGCGCTGGCGGACAGCATCGGGGGGCTGGCTGCGGCGCGGATCCTGTCGCTGGGTTTCATGGTGGGAGCGACCGCTTTGCTATGGGGTGCCGCCGCGGCTGTTCGGGCGCCGGGCAGCGTTTTTCGCCGCGGCGCTGTTCGCGGTTTCGGGCCCGACCCTTCATCTGGGGGCGTTCGCCACCTACGATGCGCTGGCGGTGCTCCTGGTCGCGCTGGCGGCATGGTGCGCGGTCCGCCCGGCGGACCGGGCGGAGGGAACCGGCTGGATGGTGGCGGCCGGCGCCGCACTGGCGGTTGCCAACGCCGCCGCGTACTGGTCCGCCCTGTTCGACCCGGTCGTGCTCGCGCTCGTGCTGCTCACCACGTTGCAATCCGGCGGCAGGCTAGCGGCCAGGCGGTGCGCGATCGTGCTGCTCGTCGTGGTCGCCCTGCTGACGGCGGGACTGCTCATCGGCGGCAGCTCGTACCGCACCGGGATCGGGCAGACGACGCTGGCGCGGGTCGCCGGCACCGACTCCCCGCTGTCGGTGCTGACCGGTTCCTGGGCCTGGACCGGCCTCGTCTTCGTCCTGGCGGTGTGCGGCCTGATCTTCAGCTGGGCTGGCCGGCAGGGGGACCGAGGACGTGGCTGCTAGCCGTCCTGGCGGTAGCCGCGCTGCTCGCGCCGCTCGAGCAGGCACGCCTGCATACCGGTGCCTCACTGAACAAGCACGTGGTGCTGGGTGCCTGGTTCGCTGCCATCGCCGCTGGCTACGCCGTGGACAGGCTCGTCGCGGCAGCGCCCCTTGGCCGGATGCGTGCCGTCGCCGGCGCGGCCTGCGTGATCGCGCTGACCTTCCCGGCCGGGCTGGGGGCCAGCCAGTCCCGGGTGTTCTCCACGGACTGGCCTAACGCGTCCAGCTTCCTGGCGATATTCCGCCCGCTGGCCGGCCACGGCACCGGGAACCTGCTGGTCGAGGACGCGTCCCTCGCGCGCTATTACCTGCCGGCGGGCAGTCAGTGGCAGCGATGGTCCAGCACGCGCAACATCGTGCTGCCCTCAGGAGCCAGCACGGGCGGCCCGGTCAGCACCTCTGGCGTCACCGGAGACGGCAACGCAGGCGTGTTCGCCGAGTTCATCACTCGCGGCTACTTCTCCCTCGTCGCGCTGAACTTCACCGACACGACCGCCCTGGACCGGCAGATCGCCGCCGACCTTCGCCGCAGCCACCACTACCGCATCATCGACGTCGTCCCCTACGGCATCGAGATCCCGCCCATCGGCCAGGGCACGTACGTCATCTGGCGATACGAGGCGCACCCGTGAGCACCACCGGGGCAGCCTGGCTGAAACCACCGGCAGGCACGGGCATCACCGCAGGCGCGCCTCGCCCTCGGCCCGCCCTGACCCTCCCATCGCCCCCCAGCGACAGCGAAAAACACGTCTACATCCAGCGGAACCTCCCTTACCTGGCGTTCACCCTCGCAGTCAGCGCGACCTGCCTGATCGTCAGCCAGATCCGGTTTGAGCTGCACGATCCCAGGCTGTGGCCGTTCCTTGCCTTCACCGCCACGTACGTCGCCTACCAGGCAATCAGCCTGCCGGTGAACTTCACCGGCCGCGGGTTCGACCTTGCTGCCCACCGGGCGCGTACCGGGGCCTGGCACCCCGCGAGCTATCCCAGCGTCGATATCTACCTGCCGATCTGCGGCGAGCCGATCGACATACTCCGCAACACCTGGGGCGCCGTGTTCGAGCTCATCGCGGGCTACCCCGGCCCGGCCCAGGCCTACGTGCTCGACGACGGGCCCTGCGACGAGGCCCGGGCGGACGCGGAGTCCTACGGCTTCTGCTACATCCGCCGGCCCGACCTGCGCGCCTGCAAGAAGAGCGGCAACCTCCGGTACGCCTTCGCGCGTACCACGGGCGAGTACCTGGTCATCCTCGACGCCGACTTCGCGCCACGCCGCGACTTCCTCACGGAGACTCTTCCCTACCTGGACGACCCGGCGATAGCCATCGTCCAGACCCCCCAGTACTTCCGGGAGAGCGCTGCCCAGACCTGGATCGAGAACGCGGCAGGCGCCATCCAGGAAGTGTTCTACCGGTCGATCCAGGTCGCTCGCGACAGGCTCGGCGAGGCGGTCTGCGTCGGAACCTCGGCGGTCTACCGCCGGGCCGCGCTGGAGCCGCAGGGCGGCCCGACGCTGATCCCCTACGCCGAGGACGTGCACACCGGGCTTGACGTGCGCCGGGCCGGCTGGTCCATGGTCTACCTGCCCATCGTGCTCACGGCCGGCATCTGCCCGGACAACCTCGACGCGTTCGTGCGGCAGCAGTACCGGTGGTGCACCGGGAACGCGGGGATCGTGTTCTCACGCGGGCTGTGGGCGATACGAATGAGCATCCCGGCCCGGCTCACGTACATTTCCGGGTTCTTCTACTACGCCTACACCGGCCTGCTCACGTTCTTCGGGCCGGTCATCCCCATAGTCATGCTGGCATTTCTTCCCGGCCAGGTCAGGCTGCGGAATTTCCTCGTCCTCGTCCCGGCCATGATCGCGGGGTTCGTGCTCTACCCGCTGTGGCACCGGTCGGGATACGGGCCGTCAGTCTGGCCGCTGGGGATCGCCCGGGGCTGGGCGCACGTGTTCTCCATCTGGGACAGCGCCCGGGGCAAGACGATGAGCTGGCATCCGTCCCGGACCCCGGGCAGCGCGCTGCGGCGGTTCCGGATCGGCGTCACCGGGTGGAGCGGCGGCACGGCCCTGCTGTGGGTGGTGCTGGCCATCTGGCGGACGGTGACGCTCGGCTCGGCGCAATTCGGCGTCCTGCTCTTTTTCGGCATGCTCAACCTCGCGGTCGTAAGCCGTGTCATCTTTCCAGGGGACCGGGCGGCATGAATTCAGATTCCACCGGACCGGGCGGCCAGAGATCGGCGCGCGTGGCACTGCTGGCCGCCCTGGCCGCCGCCGCCGCCGCCCTCACCTTCACCGGGTACCGCTTCACTCACACGCCCTCCGACCCGCGGCCCGCGCACGCGTCGCTGCCGCCGAAGCCCACGTCTTACGTGGGCGTCTTCGAGCCCGGAGCGCCGCCTGCTTACCAGCCGATCGCGGACTTCGCCAAGGCGGTAGGCAGGCAGCCGAACATGGCCGGCTATTACAGCGGCTGGGCCGAGCCCTTCGCTGCATCGTTCGCGCGCGCACTTCGCAGTCACGGCATCATCCCGTGCGTACAGATCGATCCCACTTACGCATCGGTGCCGGCGATCGCGGCCGGCGCTTATGACGGATATCTGCGCTCATACGCCGATAGCGTCCGCTCCTTCGGCCATGCGGTGGTCATCGGCTTCGGGCATGAGATGAACGCGCCCTGGTATCCATGGGGCAACGGGCACGTCCAGCCATCGGTGTTCGTTCAGGCGTGGCGGCATATCGTGACGCTTTTTCGTGATCAGGGGGCCGGCAATGTCACCTGGCTATGGACGGTTAATCAGGACCGCGCCGGTACGGGGCCGGTCGGCGACTGGTGGCCGGGAGCGAATTACGTCTCGTGGGTCGGCATTGACGGCTATTACTTCCGGCCGTCCGACACGTTCGCCACGGTCTTCGGCCGCACTATCGACCAGGTGCGGGCCCTCACCGATAAGCCGGTGCTGCTGTCCGAGGTCGCAGTGGGGCCCAACACCGGCCAGTTTGCGAAGATAGGTAACTTGTTCGATGGTATGCACCAGGATGGGGTACTCGGACTGGTGTGGTTCGACGAGAATCAGCAGGGAGGGATTTACCGTCAGGACTGGCGCATCGAAGGAAATACCGCGGCCGAGGCCGCGTTCCACCTTGGCATCTCCACCATGACGCTGACGCACCCATGAGGCTTGTGAGGCGCATTAAGCCCCTGGGTCTCGTGAGGCGGTACTGGAGTAGCTAAGTAAGCACGAAGTAGTGCTTTCGGGTTGCCCGGGAACTAATCGTGTGCTGCGCTGTCCGGGTAAAGCGAATCCGCACGCGTCCCTGGGGGGTGGCCGCATGGATGATGACAGCCGTGTCCCGCCGCTTTCCCAGCGTGCGCCCGGGAGGAGCGGCGGGCCGAGGCCCCCAGGGCGGTTAACAGCGCCGGTGCTGCCCGAGTCCGTCGTGCAGCGGCTACGGGCCGCGATTGATGCCTCCCGGGAGCGGGAACAGGCGGACGCGGGCATGCCGGGCGCGGATGCGGATGCTGATGCTGCCGCCCTAGAGCAGGAGCAGGCGGTCCCTCGAGCTGAGGCGGCGGCCCCGCGGGCTCCGGCGGCTCTGCAGGCGCTGGCGGCCTCTCCGGCCGAGGCGGTCCCTCGAGCTGAGACAGAGGCCCCGCCCGCGCGGGACGCGCAATCCGGGCTCGCGCCGCCTGCGCACCCCGCCTCGCCGTGGTTCCCGGTCGATCCGGACGATGAGACGCAGCCGATCGCGGCCATCTCCGCGCCTTCGGGCGGCAAGGTGAATCCGGCCGGGGACGTGACCATCGTCCCGCCCGGACGCGAAAGGCCCGGGCGCCAAAGGCCCGTGCGCGAAAGGCCCGGGCGCGAAAGGCCCGGGCAGCCAGGTGCCTGGCAACCGTCGGCCAGCCGGCGCTATCGCCGCTACCGGATGGCCGGCGTCTTCGCCTTGGCCGGGATCGTGCTCGCTGCCGGTTCGCTGGCATTCACGCTGTCCCGGCATGCGGCAACCCGCACCGCGGGCAACGTGCACCCGGTCGCAGTCGCTGAACGGGCCACTCGCGACCGGGCGGCATCCTGGGTGGCCAGTCAGGTCAGCGCAGCGACCATCGTGTCCTGCGATCCCTTGACGTGCCAGGACCTCAGGGCGCACGGAGTACCCGCTGCCAGCCTGCTCAGGCTGAGACCGGGGCGGACCGATCCGCTCCGCTCGGATGTCATCGTCGCGACCGCCGTCGTCCGCGGCCAGCTCGGCGGGCGGCTTGGTTCCGTGTACGCGCCTGCCGTGATCGCGAGCTTCGGGTCAGGGAACCAGCGCATCGACATCCGCGTCATCGCCAGGCACGGGGCCGCCGCTTACCTGTCCAGTGTGCGCGCGGACGTGCTGGCCCGCCAGGCTGCAGCGGTGCCCCTGCTGCGCAGCCAGCGGGTTGCGGTCTCGGCGGCTGCCCGCACTCAGCTGGCCGACGGCCAGGTCGATACCCGGCTCCTGGTCACCCTGGCCGGCCTGGCCGCGATCCACCCGATCTCCATCCTGGCGTTCGGCGACTCGGCACCTGGCGCCAGCACGGGCATGCCGCTCCGCTCCGCCGACGTGGCAGCGGCTGGTGCCGCAGGCACGAGGAACTCACCGTACCTGCAGCCGATGATCGGCTTCCTGCGGTCCCAGGGCTCGCCCTACCTCCCGGCGCACCTCACGACTGTGCGCCTCGCCGGCGGGCAGGCCGTCTTGCGCATTGAATTCGCCGCCCCAAGCTTGTTGCGGCTCCTCGGCTAGCGCACCCCCGCCGGCGCGCGGCGCGGCCCGGCTTGCCGCCAGCACCCCGCAGCACACCAGTGCCGCCCCAGCCAGCTGGAGGAGGCTCGGTCGCTCGCCCAGCACGACGGCGGCCAGCACCAGCGCGGCCGCGGGCTGCAGCAGCAGCGTGAGCGAGGTGATGGACGCCGGCAGCCTGGGCAGCGAGGAGGTGATCAGCAGCCAGGCGATCGTCTGGCTGCTGATGGCCAGCAGCAGGAGCCAGCCGAACGCCGGCCACGGGATGCTCAGCCGCAAACTGCCGAATATCAGTCCGAGCACCAGCGCGCCCAGAGCCGCGCTGGCCGTGGCCTCGGCGAGCGGGCCCGCGACATGCGGCGTGCCGGCCGAGGTCTTGCGCAGCACGAGGATGAACCCCGCGTAGGCCACCGACGTCCCCACGCCGTATCCGATCCCGCCCAGAGGGTCGATGGTGCCGGCGAGGTGGCCGAGCAGCCCGGAGACGAGTACGACACCGGCCATGACAACCGGAAGCGCGACGAGGAACCTGCGCTGTGGCCGCTCTCCGAAGGCCAGCCAGGCGGCCACGGCCACGAACAGCACCTGCAGGTTGCCGAGCACGGTGGCGATCCCCGCCCCGACCGCGGCAATGGCGTGATTCCACAGCACGAAGTCAACGGCCAGGAACAGCCCTGCCAGTACCGCCCACAGGTGCGCGGCGCGCGGCCGCGGCCCCTGCCTTCGCTGCTCGACGACGAGCAGCGTCACGAGCACCGGCAGCGCGAGCGCACAGCGGTAAAACGCGGTCGTGGCGGCGCCGGTGCCAGCCAGCTTGACCAGGATCCCCGACGCCGAGATCAGGGTCGCGCCGAGCGCGACGGGCAGCAGCGGCCGGCGGCCGGCCAGGCCCGGCCGCCGGCGGCCGGCCAGGCCCGGCTGTCTCCCGGCGAGTGTCCGGCCGCGCTCGTTGCCTGTCATCACCGTACTGTCGTATGGTGCTGTCATGACACCCACCATACGGGGGCGGTCCGACAGTAGTCAAAGCGGTTTTGATGCTGACTTGGTCGAGGCGCTCACCGCCTGCGCAGAGCTGATCAACACCGGCCGCTCCGCCGACGGGGAAGCCATCGGCGACCTGACGGACGTCCAGTCGTTCGGTGACCGGTACGCGTTCCACGGGCGTGCCGGCACGGCGCGGGACGTGGCCCGGCTGCGCGCGCACCGCGCCCGGCTGGATGCCGTGGCGGTCGCGTGCGAGGCGGGCGACGACGAGGCCGCCATCGCGATGCTGAACGCCCTGCTCGCGGAGACCGGCGCGGTGCCGCAGATCGTGGCGCACGACGGCCGGGGCCCGCACGTGCACGTCTCCCGGCCGGCCGACCCGATGGCTGACCGGATGGCCGCCCACCTGGCCATGGGCGTGGCCGGCCTCGTAGTGGCGGGCGAGAGCGAGCGGCTGCGCAGCTGCGCGTCACCCACCTGCCGGAATGTCTTCGTCAACCTGTCCCGCAACCGGTCCCGCCGCTACTGCGACAGCCGCACCTGCGGCAACCGGCTGCACGTCGCCGCCTACCGCGCGCGCCGGGCGGCCGGAGCCTAGAAGATCATCGGGCACCACGGTGCCGGGTCCCAGGACATGGCCGCCGACAGCGAGGCAACCGCGCCCGGGCGGTGCTCGGTGACCAGGCCGGCGCCGCCCAGGGCGCCGAGCCGGGTGCCGCCCAGGTAGGCGGCTCCGAGCGAGCTGACGTCGAGGGTGATGTCGGCGGGTGCGGCCGCGGGCTCGCAGTTTGCCGGGAGGCCGGGGGTCCCGCCCGATCCCGGCGCGCCGGACGTGGTGAGCCGCCACCGGCCCGCATTTCCCGGCAGCAGCGCGTCGGTTACCTCGATGACCACGTCGATCGGACGGGCGTACCTGCGCAGGGCGAGCGCCCGGGGAACGTCGGTCAGCCGGACCCAGAGACCGTCCAGCAGCCGGGGACGTGCCCGGCGCGGGTCGGCCAGCATGAACAGCAGCGGGTGGTCAGCCGGCTGCAGCTCCGCGGTGAACTCGGTGGTCAGGTCCCTGCTGAGCAGATCGGCCCAGATGGCCGCCGTCGCGGCCGGGTCGGTCGCGAGCGTCTCCCTGATGCGCAGCGCGCTGTCAGGCAGGAACGTCTCGCCATCCCACCTGCTCGTCCCCGAGTAGACCGCGTATCCCCGCGGGCCGTTGTCGTCTTCGGCCAGCAGGCAGCGCAGCGGGTCCGCATCCGCCTGGTCGTGATCGGCGGTGGCCAGAACCCGGTTCCACCACAGCTCGTCTCTGGCGAACATGCCGGGCCTGGTGGGCAGCATCGCGTCGTAGACCTTGGCCAGCTCAGCCCGAACGGACTCAGGCCCGGCGAGCCGCAGCCGCAGCGCGGGGTCTGCCGGCGCGTTCCGGCCGAGCTGGCCCTCGCCCCGCTCGAATCGCAGGGACACGTGCCAGGAGGCAGGCCCGTAGCCGTACCGTCCGTAGATCCCCGCCTCCGAGGCCCACAGGACCGCGAACGCCTCGCCCCGGTCCTTGATGTCGGCGAACTGGCGGCGGATCAGGCTGGACAGGATCCCTCGCCGCCGGTGCGTGGGCAGGACGGCGATAAAGGTCACCCCCGCGGCCGCGGCCATCGCGCCGGGCAGGCACATCCTCAGGCTGTAGACGCCGGCGATCCCGACCGGCGAGTCGCCGTCGAAGGCCGCCAGGCTACGGTCGAACTCGAGCTGGCTGATGGTTTCGGCGCGTCGCTTCTCCGTCGGCGGCAGGCCGTGGAATGCGTGCATATCCACGGCGTAGAAGGCATCGAACTCATCCGGGTCAACCGGCCGGACCGGGTACGGATCTGCCATGCTGCCTTCCTACCCGGCTTGCTCCGTCCGGGCGACTTCTTTATTCACGGGTACCGGCCCGGTTTCCTGGCGGCCGGCGTGGCGCTGGCGGGCAGGCCTGTCCGTTCGGGATAATCGGTGCCTGGGTGACGTGCCAGAATCACGGCTGGCCGATACAGTGCGGCCATCATGGTTTCCTCCCCGCGCCTGCGTATGCGTAGCCTGCTTGGCTGGCTGCGCAGCGGCGCGGAGTGGGTCCGCGGCATGGTGCGCAGGCAGTTCATCACGGGGAACCGGCGGTTCGCTTTCCTGCTAGCCCTGGTCACGGTGGCTATCGCCCTCCTCGCGGTGCACGTGTCCGTGTGGTGGTTCTCGCCCGGGGTGATGATCCTGCCGATCCTGGCAGGAGGCCTGCTGCTGTGGCCGCGGGCCTTGCGGATCTTGTTCGCTATCGCTGCCGCGGGGCTGATCTACGACACGGCCACCGAGCGCGCCGGGGCGGGCATCATCGCCACAATCGTGGTGACCGCGATCTTCGCCGACGTGCTCGCGAGGACGAGGGAGAAGCTCGGCATGCAGGCCCTGCGGGGAGACCAGATGCTCATCGAACTGCGGAACAGGATCCGCGCGCAGGGCAAGCTGCCCGACCTCGGCGACGGCTGGGACTCGGTGGCGATCCTGCGGCCGGCCGGCGGGGCGTCGTTCGGCGGTGACTTCGTGGTGTCCGCGTGCGACGGCAAGACGCTCGAGGTCGCGCTCGTGGACGTGTCCGGCAAGGGGCTCGACGCCGGCACCCGCGCGCTGCTGCTGTCCGGTGCGTTCGGCGGGCTGCTCGGGTCCGTCCCGCGGGAGGAGTTCCTCGCCGCGTGCAATTCCTACCTGCGCCGGGTGGCGGCATCGGAGGGCTTCGTCACCGCCGTGCACCTCTCGCTCGACCTGGCGACGGGGGAGTACGTGATCGCGTCCGCCGGCCACCCGCCCGCGGTGCACTTCGACGCCGGCAGCGGCAGCTGGCGGATCGGGAAGGCGCACGGCATCGTCCTCGGCGTGGTCGCCGACACCCGGTCGGTACCCGAGCACGGGCTGATGCGGCCGGGCGACGCGCTCATGCTGTACACCGACGGGCTGGTCGAGGCGCCCGGACGGGACATCGACTCCGGCATCTCCGGGCTGCTCGGGGAAGCGGACCGGATGGTCATCACCGGATTCAAGGCGGGCGCGGCCAAGCTGGTCCAGGCGATGCAGGACGACATCGGGGGCTCCGACGACTGCGCCCTGGTGCTCATCTGGCGCTCGTTATCCGGCTAGGCAGAACTCGTTATCCGGCTAGCAGAGGGGAAGTCGGCATGGGCAGCGTCACCGGCCGCCAAGCGGCCAGGGAGCGTCGCTCGCCTCCCCTCGGTCGTGTCGCGGCTGGTGTCACCCGCGGCACGGTGCGGGACATCCTGCACCGGGGCATCGTGGCGGGAACCATCCCTGGCGGGACGCGGCTCGTCCAGTCCCGTGTCGCCGAGGAGCTCGGAGTCGGTACCGGTCCGGTCCGTGACGCGCTCCGGGAGCTGGCGGCAGGCGGATTCGTCCGGTTCGACGCCTCCGGGGTCGCGGTGGTGCACGAGCTCAGCCGGACGGAACTGACGGACCTGTACGAGATCCGCAAGCTGCTCGAGCCGGTCGCGACGGCGCGGGCCGCCCAGCACGCGGGCCGGGACAGCATTCTCAGGGCGGTCGGGCTGCTCGCGGCGATGGAGCACGAGACCGACGCCGCGCGGTGGGCCGAACAGAACGACAGCTTCCACAGCGTGATCGAGGAGGCGGGGAGCAGCCCCCGGCTCGTCGCGATCCTGCAGAACCTCAGGGATCTGTCCGCGCTCTACGTGACGCACTCGATATCCGCCGACCCTGACCGCGTCCGCAGCGGCGGCGCCGAGCACGAGGAAATCCTCAAAGCCGTCATCGCCCGCGATCCCGAGGCGGCCGCCGACGCCATGTTCCGGCACCTGGACGGCAGGCTCCGCACGTTGCTAACCGTTCACCCGGTCGGCGACCCGCCCGGGTGAGATTCCCGGGCACCGCCGGACCGCCATGTCAACGCGAACCATGACGGGCGCCTGGTCCTGGACGCTCAGCGTCAGGATCAGGCGCCCGGCATGCAGCTGTTCGCCTTGTTGCTGTCAGGTGACCTGGATGGTGGTGGTGGTGACGTTATTGCCCGTGTAAGGGTCCCAGGTTTCCGAGCCGGTGCCGATGGTGAACACGGCTTGGCCTGCGGTCTTGGGGGCGGTGAGGGTAACGGTGTAGGTGAGCGTGGCGCCCTTGCCGAGGCGGGGAGCTCTGAACAGGAGCCCGTTGCGGTAGGTGGTGCCGCCGCCGGCGTTGGTGACGTGCCAGCCGCGGTCGAACTGCAGGGCGCTGAGAACCCTACTCGCGGCACTGGGGCCGTTGTTGGTGATGGTGACAGTCACGGTCACCCGGCCGGAGCGGTGGGCCGTGGCGGGGGCGGCGATGGCGGCAGACAGGTCGGCTCGGGCGGGGCCGGGGGTGGTGACGGTCAGGGTGTAGGCCCAGGTGCCGGCGTCGCCGAACGGGTCGGTGCTGGTGCCGGCCAGCTGGTAGACCCCAGACGGGGTGGTCGCGGGCGCGCTGACAGCGCCAGCGGAGGAGACGGTCACTGGACTGGCCGGACTGGTGGTCAGATAGGTGACCGGGCCGAGGGCGCCGGTGACGGCCAGTTGGTCCGTGAACGCGGTCCCAGCGACGACCGTGCCGGATGTCGGCGGTGCCTGAGTCAGAGTGACCGGCTGGCGGTACTCGTAGGCGCCGGCGTCGCAGAATGCGGTGCCGGTGCCGGGCCGGGGCACGCCGCGCTCGTCGGCGGACGGGCACAGCGCGGAGCCGGCCGGGACGACCTGGTAGGCGGCGCTACCGTTGCCGATGGCCTGAGTTTGCGGGCCGGTCGAGCCGTTGCCGGCCAGCGGACTGAGCCCGATCGCGGCATCGCCGGTAGCGGTCTTACTGGTCGGCCCGAGCCCGCAGGAGTTATCCGACTCCACGTTGTACCTCGCATCGGTGAAGGGCACCGCGGGTTCGACCGCGCATCCCCTGCCGTTACCGGCGATCACCGAAGACCCCACGATTACGACCGAACCAGAGCCAGAGGAGAGATAACTGGAGATACCGGTGCCGTTGTCAGCGATCGTGTCGCCGATCGCGGTCAGCGATGAGCCATTCTCGAGCCCAATACCGCAATTACCGTTTCCAGTGAACGTGGAGTTGGTCACTGACGCCCCCGCCGCGCTGTACACGTCCAAGCCGCAGCTGGCGTTGGCTGAGAGCGTTGACCCGGTCACCGACGTGGCGGTAGTTGCCTCGATGCCGAGGGCGTTAGCGGTGAACGTCGAACCGGTCACCGTCAGCGGTCCCGCCGCGTCGAACGTCTGGATTCCGATGTTGCCGCCGGTTATGGTCAGGCCACTCACCGACACTGTCCCCGCATCGACCAGGATTACGTCGCTGGCGGTGATCCCGTTCCCGGTCAGGACGGGGTGCGCGCCGGGCGCGGCGGTCATTGACATCGACGCCTTCAGCGCCAGCGCCACGCCGGCGTAGCTGCCATCGGCAAGCACTACAGTGTCACCGCTGTCCTGGTTGGCCTGCGCCACCGCCGTCTGCAGCGAGCAGGGTGACGCGGCCGACGAGCAGTCACCTGCTCCCGACGGCGACGCGTACAGCGTCGCGCCGCTCGCGGCGCTGGCCGGCGAGCCCAGCCCGAATACCGCCAGCCCGGACACCGTCCCGGCGGCCATCAGCACACTCAGTCCGCGCTTCATCGCGTCTCCCCACTTGCTGCAGGCGCTCCCGGGAACACCCGGGCGCGGCGACCCGCCCGCCGCCAGCGGAAGGCGATCACGCTGCGACACTCCCACCCGGCGAGCCCCGCTACATCGGGCGAATGCCCTATTAGTTAGCGGTGGTTGCCTGCAGCAGGCCGGTGCGGTAGGCCAGGGCGACCGCCTCGGCCCGGCCCCGAACCCCCAGCTTGCGGTACACGTTCGTGCTGTGGTGCATGACGGTCTTCGGGCTGAGGTGCATGGCGCTGGCGATCTTCGGGTTGCTCAGGCCGCCGGCGATCGCGGCCAGCACCTCCAGCTCACGCCCGGTCAGCTCCGGATTCGAGCGCGGCCCGCGGATCCTGGCCTTCGGCGCAGCGGGCTCGGCAGCCGTCGCCAGGCTGCGGGTGATCGCGGCGGCACGGTCCCGCACGACTTTCCAGTTCCCGGTCAGTTCCGTCACCGCTTCGCCGAAGGCAGCAGGGCCCAGCCGGCGCCGCGCCGAATCAGCGAGCCTCCGGTATCCCGTGTACTCGTCGGGTGGCATGCTGGCCTTCAGCGTCGGAAGGTGTGGCTGCACCGCGCGGTCCAGCCGGACCGCGTCGAGGAGCTGCCCGGTCTTGACCAGCAGGCAGATCGTCGCGACGACGCAGTAAGCCTCGCCGTGCCAGTAGCCGATGCTGGCTCCCTTGTCGATGCCGTCGGCGAGCCAGCGGGCGGCCGCCGGGGGGTCGGTGTCCGCGATGGCGGCCCCGAGGCCCGCCATCGTGCTCACCACCCCCCGCGTGTCACCGGACAGCTCGTACGCGCGCAGGCTGGCCAGCAAGGCCAGCCGCCTGCCTTCCGGCCCGAGCTCATCCTCGCGGGCATAGGCGATGATCTGCTCGGCGCGCGCGACCATCCGCTCGTAGCCGATCGCCTGTGCCGCCAGGACGGACTCCTGGGCGTAGCGGAGCGCGAGCTCGGGCTGGGAGTGCCGCTGCGCGGAGTGAGCGCGGCGCTGCAGGAAGACGCACCGCCAGTAGGGCAGGCCCGCGAGCGTGGCCCGCTCGATCCCGGCCGCGGTCAGCTCGTCCGCCGCATCGAGCTCGCCGCGCATGGTCAGCCCGTAGGCCAGATGCTCGGTCGCCCGCAGCCAGTCGACGTCCGCGTCCGGATCCTCGGCCAGGACGCCGCGGGCGGCCGCGAGCGGCCCGAGGTCAAGCTCGCCCTCGTCGATCGCGAGCCGGACCGACCAGGCGGTCGACACGGCCCGCGCCCGGTCGCTCAGCTGCGGGTCCCGCAGGTCGAGATCGAGGAAGGCCGAGAACCAGTGGCGGCCTTCAGCCATCGGGCCGCGATTCGCCCAGAACGGCCCGAGGGCCTCGGCGAGCCGCGTTCCGCGCGGCGCGTCGGCTCGGCCCTGCAGCAGGTTCAGCGCGGCCCGCAGGCTCGGTAGCTCACGGTCAATCCGCTCCAGCCAGCGGCGCTCGGCGGGTGAGTCGGTGCCGCCTATGGCGCGTTCGGAAAAATCCATGCTCCAGCTCAGCAGGCTGTCCTGCGCCGGGCTCATCTCGCCGCGGGAGCGGAGTTGCCCGGCGGCAAACTCGCGCAGCACGTCGAGCAGCCGGAAGCGCGGGGCATCGGCCGGCCCCCGGCCGGCTCCACGAGATGCCAGTCGACCAGGTCCGCCAAGTCGTCGAGGACGCTGGCCGGCCCGTCGCCCAGGCCGCCGTCGCCCGGGTCGCCGTCGCCCGCGCTGCCGTCGCCCGCGCTGCCGCTGACGAAAGCTGCTGCGTCCAGGTCGAACGACGCGGGGAAGATCGCGAGCTGGCGCAGCAGCCGCTGGGCGCGCTCGCCGAGCAGCAGGTAGCTCCACGTGATCGTGGATCGCATGTCGCGGTGCCGGCCGCCCGTGTTGCCCCCGGCCAGCATCAGCAGCCGGCTCTGCTCGCCGGACTGCAGCGCCGCCAGCAGGGCCGCCGGGGTGAACATGGTGGTCCGGGCGGAAGCCAGCTCGATGGCCAAGGGTGAGCCGTCCAGCAGCGCGCACAGGGCCACCACGGCGCCGCACTCGTCATCGGGACCGGCGGCCCGCAGGCCGCCGACCGCGTGAGCATGCTCGTAGAACATCGCCACCGCGGGACCGTCCGCCCCGCCCGGGAGCGCCCCGACCCGCACGACCTGCTCGCCGTTGATCCGCAGCCGGGACCGGCTGGTGACCAGCAGTTGCAGGTCAGGGCACGCCTCAAGCAGCTCATCGAGCAGATCCGCCGACGCCAGCAGGCGCTCGAAGGTGTCCAGGACGACGACGCGCGGCTCACCGACGAGAGCGTCAGTGATCAAGCGCACCGGGTCCCGACCGGCGGTCGGCTCCGGCACGAGGGCCCGGACGAGCGCACCCGGCAGGGCGACACCATCAATAGCGGACAATTCGAGAAAGCTCACCTTGCCGGAGACCTTGCGGCAGACCTCTACCGCGATCCGGGTCTTGCCGATCCCGCCGGCCCCGGTGATGGTCACCAGCCTGGCGCCGTCCTCCAGCAGGTGCCTGGCTTCGGCAATCTCCTCCTCCCGCCCGAACAGCCGGGACCGAGCCGACGGCATGCTGTCCGCGTTGCCCGCCCACGCCAAAGACCATCACCCCCACCGCTCACCCCCATCATGCCTGTTGCCCATCTATAGGGCGATTGCCCGATGTAACACGCCGGCGAAGCTGCGACGGTCGCAAGACACCAAGCCGCCAGCGGAAGAGGGTGCCTCAGCGATGACCGGGCAATCAGCAGGCCGCTACCGGGACACGTTGCGGCACCACGATCTGCGGGTCATGCTCACGGCCTTCCTCATCGACCAGATCGGCAGCTGGTCCTACAACGTCGTCCTCATCGTCTATGTCTACGACCGCACCGGTTCGGCCGCCTGGATCGCCGCGACGACCGCGGCCAGCTGGATTCCCCGCATCCTGTTCGCCGCCTGCGCCGGAGTGGTCGCCGACCGGTTCGAGCGCACCAGGACACTGCTGGTCTCGGCGCTGCTCGCGCTCGTGCTGATGTCCGCGATCGCCGCTGTGGTGGCCACGAACGGCCCCATCGTGTTGATCCTGGCCCTGGCCGCCGCGACAGCCGGCGTGGGCACCGTGTACCTGCCGGCATCCGGGGCGCTCATCCCCGAGGTCGTCAGCAGGGGCGATCTCGGGGCGGCCAACGGCCTGTTCGGGATGCTGGAGAACCTCGTCGTGATCGTCGGGCCGGCCATCGGCGGGCTGCTCCTGCTGGCGGGCCGCCCGGAGTGGGGAATCGGTTTCAACCTCGCGACGTTCGCCGCCGCGGCCGGCCTCATCTCCCGGCTCCGGGTGCGCAGCACCGGCACCGCAGGAGATGACGGCGAGCGGCTGCGCACGCAGGTCGCAGCGGGCATCGCGGCGCTGCGGCGCAGCTCGCAGGCGCGCACGCTGGTGGCCTTCAGCGCGCTGGGCACGGCCGTCTACGGCGCCAGCACGGTGCTCTACGTCCCGATGAGCCAGCGGTTCGGCACCGGGGCGGACGGATACAGCTACCTGCTGACCGCAGCCGCGATCGGCGGCGTGCTGGGCGCGGCCGCTGCCGGCAGGCTCAGCGCCTTCCCCCGGCTGTCGGTGATCATCCTGGGCGGCATGCTGTCGCTGGCGCTTCCGTTCGCGGCCACGGCCCTGACCACATCACCGTTCGCCGGTTTCGTCCTGCAGGTGATCTCGGGCGGCGGGATGGTGGTCGTCAACGTACTGGCGCTGACCTCGTTGCAGCGCGACATGCCCCGGGATCTGCTCAGCCGGGTGATCGGGATCCTCGAGACGGTGGTGCTCAGCGCCGCCCTCGCCGCCAGCTTCGCGGTTGCCGCCCTGATCCGCGAGGTCGGCCTGACGCACACCCTGCTGATCGTCGGGCTGGGATTCTCGGCCATCGCCCTGGCGGGCATCCGGCCCCTGGCCAAATCCGAATCCCGAACGGCTGGCGGCGCGGGCACCCGCGCGGTGCCGGCCATACCCGGGGGAACCCTGCCGCTACAACCGTAGCCGGGAATACGGGTTCGGACCCGGCAGTAATGCATCTGGCCTGCGCCCAACAATAGGGCCGCCCGGCACCGCGGGATAGGCCCGGCGGGACCCGACAGCGCCCTCCCTGTTACCAGGGCCGCCGCCCGCAGCCGGTGGCTCAGTTCGGCCGGACGTGCGGGTCGAGCCGGTGCAGCGCGGGGCCGTGGTGATCGGCGAAGATCGTGGCGACGAGCTCGCCGCGGCTAGAGACGCCGAGCTTGCTGAAGATCGATTTGATGTGGTCGCGCACCGTGTGGGCGGACAGGAACAGCTCGGCGGCCACGTCCTGGGTGCTCAGCCCCCGGGCCAGCGCCAGGGTGATCTCCTGCTCCCCCGCCGTCAGCCCGTACGCCTCGACGATGATCGGTGCGATCTCGAAGCTCTTGGCCGGCTCGATGACCATGACCATGCCGTCGCGGGCCGTCGCCGGCCCGGCCAGGCGGGAGGCGTGCAGCACGAGCCAGCGGCCGTGCCGGGAGCGCAGCCGCATGCTGGGAATGCCCCGCTCGCGGCCCTGCCAGACCGCGATCGCTCGCGCGGTGAGGACGACGACGGGCACCGGCAGGATGCCAGCGTCGGGTATGGCCCCGGGCAGCAGGTCAAGCCACCCTTCCGCCTCGGCGTTCATGCTCATCAGCCGTCCGGTCCGGTCGAACATCACGCCCGCGGGCTTCGAGAAGTTCTTCTTCGCCGTCGGTCAGCCGGCTGTCCCAGGGGGACAGGCGCCGCCCCTCGGCCCCGAGGAGATGGCCCGGACGCTCGAGCTCGCGCCCCGGTTCGGCCTGGAGATCGCGCCCGGCTGACCCGCGGCGCGCCTCGGGCCTAGTGCCGCATCTAGTGCCACCTCCAGCTCTGTTCGCCCGGGCGGCGTGTCACTCGGGGCCCGGCCGCGGCATGATCGCTTTTCAAGATCGACGGAAGACTCTTAGCCAGCTGATCCAAGGAATCTTCCATCGATCACCGGAGTTGATCTTCGCGATGCGGCGGCCGGGTCCAGGCCCCGCCGTGCTCCGCGCCGCCGGGGCGCAGATCAGACCAGGGCGAACGTTACCTGCCACGGCACTCGTGCCGCATTTAGGCGCATTTGTTGCTGGTTGACGTGGTGCGAGTCTGACCGCCAGCCGCGTCACGAAGATCAATTGTGAAGATCGACGGGGAGTTACCTACCTCAGGTGGTATGCAACTTCACTTCGATCTTGTCGGCGGCAGTTATGTGCAACTGCTGGGTTGCGCAATAGCCAGGGCGCGCCTTACCCGACACGGCGCTAGCCGGTTTCCGCGTCTCCGCGGCTGCTCGCGTCCGCGGAGGGCAATAGCCGGGGCGCCTTAGCCCGACACGGCCCTAGCCCAGCTAGCCGGTTTCCGCGTCCTTGCGGCTGCTCCCGTCCGCGGCGGGGGCGAGCAGGCGCGCGAGCAGGTTCACCTCGGCGGCGTCCATCTGGTCGCTCACCGGGCGGCCGGTGACGGCCCGGTCCTGGGCGAGCGCGAGGCTCCTGCGGGCGGCGGTCAGCTGCTCCCGGAGCCTCGCGTTCTCGGCCGTGAGGCTGCCGTGCATCGTCCGGACGCTGGCGAGCTCCCGCTCCAGGCCCGCCACGGCCTGCTCGAGCGCGGTGCCGCCCGGCCCGGCCGGCCCGGCAGGCTCGGCATGCTCGCCCCCGGGGGATGACGCCAGCCTGCGGACCACCTGGACCAGGAGCCGCCGGGCAAGCTCGTCGTAGTCGAAGTCACCCGGGCCGGCCGCGGCAGCGGCCCCGGCCGGTCCCGCGAGCCCGGCCGGTCCCGCGAGCCCAACCCCAGCCGCTCCCGTTCCCGCGGCCCCGGCCGGTCCCGCGGCGAGGTCGCTGCCGCCTTCCCCCGCCGCCAGCGCCTGGCCGGTCGCGCGCCGGGCGGCCCGCCCCGGTCCCTGTGGCCGCCTGGCGGGCCTGGCCTGCGCATCGGCGGCAACCCGGGCGAAGGCACCCGCGGCGGCGGTGATGCGGTAGGTCCGCTTCCCGCGCACCTCGCGCTCGATCAGGCCCGAGCGCTGCATGCCGGACAGCAGCTGCGCGAAGGCGATGCTGGAACCGGGATAACCCACTTCCGCCGCCAGTACGGCGCTGGCCATGCCGGCCTCGTCTGTTATCTCCCCGCCCAATGCGAGACGGGAGATGATTCGGTCCCGCGTCCCGACCGCCCGGCGCCGCCTCGTTCCGCCCGTCCGATCCCCCACGACACACCTCTTCCGCAAGCCAGTTCAAGCGCCGCCCCGAAAGGCAATCATTTACGACGGCACCTCTTAGCACGACAAATCATGCCTAGTTACTGGCGGGCATTTGTCATCATAGTGACCTGCGCAGGAATGGCCAGGAAACACCCTGCTACCGGCCGGGAGCTGCCTCGCATTCCTGCCCGGCGGGCCCCGCCGGCGGGCACCCCCCGCAGCCCCCGCCGCCGCCGGCGCGCGCGGCCGATCACGCCGCCGAGTGACGGCAAGTGATTAGATCACGTCCGCGGCGGCGCTCCTCTCGCGCGGGTCAATCGCCTGTCAATGATGACGGGATGCGTTTCCCGCGGCCAGGACGGCGGCCTCCCCGAGCAGGCGCTCGCCCTGCGCGATGAGCGACTGCGCATCCGCCGCACCGAAGTGGCGGCCGTAGAACGCGGCCCCCAGCAGGACCAAGCGCATCCGGGCGGCCAGCGCGTCACGCGCCGCGCCCAGCTTCTGCAGCTGGGACTCGATCTTCGTGTAGGTCGCGTCACCGGGCGAGGCACTGGCCAGCGCCCTGGTGGATGCCTGCAGCGTGTCCAGCCCGAACGAGCCGACGATAGCCTCGATCTGCGTGTACACCTGCCCGAGCCGGAGCAGTTCGGCGGCGTGCTCGCGCATCGCGGGCGCCAGGGCCTGCTGGGTGAGCACTTCGGCGAGCACCCTCCCGTCCGGGGTGTAGTCGTCGCGGAGCCCGAGCAGTTCCATGATGGTGGGCCGGATATTGGTGTGATCGGACCAGGTGGTGTTGTCGACGCCGAGGTGGCGGACGCCCGGGCCGACCAAGCCCAGCCAGGTGGTGTTGATCTGCGGGTAGGCGGTGCCGTGGTTCCAGGCGTCACCGCCGGACGGCTCGGTGACGCAGGAGGCGCCGCAGCTCGCAGAGCCGCTGCTCAGCCAGAAGTCCGGGTTGGCGAACAGGGTGAAGGACGCGGTGCGCTTCGGGTCCCCGGTAATCATGTGCAGCAGCTTGAGCTCGACGGGGTCGGCGAGATAGCGGGTGAGCCGAACAGTCCTGCCGGTGGACAGGTCGAGTGCGGACAGCTGTGCCGTGGCCCGCTCCATCGCCCGGACCTGCTGCTTGGTCCGGCCGGGCTGGCCGTGGATGTAGATCGAGGGAGCGGAGTCGGCCTGCACGTCGAACGGGGTGGAGACGCCTTTCGCGGCGAGCATGCCGGTCAGGTTCCCCTGTACCTCGCCGACCTTTGAGTAGGTGCAGGTGACGGTCACGCCGTTGCAGCCGGAGGGGGACGGGGCGCCGCCGACGAAGTGGTCACCCTCATCGGATGAGATCACGAACAGGGTGTTCGCCCTGGTGATGCCGTGCGCCGCGAGCCCGCTGAAGAACGTGCCGAACGCGGCGTTCTCGGCCTTGAGCTGCTGCTCGTAGGTGGCCGTGCCCGGCCCCAGTCCGGCGCCCGTCGCCTGCGAGTCATGCAGGTCGGTGAGGTAGGTGTAGGTCACCGGGACGCCGTGGGTTTGCATGTCGAGCGTGTAGGCCAGTGCGTTCGCGCCGGTCATGCCGTTGTAGCCGGGGAAACCGATGTCGCCGCTGGAGTCCTTGATGACCTGGCCGTTCAGGTTGCGCACCGGGCCGGCCGGGCTGATCACCGGCTGGATGAACTTGCTGCCGTACAGCGCGCCGTAGCCGTGGTAACCGCCCGGCTCGGCGGGCAGCACGTCGGGCACCGCGCCGTGAGCTGCCGAACACACGGCCGAGCCGCTCGCGCAGTGAACGGCCAGCCCCATGAAGTCAGCCGACGCCTTGTTCGCCAGCTTGGGGTTCTGCGCCTCCTTGGCCTCGGGCGAGTGGGCGCCGAAGACCTTCGGCACGTCCGGCACCAGGTTCTCGAGCTCGGTGTTGGCCGCCGCGACGGTGCCGAAGTTGCAGCCTGCCCGGGTGTAGGACACCCAGGGGGCCGGGGTGTTGCGGCCGCTCTGGGTGACCATCGTCGGCGTCTTGTCGCCCACCGGCGCGCCCGTCGGGGTGGTGTAGTCGACGATCGGGTCGGTCCAGTAGGCGAAGGAGCCTGCCTGATCCGTGCTGCCGCCCGGCGTGTAGTAGTGGTACTCGTTTGCGACCGGCATGCCGTGGTTGCTGCCGTACAGGCCCGTCTCGGAGGTCACGCTGTCATTGGCGGTGTGCGAGATCAGCGGCGTGTGCTCGTGGCTGATCAGCGTGCCGTTGCCGGTGATGAACCGCAGCAGGTTGGGCATCTGCTGCAGGTCGCTCGGGATGTTCGGGTTGTCGCGGGTGTAGTGCGTGTTGTCGAACTGCAGGTAGATCACGTGCTTGACCTGGGTGCCGGCGTTGCCGCGGAGCATGCACGCGGCCGATCCCGCGCCCGTGGCCGGCCCGGCCTGGGCGGCCGCCGCGTTCTGCGCCACCCCCGCCGCTAGCCCGCCGAGCGCGAGCGCCGCCGTGGCCACGACGCTGACCGGTGTTACGAACCGTGCGACACTCATTTCGCTACCTCCGTCGCGAGCGCCCGTATTGCCCGGTCCAGCATGGAACCGCCCGGCTCACGGGGCAAGCCCTGCCGGGAATCCAAGCCATCCCGGGTGCCTGCGGCTGAACGGCGGGCGGCGGTTCGCGGAATGCTCGGCGTCCGCTCCGTAGCCTGGGAGCCGCGGCGGCCCGGCGGCGCTCGCCCCTCACCCGGTCGTGGCTCGCGCTTTATGCCGCCCCGTAAATCGGCAGCTGCTTCATCCCTAATTGTTTGGACCATTAACTCCCATGCGTGAGCAATTCGTCATTACAGGCGCGTAGCCAGCCGTTAACCGACGTGTTACGGCGAGCGCCGGATGACCGCGCCTAAGGCCGCCTATGGACTGTTATCGGCACGCACGGCGGGTACCATCACCGCTGTATCCCCGGCGGCCGCCCGGCCGGGGCTCGCCCCGCCGTTTTGCCCGTTACCGGCTAGCTGGTAACAGCTGATACCGGCTAGCAGCTAGTGTGCCTGACGTCGCTCCGGGCGCGGACGAGCTCGCCGGGAGCCTCTACCACCTGCCCCTGCGCGCCGCAAAGCATTTTCCCGGCAAGGGACGGCTTCCGCGGGGATTGGAGCCGGAGCTTCCCCTGGTCTGAGTAAAAGGCCACGCCGGGGGCCATGAAACGACACGCGTGTCAGGTGACGCTCATGTCATTCGCAGCGCCGTGGCATGGGCAGAAACGACACGGGTGTCAGGTGACGCGCGCGTCATTATTTGCATTTCTTTGTCAGCTGTGCAGAAATAGGTACCGTGACGCGCGGCGTGACATCGTCAGCCCTGGGCGCGGTCCCCTCATCGTGCCCCGCGCCAGGCGGCGGCGGGGGACCGCAGTGAACGCTGCCCCCGACCACGCACCGGCTCCGTCGGCTACGCAGACCGCTCCGGCCGCCCCGGCTGCCCAGGCCGCCCCGGCCACCCAGACCGCCGTGGTCACGGCCGGCGCCGCGGCCCAGGCGCCCGCGGAGAACTTCCCCGTCGCGCTGCGGCTGCTGCCCGCGCGGTACCGGCGGCACCTGATGTCCGTCTACACCTTCGCCAGGACCGTGGACGACATCGGCGACGAGGCACTGCCGCCCGCGACCGCCACCGCCGCCGCCCCCGCCACCGCCGCCGTCGGCGCGAGCGACCAGGCGGCCGAACGGCTGCGACTGCTGGACGAGCTCGACGACGACCTCGGCCGGCTCTACCGCGGCGATGCTCCCCGGCTCGAGGTCACTGGCCAGCTGGCCCCGACCGTGACCGAATGCGGCATTCCCGCCCAGCCGCTGCGCGACCTGATCCAGGCGAACCGGCAGGACCAGCTCGTCCGCCGCTACCAGACGTTCGGTGACCTGACGGGTTACTGCGAGCTGTCGGCCAACCCGGTGGGCCGGATCGTGCTGCACGTCTTCGGCGCCTACTCGCCGCGGCGGGCCACGCTGTCCGATCACGTCTGCACCGCGCTGCAGCTCGCCGAGCACTGGCAGGACGTGGCCGAGGACTACCGCAGCGGCCGGATCTACCTGCCGGCCGAGGACCTCGCCAGGTTCGGCGTCACCGAGCAGGCGCTCGCCGGGCCGTCCGCGGGCCCCGAACTCCGCGCCCTGATGTCCTTCCAGGTCAGCCGCGCGTCCGCGCTGCTGTCCGCGGGCTCGCCGCTGATCGGCACGCTGCACGGCGCGGCGCGGGTCGCGGTGGTCGGCTACGTCGCGGGCGGCCGGGCCGCGCTCGCCGCGATCGGCGCCGCCGGCTACGACGTGCTGGCGGCCACCCCGCGCCCGGCCAGGCCCCGGCTGATCGCCGAGCTGGCCCGCGCCTACACGAGGGGGAGGTGACCCGGCGGTGGACGTGACCGAGGCGTACCAGTACTGCGAGCAGGTCACCTCGACCGAGGCGCGGAACTTCTCCTACGGCATCAAGCTGCTGCCGCAGGCCAAGCGGCGCGCGCTGTCCGCCGTCTACGCGTTCGCCCGCCGGATCGACGACATCGGCGACGGGACGCTGCCCGCCGCCGACAAGCTGGCCGCGCTGGCGGAAGCCCGCACGACCGTGGCGGCCCTGGCCGAAGGCCGCCCGCCCGCCGGGGATCCCGTGCTCACCGCGCTGGACGACGCGGCCCGCCGCTTCCCGATCCCGGTCGGGGCGTTCGGCGAGATCATCGACGGCTGCGTCGCCGACGTCCAGGGCACCAGCTACGCCACGTTCGACGAGCTGCACCATTACTGCCGGTGCGTCGCGGGCTCGGTCGGCAGGCTCTCGCTCGGCGTGTTCGGCGCCGCCGACCTCTCCGCGGCGGCCCCGCTGGCCGACGCGCTCGGCGTGGCCCTCCAGCTCACCAACATCCTGCGCGACATCCGCGAGGACTACCAGAACGGCCGGATCTACCTGCCGGCCGACGACCTCGCCCGGTTCGGCTGCAGCCCCGACGCCCTGGCCGGCCTGAACGGAATCAACGGCCTGAACGGCACCGCCGAGCCGCTGACCAGGCTGGTCGGGTTCGAGGCCGAGCGCGCTCGCTCCTGGTACGCGACCGGCCTGCGGCTGCTGCCCATGCTGGACCGGCGCAGCGCCGCCTCGGCCGGCGCGATGGCCGGCATCTACCGGCGGCTGCTCGAGCGGATCGCGGCGGCCCCGGCCGAAGTGCTCAAGGGCAGGCTCTCGCTGTCCACCGGCGAGAAGGTCACCGTGGCCGTCCGGTCGCTCGCCGGGATGGCGGTGCGGCCCCGCCCGCACGCGGCCGCGGCGGCGCCAGCGGTCCCCGGGGAGCCCGCGTGACCGGCCCGGGCCCGCGCCGGGTGGTGGTCGTCGGCGGCGGCCTGGCCGGCATCACCGCCGCGATCGCCCTGCGCGAGACGGGCGCCGACGTCACCCTGCTCGAGGCCAGGCCGCGGCTCGGGGGGGCGACCTGCTCCTTCACCCGCGACGGCCTGGTGGTCAACAACGGCCAGCACGTCTTCCTCCGCTGCTGCGCCGCCTACCGCGGGCTGCTCGCCCGGCTGGGCATGACCGCCGCCGTCACGCTGCAGGACCGGTTCGACGTGACCGTGCTGGCGCCGGACGCCGCCGCCGGCCAGCCGCGCCAGGCCCGGCTGCGCCGGACCGCCCTCCCCGGCCCGCTGCACATGAGCCTGGCCCTGTCCGGCTATCAGCTTCTTTCCTTTCCCGAACGGCTCCGGGTCGGACCCGCTGCTCTGGCCATGAAGCGCCTGGACCCGGCGGATCCAGCGCTGGACTCCCAGCGGCTCGGCGACTGGCTGGCGGCGCATGGCCAGGGCGAGCCGTCCCGGCGCAGACTGTGGGATCTGTTCACCGTGTCGGCGCTCAACATCGCGGGCGACGACGCGAACCTGGCGCTCGCCGCGACCGTGGTGAAGACCGCGCTGCTCGGCGCGCGGGACGCGGCGGACATCGGGGTGCCCGCGGTGCCGCTCGGCGACCTGCACGGCCAGGCGGCGACGGACCTGCTGGGCCGGCTCGGCGCGCAGGTCCGCATCGGCGCCAAGGTCGCGGCCATCGAGATCGCGCAGGACAGCCTGCCCGGGATCGGCCGGATGTTCACCGTCCGGCTGGGCCGCCAGGCGGCGGCGCCCGATCCCGGCGACACCGCGATCGAGGCGGACGGCGTGGTCGTGGCGGTACCGCCCGAGCAGGCGGCGCGGCTGCTGCCGCCGGCCACGGCCGGCTCCGCGGCCGGGTGGCAGGGGCTCGGGTCCTCGCCCATACTCAACGTGCACGTGATCTACGACCGGCAGGTAATGCGGCAGCCGTTCGCCGCGGCCGTGGATTCCCCCGTGCAGTGGGTGTTCGACCGGACGCAGCAGTCCGGGCTCGCCCGCGGCCAGGCGCGAGCGCCCGGCCAGTACCTCGCGGTGTCGGTCTCCGCCGCCGACGAGATGGTGGACGTGCAGGCCGCGCGGCTGCGCGAGATCTACCTGCCGGCACTCGCCGAGCTGTTCCCGGCGGCCCGCGACGCGCGGGTCACCGATTTCTTCGTCACCAGGGAACGACGCGCCACGTTCCGCCAGGTTCCCGGCTGCGAGCGGTTGCGGCCGGTGGCCGCGACCGCGGTGCCTGGCCTGGCGGTCGCCGGGGCGTGGACCGACACAGGGTGGCCCGACACGATGGAGGGGGCTGTGCGAAGCGGACTGAATGCGGCACGGGAGCTGCGCCGGGCGCTGGGAGCGCCGGGACGGGCAGAGGCCGTGTCACACGATGCCGACGTCTTCGGGACAGGGGCGGGAGGGCGGCCGGGGTGGAAGCAGGCCGTGTCCCACTCAGGCAGCATCTTCCAACGACTCACGGGAGCAGGCGCATGACCACTGTGATGCCCGAGGGCGTGGCGATCGCCCGCGATCTGGTCGGGCCAGCGCTGGCCGCCTCGATCGACCGGCTGACGCCCGAGGTGCGGGCGGTGGCCGCCTATCACCTCGGCATGACCGACGCCCAGGGACGCCCGTCCGGGTCGGGCGGCAAGGCGCTGCGGCCTGCCCTGGCGCTGCTCTCGGCCCGCGCCGCCGGCGCGCCGCCGCAGCGCGGCGTTCCCGCCGCCGTCGCCGTCGAGCTCGTGCACAATTTCTCCCTGCTGCACGACGACATCATGGACGGCGACATCGAGCGCAGGCACCGGCCGACGGCCTGGAAGGTCTACGGCGTCGGCCCGGCCATCCTCGCCGGTGACGGCCTGCTCGCGCTGGCGCAAGACATCCTCCTGGAGGAGTCGGGCCCGCAGGGCGCCTGGGCCGCCCGCTGCCTGTCCGCCGCGGTGCTGCGGCTGATCGCGGGCCAGGGCGCGGACCTGGCGTTCGAGAAGCGCGACGACGTCACGCTCGGCGAGTGCCTGACCATGGCCGGCGACAAGACCGCCGCGCTGATGGCTTGCGCGTGCAGCATCGGCGCCGTCTACCTCGGCGCGCCGCCGGCGCTGGCGATGGGACTGGCTGCTTTCGGCGCGCACGCCGGGCTGGCCTTCCAGCTGACCGACGACCTGCTCGGCATCTGGGGCGCGCCGGAGATCACCGGCAAGCCGGTCCGGTCCGACCTGCGCACCAGGAAGAAGTCGCTGCCCGTGGTGGCGGCGCTGTCCAGCGGCACCGACCAGGGCCGCCAGCTCGGCGAGCTGCTCGGCAGGCCGGAGCAGCTGACCGAGGAGGACCTGGTCCTCGCGGCGAAGCTGGTCGAGGAGGCGGACGGCAAACGCTGGACCGAGGCCGAGGCGGACACCCAGCTCGCCGAAGCCGAACGCTGCCTGGCCGAGACCGACATGCCAGCCGACGTGCGCGCGGAATTCTCCGCGATCGCCCAGTTCATCACCACCAGGCAGAGCTGAGAACCGGATGACGCTGACGCACTCTGGACCGCAGGCCCGGCCGGGCCATTCGAGGCCGCCCGGCTGACGCTGGACCGCGCCCGCGATCACCTGATCGGCCTGCAGCACGAGCCCGGCTGGTGGCAGGGCGAGCTCGAGACCAACGTCACCATGGACGCCGAGGACCTGATGCTGCGCGAGTTCCTCGGCATCAGGACCGAGGAGGAGACAGCCGCCGCGGCCCGCTGGATCCGGTCCAAGCAGCGGGCGGACGGCACCTGGGCCAACTTCCACGGCGGCCCCGGCGACCTGTCCACCACCGTCGAGGCGTACGTCGCGCTGCGGCTGGCCGGCGACGCCCCGGACGCGCCGCACATGCAAACCGCGGCATCGTGGATCCGCGCCCAGGGTGGCATCGAGGCCACCCGGGTCTTCACCCGGATCTGGCTCGCCATGTTCGGCCAGTGGTCCTGGGACGACCTGCCGGTCATCCCCCCCGAGCTGATCTACCTGCCATCCTGGTTCCCGCTGAACGTGTACGACTGGGCGTGCTGGGCTAGGCAGACGATCGTGCCCCTGGCAGTCGTCGGTTCCATGCGGCCGAGCAAAGAGCTCCCGTTCGGCCTGGACGAGCTGCGCACCGGCATCCGGCCGAAAGCGGACTCGCGAGATCCGTGGGCGGTTACGTTCAACGGACTGGACAAAGTACTGCATTTTTATGAGAACCGTGCGATTGCACCGCGACTGAGGAGCAAGTTCGGCTCGGCGCGGCGGCCTCGCTCGTCGGCTTCGGCGCGACGTCGGCACTCGTCCGCCGGCCTGTCGGCTGCGCCGAACGGCCGGCTCCCGAGCACCGACGTCACGCTGGACCACACCAGCAACGCAGACCTCAACAATCACACGGGCAGCGGGAGTATCAGGGTTAACCCGGGTGTTAGCAATGCTGTGCGGCGGGCGGCGTTGCGGCGGTGCGCGGAGTGGATCATCGCGCGGCAGGAGCAGGACGGGTGCTGGGGCGGGATCCAGCCGCCGTGGGTGTACTCGCTGATCGCATTGCACCTGCTGGGGTACGGGCTGGAGCATCCGGTCGTCGCGAGAGGTATTGCGGGCCTGGACCGGTTCATGATCACCGAGGACGGGCCGGACGGACCGACCAGGCGGATGGAGGCATGCCAGTCGCCCGTGTGGGACACGGTGCTCGCGATGATCGCCCTGGGGGACGCGGGGCTGAAGCCGGACGACCCGGTGCTGGTCAAGGCCGGCGAGTGGGTGCTCGACGAGGAGATTCTGGGTCCCGGGGACTGGCAGGTGCGGCGGCCTGACACGGAGCCGGGTGGCTGGGCGTTCGAGTTCGACAACGACGGCTACCCCGACACCGACGACACCGCCGAAGTGATCCTGGCTCTCCGCACAGTATGGCCAGCGGGACGGGCCTGGTCGGTAGCCGGACGTTCGGCGCAGCCGACAGTCCGGCGGACGACCGGGCCCGGCTCGCGTCTGTCCTCAGAGCAGCGCGCCGAAGAAGCAGTCCAGCGGGGCATCCGGTGGCTGGTCGGGATGCAGTCCAAGGACGGCGGCTGGGGCGCGTTCGACGCCGACAACGACCGCCAGCTGGTGAACAAGCTGCCGTTCTGCGACTTCGGCGCCGTCATCGACCCGCCGTCCGCGGATGTGACCGCGCACATCGTGGAGGCGCTGGCGCACGAGGGGATGGCGGGCTCGAAAGCCGTGCGGCGGGGGGTTACCTGGCTGCTCAAAGCCCAGGAGAGCGATGGGTCCTGGTTCGGCAGGTGGGGCGCTAACTACGTGTACGGCACCGGGGCGGTGGTGCCGGCGCTGGTCGCCGCGGGGGTGCGGCCGGAGAAACCGTGCATCAGACGGGCCGTGGCGTGGCTGGAGTGCCACCAGAATCCTGACGGCGGCTGGGGCGAAGACATGCGGTCCTACGACGACGCGGGCCTGGCCGGGCGGGGCGAGTCCACCGCGTCGCAGACCGCATGGGCGCTGCTCGCGCTGCTCGCCGCCGAGGGGGATGCGGCCGCGCAGAGCGACGCGGTGCGGCGCGGCGTCGCCTGGCTGGCCGGCAGCCAGCGCGCCGACGGCAGCTGGGACGAGCCGCAGTACACCGGGACCGGGTTCCCCGGCGACTTCTACATCAACTACCACCTGTACCGGCTGATCTTCCCGGTCAGCGCGCTTGGCCGGTACCTGCGCACCGTGGAAGGAGCCGCGTGACCAGCCAGCCCGCTAACGACAGCCGGCCGCAGACGAGGGCGGGCCCGCTGATCGTCTGCGCTCCGCTGCGGGTGGAGGCGCGAGCGCTGCGGCGCGGCCTGCGCACGGCCGGCGGCGACCGCACGAGCGTCGTCCGCACCGGGTACGGCCCCGAGCGGGCCCGCCAGCATGCCGAGGGGCTGGGAGCAGCGCCGTTCGGGATGCTGGCCGTGGCCGGTACCGGCGCGGGCCTGGTTCCCGACCTCAAGCCGGGAGACCTGGTCGTCGGGACCGAAGTGGGCACGGACGGGGCCGCGGCCGTGGCGCTTCCGTCGGCGCCGCTGCTGGCCGGCGAGCTGCGCCGGGCCGGGCTGCGGGTCCGCACCGGGAAGATCGTCACCGTCGATCACCTGGTCAGCGGCCCGGAGCGGGAACGGCTCGCGCGCGCTGGCGCGGTGGCGGCCGACATGGAGTCGGCGCCGCTCGCCGCCGCGGCGGCCGGCCGCCCGGCCGCCGTCATCCGGGCCATCTCCGACGCCCCGGGCCGGCCGCTGCTGCACCCGGGCACGGTGACCGGCGGGCTCGCCGCGCTGCGCTCGCTGCGTGCCGTCGGCCCGGTGCTCGACCGGTGGGCCGCCGCCGCGGGGGAGCGGCGGGTCCTGCTGGCCGGGCCGCGGTCGTTCTGCGCCGGGGTCGAGCGGGCCATCGAGATCGTCGAGCGGGTGCTAGACCGGCAGGGCCCGCCGGTGTACGTGCGCAAGCAGATCGTGCACAACACCCGGGTCGTGACCGACCTCGAGCGGCGCGGCGCGATATTCGTGGACGAGCTGAACGAGGTGCCGGACGGCGCGACCGTGGTGTTCTCCGCGCACGGCGTGTCGCCCGCGGTGCGGGAAGAGGCGGCGGCGCGCGGGCTGTCGGCGATCGACGCGACCTGCCCGCTGGTGTCCAAGGTGCACGCGGAGGCCCGGCGGTTCGCCGACGACGGGTACCTGGTCGCGTTCATCGGGCACGCCGGCCACGAAGAGGTGGAGGGCACGATCGGCGAGGCGCCGCGGTCCATGGTGCTGGTCGAGACCGCGGCCGACGTGGCCCGCCTGGCGCCCCCGCAGGAAGGCAAGGTCGCCTACCTGATGCAGACCACGCTGGCCGCGGACGAGGCCAGCAGCATCGCCGGGGCCATCACCGCCCGGTTCCCGGATGCCCGCGGCCCGCGCAGCGACGACATCTGCTACGCGACCACCAACCGGCAGAACGCGGTCCGCGCGGTCGCCGCCGAGTCCGACCTCGTGCTGGTCGCCGGGTCGGCGAACTCGTCCAACTCGGTCCGCCTGGTGGAGCGGGCGGAACGCGCCGGGACGCCCGCGCACCTGATCGACGGCCCCGAGGACATCGAGCTCAGCTGGCTGGAGGGCGTGTTGACGGTGGGCCTGACCGCGGGCGCGTCCGCGCCGCCGGCGGTGGTCGACGAGATCATCGCCGCGATCGCCGGGCTCGGCCCGGTGGAGGTCAGCGAGCGGGTGACCACGACCGAGTCCATCCGTTTCGGCCTGCCCCGGGAAGTCAGGCAGAAATAGCCCTTCACCCCGCCCCGAGAAAATAGTGATTCCTCCCAGGAAGGTACGGGACCAATGAGCGTGTCGATGCGTCAGAGCCTGCGGATCGGGGCTTACCTGATGCGCCAGAAGCTGGCGCGCAATGATAAGTTCCCGCTGCTCGTCGAGCTCGAGCCGCTGTTCGCCTGCAACCTCAAGTGCGCGGGCTGCGGCAAGATCCAGCAGCCGCACACCGTGCTCAAGCAGCGGATGCCGGTCGAGCAGGCCGTCGGCGCGGTCATGGAGTCCGGCGCCCCGATGGTGTCGATCGCCGGCGGCGAGCCGCTGATGCACCCGCAGATCGACGAGATCGTGAACCAGTTGCTGGCCAAGAAGAAGTTCGTGTTCCTCTGCACGAACGCCCTGCTGCTGCCCAAGAAGCTGGACAAGTTCAAGCCGTCGCCCTACTTCGCGTTCGTCGTGCACATCGACGGCCTGAAGGAGCGGCACGACGAATCGGTCTGCAAGGACGGCGTGTTCGACGAGGCGGTCGCGGCGATCAAGGAGGCCAAGAGCCGCGGGTTCAAGGTCAACACGAACACCACGGTGTTCAACACCGACACGCCGCAGACGGTCATCGACGTGCTCAACTACCTCAACGACGACCTGGGCGTCGACGAGATGCAGATCTCGCCGGCCTACGCGTACGAGAAGGCACCCGACCAGGAGCACTTCCTCGGCGTGACGGAGACCAGGGAGCTGTTCAAGAAGGCGTTCGCCGACGGCAACAGGAAGCGGTGGCGGCTGAACCACACGCCGCTGTTCCTGGACTTCCTCGAGGGCAAGACGGACTTCGGCTGCACCGCGTGGGGGATCCCGTCCTACTCCCTGCTCGGCTGGCAGAAGCCCTGCTACCTGATGTCCGACGGGTACGTGAAGACGTACAAGGAGCTGATCGAGACCACCGACTGGGACGCCTACGGCCGCGGCAAGGACCCGCGCTGCGCCAACTGCATGGCGCACTGCGGTTACGAGCCGTCGGCGGTCCTGGCCACGATGGGATCGCTGAAGGAGTCGCTCCGCGCCTTCCGCGGCAGCTAGCCCCGCCCGTTCTCCAACGACGGCGAAGCGTTAGTGGCACTGACGCCACCAGCGCCGTCTAGGTGAAGACCTAGTAGCGCTATCACATACCTAACGATTCGCGCTGTGGGACCGGCACTCGTTGCCAGGTAGCAGGGGGTCCGGCAGCTGCGGCTGGGTGGCAGCCCGGATGGGCGCGGCGAGCAGCCGCCGGGCGCGGCGGCGCAGCCGCCGCTGGGCCCAGGTCAGCGGGATGGCGCCGGCGAAGCCCGGCCGCGAGCGGGACGGCCGGCGCGGCCGGGACGGTCGGCGCCGAGATCAGCTGCGACCCGGCGGCCTGCATCCCGGCGGCCTGCACCCTGACGGCCTGCGCCGCGGCGGCCTTGGCCGGGCTGTTCAGGCCCTGCTGCTGGAAGGTCGCCGGGATCGGCAGCACCCGCCACTGGCTGGGCGGCCAGACGATCCAGAACGCTCGGCCGACCACCTTGTTCTCCGGGATCGTCCCGCCGCCAGGGTCGTTCATGTGCCCTCGGGAGTCGTCGGAAACGTCACGGTGGTCGCCCATCACCCACAGCCGGCCGGGCGGGACGGTGATGCTGAAGTGCTGCGCCGACGGCGCGTTCCCCGGGTACAGGTACGAGCTCTCGCTGAGCGCGACGCCGTTGACTGTCATCTGGCCCTGGGCGTTGCAGCAGGCCACCTGGTCGCCGGGGACGCCGATGACGCGCTTGATGTAGTCCGTCTGGCCGGGCGCGGCGCCGAACAGGCCGATCACCGCGTGGTAGAGCCGGTCCAGCGGGTTGGGCGTGGCCGGCGCTGGGCCGGGGTTCCAGGACCCCTGGCCGTTGAACACGACGATGTCACCGCGGTGGATGGGGCGGGTGTGGTAGACGATTTTGTTGACCAGGACCTTGACGTAGAGCGGCAGCGTGTTCTGCATGGAGCCGGACGGGATGTAGTACGCCTGGAACGCGTAGGTCTTGATCACCAGCGCGAGGGCCAGCGCGATTACGATCAGGATCGGCAGCTCGCGCAGGAACGAGCCGCGCTTCTTAGGCTTCGGCTCGTCCGGCTTCTCTCCGCCGGGTTTCTCTCCGCCGGGCTGCTCTCCGTCCGGCTTCTCTTGCGCGGGCCCGTCGCCGGAGTGCACATCGTGCGGCGGCGGTGCCGCGTCCCCTGTGTCGCCCGCTTGCTCTTCAGCCATGGCCCCTTGAGTGTAGGGCGGCTACCGGGTCTGTCCCGTGGCCACCGGGCCAGCTAACTGACCTGGCGTCAGCCGGCTTTTTAAGGTTCGCTGAGATGAGGGCGGCCAGCTTCGTGGCCTGTGCCTGGCCGGTGCCGCTGAGCGCCGAGTAGTAAACGGTGGCAACGACCGTCCCGAGCCGGACGGCTTCGAGGGTGGCGTCACCCGTCCAACGCGGATCGTGCAGCCGGATGGTGAGCGCGTCGTCGCCGAGGTGCGGCCCCTTTCTGAGTTCTACGGTGACGGTGCTGCTCGTCTGCGGGTCGTTGAAATGCCGGCAGCGGACGGTGACCACCTGGCGAAGGTTCGCCATGACGCGCTGCGCGGTCGTTCCCTGATAGACGTTGACCTCCTGGGCGTACTCCCCGAGGTTCGTGTCGAGGTAGGCATCCTGGGCGAATGACACCGCGCCACCGCCTGCCAGCGGTACCCAGCTGGTGCTATCCAGCCTCCTGCACGTCAGCCGTCCAGGCGACAAGGGCGGCTGATAGTAGCTCCCGGTGTTGACGGAGCTATGCGGCTGGAGCGTGAAACCTGGCGGGAACCATGAGGCGGGTGCGAGCCGGGCCTTGAGCTGGGTCCCGGTCAGCAGGCCGGCGTCCGGATTGGACGGGGCCGGCGATGTCGTTCGCGCGGTCTGTTTCGTGGCGGCGGTCGGCGACGTTGACGAACATGCGGCGGTGAGCACCGTGATCGCGACCGCGGTTATCACAATGGGGATACGCATGGGGTCTCCGGTGTCGTGAACCAACTCCGCATGGAGCGAGCCACTGGATCTTGCCACATTCCCAACCTGGATCCACGTGATTGCACGAACCGCAGCGGCTAACCGGAAAGGCTCCGGGCACCAGCTCAGCTGGGCGCCTACCGCGCCGCCCGGGTTCCCGGCGCTAGGGCTGTGAGGGGAAGCTAACGGCGACGTCGAGGCCGCCTTGCGGCCGGGCGTTCGCCGTGAGGGTGGCGCCGTGGGCGCCGACGATCGCGCGGACGACGGCGAGGCCGAGCCCGTGCCCGCTGGCGTGGCTGATCCGCTCGGTGCCGAGGCGCTGGAAGGGCTGGAAGAGGCGGTCCACCTCGTCGGGCGGGATCAGCGTTCCGGTGTTGCTGACCGATACGACCGCCAGCCCTTCGGTTCTGGCCGTCGATACCTCGACCCGGCCGCCTTCCCGGTTGTGCCGGATGGCGTTATCCACGAGGTTCGCCACCAGGCTTGCCACGAGGCTCGGGTCGCCGGTGGCGGAGGCAGCGGTCAGGTTGGTGTCGATGCGGATGCCCCGGCGGCCGGCTTCCTCGCGGCGCTCCAGGATTACCTTCCCAGCCACCTCGGCGAGGTCGAAGGGTTCCCAGCGTTCCACCCCGCGCTCACTGGTGGCCAGGGTGAGCAGTGCCTCGATGAGGCGTTCCTGCTGCCCGCTGAGCGCCAGCAGTTGCTGGCAGGTTGACCGCAGCGTCTGCGTAGAGGCGTCGGGATCGGCGAGCGCGACCTGGAGCAGCGTGCGTTCGGCGGCGAGCGGGGTGCGCAGCTCGTGCGAGGCGTTGGCCACGAAGTGCCGCTGCGCCTGGAACGAGGCCTCCAGCCGCCCGAACAAGCCGTCGAGCGTCTCGCCGAGTTCCCTGATCTCGTCGTGCGGCCCGTCAAGGCCGAGGCGCTGGTCCAGGTTGCGGGCGGAGATGTCCCGGGCGGTCGCCGTGATCGAGCGCAGCGGCCGCAGGAGCCGGCCGGCGATCAGCCAGCCGAGCGCCAGGGAAACCAGGACCATGACCGCGACGATGACCGCGGGCAGGAAGTGGATGTGGCTGCCGCTGCCCTGCCCGTTGCCTGCCGCCGCCCCGGGCGGGCTGCCGGGTGCCGCCTGGGATGACTGGCCGAAGAGAACGTTGTTCCCCACCACCACGCCGAGGACGGCGAGCAGGGCGACCCCGGAGACGAGGAAGAGGCCCGCGTACAGCGCGGCGAGCCGCGCCTGCAGCGTCAGCCGGGGCCGGCGCAGCAGCGACATCGGCGGCCTGCCGGAGACCGAGGCGCTCGGACCGGACATCAGGTTTCTCCGATCCGGTAGCCGCCTTCACGGACGGTCTGGATGAGGGGCGGGTCGCCGAGCTTGGCCCGCAGCCGGCGGATCGTCGTCTTGACCGCGGTGGTGAACGGGTCGGCCTGCTCGTCCCAGACGCGCTCCAGCAGTTCCTCGGCGGAGACCACCCTGTCCCCGGAGGCGAGCAGGCACTCCAGCAGCGCGAACTCCTTGGGGCTGAGATCAAGGCGCCGCCCGGCGCGGAACGCGACCCGGCGGCCGGGGTCGAGCGTGACGTCGGCGCTTGCGAGCATGGGTGGCAGCGGCGCCGAGGTACGGCGGCCAAGGGCGCGGACGCGGGCCGTGAGCTCGGCGAAGTCGAACGGCTTGGGCAGGTAGTCGTCGGCGCCGAGCCCGAGCCCGTCCACCCGTTCGGCGACGGTACTGGCCGCGGTCAGCATCAGGATCCTCGTGCCGGACCGCTCGGCCGCCAGCTTCCGGCACACGTCGTCGCCGTGCACGCCGGGAAGGTCACGGTCGAGCACCACGACGTCGTAGCGGGTGAAGGCCAGGTGCTCGAGCGCGTCGTTTCCGTCGAGGACGACGTCGACCGCCATGCCCTCCCGGCGAAGCCCGGTCCCGATCGCCGTGGCGAGAACTTCGAAGTCTTCGACGACCAGCACTCTCATGATCTCATCATGATCCTTCTTCGCGGCGGAGCCGGCCGCCCAGCTTCAGGGCGAGGCTACGTGATATTGCCCAGACGATGCCAGGTCACGGGTGTCAGCCCGGTGTCAGCCGCCGACACCGGGCTGACACCGGCGGTGGCGTAGACCGAGCTTCGAGACCAAACGTCTACGAGCGAGAAGGCGACGAGATGAGCGAGGCAACTATCGACGTCGGCGGGCTGCGGAAGCGGTTCGGCTCGACGCTGGCGCTGGACGGGATGTCCTTCCGCGTCCGGCCCGGCCAGATCACCGGCTTCGTCGGCCCGAACGGCGCCGGCAAGTCCACCACGATGCGGGTGATCCTCGGGCTGGACGCGGCGGATGAAGGCAGCGCGCTCGTCGGCGGCCGGCCGTTCCGGAGCCTGCGCCACCCGCTGCACCACGTCGGGGCTCTCCTGGACGCCGCCGCGCTGCAGCCCGGCCGCAGCGGACGCAATCACCTGCTGTGGCTGGCCCACTCCCAGGGCCTCGCCGCCAGCCGCGTTGACGCGGTGATCAGCCAGGTCGGCCTGGAATCGGCAGCCCGGCGGAAGGCGGGCGGCTACTCGCTGGGCATGCGGCAGCGGCTGGGCATCGCCGCGGCGCTGCTCGGTGATCCGCCGGTGCTGATGCTGGACGAGCCAGTCAACGGCATGGACCCGGAAGGCATCGTCTGGATCCGCGGGCTACTGCGATCGCTCGCCGCTCAGGGCCGCGCCCTGCTGGTCTCCAGCCACCTGATGACCGAGCTGCAGGACACCGCTGATCACCTGGTGATCGTCGGCCAGGGCAAGGTCATCGCCGATACCAGCGTCACCGACCTGCTCGCCGCCGCATCCGGTGACCGGGTCACGCTGCGCACCACGGCGCGGGCGGAGGCGATGACGGCGCTCGCGCACGCGGGCGCCACCGTCGCCGTCACCGACCAGGAGACGCTGACAGTGTCCGGGCTGCCCGCGGAGAAGGTCGTCACCGTCCTGGCCGAGGCCGCCGTGCCATTTTCCGAAATCTCGGCGCACCGCGCCAGCCTGGAAGAGGCCTACATGGAGCTGACCAGCGACGCGGTTGAATTCCGGGCGGGGGGGCCGGGGGGTCGTCCCCCCGGGCCAGCAGAGCGCGCTGAGCCCGCGAAGGAGGAGGCACGATGACCGCCGGCACCGTCACCCCGTACCGCTCGCAGCTGCGTGCCGGGCGGGAAACCTTCGCCCAGCTGCTGCGAGCCGAGTGGACCAAGCTGCGGACCGTCCGCGGCTGGGTCATCGGCATGATCCTCGCGGCGCTGCTGACTGCCGGGATCGCGCTACTCGATCACAGCTCCTGCGGCGGCACCGTTACCCCGGGCGGCGCTCCCGTCGCGGGCGCGGGCTGCTCGTCTCCGATCGGGCCGGGCGGTGAGGTGGTGACCGACAGCTTCTCCTTCGTGCGCCAGCCGCTGGCCGGCGACGGCAGCATCACCGTCCGGATGACCGCACTTACTAGCGCCAGCCTGCAGCCGTGGGCCAAGGCCGGCATCATCGTCAAGGCCAGCACCCGGCCCGGATCGGCGTATGCGGCGATGATGGTCACCGGCGGCCACGGGGTGCGGATGCAGTACGACTACACCGGTGACATCGCCGGCCCCGCCGGCAGGGTCTCCGCGGCGTCGCCCCGCTGGCTGCGGCTGACCCGCTCCGGTGACACGCTGACCGGCTACGAGTCCGCCAGCGGCACCCAGTGGGACAAGGTCGGCACCGTGCACCTGGCCGGGCTGCCCGCCACCGTGCAGGCCGGGCTGTTCGCCGCCACGCCCGGCGCCACGCAATCGACGTCACAGTCGGTCACCGGGGGGAGCGCGGGCGGGGGCATCAGCCTGGCCACCGGCGTCTTCGACCACGTCAGCCTCCGCTCTCAGCGGCCCGGCGGGACGTGGGCCGGTGCCGGCGTGGGCGGCAGCGGCGGCCCGGGCGGCACGCCAGGCACCGGGTTCCATCAGGCCGGCGGCACGTTCGCCGTGACCGGGACGGGTGATATCGCGCCGGATGTACCCGGCTCACCCGGCGGCACCGGTACGCCCATCGGGCGGACCCAGCTGGGCGCGTTCGGCGGGCTGATCACGGTCATCGTGGTGGCCGCGATGTTCATGACCGCCGAGTACCGTCGCGGCCTGATCCGCGTCACGCTCACCGCGAGCCCCCGGCGAGGCCGGGCGCTGGCCGCGAAGGCCGTCGTGATCGGCGCGGTCACGTTCGTCGCCGGGCTCGCCGGCGCCGCCGCCGCGCTCGTGGTCGGCGAGCGGCTGCTGCGCTCGAACGGCAACTTCATCCTGCCGGTCAGCACGCTCACCGAGGTCCGCGTGGTGGCCGGGACAGCGGCGGTGCTCGCGGTCGCGGCCGTCCTCGCCCTGGCCCTCGGCGCGCTGCTGCGCAGCAGCGCCGCGGCCGTCACCACCGCGATCGTGGCGATCGTCCTGCCCTACCTGCTCGTGAACGCGCTGGTCACCCTGCCCGCCAGCGCCGGCGACTGGCTGATGCGGGTCACCCCGGCCGCCGCCTTCGCCGTCCAGCAGACCGTTCCCCAGTACCCGCAGGTCAGCGGCGACTACACGCCCGCGCAGGGCTTCTACCCGCTGGCCGCGTGGGGCGGGTTCGCCGTGCTGTGCGGCTACACCGCGCTCGTCCTCGGCCTGGCCGTCATCCGGCTGCGCAGGAGGGACGCATGAGCCAGGCCATTACTTCGCAGCGGGCACCCATGAATCGTCGGCGCCCCGCGAGCTGCACGTCCCTGCTGGAGGCGCTGCACGCGGAGTGGACCAAGGTGCGCACCATGCCCGGCACGTTCTGGCTGCTGCTCGCCGTCGTCGTCACGACCGCCGCGCTGGGCGCCGTGGCGGACGCCGCGACGAGGTGCCCGTCCGGGGGCTGCGCGATCGACCCGGCCAAGACCAGCCTCACCGGGATCTACCTCAGCCAGGCGATCGTCGCCATCCTCGCCGTGCTGGTGATGAGCAGCGAATACGGCAGCGGCATGATCCGGGTCACCTTCACCGCGATGCCGCGCCGGACCATGGTCCTGGCCGCCAAGGGGGCCGTCCTCAGCGGCCTGGTTCTGGTAGCGGGCGCCGTCGCGGTCCTCGGCTCGGTGCTGGCCGGACGGCTGATCCTGCCCGGGCACGGGTTCACCGCCGCGCACGGCTACCCGCCGCTGTCGCTGGGCGACGGGCCGGTGCTGCGCGCCGCCGCCGGATCGGTCCTCTATCTGGCCCTGATCGCGCTGCTCAGCCTCGGCGTCGCTGCCGCCGTGCGGGATTCCGCGGTGGCCATCGGGATCGTCCTCGGCCTGCTCTACCTCATGCCGATCATCGCCACGGTGGTCGGCGCCCCGGGGTGGCACCGGCACCTCCAGCAGATCGCGCCGATGACGGCCGGGCTCGCCATCCAGGCCACCACCGGCCTGTCCGGCCTGCCACTCAGCCCGTGGGCGGGCCTCGGCGTCCTCGCCGCCTGGACCGCCGCGGCGCTTCTCGCCGGCTGGCTGATCCTCCGCCTGCGAGACGCCTGAGCATTCTTAAACCCGTGCGTTCCATGATCACGAAGCGTTCATGCCCGGCTCCATGCACTTGGGGGGTGGATTCCTCAGGGGTGGTCGAGGGGTGCCTCGACATCGTCGTAGACGCGAGCCGCGGCGAGCAGTCCGTCCGGGCTGCGCTCATAGACACCGAGTCCCGCCTGGGGCGGCAGGTCGTGGCTGCCCCAGCGAACACAGTTGTACTCCAGAGCGCAGCGCACGCCGTCGTCGGTCACCGCGCAGTGCTCGAGGCTGATGCCGCCGCCTGCGCTGAAACACCTGGTGAAGAACGAGCGGAGCTCGCCGGTGCCGCGGTGGGCGTAGTGCGGGCCGAAGGGCCCGCGGAAGTATCCATCCGGCGCGAAGGTCTTCACCACCGCCTCGGCGTCACCAGCGGTAAGCGCGGCCTGGTAGCGGCCGACGACATCACTGGGGTGGGCGGGCCCGGGCTCGAGGATGGGAGGCCTGAGGTGGCGCCGCTCGTCAACCGGCCATTGGCTGCAGTAGGTGCGGAACACCACTGACCGGTCGTCGGGGGATTCGGCGACGACCGCCACCGGCCACGCCAGGTCCTGCCCGTCGTGGTCCAGGTGGGCCAGCAGTTCTACCACGGCCCGCCCGCCGGCACATGTGGAGGCCACGATATCGGTATGGGCGTGGAGCCCGGCCAGCCAGGACAGGTTGTGGCTGACGAACTGCCGCACCTGCTTGTGTCCGCGGACCTCGCCCGCGCGGGGATCGTAGATCACAACCTCACCAGGCCACACGGTCTGCAGGGCGTGAGTGTCGCCTTCGTTCAGCGCGGTCAAGTACAGGGCGACCGGATCAGCCTGACCCGCGGCGCGGCTTTGCCTGCGGGCCAGCTCCACGGCACTGACGAAGTCCGGAAACCACGGCATCCCACACCCCAAGCTCGCTTGGCCGAGCGGACGGTGTCTCTGCAGACCGCCGTCCTTTGCCCTCTGGCAACATCCTCATCCCTGGGGCCGCCGCGATGGAAGCGCTGCCGCCGATCAGGACGACGGTCTGTCCGGCCAGTTCCGGTTCGCGCTGGGCGGGGGCGGTCCTGCTCACTTCCACAGGCTCGCCATCTGCGCGTCCATCGGCCCGGCCGGCCGCGGCATGTCCGCGATCTCCATGAGGAGCGCCCTCACTGCCGCGTCGTAGATCCCGGAGAAGCTCGGGAAGGGCTGGATCGTGTCGCTCAGCACCTCGAGCGGGACATGGGCGCGGATGGCCAGCGTCGCCTGCTGCAGCCATTCACCGGCTTCGGGCCCGAGCGCGTAGGCGCCGGTCAGCCGCTGGCCGTCGCTGAGCAGGGTCAGGAACCCGTTGGATTCGGCGTAGGCGTGTGTGTAAGTGGCGGTCTTCGGCACCTCTGACACCAGGGCGGTGGCGCGGTACTCCGCTTCGGCCGCGCCCACCGCCGCGGCCTGCGGATCGGTGTAGGTCACGCGCGGAACGGCTTCGTAATTCGCCGGACGCGCATCGCCGGCGATGTTCGCCGCGACCACGTCGCCCTCGTACTCGCCGACGTGGGTCAGCGGCCAGATGCCGTTCACGTCCCCGATCGCCCACAGGCGCTCGCCTGCGCGCAGGTACTCGTCAACCGGGATCCCGCGGGGGCCGGCCTGGATGCCGACCGTCTCCAGGCCGATCCCCTCGACGCGGGGGCGCCGGCCGGTCGCCACCAGCAGCCGGTCCCCCCGCAAGTCCGCACCGCCGTCGAACTGCAGGACATACTCCTCACCCTCACGCCGCGCGGCGGCGGCGTGCCTGCCGAGCCTCAGCTCGATGCCGTCCCGGCGCAGCGCCTCGCCGAGCGCCTGGCCCAGCGGCGCAGGCTCGCGGGGAAGCACCCGGGCGGCGCCCTCGACGATGACCGCCTCGCCGCCGAGACGCCGCACCACCTGCGCCATCTCGACGCCTGCGGACCCGCCACCAAGCACGAGCAGGCGGCGCGGGACAGCCTTCATGCTCGTCGCCTCGCGGGTGCCCCAGACGCCCGCGAGCTCACCCAGTCCTAGGACCGGAGGCACGATCGGATCTGAGCCGGTCGCCACGACGATGTGCTCCGCGGTGTGGCGAACACCGTCAACCTCGACCACGCCGGTACCGGCCAGCCGGCCCGTGCCGCGCAGCAGGTCGATGCCACGGCCGGCCAGCCAGCGCTCCTGGCCGGCGTCGGAATAGCCCGACACCATGAAGTCCCGCCAGGCCAGCGCGGCCTGCACGTCGATCTGGGCGCTCGCGCCAGCCTCGAGCGCGCCCGCCACCGCCTCGCCCGGGCGCAGCAGCGACTTCGACGGAATGCAAGCCCAGTAGGAGCACTCGCCGCCGACCAGTTCCCGCTCCACGACGGCGACGCGCAGCCCGCGCGCGGCCAGCGCGGCTGCGCAGTGCTCGCCCGGCGCCCCGCCGCCCAGGACGATCACGTCAAAGTCGCTCATGCCGGCAGCTCCGTCCCGGCCTGCTCCGCCACCATGTATTCGGCGTACCAGTGGGGCCAGTTCGGGTCTGCCTCGCCGATGCGCTTCTCGTGTTCGCCGTGCGCGGCCGACGCGCGCCGCATCGCGCTCGCCAGGTCCGCCGAGGATGCGAATGCCGTCTCAGCAGCTTCGATCCGGCCGGGCAGCCGCGTCGTGAGCTCCTGCAGCAGCCAGCCGTTGCCATCCGCGTCGCTGAACGTGGCGAAGGAGCTGTAGCTGGCGTGATCGGGCGCGGGGCCGCTCACCCGGCCGCCCGTGCCGTCGGGCTGGAACTGGGCACCCGGCGTCCCGGCGTGGAACACCTCGCTGACCTCGGCACCGCGGGCGGCGAGCTCGTCGCGCGCAGCCCCGACATCGGAGACGATCAGGTACAGGCCCTGGGCCGAGCCGGGCGCGGCCGACGTGATGTTCGTGCCAAACTGGATCGAGCACCCCGAGCCGGGCGGCGTGAACTGGACCACCCGGAAGCCATTATCGAAGGGGAAGTCGGCGTCGAGCCGCCACCCGAGACTCCCGTAGAACTCCTTCGCGTGGTCAACATCCGAGACAGGGATGACGACCACCTCGAGCTTGGTGTCCACCATGCCGACTCCTCTCCCTTTGATGTCAGTGATCTTGTTGATGCTCCGGCTCCTGTGTCACCAGGGCTGGTGCTTTCATCAACCTTCACGCCACATATCGCCGAAATCCATAAGTCTCGTCAGATCGCTCGGGAAAGCCTGGTGGCGGGCGGTGACAGCTTCGAGGGTGTGATCGCCCCGCGGCTGCCTGCTCTCGGGCTGTCCGGCCTAAGGCTCTCGGGCTGTCCGGCCTAGGGCTGGGCGCCGGGCAGAAATTAAGGCATTCGTCCGATTCGGCGCCAGGGACCTTACGGCAATCCTCGAGGTATGGCCGCAGAGGCGGCCGGTGAGAAGAAGTGAGAAGAAGAGGAGCACGGCAATGATCACGATTACGCGGATCGCACGTCGCCTGGCCAGCGTGGTGAACGAAATGAACTACGCGCAGCGCAGGATGATGGAACTGTCCCTGCGCCCCGACGGAAACCGGCGTTAGGCACAAGGGGACACCTCCCCGGCGAGGTGCCGGGCGGGCCCCGGAGGAACCCGTCCGTGCCTGCCTGCTCGTGCTCGGGGGATGTGCCGGGCCATGTTCGCAAAAATCGAGCAAGGGATTCATCCCAGCGCCCTATCACGAACCTAATCTTCCGGGCCATCGCCTCAGGAGCAAGCGCTACAGCTGTGCGGTGCCGCGGATGCAGGTGATCGTTCCGCCGCCGACCCAGACCTGGCCGTCAACGTCCAGCGAGATGTGTACCCGGCCGCGGCGGCCGAACGCGGTTCCCTGGCTGGCGACGTAGGGCGCGGCGACCCGGCCGGTGCCGAGCAGCCACTGCGCGACCGAGGCGTTGAGGCTGCCGGTGACCGGGTCCTCCACTGCCGAGCCGACCTGCGGGCTGAACGCGCGGACCTCCAGCGCCTCGGGCGAGCCTGGCGGATACGGGCCGGCGATGCCGATGTCCAGGCCCACCGTTCCCGGCCGGACCGCGAGGACGGCGTCCGCGCTGGCCAGCAGGACGGCGACCCAGCCGGGCCCGTTGTCGGCCCACTGGATGTCCACGATGTCGCCGGGCGCGATGTTCAGCTCCTTCGCCACGCGCGCGGTGGTCTCCTCGTCAACCGGGCCGCTGCGCAGCAACGGCGGCGCGGCGAACGCCAGGCCCGCCTCGGTGCGCCGGATCGCTACCAGCCCGGCTCCGCATTCCTGCATGATGACGTCCGGGCTGGCCGGACGGCCGCCGGCTTCCAGCCATGCGTGGCATGTGCCGAGGGTCGGATGCCCGGCGAACGGCAGTTCGCCGGACGGGGTGAAGATCCGCACCCAGTAGTCCGCGCCGCGGTCCCGCGGCGCCAGCACGAACGTCGTCTCGGACAGGTTCGTCCAGCGCGCGAACGACTGCATCTGCTCGTCGCTCAGGTCCTCGGCGGCCAGCACGACGGCTACCGGGTTGCCGAGGTAAGGCGTGTCGGTGAACACATCGACCTGACGGAACTGGCGAGTCACGGCCCCGAGTCTAGGCAGCCGCGGGCCGGGCCGGCAGGTGCAACATCCGGTGATCCTCAGTGGCGCTTCAGGATCTGCTCAGGAACCGCGGTCACGATGGGTGCCCGTAACAGGAGTCGCCCGGCGCCCTGACCAGGGGCTGGCCAGCCGCCCTGGAGCAGGAGCCGCGATGCGAGTGCTGGTGATCGAGGACGACGCGGAGCTGGCCGAGGCCATCGGCACCGGGCTGCGCCGCGAGCGGATGGCCGTGGACATCGCCCTGGACGGTTCGGCGGGCCTGGACCGGGCGCTGGTCACCGGTTTCGACGTGATCGTCCTGGACCGGGATCTGCCCGGCCTGCACGGGGACGACGTGTGCGCCGGGCTGGTCGCGGCGGGCGGCCGGAGCCGGGTGCTGATGCTCACCGCCGCGGCGACGATCGAGGACCGGGTGGACGGCCTGGATCTCGGGGCCGACGACTACCTGCCCAAGCCGTTCGCCTTCGCCGAGCTGGTCGCCCGGATCCGTGCCCTGCTGCGCCGGGCCCAGCCGGCGCTGCCGCCCGTCCTGAGCCACGGCGACCTCGTGCTGGACCCGGCCCGGCGGGTCGCCAGCCGCGGCGGGCGGGTGCTCGACCTGGGCCCGAAGGAGTTCGGCGTCCTCGAGCTGCTGCTCGCCGCGCAGGGCCGGGTGGTCTCGGCCGAAGAGCTCCTGGAGCGGGTGTGGGACGAGATGGCCGACCCGTTCACCACGGCGGTGAAGGTGACCATCAGCCGGCTGCGCCGCAAGCTCGGCGACCCGCCGGTCGTCCACACCGTCGCCCAGACCGGCTACCGGATCTGAGCATCGCGATGCGAGCCCCTGCCCTTCTATGGCTGACGCGGCTGTGCCTGCCGCGGCCAACCGTGCGGCTGCGCCCGCGGCGGACGGTCCGGCTGCGGCTCACCCTGCTGTACGGCGGGCTGTTCCTGATCTCCGGCACCGGCCTGCTGGTCATCACCTACATCCTCGTGACGCACAGGTTCCCCTCGGTCATGACCGTGCAGAGAAATACGGCCACCCACGGGGGAGGGGGCGTCATGTTCGGCACGTCCGTGCCCGGTTCCCCGTGTGCCGCCGGCCCGCTCACCGCCGTCTCGCCAGCGCAGCTCAGCCGGTGCGCGCAGCAGGCGCAGACCGCCGCCGCCCGGCAGCAGGCCGCCGTGATGAACCAGCTGCTCACCCAGTCGGGCGTCGCCCTGGCCATCATGTCGGTGATCTCCATCGGGCTCGGCTGGCTGGTGGCCGGCCGGGTGCTGCGCCCGCTGCGGACGATCACGGCGGCCGCGCGGCGGGTCTCGGCGAGCAGCCTGCACGAGCGGCTCGCGCTAGCCGGCCCGGACGACGAGCTGAAGGAACTCGGCGACACCTTCGACGGCCTGCTCGGCCGCCTTGAGGCGTCGTTCGCCGCGCAGCGGCAGTTCGTCGCCAACGCCTCGCACGAGCTGCGCACCCCGCTGGCCCGGCAGCGGACCGTGGTCGAGGTGGCACTGGCCGACCCCGCCCCCACGGTGGCCTCGCTCAGCGAGGCCTGCCAGCGTGCGCTGGCAGCGGGTGAGCAGCAGGAGCAGCTGATCGAGGCGCTGCTGACCCTGGCCCGCAGCCAGCGCGGGCTGGACAGGTGCGAACCTGTGGAGCTCGCGGCTCTCGTCGAGACGGTGCTGCGGTCACGCCTGCCCGAGGCGGAGCGCCGCGGCCTCCGCGTCCACGCGCAGCTCGGCAACGGCCCGGTCCGTGGTGACGCCAGGCTGGCGGAACGGCTGGCGGCCAACCTCATCGACAACGCGCTGCGGCACAACGTGCCCGGAGGATGGGTCCGGGTGATGACCGGCAGCCGGGCCGGCCACGCGGTCCTGGCCGTCGCCAACACCGGCCCGGTGATAGCGGCCGGCGAGGTCGGCAGGCTCTTCGAGCCGTTCCAGCGGCTGGGCGCCGACCGCACCGGCCGCGACGGCCTGGGCTTGGGCCTGTCCATCGTCCGCTCCATCGCCGACGCGCATCACGCGCGGCTGCGGGCACGTCCTGTAGCGGCTGGCGGGCTTGACATTCAGGTCCGCTTTCCCGCCTGCTTATCCCCAGATGCCAACCGGTCCAATATCCAGCGCCATCTCAGCTCCGCGTCCGGGCGCGCACGTTCGCATGCCGGCTGCGGGGCCGGGCATGCCGGTCAGGCCATCACAGACCGCGGTTCGAGAAAGCCCTCAAGGCCGAAGGTGCCGTATTCCCGCCCAATGCCCGACTGCTTGAACCCGCCGAACGGGGACAGCGGCTCGAAACCGCCGTTGATCGCCACCCGGCCCGCCTCAAGCCGCGACGCGACGCGATGCGCTCGCTCGGGATCGGACGAAAACACGTAAGCGTGCAGACCGTAGGTCGTATCGTTGGCGATCCTGACCGCATCGTCGTCGTCGCGGTAGGTGAGGATCGAAAGCACCGGCCCGAAGATTTCCTCGCGCGCGATCGTCATGTCGTTGGTGACGTCCGCGAACAGTGTCGGTCGCACGAAATACCCGTCCGCAAGTCCCTCCGGGCGGCCGGGTCCGCCAGCGACGATCCGGGCGCCCTCCTCCACACCGCGGCGGATATAGGACTGGACACGCTCCCACTGCCGTTCGCTCACCATCGGCCCGATGGCGGTCGCCGGGTCGCGCGGATCGCCAGCTGGGAAGTCAGCCATCTTCGCCGTGGCGATAGCGAGCACCTCATCCAGACGGCTCTCCGGGACGAGGATGCGGGTGCCGGCGACGCACGCCTGGCCGCTGTTGACGAACCCGGCCATGAGCGCGCCGGTGACGGCTTCCTCGAGGTCGGCGTCGTCGAGGATGATCGACGGAGACTTACCGCCGAGTTCGAGCGTCAGGCTCTTCAACGTTTCGGCGGCCTCGCGAAAGATGACCTTGCCGACCGCGGTCGAGCCGGTGAAGGAAATCTTGGCGACGTCAGGGTGACGGGTGATGGCGGTCCCGACGACATCGCCGCGCCCCGTGACGATGTTGACGACCCCTTTAGGCAGTCCGGCCTCGTGGAGTGCCTGGGTCACGACCTGGGTCTGCGTCGCGCTCATCTCGCTGGGCTTGATGACGGCGGTGCAGCCGGCGGCCAGAGCGGTCGCGAGCTTGTCGCAGATGAAGAACGCATCGGAATTCCACGGCGAGATCAGGCCGGCGACGCCGAGCGGCGCCATCTCCACGGTTGCGTTGCCGATGTGCCGGGTGAAGTCGAAGCTCTCCAACGTCGTGATCATGTCGGCGAACGCGCCGGCGGTCGAATCGACCAGATACGAGTTGCGCAGCGGCCCGCCGTACTCCACGAGGACGGATTCCTGGATTTCGTCCCTTCGCGCGGCGACTGCGGCCTGAAGCCGGCGCAGCGCGTCGATCCGCTCTTCTTTCGATGTCGCCGACCAAGCCGGCAGTGCACGCTTCGCCGCTGCGACAGCCACCTCGGTATCCACCTCGTCGGCGAGCTGGACCTGCCCGATCACTTTCCCGGTGGCGGGATTGAACAGGTCGAAGAGTTCGGTGCCGTGCGGGGTGACGAACTCACCGTCGATGTAGATCTTGTCGATCACATTCTCTTGCATGATGGTCTCCTGAACTTGTTCGCCGCCGAACCACGGAGTAGGCAGGCGGATTTCTGATCAGCAGCCGCCGCGCCAGCTGGGCGCACGTCAAGGCCCAAGCCTGCACAGGAAGGGAAGCCGCGCCCGGTGTCGCCGGCCGCTGAGGTTCGGACTATCGGGACCGCGCCGGGGACGCTGTCCGCAGCTGCCCGTCGTCGAACACGATCTCGACCAGCGGGCTGCGCGCGAGCCAGTCATCGAGGTTCTGCCGGGGGACCCGCGCCGCGTTCTCGGGCCGGTTCTGCAGGTCGAGCACTGTGGTGATCACCCGCCGCCGGGTGGCCTCGTCAACCGGCACCGCGGTCGCCGGCAGGTCGGCCCTGACCCCGTGCTTGAGATGCACGGTGAACCGCGGATTAGCGCGCAGATTCGCATACCAGCTACGGGGACCGGGCACGCCGGTCAGGTACCAGCGGCCGTCAACGCGGTGGAACCAGACCTCGATGCGGCGCGGGATGCCGGTGCTTGCGCCCACCGTGGTGATGTCGATGGTGCGATCGGCCGCGGCGGAGTCCGGCCCGATGGCGAGGGCGCGGGCAACGGCGTCATCCGCGGTCACGGCCCGCTCCGCCGCTCGTCGCCGGGGCACATGTCGCCGTCGTCCGCTGCCGTCCGGCTCAGCGTGCGGTATTTCATGCTTCTCCCCTGGAGACGTTCGGTGAGCGTTCGGCGAGTGGCCTGGCACCTTCATTACCCGCCTCCCGCGTCGTGGTGACTGTCCCGGAATCCGTCGCACGTCCCGGTACCTCCATGACACCAGCGCGGCAAACGCGGGGCCAGCAAGAATCCTCTCGTGGGGTTGCACAATCCTCTTCGCTTATGCGGCTTTCACGGCAGCGCCGCGGCAGCGGGCCCGGCCCCGCCGCGCATCCGCACCGCATCAATGCTGGGCGGGGCACCGAACAGCCGCCGGTACTCCCGGCTGAACTGGGCAGGACTGTCGTACCCGACGCGGTGGCCGACGCCGGTGACGTCGTTGGGGCTGTTCGCCAGCAGCAACCGGGCCGCCTGCAGCCGGATGTGCTTCTGGAACTGGATCGGGCTCATCGCCGTCACCGACTGGAAGTTCCGGTGGAACGCCGAGACACTCATCCCCGACAGCCGTGCCACCTCCTCGACCCGGAACGGCCGGGTGTAGTTCTCCCGGATCCACCGCACCGCCCGCCTGATGTGGCTCAGGCTGCTGTCGGCCAGCCCGAGCTGACGCACGGCGTCACCTTGCTCCCCGGTCATCAGCCGCCACAGGATCTCCCGCTTGACCAGCGGGACCAGTGCCTTGCGGTCCCGTGGCCGGTCCAGCAGGCGCAGCAGCCGCACGACAGCGTCCAGCAGCTCGTCGGGGGCGTCACTGACCGCGATTCCCGGCCGCGCGGTGCCGGCGGACCGCGGCAGATCCCCCGGCCCGGCCTGCAGCAGCAGCTCCGCGATGGCGGCAGGCTCCAGGGTCATCCCGAAACCGAGCGCGGGCTTGCCCGGGACGGTGTCGATGACGTGCCCCGTCACCGGGACGTCAACCGAGGCCACGAGGTACTGACCAGGGCCGTAGTCGTAGAAGCGGTCGCCCAGCGCCAGGCGCTTGCCGCCCTGGGCGACGACCGCCAGCACCGTCCCGGACATCGAGGACACCGGCGAAGCGGCGTAGTCGGTCTTGCAGAGCCGGACGCCGTCGATGGCAGTGGCCAGATCGGGCCGCACGTGCCGGTCCAGCAGTTCGCGAAGCTCACCCAGAGACATCTCACGATTGCATCACAGAAACCGGCGGTGATCTTCCACCCGCGAGAGGAATGTGCAAGAACTCGCGAGTTTCGTTGAAGCGTCCGCGCCCGGCGATCCGAGAATGCTTCACCCCTGGTTGCCCAGCGGTTACGCGCGCCGCCGGGCGGCAACCCGCGGTGGCCCGCTGTAACCGCGCTGCAACCGCCGCCCGCGTAGACCTGCAGGCAACCCGGACCTCCGGTAAGCCCAGAGCCTCCGGTAAGCCCAGGGCCTCCGGAAACACGGAGCCTCCGGAAACGCAGGGGAGTTCTCATGTTCTTTTTCATCTACCTCGGGCGGGAGCTCCGCCGGCGGATGCGGCAGGCGGTCGTCATCGCGCTGGGCCTCGCCCTGGGCGTCGGCCTGGTGATCACCGTGACCGCCGCCTCCTCCGGCGTGAAGAAGGCGCAGGCGGACGTGCTGAGCTCGCTCTACGGGGTCGGCACGGACGTCACGGTCACGCAGAAGCCCAAACCGCCCAAAAGCGGCTCCGGGCAGCGGATCAGCATCGGCGGCCAGACAGGCCCCGGGGCCGGCGGCAGCGGGCCCCAGCTGTGCACGAACGGAAAGTGCCAGACGCTGAACGGCGGCACGATCGACAACCTCATCAGCCAGGCGGGCGCGCCGATCAGCCAGGCGTCCGTGGCCGCCATCGCGAGGCTGCGCTACGTGGCCGCCGCCGCGGGCGTCCTCACCCTCACCGACACGCAGATCGCCATCCCGTCGGCGGCCCATCCGAACGTCGCGGGCCCGAAGAGCTTCACCGTGAACGGCGTGGACACCCGCCACCCCGGGCTCGGCCCGCTCAGCAACGGCAGGATCCGCTCGGGCCGCAACCTGACGGCCGCGGACGCGAATGCCGACGTCGCGGTGGTGGACTCCAGCTACGCGATCGCGAACAAGCTGACGGCCGGCTCGACGATCACGATCGCCAAGCACGCCTTCAAGGTCATCGGCATCGTCAGCCAGCCGCAGGGCAGCGGCGCGCCGGACGTGTACATCCCGCTGGCCCGCGCCCAGGCGCTGGCCACGAGCGGCCCGGGCGCCAAGGGCAACCTCGAGAACGAGGTGAACACGGTCTACGTGTCCGCGGCGAGCGCGGCCGACATCGGAGCCGTTCAGAAGGAAATAAGCACGCTGCTGCCGTCGGCGACCGTCACCACGGCGTCCAGCCTGGCCAGCCAGGTGACCGGGTCGCTGTCGAGCACCGCCAAGCTGGCGAACGACCTCGGCCGCTGGCTATCGGTCCTCGTCCTCATCGCGGCGTTCGCCGTGGCCAGCCTCATGACCGCGGCGGCGGTCACGCGGCGGGTCCGGGAGTTCGGCACGCTCAAGGCGCTCGGCTGGCGGACGAGGCGGATCATCGCCCAGGTGCTGGGCGAGTCGGTCACGATGGGCGTCATCGGCGGCGCCGCCGGGGTGGGCCTCGGGTTCGCGGGCGCCTGGCTCATCACCAGGATCGCGCCGAAGCTCACCGCCACCGTCAGCGAGGCGACTGGGCAGCACTTCTTCAGCGCCAGCGGTTCCGGCCCGGGCGGCGGCCCGGTGAGCTCCGGTCCCACAGCCTCGCACACGGTGGCCGTTCCGCTGATCGCTCACGTCAGTCCGGCGGCGATCGTGGCGGCCGTGCTGCTGGCCGTCGCGGGCGGGCTGCTGGCCGGGTCTTTCGGCAGCTGGCGCATCGGCCGGCTGCGGCCCGCCGTCGCGCTGGCCATGGTCGAGTAAGGGAGAGGCTGTCATGTACAAGCTGTCGGGCGTGACGAAGAACTACCAGAAGGGCAGCCGGCTGGTAGCCGCGCTGCAGGGCATCGACCTGGTGATCACCGGCGGTGAGTGGCTGGCGGTGCAGGGGCGGACCGGGCACGGCAAGACGACGCTGCTGCAGATGCTGGGCGGCCTGGACCGGCCCACCGCGGGCGTGGTCGAGTTCGACGGGCAGGACCTGGCGGTGCTACCTGACGCCCAGCTGACCCGGGTCCGGGCCACCGCGATCGGGTTCATCTTCCAGACGTTCAACCTTGTCCCGACCCTGTCCGCCCAGGAGAACGTCGAGGCCGCTCTGGTGCCGCTGCGGACCGCGGCACGGGCGCGGCGGCAGCGGGCCGCGGCGGCGCTGGAGTCCGTGGGGCTGGCCGACCGGGCCCGGCACCTGCCGTCGGAGCTGTCGGGCGGCCAGCAGCAGCGGGTGGCGATCGCCCGGGCGCTGGTGAAGGAGCCGAAGGTGCTGCTGGCCGATGAGCCGACCGGGAACCTGGACGAGGACACTAGGGACGAGATCATCGGCCTGCTGGAGAAGCTGTGGCGCGACCGCGGCCTGACCCTGGTGCTGGTCACCCACGACAGCCCCGTCGCCCGCCGTGCCCAGCGCGTCGCTGTGGTGAGCAACGGCAGGCTGTCGCTGCTATCGCGGCCTCCCGGAGCGGGGCGGGAGACGGCGCGTTAATGCCACGGATCTACCGCGACCATCCCGGATAGGGCTAAAGTCCAGCACAGCCCCGCGCGCAACGTCGCCCGCCCCAGGAGCGTGATCGTGTACCGCATCAAGAGAGCCCTGCGAATCCTGCTTCCCGCCGCGCTGCTCGCAGCCGGGCTCGGCCCGATCGCGGCGGCGCCCGCGCAGGCCGGCATGCCAGCTACCGCGGCCGGGGTCAAGCAGTACACAGGAAAATTCAGTGACGGGGCCACCTACCTGATCCAGGTTCCCGCCAAGTGGAACGGGACGCTGTTCCTCTACAGCCACGGGTACGTGGTCCCCGGGACGAGCAACCCGGCGGTGGACGTCGGCGATCCCGCCACCGGCCAGTGGATGCTCAGCCACGGCTACGCCCTCGCAGGGTCGTCGTACGCCACCACCGGGTGGGCGGTCCAGCAGGCGCTGCCGGACCAAATCCACACCCTCAACGTCTTCGACCACCTTGCCGGGACGCCCAAGCACACCATCGCCTGGGGCCACTCGCTCGGAGGCATGATCACGGCCGGACTCATCCAGCAGTACCCGACCCGGTTCAACGCGGCGCTGCCCATGTGCGGCGTGGTGTCCGGCGGGGTCGCGACGTGGAACACGGCCCTCGACGCGGCGTTCGCGTTCCAGCAGCTCATCGACCCGTCCGTCGCCGTCGTGAACATCACCAACCCCGGGCAGAACCTGCTCTCGGCGGAAAACGCCGTGGTCGCGGCCCAGAAGACCCCGGCCGGCCGCGCCCGGCTCGCGCTGACCGCCGCGTTCGGAGACACGCCGGGCTGGTTCACGCCGCTGTCGCCGCAGCCGGCGCCGACCGACTACAAGGCGCAGGAAATCAACCAGTACATGTGGGCCGGCCAGGTCACCTTCCCGTTCGCCTTCGCGCTGCGGGCCGAGCTCGAGGCACGGGCGGGCGGCAACCCGTCGTGGAACACCGGCGTCAACTACTACCAGGACCTGCTGAAGTCGGCCAACCTCAAGGAAGTCCGCGCGCTGTACCACACGGCCGGGCTGAGCCTGAGCAAGGACCTGGCCACGCTCGCCGCCGCCCCGCGGATCTCGGCCAACCCGGCCTCCACCAGCTACCTGGAGAAGTACATCACCTACAGCGGGGACCTGCGCATCCCCGTGCTCACCATGCACACGGTCGGCGACGGGCTCGTGGTCCCGGAGAACGAGCAGGCCTACAGCGCGGCGGTGGCCAAGGCCGGCGATTCGGAGCTGCTGCGGCAGGTCTTCGTTCACCGGGCAGGCCACTGCGCATTCACGCCCGCCGAGACCATCACCGCGGCGCGGGTCCTGCTCAACCGGCTCAGCTCCGGTGACTGGGCGGGGCTCACCCCGGCCCAGATGAACGCGCAGGCCACGTCGCTCGGCCCGGCCTACAACGTGTTCAGCAGCGGCGGCACGCTGGTCCCGACCCCGCCGGCCTTCCTGCACTTTACCTCGCCGCCTTACCTCCGCCCGTTCAACCGGCCCGCGCAGTAACGGTCGGCGCCGCCCGCGGGGCAGGAACGTTCCTGCCCCGCGGGCGAGGCTGGCATCATCGAGTACATGACCGTCGTGAAGATCAACGCAATCACCGTGCCCGCCGACAGCGGGGACGAGCTTGCCCGCCGGTTCGCCGCCCGGGCCGGCGCCGTGGACGACCAGGACGGCTTCGAGGGCTTCGAGCTGCTCAAGCCCGCCGACGAGCGCACCACCTGGCTGGTGGTGACCCGCTGGCGGGACGAGGATGCGTTCAAGGCCTGGCTGAACTCGCCTGCGTTCGGGCACGGGCACCGCTCCGCGGCCGAGCGGGGCGGCGGCGAGCCGTCCGCCCCGGTCGGCATCAGCAGCGAGCTGTGGTCCTACGAGATCGCGGGCGGCTCGGCCGGGTAGCCCGCCGGGGTCTGACGTGAGCAGCCGGGCCCGTCAACGTCAGGTGCCGGGCCGGACCGCTGTTTCGTCGGTCAGCCCACGTTCAGCGCCGTGTCGTCGATGACGAACGACGTCTGGTACTCGTAGTCCTCGGCGCCGGTGAACTTCAGGGTGATCTTCTGCCCGGCGTAGGGCGCCAGGCTGAAGCTGTGCTGCAGGTAGCCGGTGATGTGGTCGAGGTTGGAGTAGGTGTGCAGCGTGGACAGCACTGTGCCGGAGCTGTTCAGCACCTGCACTTTCAGCGTGTCGTACGCCGTGGTCGTGCTGGTTTCCGCCGTGTCGATGTGCAGCCAGAAGCTGAAGTTGTAGCTGTTGCACCCGGTCGGCAGCGTGACCGACTGCGAGAGCGTGTCGGTGTGGGTGGTGCCGTAGCCGTCCAGCCAGGCATCCCACGAGCCGCTGTGCGGCGGCTCCTGGCTGCTGTTGTTAATCACGCCGCTGGTGGCCGACCAGGGCGCGGCGCTGCCGGTCTCGAAACCGGGGTTGCCCAGCAACTGCTGCGGCGGGCAACCGCCGCCGGTGGGCGTGGCGCTCGCCTCGTTGCTCTGCGGCCCCTCGCCGATGGCGTTCACGGCGCTGACCTTGTAGTAGTACGTCTGGCCGCCGGTCAGCCCGGTGTCGGTGCACGACAGCACGGCGCCCAGGCCGCTGCAGCCGCCCGAGGTCAGCAGCGTCTCGGTGCCCGGGGACGTACCCCGGTACACCTTGTACGACGTGATGTTGACGCCCCCGTTGCTGGCCGGAGCCGACCACGACAAGGAGACCTGGCCGCTGCCCGGGCTCGCGCCCAGGCCCGTGGGCGGGCCCGGCACCGTCCCCGCGATGGGCGAGGCCGTGATCGTGACGCTCGACGTGGCCGTCGCCGCCGGGGACGCGCTGTCGGTGACCGTGAGCGTCGCGGTGTAGGTCCCGGCGGAGTTGTAGGTGTGGCTCGGGTTCTGCTGCGTGCTCGCCGCTGAGCCGTCGCCGAAGTTCCAGCTGTAGCCGTACGGCGGGGTCCCGCCGGTGCCGGTGCCGGTGAAGGCGACGTTCAGCGGGATCTGGCCGGAGGTCGGCGTGGCGGAGGCGGTGGCCTTGAGCGGGTTGCCGACGGCGCTGACCGTGGTGGTGACGGTCGCCGTGGCCGTCTTCGCCGGCGACGAGCTGTCGGTGACCGTGAGCGTCGCGGTGTAGGTCCCCGCGGCGCTGTAGGTGTGGCTCGGGTTCTGCTGCGTGCTCGCCGCCGAGCCGTCGCCGAAGTTCCAGCTGTAGGAGTAGGGGGCCGTGCCGCCGCTGGCCGAGCCGGTGAAGGATACGTTCAGCGGCGCGTTGCCCGTCGGCGGCGTGCCGGCGGCCGTGGCCGACAGCGGGGTGGAGCCCTGGACCCAGAAGTCCTCGAGGGGGTCACCGAGGGCGGACTGGTCGGCGGTCGTCATCGGGAACGTGCCCAGGCCGATGTTGTTGTTGGGGTCGATGATGCCCGGGTGGACGTTCTGCATCACGCGTTCCATCGCGGCGATCACGTTGCTCGTCGTGTACGCGACGTGGGAGATGTAATGCTGCTTCACATAGGTCGGCGATCCGATGACGACCAGCGGCACGCGGTAGGTGTTGCTGACGTGGTCCGGGCCGTTGTTGCCGTTCTGGGTGTCGTCCTCGGTGACCACGATCAGCGTGTTGTTCTTGTAGGACGCGTTGTTCATGATCGAGTCGACGATCGCCTTCGTCTGGGCGTCGTTGGTGGGGATGTCCTGGTAGGTGCCGGGGTGGTCGTTGAACAGCTCGACGTAGCTGTAGGCCGGCAGGCCGTTGGCGGACACGAAGTTCATGTAGTTGTTGGCGATGGTCGTGTCGGAGATGTTCTGGCTGCTGCAGGTGTACTCGTTGTAGTTGAGCTCCTCCGGGACGCTCGTGCCCGGGCGCTTGACCGGCAGCACCTCGACATTCCCCGTCTTAGGATTGCGCCAGTACCCGCTGCCGCTGCTCAGCATCCAGTAGAAGTCTCCGGCCATCATCATCGTGTACGGACTGCTGCCCGTTCCCGCGCCTGTCTGAGCCGTGCACGGGTTCGTGCTCTCGCCCGACGGGCCCTGCGTACCGGTCAGGAACCGGTCGAACTGCGTCCCCGTGGCGGTGGGATAGGACTGCTGCTGCGAGCTGGACTGCGACTGGGCGGTGAACAGCCACCAGTGGTTGGGGCCGCTCGGGGGCTGCGTCCCCGTGCTGTAGGAGTCGCTCAGCGCGTAGGTCTTGGCGAGGGTGTGCAGGTTGGGCACCGAACTGATGTGGTTGGTGCTCTGCACCTTGCCGTTGCAGCCCGGGGCGATCGTGGTGGCGCAGTCGCCGAGGTAGTCGTCGAAGGTGTGGTTCTCCCGCATGATGACCACGAAGTGCGTGAACGGCGGGAAGTAGGGGGCGAGCGGGTTGGACGCGTGGGTCGGCGCCAGCACCGACCGCGCCTGCTGATGGCACGCTCCCGCCCGGCACGCGGCGACCGCCCGGACCGCCGGCTGGTTCGTGATGCGGAAGTCGTGCGGCTGCGGGAACTTCCGGAACTCGACGCCCGGCGCGGCGAATTTGGCGCCGGTGCAGTTGTAGTTGTCGGGCTTGTACCCCTGGGGCCGCTTGCCCACGGGAAGGTTCGTGGCGTTGCGGGGGTCCTGGGTGGGGTTCCACCCCTTGAGCGTGCACGAGCCGACGCCCGTCGCCGGGTGACCGCCCGCGGTTGCGGCCTGGCTCGCGAGGCTCGCATAACCGGTGAACAGACTCGTGGCGAGAGCGACGATCACGGCTGTCGCTCTCCCCGCCTTCCATCGCCTCATGGAAACTCCTCGGGGGCAGAGCCGCACGGCGTGACGACGACCGTTACTCACATAATCCACTTAGGTCAGCTTGGGTCAAGCGCACCAATCAGACCGGAGCATTCGTTTTTTCGGTGTTCACTCCCCGTTCGTTACACAACGCGGAGAGTGGCCGGTTAGGAGTGGGCCTGCTGATAGTGCGCGGCGAGCACGTCGTCGCCGAAGTCGCTGCGGGGGCGGCGCAGCACGGTGTGCGCGTGGTTGCCGTCCTCGCTCGTGTTGTCGTACTCGATCAGGAGGTCGTCGCCCTGCACCCGGTAGTAGTGGCGGGTGCCCGGCGTGACCGGTCCCTCCCAGGCGAAGTAGAGCTCGCCGCCGGCCATCCGGGCGGCCTCCCGGGCCGCCAGCCCGGCGGTCAGCCGGTCCAGATACAGCGCGACCAGCTGGCCGAGCGCCGCCCGCGGCGCGGGCCCGAGCGCGGTGGCCGCGACGCCGAGCGGCTCGATGGCCGCTCCGGCGCTCGGGCTGGTGCCGGTGCGGATGTCGCCGGGAGCCTGGTCCGCGACTACGGCGACGGACCGCCCGGCCGGTCCCAGCGCATCCAGCAGCGCCCGCGCCAGGTCTTCTTCGGGCGCAAGCGGCCGGGACACCGCCCGCCCCGCGTAGCTGACGCAGGCGGGGTTGGCGCCGAGGAAGACCGGGGCAGGGGAGATCTCCTCGCCCAGCAGGGTCATCGTGACCGACAGGTGGTGACCCTCGAACCGCCACGACCACGGCTCGTCCCCCGGGAGGCCGAAGACACTCACCCAGTAGTCACCGCTGTGCCGGCCGCGCTGCCATCCTTCGCGCCGGTCAAGCACCTCTTCCAGGGCGATGACCGCCATCGCCTGCGCGTAGGCGTGCTCGCTCAGCGCGGTGGCCAGCAGCCGGAAGGCGGCCTTGCGGGCGGCGCCGCTCATGTCGGCGATGCACGCCCCCGGACGCTGCCGCGGCCGGTACTCGAGCCACCGCCGCGCGGCATGGTCGGTGAACGGCAGCGCCGCGAGCATGCGCTGCGGACCCTCCAGGGCCCGCAGCAGAGCCGTCGCGGCGGACCGCATCTGGCCGGGTATGCCATCGGCAGCCATGCTCCCGGTATACCAGCGGGGCTGGGCCCGGGGTCAGCGTGACCCCCGGGCCCAGCCGGCCAGGTGCCGTGAACTCAGTGCCGCTGCCCGAACAGCGTCCCGATGAAGAAGGCCAGCCCGTTGGGCGTGCCCACCCCCGTCTCGTCGTCGTATCCGGGGATGTCGTGCAGGGTGGAACTCTGCACGTCGATGGTCTGCAGCCGGTAGAACTTAGCGCCGTTCAGGCCGTTCAGGTAGTCGTTGCGGACCTGAGCCAGCGGAGACTTCGGCGCCACGATGTCGTGCAGCGCCGGGGTGCCCAGCAGCTTGTAGTACAGCGGGTTGACGAATCCCAGCGAGTGGTGGCCGAACTGGTCAGCCACCGCGATCACGCCGGCCAGCAGCGGCGAGGAGAGGCTGGTGCCGCCGAGCCGGTACTGAGCCCAGTAGGTGCCGTTGGGGAACACCTGCGTCTGGCCGACTGCGAAGCCGGTGTTGGGGTCGCCGGCCATCGCGATGTCCGGCACCGCCCGCATCGGGGTCTTGCCGTAGTACTTCGAGATGCTCGCCGGCACGTCTCCGCGCTGGTAGAAGGGTTGGGTGAAGAGCTGGCTGGTTCCGCCGCCACCGCCGGAGCTGTAGGTTCCGGGCGGAGCCGGCGACCAGGCGCCCTTGGTCAGGGTGGAGTAGGCGTTCTGCCACCCATACTCGCCCAGCCACTGGCCGTGCGAGCCGATCAGCACGCTGGTGCCGCCGACGCCGGTGACGTACGGGAGGCTGGCCGGGAACTCCACGGTCTTGGCGGCCAGGTTCGTGCCGCCGGCCGTGTGGTCGCCGCTGTCACCGGAGGAGAAGTTGACCGTGATCCCGGTCAGCGCCGCCTCCAGGGAGAACTGCTCGTAGAACTTCAGCAAGGCGGGGCCGATCAGATTGATGTCCTCGGTCCCGAAGCTCCAGGAATTGGTGATGATGTCGGCGACATGGTTGTCGATCGTGCTGGCCCAGGCGTTGTCCAGGCCGGAGGAGCAATCCTTCGCCCCCACGTAGACGATGTTGGCACCGGGAGCCATCGTGTGCACGGCCTCGACGTCGAGGCTTTCCTCGCCGTACCAGCCCTGCGGGCCGCACAAGGCTATCTGGTCATAGCCGTTAGGACCGGGAGTGCTCTGCGAGAACTGGCCCGGAGTGAACTGCGGCTGATGGTTGAACGCGCTGGACTTCTGGGCGTCCTGGTAGATCGTCGGCGAGGCGTAAGCGTCGGTGATCGCCACGGTGACCCCGCGGCCGTTCACCCCCGCGCGCAGCACCCCGCTCTCCCCGTAGGCCGACTGGAACTGCGGTCCGTACCCGCAGACCGCCCACGGCTGGTGCTTCCCGTAGGCAGGCGGCTGGGCGGTTGCGGTCTTCTGGCCGTAGTACGCCGAGCATGGCTGCACCCCGGTCCGTACGCCGGGTGCGGGGCCAGGCAACGTGCTGGCCGGACGCTTCAGCGCCGAACCCTGGTCGATCCCGAGGACCCCGGACAGCACGCTGACGACCGCGGCCGGAGTGCTGGCCGGCAGGCTCAGCGCGGTGGTGTTTGCCCGCACGGTTGCGCCTCGGTACGAGTAGTTGTGCACCGTGGTGGCGAAAGTTTTCTGCACCTGTGCCACCGAGCCGCTGGCCTCCACGTACATCCCGCTGGGCAGGGTGGTGGTGACCTGGAAGCCCTGCGAGCGGAGCCAGCCCTGTACCGCGGCGACGCTGGCGCGGGACGGGGCATAGCGAGCGTCGAACGTCGCGTTAGACAGCCAGTGACCGTAGCTCGCGCTGGCCGGGTCGGAGACCGCCTGCAGGGTAGCCGCCGCGCCGGCCTGATCACGCATGCTCAGCAGTACCCCGAAATCGACCCGCTCCGCCGCTGCTGTGGCGCCGAGATCACGCGCCTTGGGCAGCCAGCTGGGAGTGCTCCCCGCGAGCACGTGCGGGCGTGGCCGGACCGAGGCAGAGGCCGCCCCGGCCGCTGCGGTAAGACCTGTGACGGTAGCGGCTGCGACGAGCCCGACGATTAGTTTGCGCCGGATAAACCGAGATGACTGCATGCAATGCCCCGCTTCTATGAAGAATGATCACTAAAGTGATTGGACTAGCAAAACGTGTCGTATGAGCATCGTCAAGCGGATGGCATAAAGAAGTCACGCGCAGGATTGCCGTTAACACCCTGCGCGGCCCGCGGTAAGGCATCCCGTGATGCTGGTACCTCCGCCCGGGATACCGTTGGCGGAGGGCCGGCGTCGTGGCCGCGCTCGCAGCGACGCGTTCCGGGGGTGAGGAGGGCAGCCGGATGCGCCAGGCGGCCGGGTGCCGCATTCTCGCCATCATGGGCTCGGGCGAGACCAGCCCGACGATGGTGACCGTGCACCGCGCGCTCGTCGCGCGGCTGGAGGCGGACCGCCCCAGCGCCGTTCTGCTGGAAACCCCGTACCGGTTCCAGGAGAACTCCGGCGACATCTCCGCCCGCGCGAAGAAATACTTTGCCGAAAGCGTCGGACTGCAGGTGACCGTGGAGGCAGGCATGCGGCCGCCGGCGGGCGGCCGCGACGCGAGCGTCACCGACGACGGGGGCGCCGGGATGCTGCGCTCCGCGGACTGGGTGTTCTCCGGGCCGGGCAGCCCGACCTACGCGCTCGCGCAGTGGCGGGACAGCCCGGTCGGCGAGGCGCTGCGGGACCGGGTGCAGGCCGGCCGGGGGGCTACGGTGCTGGCCTCCGCCGCCGCGGTCACGATCGGCGTCGCGGCGCTGCCGGTCTACGAGATCTACAAGGTCGGAGCCGCGCCGCACTGGCTGGACGGTCTCGACCTGCTGGGCGCGCTCGGGCTCAAGGTCGCGCTGATCCCGCACTACGACAACGCCGAGGGCGGCAACCACGACACCCGCTACTGCTATCTCGGCGAGCGCCGGCTGTCGCTGCTCGAGCGGGAGCTGCCCGCCGGCGCGGCCGTGCTCGGCGTGGACGAGCACACCGCCGCCGTCATCGACCTGCGCGCGGAAACGGTGCAGATACTCGGCCGCGGCGGCGTCACGGTCCGCCGCCAGGGCGTCAGCACCGTCCTGCCCGCGGGCACCGTCATCGCGCTGCGCCGGCTCCGGGACCTGGTCAGCCACGGGACGCCGCCGGCGGACGGCGGCCGCGCCTCCCCGTCCGCGCCAGAGTCCGGGGACGCGGCCGGGCCCGCCGGCCCCGCTGACCCGGCGCACGACGCGGAGCTCCCGCTGCCCGGCATCGTCGCGGCCGCGGAGCGTCGGTTCGAGACAGCCGAACGTGATCGTGACGCCGCCGGGATGGTCGCCGCGATCATCGACCTGGACACCGCGATCCACGCCTGGGCGGGGGACACCGACGAGGACCAGGGCACCGAGCAGGCCCGGGCGGTGCTGCGCAGCCTGGTCACCCGGCTGGGCAACGCGGCGCGGGAGGGCTTGGGCGACCCGCGCGACCGGCTCAGGCCCGCGGTGGAGCCCCTGCTCGCGCTGCGCGCCACGCTGCGTGAGCAGGGCAGTTACCAGGCCGCGGACGCGATCCGCGACGCGCTGACCGCAGCCGGCCTGCAGCTGCGGGACACTGATGACGGCACGCAATGGCAGCTGGACCCGCCGGGACAGCGCGTCGGCTAGACCCGCTGCCCGGATCCGACCGAGACAGGTGAGGAATGCACCCCGGTTCGCTTGACGCCTGGCGAGACCTACCCGCGGCACAGCAGCCCGACTGGCCGGACCCGGCGGCGGTCGCGGCGGTCACCGGCGAGCTGGGCCGGATCCCGCCGCTGGTGTTCGCCGGCGAGTGCGACACGCTGACCGAACGGCTGGCCAGCGTGGCCCGCGGCGAGGCGTTCATCCTGCAGGGGGGCGACTGCGCGGAGACGTTCGCCGGGACGACCGCGGACGCGATCAGCGCCAAGCTGCGCACGCTGCTGCAGATGGCCGTCATCCTCACCTACGCCGGCCGCGTCCCGGTGGTCAAGATCGGGCGGATGGCCGGCCAGTTCGCCAAGCCGCGGTCCAGCGGTACCGAAACCCGCGGCGGGCGGGAGCTTCCCGCCTACCGCGGTGACGCCATCAACGGGCTGGAGTTCACGCCGCAGGCCAGGACGCCCGATCCGGCCCGGCTGCTGCGGGCCTGTCATTACTCAGCGGCCACGCTCAACCTCTGCCGGGCGTTCACCCAGGGCGGCTACGCCGACCTGCGCCAGGTGCACGCGTGGAACACCGATTTCGTGGCGGGCAGCCCGGCCGGGCAGCGATATGAGCTGCTCGCCGGGGAAATTGACCGGGCGCTGTCCTTCATGCATGCCAGCGGCGCGGATCCCGCCGAATTCCGGACGATCGAGTTCTACTCCAGCCACGAGGCGCTCATCCTGGAATACGAGCGGGCACTGACCCGGATCGACGCGCGCACCAGCCGTCCCTACGACGTGTCGGCCCATTTCCTGTGGATCGGCGAGCGCACCCGCAACCTCGACGGCGCGCACGTCGAGTTCGCCCGCCACCTGCGCAACCCGGTCGGCGTCAAGCTGGGGCCGGACACGACGCCGCAGGACGCCCTCGCCCTCATCGAGCGGCTGGATCCGGACAATGAGCCGGGACGGCTCACGTTCATCGCCCGGATGGGCGCGTCCCGGGTGCGGTCGGTCCTGCCGCCCATCGTCGAGAAGGTGACCGCGAGCGGGGCGCAGGTGGCCTGGGTGTGCGATCCGATGCACGGAAACACCATCGAGGCGCCGGACGGGCACAAGACGCGGCGGGTCGAGGACATTCTCGCCGAGGTCACCGGGTTCTTCGACGTGCACCGCTCGCTCGGCACCCATCCCGGCGGGATACACATCGAGTTCACCGGCGACGACGTGACCGAGTGCACCGGCGGCAGTTACGGCCTCACCGAGGACGACCTGACCGACCGGTACGAGACGGCCTGTGATCCCCGGCTGAACCGCAGCCAGTCGCTCGACCTCGCCTTCCGGGTCGCCGAGCTCTACCGGGGGTGACCCCGGCGCCCGCCCCCGGGGCCTAGCTGCTGGCGCCGGGCCGGCGGAACTCGGCCCGCCAGCGGCGGGTCTCGGGCTCGTGGATGTCCTCGATCCGCACCGGTTCCAGGCCGCTGGCCGCGATGGCGTCGATCTCTGCCCGCGTCAGCGCCCACGGCGGCCCGTCGATCGGGTCGTCAGCCTCGTCCCGGGCCCGCGTGTTGACGATCAGCGTCCCGCCCGGCGCCACCAGCTCGCCGACGCGCCGGATCGCGTCCCGCCGCGGCGGGTCGGGCAGGGCCTGCAGGGTGAGGCTCTCCACCACGAGGTCGAAGGCCTGCTGCCATTCGGCCGGCGGGTCCAGCAGGTCGGCGACGACGTACTGCACGCTCGTACCGGGGTAACGGCGATAAGCAGCCCGAACGGCGCTGCCGGAAATGTCGAAGGCAACCGTCTCGAATCCGAGCCCTGAGATGTACTCGGCGTCATCCCCGGTGCCGGAGCCGACGACGAGCGCGCGGCGGCCACCGCCGGCCAGCCCGCGTTCGGTCGCCCACTGCACCAGGATCCGGTGCGGCGCCGCGCGGTCCCACGGCACGATCCCCTCGCCGGCCTCGGCGGCCGCGTACAGGCGCTCGAACCACCCGGTCGCATCGCCCGCGCCCAGTGACTCGGCCGCCAGCGCCCGGGTCCGCTCCTCGGGGCTAGGTCCGCTCGTCCCTGTCTCCACCTGCGCACATCCCCTGACATATCTGGTTATGACGGCTGATACCGGATGTCATCAGCCTGTAATGTTCCTGACATCGTTCCGCATGACGATATGGGCTCCGCTACTACCCCCGGAGCGTCCGATGGCTGAAATGCTGGACACGCGGACCCTCGCGGTCGCGACCGAGAGCCAGAAGCTGCAGCGCCACTTCGGCCGCTTCGACATCCTCTTCTTCCTCATCTGCACCATCGTCGGCGTGGACACGATCGCCACGGTCGCCCGCGGCGGCGGCCAGGCCTTCACCTGGATGATGGTCTTCGCGGTGGCGTTTTTCGTCCCGCAGGCGCTGCTGTTCGCCGAGCTCGGCACCGCCTTCCCCCAGGAAGGCGGCCCCTATTTCTGGACCCGCCTCGCCTTCGGTCACCTGGCCGGGGCCGTCAACAACTTCCTCTACTGGATCACCAACCCGGTATGGATCGGCGGGTCGCTGACCATCTCCTGCATCGGCGCCGTGCAGGTCTTCTTCAACCACGGCAACAGCCTGCCCACGGCGGTGTGGTACACCGTCGCGCTGGCGTTCGTCTGGTCCTCGATCGTTGCGGCCATCATGTCGTTCAGCGTGGGCAAGTGGCTGCCCACGGCGGGCGCGTTCGCCCGCTTCCTGCTGCTCGGCCTGTTCACCATCTCCGTCGTCGTCTACGCGCTGAAGCACGGCGCGCACGGACTTGGTGCCGGCGGGTACACGCCGTCGGCGAGCGGCTTCGTGCTCCTGGTCGGCGTCCTGCTGTTCAATTTCGTCGGCTTCGAGCTGCCCAACAGCGCCGGAGAGGAGATGACCAACCCGCAGCGCGACGTGCCCTTTGCCATCGCCCGCTCCGGGGTGGCCAGCGTCGTGCTGTACGCGCTGCCCGTCATCGGCATCCTGATCGTGCTGCCGTCGGCGGCCATCACGAACTTCAGCGGGTTCGCCAGCGCCATCCAGTCCGTCTTCACCGTCTACGGCGGTCACGTCACCGCGGGCACGGTGTCGCTCACCGGTGCCGGGCTCATCCTGGGGGATGCCTGCGCGATCTTGTTCATCCTCTGCCTGCTGACGTCCGGCGCGACGTGGATCATGGGCTCGGACCGGGCGCTGGCCGTGTCCTGCTATGACGGCGCCGGGCCCCGGGTGCTCGGCGTGATCAATGCCAGGTACGGCACCCCGGTGCGGGTCAACGTCTTCAGCGGGTTCGTGGCGACGGCCGTCGTCGTGCTGGCCCACGAGATCACCGGCGGGAACGCCATGAAGTACTTCAACGCCGTGCTCGGCGTGACCATCTCGACCACGCTGATCAGCTACCTGCTCATCTATCCGGCGCTGTGGAAACTGCGCCGCAGCTATCCGGGCATCCCCCGCCCGTTCCGGATGCCCGCCTACCGGGTCCTGAGCGTCCTGCTCATGGCGCTGGTGGCCGTCGCCACCGTCCAGCTCATCGCGCCCGGTCTCGGCAGCTCGTGGTTCGGCAGCAGCTTCGCCCCCGTGGGCTGGACCTACGCCCAGCGCTACACCTACCTGTGGACGGAGCTCATTCCTGTACTCGCCTTCATCGCCATCGGGGCCGGATTCTGGTGGCTGGGCCGCCGCACCCGCGCCCAGGCGGCAGAGGCAGTGAGCCTTCCCGCCGGGCCCGGCCGGCCATGACGTGCCGTGACGTGAAGGCGCGTCGCCGGCCGTGAGGAGGCCAGGCTCCGCGCCCGGCCGGCTCAGGCGCTCAGCACCGGCGCCGCGGCGTCCTGGTCGGCCGGCACCATGCCGTCCACGTACGTGACCGAGTTTGTCGGCAGCGCCGGCACCCGCGGCCCGGGAAGCACGATGCCGGCCAGGTTCAGCGGGTCGGCTGCCGAGATCGTGACCCGTTCCCCGGCCAGCTTCACCTTCCGTACCGAACGCAGCGCCTCGACCGCCTCGGGCAGCGCGAACTGCTCACCGCTGAACCCGGCGACGAACCGGCCGCCCCTGATCGTGCCCCGGGCTTCCATCCGCCGCATCGCCCAGAGCAGGTCGCGCCAGCTGACCGCGGTGTTCTCCCGGGTCATCAGGTCGCGGAACACCACGCCCCAGCGGGCGAGCAGCTGCTCGGCGACCGCCTCGGCCAGCTCGTCCGGGTCCTCCGCCGCGGTCGCGCCGGGAAGCAGTGACCACCGGCCCGCCGAACCTGCCGCGAACCCCCGTCCGGCCCGGCGCAGCCGCCGGCCCCGGGCCGCGACCGCCGCCCGGCGGCCGAGCAGAGAGCGGATCGCGCGGAACCCGTCGGCGGTGACGAGCCCGCGGGCCACCCCGTCCCACAGGGCCTCCTCGACCTCACTGGCCATCCGCCCGGCCAGCGTGACCAGATCGGACTGGAAGAGCGCGCCGTGCTGGGCCAGCACGTCGAGCACGTCCCGGGTGCGGCCCGGACCGGGCTGCGCGGGCTGCCGGTCGCCGCGGGCCGCTGCGAGTAGCCAGGGCAGGTCGTCCCTGACGGTCAGCGTGATCGGGGTCGCCCGCGACGGGGTCAGCCCGGCCCGCCTGGGCGCGGCGTCCGGCTCGCTGCTGCGGACCGACAGCCGTCCCCAGGTGAGCTGGCCGGACATGCACGCCTCATCCAGCCACTCGGTGCGGTAGCCGTCCACCCGCGCCCCGAGGATGGCCTCCCACGCGCCGGCCGCCAGCTCGAATCCCTGCAGCTGCTCGATCACCGGGAGCACGCCGAAGCGGCCCTCCAGCTTCGTGTCCGGCGTGACGTGCTGCCAGCGGAGCAGGAACCGCATGTAGTCCCTGGCGGTCACCGGCTCGATCTCCCGGTGCAGCCGCTCCCGGGTGTAGGCGTGGATCCTGGCCAGCACCCGCCGGGCGCAGTACTCGTCGGAGCTATCCGGGGCGGTGAAGTGACCCTGCAGCGCGAAGCCCTCTTCCTCGAGCCGGGCCAGCGCGCGCAGCACGTCGGACCCGCCCAGGCCCGTCGCCCGCGCCAGGTCGGCCACCGTGGACGGGCCCAGGTACTCCAGGTGACCGCGGAGCATGTCGGCGGCGACCTCGTCGGGCTCCAGCTCCCCGGCGGTCACGGGGGAGGGGTAATCGGGCGTGACCGTGACCCCCGGGAACAGCGCCTCCAGCCGCGTCCGGCGCTCGACGGCGCACCACAAGTGGCCGCCCGGCGCCCGCACCGTCACCGCCCGCCCGGCCGTCACCAGCGCGCCGAACAGGGGCTGCCACTCCGGCTCCGGGCGGTGCCCCAGCACGGTCATCAGCAGGTCGTGCAGCTCGTCGGCGTCACGCACCTCCGGCCGGACCTGCTCGCGCACCCGCTCGATGGCGGCCGGGTCGAGCCTGGCCAGGTCGCGCGCCTCGACCGGCAGCCCGCGGCGGAGCGTGACCTGCCTGCTGCGCCGCTCCTCGAGCGGCGCGTCGTCCAGGTAGGTGAACGGCCGCCCGTTGAGGATCTCGTGGGCGAGCACGGACGGCTCGGTGGTGTCGCGGACGACGACGCTGACTTCGCCCGACTCGATCTTCCCGACCAGCTCCCGGAGGCCGTCGATGTCCATGGCGTCGTGCAGGCAGTCCTCAAGCGTCTGCCGCACCAGCGGGTGGTCGGGGATCTCCACCGGGCCGGGGGCGACGTTCTCCTGGCACGCGGCCAGCGTGGGGAAGACCGCCGCCATGAGGTCGTCGGCCTCCATCCGCTGGATCGCCGGCGGGTTCTTGCGGCCGCCGCGCATCCGCAGCACGGTGAGCGAGGTATTCAGGTTCCACCGCCACCGCGCGGCGAACATCGGCGAGGTGAGGACCGCCTGCCGGACCACGTTCTCCACCGTCTTGGACGCGAGGAACTTCGGCACCCGCTCGAGCGGGAAGCTGTGCTGCGGCCCGAGCGAGAGCAGGATGGCGTCGTCGCTGGCCGCCGCCTGCAGCTCGAAGTCGAAGGTCACGCAGAACCGCTTGCGCAGCGCCAGCCCGAGCGCGCGGTTCAGCCGGGCGCCGTAGGGCACGTGCCCGACCAGCTGCATCCCGCCGCTGGGGTCGAAGAACCGCTCCAGCACGATCGTGTCCATCGTGGGCATCGTCCCGAGCTCGGCGAGCCCGGTGGCCAGGTACCGCACGATCGTCTCGGCCGCCGCGTGCCCGATGCCGCAGTCCGCCTCGAGCCAGCGGCAGGCTTCGTCCTGGCCACCGGGCCCGGCCGCCGGCTGGCCCTGCTGCGGCTGCCCGTCGCCCGGCTGGCCCTGCTGCGGCTGCTCGTCGGCTTCCCGCTGGCTGTCCGGGCGCAGCCGTTCGGCTACGTCATTCCTCAGCCTCGATACCTCGTCGGACAGCTCGACCGTCCGGCCCGGCGCCTCGCCCAGCCAGAACGGCGCGGACGGCGGCGCCCCGTGCGCGTCCACCACCCGGACGGTGCCCGGCTCGACCTTGCGGATCCGCCAGGAGGTGGTGCCGAGCAGGAACACGTCGCCTGCCATGCTCTCGATGGCCCAGTCCTCGTTCACGGTCCCGACCGGAGTCTCGTCGGGCTCGGCCACCACCCGGTAGTCGCCGAGCTCGGGGATGGCCCCGCCCGAGGTGAGCGCCGCCATCCGGGCTCCCCGCCTGGCCCGCAGCTGCCCGTTCACCTGGTCACGGTGCAGGTAGGCCGCGCGCCGCCCGCGGCCGGTACGGATCCCCTCGGAGACCAGCTCGACCACCTCGTCGAAGTCCTCCCGGGGCAGGTCAGCGAACGGCGCCGCCCCCGTGACCAGCCCGAACAGCCCGTCCTCGGACCAGTCCTCGGCGGCGCACTCGGCCACCACCTGCTGCGCCACGATGTCCAGCGGGCGCGACGGGACGAGGATCGCGTCGAGCCTACCCGACCGGACCCCGCGCAGCAGGGCGGTGCACTCCACCAGCTCGTCCCGCGACGTCGGGTACAGCCGCCCCGAGGGCGTGCCCGTCCGGGTGTGGTTGGACCGGCCGACCCGCTGCAGGAACGTGGCGAAGCTGCGCGGCGAGCCGATCTGGCAGACCAGCTCGACCGGCCCGATGTCGATGCCGAGCTCGAGCGACGCGGTCGCCACCAGGGCGCGCAGGTCACCCGAGCGCAGCCGGGCCTCGACCCGGGCGCGCCTGCCCGCGGACAGGCTGCCGTGGTGCGCGGCGACCTGGTCCTCGCCGAGCCGCTCGCCCAGCTGGTGCGCCACCCGCTCGGCCATCCGCCGGGTGTTCACGAACACCAGGGTGGTCTTGTGCTGCTCCACCTCGGCCGCGATCAGGTCCAGGATCTGGCCCATCTGCCCGGTGCTGGGCACGGCCTCGAGCTCGTCGTCGGGCAGCTCGAGGGCGAGGTCGAGCGCGCGGCGGTGGCCGGAGTCCACGATCGCGCACAGCGGAGAGCCGTCCGGCGCCGACCGGTCCGGGCCCGCCCCCACGAGGAGCCTGGCGATGGTCTCGATCGGGCGCTGGGTGGCCGACAGCCCCACCCGCTGCACCGGCCCGCCGGCCAGGTGGGTGAGCCGCTCGAGCGTCAGCGCGAGGTGGGATCCCCGCTTGCTGCCGGCCACCGCGTGAATCTCGTCCACGATGACAGTCCGGACGCCGCGCAGCATCTCCCGGCTGCGCTCCGAGGTGACCAGCAGGTAGAGCGATTCCGGGGTGGTGACGAGGATGTCGGGCGGGTGCCGCAGCATGGCGGCGCGCGCGGCGGCGGCCGTGTCGCCCGTCCTGACCGCGACCTGGATCGCAGGCACGGTGAGGCCGAGCTCGGTGGCGACCTCGCCGATCTCGCGCAGCGGTGCGTCCAGGTTCTGCCGGATGTCGACGGCCAGCGCCTTCAGCGGCGAGACGTACACGACCTGCGGGCCGCGGGGCGTTTCGGGCGCGTCAGCGGCGGCCGGCGCCTCCTCCCGGGACACCTTCTCGGCAGGGCGCAGCTTCTCGGCCCGGCACAGGCGGTCGATGCAGACGAGGAACGCCGCGAGGGTCTTCCCGGAGCCGGTCGGCGCCGCGATCAGGGTATGGCTGCCCGCCGCGATCTGCTCCCAGCCGCCGGCCTGCGGCGCCGTCGGCCCGGCGGGGAACCGCCGCTCGAACCAGGTCCGCACGGCCGGGTGGAACGATTCAAGCATCTGGCTAGCGTACCTAGTGGTACCGACATTTCCGTTCACAGCAGCTAAAGCAACGCGTGCGGCGAGCCGCTGATTCCAGCCGGGCCCGCGCCCGCGCCGTGACGTTCATGATCGATGTGCGATTGGTGTTCACCGGTGAACATGAACGTGCCGTTCATCGCCTTGCCGTGGCGGCCGCCACCGCGAAGCGCGCCCGAAGCGCCGGCCCTGGCGTCGAGCGCGTTGTCCGGCCTCCCCGCGAAGCGGCGTTCGGGATGATCATTACGCTCTGCCCTCCCGCTGGCCGGCGAGCACGGGCCGAAACGGTCCCGGGGGTCAGGCGGGGCCGGTCTTCCTCCGGGCGCCGCCGCGGCGGCGGAACTCAACGCCAGCCTCTTCGAGCAGCCGCCGCACCCGCCCGATGCTGTAACCAGTCTCACCGCAAATCTCCCGGATGCTCTTGCCGCCGTCGTAGCGGCGGAGCAGCTCGGCGGCCACGCTGGACCGTTCTTTGTCCTGCAGCCGCTTGCCCCGGGAGAGACTTGGCACCTTGGTCATCGTTGCATCTTGCCTCGTTGGCCGCTATCACGCCAGTGGTCTTATACCCATGCCATAAGCAGGATGCTGGCGGCCGCGCGGCTGGATGTCGGCAGCGGCCTCATCACCCCACGCCGACCAGCCTATACGCGGGTAGCGGGCGAAAAGTTCGAGAAACGGCGCTGGACTACATGCTTCGATCAGTTCGTACGATTCGTCTGGTTTACGGGAATGCTCCCGTTTCTGGGTCTCTATCATGTTGACCTGACGGCGGCCGGGGGCGAGCGTCCGCATGCTGCCGCGGACGCCGAACAGCACGAGCTCGGTGACGTTGCGGAAGTAAAACCCCACGCCACGGCCATCAGGCCCGCCGTCCTTGCGGCGCTTGGCCCAGACGATGTTGGACACGTACCGGTAGCCCCAGGCAGCCATCACCTGCAGGCCCTCGGGAAGCAGGGCGTTCGGCACCCAGAGGTAGAGGTGGGAGTTCGGCGCGGCGACGGCCGCCACCGGCAGGGCGCAGATGTCGGTGACGGTCATGGTGTCGTAGCGGTCAAGGCGGCGATGCTCGGGAGCGACCTTGCCGGTCCGGTTGGTGAACCGCCACGGCGGGTCGGCGAGGACGGTCGCCCAGCCGCCGGGTGTCTGCGGCAGCGGCGGCAGCGGCTTGAACCCGGCGTCCGCCCGGAGCGGCTGCGCCGGCTGCGGACGTGACGCGGCACCGTCGGCACCGGCGGCGCCGGCGGCGCCGGCAGCGCCGGCAGCCACGGCTGTCATGCGACCTCCCGATCACGGCTGTCTGGCAGCCTAACGAAACTGGATAGGCTCGGCAGTGGTGTGCCTATGAAGCCTGCAGACGAGCGCGCTCTGGCCGGGATCGCGGCCGAGCTGATCAGGCTCATCCGCTACGACGACGAGTCCATCGTGAACGACAAGTGGATCAGGCAGCGCTACGACTGCGGCTGTTTCGCCGGCCTCTCGCCCGCCAGGAAGGCAACGGTCCGGACGGCCTGGCACGAGGCCGGTCACGCGGTGGCCGCGCTGGCGGTGGGGGTGCGGTTCAGCTCGGCGAGCATCCACCACGGGCACGGCAGCGAGGGCCGGGTCAACGGCATCAAGCCCGGCGCAGACCTGGCGTTCGTCATCGACGCGGCCGGCCAGATCGCCGAACAGCTGATGAACTGGACCACGATGGAGCGTGACGAGGATCTGCGCGCCTGGCTGCCGACGTGGAAGGCCGACGGCGGTGACGCCCGGCGCTTCCGCCGGGCGCTGGGCGACCGCTTCGGCGACGATGAGTGCGCCGCCTGGCGCTACAGCGAGGGGATCCTGACGTCGCGGCGGCTGCAGATCCGCCAGGTGGCCAGGGCGCTGCTCGTGCACCCCCGGCACCTGCCCTACGGCGTCGTGGCCGCGCTCGCCGATGACGGCTGACCGGAGGCGCCGTCAGCAAGGTCAGGAGCAGCAGCAGGCCACCGGGCAGCAGCCACGGATACTGCCGGCGCAAGCTGCGGCGCGGAGCCGCCGGCGCTGGCTGGTCTTCGGTCATTGGCGACAAGGCCACAGGCGTGGCTCGCGGCCGGTTCGCGAAGATTGCCCCGGCTACCCCGGCCGCGGCGCGCCGGTCAGCAGCGGGGCCTGCAGGTCCCCGAGACCGGCCACCCGGCCGAGGACGTCGTCGCTGGTGAACACCAGGTCGCCCGGGTGCCGGCAGGCGCCCACCTCCTCCCACGTCACCGGCGTGGACACGGTGGGCTGCTCCCTGGCGCGCAGCGAGTAGGGCGCCACGGTGTTCTTCTTCGCGTTGTTCTGGCTCCAGTCGATCAGCACCTTGCCCGGGCGCAGCACCTTGACCATCCGGGAGACCACCAGTTCCGGATGCTCCTTCTCCAGCTGCTCGGCGAGGCTCCGGGCCAGCTCGCTCGCCTGCTGGGAGGTGTGGCCGTCGAGCGCCGCGGTCAGCTGCAGGCCCTTGCCCCCGGAGGTCTTGGCGAACGGCTGCAGCCCGCGCTCTTCCAGCAGCGGCCGCAGCAGCATGGCGACCCGGCAGCACTCCACGATCGTGGCGGGCGGGCCCGGGTCGAGGTCGAACATCAGCCGGTCCGGCTCGCCGACGTGCGGCACCCGCCACATCGGGGTGTGCATCTCCAGGCAGGCCAGGTTGGCCAGCCAGATCAGCGTCGGCAGGTCGCCCGCGACGACGTAGCGCACCGTCTTGCTGGCCTTGCCCGAGCTGGGCGAGTCGACGGCCGCGGTCGGCACCCAGTCCGGCCGGTGCGCGGGCGCGTGCTTCTCGTAGAAGTAGTCGCCCTGCACGCCGTTGGGGTAGCGCTTGAGCGTGAGCGGCCGCCCGGCGATGTGGGGGAGCAGGACGGGCGCGATGCGCAGGTAGTAGTCGATCACCTGGCCCTTGGTGAACGCCGTCTCCGGGTACAGCACCTTGTCCAGGTTGGTGACCGTGAGCACCCGGTCCTCGACCCGGACCCGCACGCTCTGGCTGCTCATCCGCACCCCCCTCGCCGTGTGCTTGCAGCCGGGCTGTGTCCCGCCTTTCCATTGTCCCGAACGGCTCCGCCCCCGCCACTGGCGCGGACGCTCATCGAGACGGGTTCCGGCCTCGCGGCGGCCGGGACCCGTCCCGATGATCGGGACCCGTCCCGATGATAAGGCGGCGGCTCTTAGCTGACGATGGTCTCGAACTCGTCCTGCGCGACCTCGCCGGTCATCTCCTGTCCAGCTGCCTGCCTGGCTGCCCGCCTGCGGGCGCCTCCCGGCGCGAGCCCGGTGATGGCGATCGCCACCCCGAGCGCCGCTACGCCGGTGATCACCTCGAGCGCGGGCCGGTACGCGGCCAGCAGCGCCCCCGGTGCGGCGAGCCGGTTGCCCCCGTGCGCGTCCACCACCGCGGTGACGACCGCCAGCACGATCGCGCCGCCGACCTGGAAGGAGGTCTGCAGGATGCCGGAGGCCAGTCCCTGCTCCTCGTCGGCAACGCCGGCGGTCGCCTGCACGTTCAGGGACGAGAAGCCGAGCCCGAACGCCGCGCCGATGAGCAGCACCGCGGGCAGGATCACCGCCGGGTAGTCGGGCTGCGGGCCGATCCTGAGGAACCAGGCGTAGCCGGCGACGAGGCAGCCGAGCGCGACCAGGACCATGCGGGCCGGGCCGAACCGGTCGAGCAGCAGGCCCATCCGCGGCGACAGGATCACCACGAGGACGCCCGCGGGCAGGAACGCCAGCGCGGTGGACAGGGCCGACCAGCCCGACGCGGTCTGCAGGTACTGGGTGACCAGGAACTGGAACGATACGTAGGACCCGAACAGCACGAGCGCGCAGAGGTTGGCCCTGCTCAGCGAGCCCGAGCGGAAGATCCCGAGCGGCAGCAGCGGGTCTGCGCTCCGCCGTTCGATCACGCCGAACGCCGCGAGCAGCACGGCCACGCCGGCGAACGACCCGAGGGTCCGCGCCGAAGCCCAGCCGGACTGTGGTGCTCCCACCACTGCGGCGACGAGCAGCAGCATGGCGGCGGTCACGGTGACGGCGCCGGGCAGGTCGAAGCGCCGGCTGCGGCGCCCCCGGGATGCCTCACGGGGGATGAGGCGGATCGCGGCAGCCAGGACGGCGACCGCGACCGGCGCCGGCAGCAGCAGGGTCCACCGCCAGCTCAGCTGGGTGAGCAGGCCGGACAGCACCAGGCCGAGCGAGAAGCCGCTGGCGCCGAAGGCCGAGTAGATGCTGACGGCCCGGTTGCGCTCGCGGCCCTCGGTGAACGTAGTCGTGATGATCGACAGCCCGGCCGGCGCGGTGAACGCCGCCGCCGCGCCCTTGACGAACCGCGCGGCGATCAGCAGCCCGGGGCTGCTGACCAGCCCGCCGAACAGCGAGGCAACCGCGAACACCGCCAGCGCGGCGAGGAAGACGCGCCGGCGGCCCAGCAGGTCGGCGGCTCGCCCGCCCAGCAGCAGCAGGCCGCCGTAGCCGAGCACGTACCCGCTGACCACCCACTGCAGCGAGGAGATGGTCAGGCCGAGGGAGGCGCGGATGGACGGCAGGGCGACCCCCACCATGGAGACGTCGAGCGCGTCGAGGAACAGTGCGCCGCACAGCACGACGAGGATCGCCCACAACCGCGGGCTCCAGCGCGGTGCTGGCACCGGGACTGACACGGGGGACAGAGCAGATGAGGTCATGGCGCCGACTGTATGCATGCACCTGCACTAGATGCAAGCGCATTAAATTTGTTTGCATATAACTCCGCGGAGCGCTACCCTGCGGTCGTGAGCGCAACGCAGTCGGGCCTGGAAACCCGGGCAGGCGCCGAAACCCGGGCAGGCCTGGAAACCCGGGCAGGCGCCGAAACCCGTGCGAGCGCCGAGCTGCCCCCCGCGGACGCCGCGGCGAAAGTAGCCGCCTGGCGCGCGCTGGCGGCCAGCCACGCCGTCATCTCCTGTGCCCTGGACCGGGAGCTCGGCGAGCGCCACGGCCTCGGCGTCAGCGACTTCGAGGTGCTCGAGCGGCTGGCCGAGAGCGCCGACCACAAGTTCCGCGTGCAGGAGCTGGCCGACGCCGTGCACCTGAGCCAGAGCGCGCTGTCGCGGCTCATCGGGCGGCTCGAGCAGCACGGCCTGGTCGAGCGCATACTGTGCGACCTGGACCGGCGCGGGGTCTACGTGACCATCACCGCCGAAGGCCGGCAACGGCACGCCGAGGCCCTCCCCACCCACCGTCGCGTCCTGGCCGCCACCCTGTCACCCGGCCCGGCCATCTAACCCGCTCGCCCGCCTGACCCGGTCGCCCGCCGAGTGCCCCGGACCGGTCGCCTGGCCCCGTCGCCCTGACTCGGTCGCGCGCGTAGCCCTCTGATCCGGTTGAGTGCATGATCAACTCGACTTTGCACACGCTACGACCAGAATTCGCTGTGAGTCATCGTTTTCCATCGTCAGAACTTGTGCAAAGTCGTCGTGCCTCGCCTGCCCGCCCGTCTGCCTGCCTGCCCCCGCCCGCCTGCCCCGCCTGCCCGCCCCGCCCGCATGCCTGCCCTGCCTGCCCCCGCCCGCCTGCCCGTCTGCCCGCCTGCCTGCCCCCGGTCGGTTGCCCCGCCTGCCCCGCCCGCCTGGCTCGGTCGCCGGGCCCTCACTCCTGGGCCTTCCCGGACCATGCGGGACCACTCCTTGACAAGGTAGTGAGTCATCACTAGATTAGCTGACATGACCACCACGCGGATGAGTGCCGAGGAGCGCAGGGAGAGCGTGCTCGACGCCGCCGTGGCCGAGTTCGCCAAGGCCGGCCTGGCCGGCACCTCGACCGAGACGATAGCCGCCAGGGCCGGCATCTCCCAGCCGTACCTGTTCCGGCTCTTCTCGACGAAGAAGGACCTGTTCCTCGCCGCCTACCAGCGGGCCTTCACCAGCATCGAGAATCAGTTCATCGACGCGTCCGACGGCCTGACCGGGGACCAGGCGCTGGACGCCATGGCCCGCGCCTACCATGACCTGCTCGCCAACCGTGATCTCCTGCTGGTCCAGCTGCACACGTACGCGGCGTCCGCCGATGCCGACGTGCAGGCGGCGGCGCGGAGCAGCTACGGCCGCCTGTGGCGGCTGGTGCAGGCGCGGAGCGGGGCGGACGACGACGCGATCCGCATGTTCTTCGCCATGGGCATGCTGTGGAACGTCGCGGTCGCGCTCGACCTGCCCGGGCTCGACGACTCCTGGGCGCAGGCCGTCATGTCCACCAAGTCCCTCCGTTCCGGTGAGTACCTGGACCCGTCCTAGAGGCCAAATTTTTTTAGCCATCAAACTTAGTGATCAATCACTACCTATAAGAGCCAACTAACGAGAGAGGACCCCCGATGCAGCCACCAGCACCCGTCAGCCGGCGGGCGATGATCTGGACGATCTTCGTCACCTCCGTCGCCGTCTTCATGGTCTCGCTCGACAACCTGGTCGTGACGATGGCGCTCCCGTCTATCAAGGCGCACCTGCACGCCTCGCTGCAGAGCCTCGAGTGGACGGTCAACGCCTACACGCTCACCTTCGCCGTGCTGCTGCTGACCGGGGCCACCCTCGGTGAACGATTCGGCAGGCGGCGCGTGTTCACCGCCGGGCTGGTCGTGTTCACGCTCGCGTCGGCTGCCGCCGCCCTGGCGCCGAACGTCGGCGTGCTGGTCGCGGCCCGGGCCGTCCAGGGCGCAGGGGGAGCGCTCGTCCTCCCGCTCAGCCTGACCATTCTCAGCTCCGCGGTGCCGGTCGGCCGCCGGGGCGCGGCACTCGGCTTCTGGGGCGCCATGAGCGGCCTGGCCGTCGCGCTCGGCCCCGTCGTCGGCGGAGCGGTCACCCAGGGCGCATCCTGGCAGTGGATCTTCTGGCTGAACGTGCCCATCGGCGTGGCCATCATCCCGGTCGCCGCGCGCGTGCTGGCCCGGGGCCAAGGGGGACGCTCGCGCCTCGACCTCCCCGGCGTCGCCCTGGTCAGCGCGGGACTGCTGGGCGTCGTGTTCGGCCTGGTGCGCAGCAGCGCGGCCGGCTGGACGAGCGGCCAGGTGCTCGGCTCGATCATCGGTGGCGTCATCGTGCTGGCCGTCTTCGCCGCCTGGGAGCGCCGCGCGCCGGCCCGATGCTGCCGCTGCGGCTGCTCGCCAGCAGGGGCTTCACCGCCGTCAACATCGCGTCCTTCCTGTTCTCGGCCGGGATGTTCGGCTCGATCTTCCTGCTTGCCCAGTTCCTGCAGGTTGCCGAGCACTACTCGCCGCTCGCCGCCGGCCTGCGGACCCTGCCCTGGACCGCCATGCCGATGGTCGTGGCGCCGATCGCCGGGCCGCTCTCTGACCGGTGGGGCGGCCGCCCGCTGGTCATCACCGGCCTGTTGCTGCAGGCGGCCGGCCTGGGCTGGCTCGCCCTCGTCACCGCGCCCGGCGTCGCGTACTCCAGCCTCATCCTGCCGTTCGTGATCTCGGGCGTGGGCATGGCGCTGTTCTTCGTGCCGGTGGCCAACCTCGTCCTCGGCTCGGTGCGGCCGGAGCAGGAGGGGATCGCGTCGGGCGCCAACAACGCGATCAGGGAACTGGGCGGCGTGTTCGGGATCGCCGTGCTCGCGTCGGTGTTCTCCTCGGCGGGCAGTTACACGTCCCCGGCGGCGTTCGCCCACGGGCTGGACGCCGCGGTATGGGCCGGCGCCGCGATCGTTGCCGTGGCCGCCGCGGCCGCCGTGGTGATCCCGAGGCGCCGTGCCCGCCGCGCGGCCGTGCCCGTCGAGGCCATCCCCGTCGAGGCCATCCCCGTCGAGGCCATCCCCGCCGAGGCCATCCCCGCCGAGGCCGTACCCGCCAAGGCCGTTACGACGCCAGCCTCCGCCGACCCGGCGCCGGCCGCCTCCACCCGCTAATCCCATCCATGATCATGAAGACTTGTGCGTGCTCCAGCGCGCACAAGTCTTCATGCGGATGGCGGAGCGGCGGCGGGACGGCGTGGCGGAGCGGCGGCGGGACGGCGTGGCGGAGCGGCCGAGCGACGGCATGGGACAGCGCGCTGGCGTGGGGGAGTAGCGGTGTGGCGGGGGAGGGGTCGCCGTCCGGTCACGTGTCGAGGATGGCGGCGTCGGTGCCACCCTCCTCGCCGAGGATGGAGCCGATCCGCGCGACCGCGTCCGGCCGCTTCGCCCGCAGCCAGTACACCGCGGCGATGCCAGCCACGAGCCAGGCCAGCGCGACGTAGGGCGTCCACTTGAGGATGCCGGGCGGCGAGGGGTGAACCGACCCGTACAGCGCCGCGCCGAACACCACCGCGCCGATCAGGGGCACCAGCACGTGCACGACGGGATTCCAGCGCCGGGTATCCCTGGTCTTGGCGAAGAACGCGATGCCGCCCAGGCACAGCAGCATGTAGACGACGATGATGGCGAGCGTGCCCAGGGTCGCCCAGAAGTAGTAGTTGCTGAACGGCTGGCCGAACGTCCCGTCCGACAGCGGGTAGCCGATGAGCAGGGCCATCGCGGTGCCGACCGTCGCCACCGCGATGGTCGCGTTGACCGGCGTCTTGAACCTCGGGTGGGTATGGCCGAGCAGTCGCGGGAGCACCCCCTCGCGGCCCATCGCGAACAGCGTCCTGGTGGCGGCGGTGGCGCAGGCCACGCACACGACAAACGCCGATGCCATGCCGCCGATCTCGATCAGCGTGCCGACCCACGTGGCGACGAACGTGTCCGCGATGGTCTTGAGCGCGGTGAGCTGACCCGCCCACGTGGCGCCGTTCTTCACCCCGAATCCGATCGCCATCGCGTAGGTGGCCAGCAGGTAAAGCACTACGACGAAGCCCGTCGCGGCGATGATCGCGACCGGGATGTTGCGGCGCGGGTTGGCGGTCTCCTCGCCGAAGTCGGCGGCGGTCTCGAACCCGATGTAAGAGGTGACGCCGAAGATGATGCCGTAGAAGACGCCGCTGAAGCCGCCCTTGAGGGTGTGCCCGAAGCCGAACGCCGAGATCGCCTGCCCGTGGCTGCCGCCCTTGCCGATCGTGACCAGGGCGACGATCACGATGAGGGCGACCGTGAGGATGCCGATGATCAGCTGCGTGCGCGTCGTCACCTTGATCCGGATCACCGACAGCACGACCAGCAGTGCCATGCCGACGAAGAAGAACGCGATCCACCACCTGGGGCTGATGCCCAGCAGGTCCGCGGCGAGATAGCCCACCGCGGACATGGTCATCGGCACGAAGCAGATCATGCCGAAGAAGTACAGCCAGCCGGCCAGGAATCCGCCCTCCTTGCCCAGGCTCCGGCTCGCGTACGTGTAGGCGTATCCGGCCGATGCCATCCTGCGGCTGAAGCCGATGACCACGAATGCCAGCGCGAGGCAGGCGACGCCTCCGAGCAGGAAGGCCAGCGGAGTGGAGCCCCCCGCCGCGACGGCGACGCCGGACGTGTTGAGCAGCATCGCCATTCCCGGCGCGATGAGCGATACCGAGATCGCGATGGCGTCCCATACCCGCAGCGTGCCGTGGGCAAGTTCATTCTGGCCGGTAGAGACCGACAGGGCACTTTCGGTGTCTGCCATACTGCACTTCCCTCAGAAGAACTCGAAGTACTCGCGCATTTCCCAGTCGGTGACCGCCTGGGGGTCGGGCGGCGGGTTATCGGCCTGCGCCGCCGTAAACCGTGCCAGCTCCGCCCGCTTCATCATCAGCAGGTAGTCGACGAGCGTTTTACCGAACGTCTGACGGTAAAACTCGTCCTTGTCGAGCGCGCTGGCCGCTTCGTCCAGGGACGTCGGGAGCATGGGCGCCTCGGCAGCGTACGGGTCTTCCCCGACCGGCGGCACATCCAGGCCGCGCCGGATGCCGTCCAGCCCGGCGGCGATATTGGCCGCCATGTACAGGTACGGGTTGGCGGCAGGCTCGCCGATCCTGTTCTCCACGTGGCTGCTCCCGTCGCCCGGCGAGCCCTGCACCCGGACCAGGACGCCGCGGTTCTCCACCGCCCAGCCCACCCGGTCCGGCGCGAACGAGTACGGCCGGTAGCGCCGGTAGCCGTTCACCGTCGGCGCGGCGAACAGCATCATCGGCAGCGCGTGGTCGAGCAGCCCGGAGACGAACTGCCTGCCCACCGCCGACAACGGGGCGTCCGGGCTGGCGAACGCGTTCTGGCCGCCGGGGCGGCCGGTCAGCGACTGGTGCAGGTGCCAGCCGGAGGAGAAGAAGTTCGGCAGGCCGGGCGTGCACATGAACGTGGCGAGCAGCCCGCGCCGCTGGCACATCTGCTTGACCGCGGACCGGAACAGCACGACGGCGTCGGCGGCGGCCAGCCCGGCCATCGGGCTGAACGTGAACTCCATCTGGCCCGGGCCCCACTCGTCGTCCATCGAGCGCGGCGGCAGCCCGATCGCGGTCAGGCCGTCACGGAGCGCCTCGAGCGTCTCCGCCACGCTGTCCAGGCGCACCTCGGACAGGAACTGGTAGCCGCGCTCGAACACGCTCACCCGCGGCGGCGGCGGCGTGAACCCGGCGTCCTCCGGCGCCAGCGGCTGGCCGCCGAGCTTGACGATGTAGTACTCGATCTCGATGCCGGCCAGGTAGTCGTAGCCCGCGCCGGCGAGGTCGCCCAGCATCCGGCGCATGAGGTGGCGGCCGTCCAGCGGCACCGGCTGGCCGTTGCCGAAGTACACGTCGCACAGCACCCAGCCGGTGCGGTCCGCCCACGGCAGCACCCGGAAGGTGCCGGGATCGGGCACCAGGACGACGTCGGGGAACCCGGTGAACTCCTCGATGCCGAACCCGCCGCCCGGCGCGAACGCCGGGACGAACACCTGATTGCCGGTGTCCAGGCTGTAGATCGCCCCGGAGAAGTCCAGCCCGTTGGCGAACACGTCGATCGCCGCCTGCGCCGACAGCGACCTGCTCCGCGGCGCGCCGTGCTGGTCGGCCACCACGAACCGCACGGTGCGCAGGTCAAGGTCGCGGATCTGGCGGATCACCTGCTGCGCCGCGGCCGCCTGCTCGCCGGTCAGCAGGCCGTGCCTGGCCACGAACCCCGGCTGGCCGACGCCGGCCGTCCCCGCGGGCTGCGATGAAGTGCTCACCTATCCGTCTCCGTTCAGGTGTTGTTGCCGCGCCTGTTCCGCTTGGCCATCTGGTCGAGGAGCGCGACGGCGAAGTTGGCGGGCTCGACGTCGGCGAGCGACAGGAAGGTCTCGGTCCGCTGCACGCCGGGGATCGGGAAGATGCTGTTCAGCAGCAGATCCCGCAGGTGCATGTGGTCCCGGACCCGCAGCCGGACGAGCAGGTCGAGCGCGCCGGTGACGACGCTCATGTCCTGCGTCTCCGGCAGCTCGCGGATGGCGCTGATGATCTGGCTCAGCTCCATCCCGGGACCGGCGGTGACGGCCAGATAGACCACCACCGGCAGGCCGAGGGCCGCCCAGTCGATGTCCGCCCGGTAGCCGCGGATCGCGCCGGCCCGCTCCAGCCGGGCCAGCCTGTCCGCGATGGCCGGGGGTGACATGCCCACCGCTCGGGCCAGTGCCCGCTGGGACTGCCGCGCGTCCACGGCCAGCTCGCGCAGCAGCGCGATGTCCAGGTCGTCAACCTCGACCGCAGGCGCGGTGGGGGTAGCGACCTCTGCGAGCCCGGCGAGCGGGCCGGATATCCGTGTCACGTGCCAGAAATTCCTGCCGCGAAGCCTGATAACGGCGAGTATGCTGGTGTGGAGGGGTATCAAACGAATATCACTCTGCGCCATAATTCTTACGTTTGAAAGGCGCGCTGTCAAGGGCAGCCTCGTGCGACGGGTCGCTGTCACCGGCGGGGCGGCTGCCAGGAGACACCGCCAGGAGACGCTGCAAGAAGACGGAGGCACGGATGGCTGCCCCGGTACCGGCCGCGACGCCCGCGGCACCGATGACGCCCGCGGCGCCCGCGGCACCCGTCACGCCCGCGGCGCCCGCGGCACCCGTCACGCCCGCGGCGCCCGCGGCACCCGCGACGCCCGCGGCACCGATGACGCCCGCGGCACCGATGACGCCCGCGGCACCGATGACGCCCGCGGCGCCGGCGGCGCCCGTCACGCCCACGGCGCCCGTCACGCCCACGGCGCCCGTCACGCCCGCGGCCCAGGGCCGCCGCGACTGGACCGCGAGCTTCGCCCGCCGGACGCACGCCCTGGGCGGCGGGGAGATCACCGCGATCCTGGCCCTGGCCGGCGCGACCGACATCATCACGTTCTCCGGCGGGTTCCCCGATCCGGAAACCTTCCCGGCGGGCGTGCTCGCCGGGATCTCCGCCCGGCTCATGACGCAGGACGCGGCGGTGACGCTGCAGTACTCGCCGACCGAGGGCCTGGCCAGCCTCCGCGACTACCTCGCCGGCCTGCTGGAGCGGCTGGAGGGCATGCGCCCAGGAGACGCCGAGCTGATGGTGACGAGCGGCGGCATCGACTGCATGGAGCTGCTCGCCAAGAGTCTGATCGACCCCGGTGACGTGGTCGCCGTGGAGGCGCCGACGTACCTCGGGGCGATCATGGCGTTCCGTGGCTACGAGGCCGACGTGCGCGGGGTGCCGATGGACTCCGACGGCATGCGCGTCAACGTGCTCGCCGACCGGCTGAGGGGCGGGCTGCGGCCCAAGGTGCTCTACACGATCCCCGACCACCAGAATCCGACCGGCCTGTCGCTGTCCGCCGGACGCAGGCACGCGCTGGTGGACCTGGCCCGGCGGTACGGGTTCCTCATCCTCGAGGACGTCGCCTACCGCGAGCTCGGCTTCGACGCCGCCCGGCCGCCCAGCCTGTGGGCGCTGGCCCCCGACGTGGTGGTGCAGGCCGGCACGTTCTCCAAGATCTTCTTTCCCGGCGTCAGGCTCGGCTGGGCCGCCGGGCCCGCGCAGCTCATCACCCAGCTATGCACCGCCAAGCAGAACTCCGACCAGTGCTCCGGCGCGCTCGGCCAGCGGATGCTCGAGGAGTACGGCCGCGGCGGTCACCTGGACCGCCAGCTCGTCGCCTCCCGGGCGCTGTACGAGCGCCGCGCGGCGCTGACCACCAGGGCGTTCGCCGAGCACCTGCCGGCCGGGTCCACCTGGACCACGCCGCGGGGCGGGTTCTTCACCTGGGTCACCCTGCCGGAGGGAGCGGACACCGTGGCGCTGACGCCCGCCGCGCGAGCCGCCAAGGTCGCCTACGTGCCCGGCCGCCCGTTCTACCCCGGCCCGGACGGGGCGCGCCAGCTGCGGCTCGCCTACAGCCGGGTAGCCGACGACCAGATCACCGAAGGCGTGCGCAGGCTGGCGGACATCACCCGCGCAGCTCTCAGCCGTACCACCGTGGAGGAACCGTGACCGACGCCGCCAGCCACTTCAGCGCCGAAGCGCTCGGCGAGCCGGCCGGTCCCGGCCGGTACGTCCAGATCGACTCGATCACGCCCGCCGAGTTCGTGCCCGGCCTGGGCTTCCGCCCCGTGCTGGGCACCGGGGCCATGGCCAACTTCGTGGACTTCGCACCCGGCGTCGAGGCGCCGCGGCACCGGCACGCCGAAGAGCAGATCGTCGTCGTGCTGGACGGCGAGTTCACCTTCGACCTGGACGGCGACGTGCGGGTGATGCGCAAGGGCGACGTCGCGGTCATTCCCGCCTGGGTGCCGCACGGGGCCTGGACCACGGACAGCCACTGCCGCGAGCTGGACATCTTCTGCCCGCCGAGGAAGACTCTCCTCGGCCTGGCGGACGGCCCCAGCCTGGCGGACGGCCCCGGCCTGGCGGACGGCCGCGGCCTGGCGGACGGGCAGGGCGAGTAGGCGATGGATCTCGGGCTGAGCGACCGCCGCGCGATCGTGACCGGCGGCTCGAAGGGACTGGGTAAGGCCATCGCCGCCGAGCTGGCAGCGGAGGGAGCGGCGGTGGTCATCTGCTCCCGCAATGCCGCGGAGCTGGAGCAGACGGCCGCCGAGCTGGCCGCCGCCGGCGGGAAGGTCACGGCGCTGCCGTGCGACGTCACCGACGCCGCCCAGGTGGAGTCGTTCACCGCGGACGCCGCCACCGCGCTCGGCGGGATCGACATCCTGGTCAACAACGCGGGGGCGGCCCGGCCGGGCCGGTTCAGCGAGATGACCGACGAGGACTGGCACGGCGACGTCGAGGTCAAGCTGTTCGCCCAGATCCGCTGCACCCGGGCAGCGCTGCCGCACCTGCGGCAGAGCAGCGCCCCGCGCGTGATCAACATCAACGCCGTGTACGGCCGTTACCCCGACCCGGTGTTCCTGGCGTCGTCGGTGAACCGGGCGTCCTGCCTGAGCCTGTCCAAGGCGCTGTCCTTCGAGCTCGGCCGCGAGGGAATCCTGGTGAACAGCGTGAACATCGGCTTCGTCGCGACCCCGCAGTGGCTGGACATCGCCAGCCGGCGCGCGCCCGGCGTGGCCGCCGAGGAGTTCTTCGGGCAGCTGGCGGCCGCCGAGGTGCCGCTCGGCCGGTTCGGCCGCCCCGACGAGGTGGCGGGCATGGTGGCCTTCCTGGCCGGCGACCGGGCCAGCTACATCACCGGGGCGTCCATCGACGTCGGCGGCGGCATGGGCAAGTACCTGTGACCGGTCGCCAGCGGCCGGCCCGGTCACCGACCAGTTCAAGATCACGATCTCATAACGCTGTCACCCAGGCGGCCCGGCCGTGACCAGGCGATCTGACCCGGTCGCCGCGGTAATCGATGTGCGTAGGCTGCGGGGTATGGGGGAGTATCTGTAGTCATGTGCAGGCTGCTGGGCTACTGCTCGCGTGACCAGGCCTCGGTCGTCGAACTGATCGGGGAACCCGGGCTCGACGCGTTCACCTACTTGTCGCGGTGGCACGGCGACGGCTGGGGCATGGCCGCCTATGACGGTGCCGGGCTGCAGGTAGCGAAGTCGCCGGCCCGGGCCGCCGACGACCCGGAGTACCAGCGGCTGGCGAAGGAGCGGCTCGGTGACGCCGGGCTGGTCCACCTCCGCTGGGCCACCCCCGGCCTGGCCGTGCAGGACCGCAACTCGCACCCGTTCACCCGCGACGGCTTCGCGCTGGCGCACAACGGCGCCATCCATCCGCAGTCCAGGCTGCCCGAGCTGCTTCCGCCGGACTGGGAGCGGCAGCTCACCGGCAGCACCGACAGCGAGCGCTACTTCCTGCACATCATGTCCGGGCTCGACGCGAACGGCGGCGACGTGATCGCGGCGATAGCCGACACGGTGCGGCTCGTCAGCGGCAGCTACACGCCGAACAGCCTGAACGCCATCCTGCTGGCGCCCGATGCGCTCTACGCCATCTCGTGGCACGATCCGGAGCGCATCCCGTACGCGTCGATCAGGGAGCGGGGCTCGCCCGAGGATCCGGCGGGCTACTTCAACCTCGCCTACCAGGCGACGGCGGACGCGGTTGTCGTCGGCTCGACCGGCTGGCCGCAGGAGAGCTGGAACGTCATCCCGAACGGCTCCGTCCTCAAGGTCGGCCGCAAGACGCTCGCCACCAGCGTGGTGGCCCTGTTACCGCTGATCACTCCTGCGCCCGCGGCGCGGCTCCCTCGGGCAGCGCTTTCTCGGGCAGTGCTTTCTCGGCCGTGGCGTGATCAGCCGCGGCAACCTCAGCGTCACCGTCCGCGGCGCCGGCAGCTCCCGCCGCAGCCGGGCCGGCGGCGGCCGCGTCCCCGCCTCGCCGCTGCGAGCGCGCGAACCACAGCAGGCCGGCGATGGTCAGCGCTATCGCGATGAACATGTTGAGCCGCAGGCCGAGGAAGTGCGCCGACGAGTCGATCCGGATCGACTCCTCGAAGATCCGGAATGCCGAGTAGCCGGCCACGTACAGCGCGAACAGCCCCGGCGGCTTGATCCGGCGGTGGTGACCGAGCCAGACGAGCGCGGCCGCCAGCGCCAGGTCGAAGATCAGCTCATACAGGAACGACGGCTGGAAGTAGCTGTACTGAATGTAGCCGGGCGGCCGGAACTGAAGCGGGATCTCCAGCCCCCAGGGGAGGCTGGTCGGCCCGCCGAACAGCTCCTTGTTGAAGTAGTTGCCGATCCGGCCGACCGCCTGGGCGACCAGCAGCGCGGGCGCCACGGCGTCCATGAACATCGCCACGTTCGCGCCCGCCCGGCGGACCCGCCAGGCGCCCACCACGGCGGCGAGGGCGATGCCGCCCCAGATGCCCAGGCCGCCCTGCCACACCGCGAACACGCCGTACCACACGTGCGGGATGTCCATCGGCGTGGTGATGTCGAAGTAGATCCGCCCGCCGATGATCCCCGCGGGGACCGCCCAGATCGCGACGTCGCCGACCAGGTCCGGGTCGCCGCCGACGGCCTTCCACCGGCGCCGCGTGATCATGATCGCCAGCGCGATGCCGACCAGGTACATGAGCGCGTAGACGTGGATCTCAACCGAGCCGATGTGGAAACCGCTGATCGACGGGCTGGGAATGTGCATGCCCGAAGCCTAGTCGCCGGACGCTGCCACAATGGACTGGTGGCCGTCCCGGAACGCAGGAAAGCTCAGGCCGTCTCGTTCGGGGCGGCCGCCGCGACCTACGAGCGGGCCAGGCCGTCCTACCCGGACGAAGCGGTCAACTGGCTGCTGCCGCCCGGCGCCACGCGCGTGCTCGATCTCGGCGCGGGCACCGGCAAGCTCACCCGCGCGCTCCGCGACCGCGGGCTCGAGGTCGTCGCCGTGGAACCTTCGGCCGGCATGCGCGAGCAGCTGGCCCGGGTGCTGCCCGGGGTCAGGGCGCTGGCCGGCACGGCCGAGCGGATCCCGCTCGCCGATGACGCGGTCGATGCCGTGCTGGTGGCGCAGGCCTGGCACTGGGTCAACCCGGTGCGGGCGGTCCCCGAAGTGGCCCGCGTGCTCACCCCCGGCGGCCGGCTCGGCCTGCTCTGGAATATCCGGGACGAGCGGGCGGACTGGGTGGCCGAGCTCACCAGGATCATTCACACCCCGGATTACGTGGACAACGGCAGCGCCGCCCCGGTGGTCGGGCCGCCGTTCGGGCCGGCGGAGCGGCTGGACGTCGAGTGGAGCCGGCCCACCGGGCCGGACGAGATCGTCGACCTTGTCGCGTCGCGCAGCTACATCATCACGATGCCGCCGCCGGAGCGGGCGGCGGTCCTGGCCCGCGTCCGGCACCTGCTCGCCACCCACCCCGGCATCGCCGGGGCGGCCCGGATCTCCCTGCCGTACGTGACCAGGTGCTCGCGCGCGGAGCTGGCCTGACCGGAGCCCCGCGCCGCCGCGGCCTTCGCTGCCTACGGGAGGGAGTCCTCGGTGGCCGGGTACCGCCTGCTCCGCTCGGCGCTGGCCCGGTGGCTCGCGGCCTGCTGGACGTCGGCCTTCGTGATGGCGAGGTAAGCGACCAGGCAGATGATGACGAGCGTAAGGATCAGGGCCACCTTGCCGCTGCCGAACCCGAGGCCGTGCACCGCGCGCGGCTTGCCCAGCCAGTCGGCAAACGAGGCGCCGAGCGGCCTGGTGAGGACGTAGGCGAACCAGAAGGCGAGGATCGAGTTCATCCGGAACCGCCAGTAGCCGATCGCCGGGATGAGGATGATGCAGGCGAACAGCACGCCGGAGCGGAAGTACCCGAGGTGGAAGGTGTAGGCGGTCATGTCGCCCGCGGCGGTGCCGAGCGCGAAGGTCGCCACGACGGCCGCCCAGTAGAAGAGCTCGCGCCGGAACGTCGTCACGCTGTGAATATCGAGCGTCCCCTCGGTCCGCTGCCAGGTGATGAAGACTGCGGCCAGCACCGCGGCGAAGAACGGCGCCGACACGATGTACGGCACGCCCAGCCCGACGTGCAGGACGTCGGCGGCCATCGTGCCGAAGACGCCGACCATGACCACGGCGAACCAGTAGGTCCAGGCCATGTACCTGCGCATGGAGAACTGCAGCGCGATGGCGACGACGAAGCCGGTGAAGCCCAGCAGCACGGCCGGGACCGGATGGATCTTGTGGACGAGATAGTCCGACGTTGACTCGCCCATGGCTGTGGACAGCGCCTTGATAACCCAGAAGTAGATGGTGATCTCAGGGACCCTGAGCGCCTGCAGCCTCCGATTCATGGGGCCATTATCGCGAGAGCCGCCGGGGGACACGGCACGGTTGGGGGGATCAGGTTCCCCCGCCGGCAGTTCTTGGCCTGTTCAGGCGGGCATGCCGGACTCGGTCCAGCTGACCGGCCTGGCTGGCCAGCGGCGGCGTGACGGTCGAGATGGCCCGCCCCGGGCCGGACGCACATGGCGCCGGGTCATTGGCACCGAGGACGTCCTCGGCTGATCACTCACCCGGCGTGGCCGTGGCCATGCCGGTACCGGCCCTGGGAGTCGCCGTGGCGATGGAGCGGGCTGTGGCGGTGGGGCTTGCCGTGACCGCGGGGAGTACCACGGCCGGCCGCTTCGCCGTGATCCTGCGGCCTGCGGGCGCCGAGGGGAGTGGCCCTGGTGCTCGGCGTCTGCAGCGCTCCGGTCACCGTGACCAGGCCGCCGGCGGCCACCCGTCTGTCCGGTGACACGGACAGGACCATCCCCGGGCGCTGCAGGTCGCTGGGCCGCCAGAAGACGCGGACCCCCAGGCCGAGCTGATGCAGCCGTCGGACCGCGGCACTCACCGGCCGGCCGATCAGCGAACTGCCGCCGACGCTCACCAGCGCGGCAGTCAACGGTCCCGGCGGCGGCGTGCTGGACGGCGATGCCACCGGATGCTGCGGCGGCGCGGCGCCGGTCAGGCCGGCCACCAGCCCCATCACGGCAGCTACCACCGCGGCCGCGGCGATCGCGAAGCGCGCGCCGGACAGGCCGCCGTCCCGTCGCCGGCGCTGGGTAGCGGCCACAGCCGCCGCTGGCAGGTGATCGGACACGGTGCCCGGCAGGCTCCCCGGCGAGCCGCCTGCCCGCGCGATGCCGGTGCCGGCCATGCGGTCACGCAGCCGGCCAGCCCGGCGGGCCACCTCGACGGCGCTCGCGGGCCGCGCGGCCGGGTCCTTGGCGGTGAGATCGAACACGAGCGCCGCCGCCTCTGCCGGGACGGACGCCGGCAGCGGCGGCAGCGGGGAGTCCCGGTGCGCCAGTGCCACCTCCACTCCGGTCCCGGCAAAGGGCGGAGCGCCGGCCAGGCACTCGTAGGCGACGACACCGAGCGAGTACAGATCGCTGGCCGCCGTCGCGCTGCTGCCCCGGACCCGCTCGGGGGCGAGATAAGACGGGGTGCCGATGACCATCCCGGTGCTGGTGACCGGGGACGAGCCCGCCGCGTGCGCGACGCCGAAGTCGGTGATCTTCACCAGGTCGCCGCCACTGAGCAGCACGTTGCCGGGCTTGACGTCCCGGTGCACCAATCCCGCCAGGTGGGCAGCGTGCAGGCCGCTCGCCGCCTGGGCGACAATGTCCATGACCCGGACCGGATTTACCGGCCCGCGGGCCAGCACGCCGGCCAGCGACGGGCCGTCGATCAGCTCCATCACCAGGAAGGGCGGGTGCGGCGGTGCCGGCTCGCCATAGTCATAGACGTGCGCGATGTTCTCATGCGACAGCGCCGCGGTGTGCCGGGCCTCGGCCCGGAACCTGGCGAGCGTCTCCTCGTGCTGGAGGTAGCCGGCCTGCAGCAGCTTGATCGCCACCGGCCGGCCCAGGATGACGTCCACCGCCCGCCATACCTCACCGAAACCGCCGGCGGCTATCCGGGCATCCAGCTGGTAGCGGCGGGCGAGCAGCAGGCCGCTGGCGGTCGACATTCCGTGCGATTACCCAGCAAATCACTCCTCATGCCGGCGGCGCAGGATGGCCCGGCCGCAGATGCTCTTGGCCTGACCGCCAGGGTCAGCTGCTGGTGAAGGATCTCGTCGCGGTGATGAGCATGCTCCTCAGCTCCAGCAGGTGCCTTCCGGCCGGCAGCTTCAGCTTCGACGGGTTGATCATGTACGTGACATAGCCCGACGTGCTCGCGGTGAGCCTGGCGATCTCGATGTTGTCGATGTAAAGCCCGACCGGGTGCCCGGGCAGGAAGCCGGTATCGAGCAGGTACGCCGAATGCCCGGCCGGGATGTCGCCGGGGGACAGCTGGACGCTGTGCTCGAGCCGCAACAGCTCCGCGGCCGCCTGATGCCGGGCGGCGGACTCCTGATTCACCTGGCGGGTGGCGGCGACGAGACTCGGCACGAACCTGCTCGCGTTGATCGTGCCCCAGCCGCTGGCCACGTCGAATCCCGGTGCCGCGAAGAACCCGGGCACCCTGGGCGAGGAGTTGTTCCCCCGGACGACGTCGGCGATCCCGGCCGCCGCGCCGGCCGGCCCAGGATCCCGTACAGGGCGGGGTTGACCGGCCCGACGTTCGCGTGATTCAGCTGGGTGGCCAGGGCGAGCACGCCGGCGAACAGCGGCGCCGCCTCCGACGTTCCGCTCTGCGCGTCCATGGTGATGTCCGGTACCGAGCGCATGGGGCTGCCGGTAATACCGGCGACCCCGTTCTGGTAGGCCGGACGCGCGAAGACAGCGGAGAATCCGGCACCCTCGGAGAAGGGGCCGGTGTGCCACAGCGGGTCGGGGCCGGCCTTGCGTCCGGCCGGGCTGAGGTTCGGTACGCTGCCGCCCACAGCGGTGACCCACGGGGAGTCGTCCCAGGCCGCGGTGTCCGGGCAGGCCGAGACGTTCGAGCACTGGCCGCTGGCCACGGCGAGGTTCTGCACCACCCCGCAGTCGCCGGTGGCGACCATGACCGGGATCCCTGCCGCCGCTGCCGACAGCTCGCCGGGGTTCTGGGCGGTGATTTCCTCCTGGCCGTGGCTGTAGGTGATCTCGCCGGTGCCGTCGCTGATCGAGATGGCGTTGGCCAGGTGATTGCTGCTGATGTACTCCAGTGCCCGCATCATCTCGGGCGGGGCGACCTGGCCGGCCGCGTCGTCGGTGATCTCGCTGTCCGCCGGGGTCGCAGAGATCACGATCTTGGCGTACGGGGCGATCAGGTGCGCCGCGATCACGTCGAGGGTGAGTTCGCCCTGCCACGCCGCGCACGATCCGTAGCTGCCCAGCTCGACCATCTCGGGCGGGCACTTGGGCGGCAGCGGCCCGGAGGGGAAGATCGTCGTGATCTGCGGATTAGGCAGCCCGTACGTCTTGTCGAAGCCGGCCACCGCCTTGCTGATGCCCGGGAAGTCCCAGCCCTCGATCACGGCGATGGTCGTGCCGTACCCGTCGATGTCCTGCTTCCACAAGTTTCCGATCTGGTAGTCGAAGATGTCCTGCGGTCCCGGCGTATTGAAGCGGTACTTCGGATAGTTCTTCTGCATGTTCCGCAGCACCGCGGTGAGTACCCTGATCCGCTGCTGCCGCCCGGGCGAGACAACGGCGGCAGGGGCAGGCGAACTGGCGGACACCGTGGCGGCGCCGGCCGGAGCGACTGAGCTAGCCGGCGCGACGCACGAGATCACGAGGGCGCAGGCCAGCGACAGCAGGCCTCTTCTGTTGCCAGTCCTCTTCAATGTTTCTCCTCCCGGGTCACGGCCAGAGGGCAGCTGGAACCCGGCGGCATCAACGCTCCCGATAGGGTCAAATCCGAACTAGTGTCACGTATGTAACGCAGCAGGGGCAACGGGGTCAGCCCGATCATTCGCTCGTCGGCACCCAGGCACGGCCAGAGGCGCTGGCGGTGCCTGGCGTCAGTGCCCCGCTAGGACGTCAGCAAGATCTACGAATTTTCATTAGTTCGGTAGAAATATGCAGTGCGGGCGTGTTCGACTGTTTCCGGGCCGTGTAACCCACTGTCACGGCCTTGGGGACGGGGCCCATGGACACGTGGAATCGAGATGTGCCGCTGTTGCCGCGAGAGCCGGCGGAAGCTCCGGGGCCGGCGCAGCGGTCTCGCTTGCCTGCCCAGCCAGATCACGCCGGCAGTGACACTGCCCCGATCACCGGCCCGACTACCGGTCAGCCAGCCATGAACGTACGTCTCGCCCGCCAGGCTCAGCCGCGGCCGCCGGCCAGTGACCCCGACGATGCCAAGAGCGCGCCCAAGCCGGTCATCAAGGCTCATCCCGCCCAGCAGGCCGGCCCGGCGGCGGAACGCGCAGGCTGGACAGGCACCAGCCAGGCCGTCAACCGCCACGGTGCCCCTGCCCCGGTCGCGCCTTCGGCCGCCGGCGGGGATCATCCCGCCCAGGCGGCTCCGCCGCAGCAGGCGGGTGCGGGTCAGTCGCCGCCGGCTGGCTCGCCGGACCGGGCCGGCGTGCGGGGCCGGCGTGGATGCGCTGCCGGGGGGCGGCGGGGATGCGTCGCGGGCGGGGCCTGGCTCGCCGGACCGGGCCGGCGTGCGTCCGCCCGGGGCCGGCGTTGATGCGCTGCCGGGGGCTGGCGGGGATGCGTCGCGGGCGGGGCCTGGCCCGCCGGAGCGGGCCGGCGTGAGGCCGCCGGGGGCCGGCCTGGATTCGCCGACGCGGCCTGCCGCCGGCCCGCCGCGGCGGATGAGCGCGGACCCGGATGACGCCAAGACCGCGCCCCAGCCGGCGATCAGGGTCCGGCCGGTCCGGGAGGTCCAGCCGGCCGAGGCCCGGCGCGACCCCGGCCCGGTCAGTTATGACCAGCATGGGCTCGTGCCGGGCATGGCGCGGCCGAGGGAGCAGTTGCGCAGGACCCGTTCCCCCCGGGCAGCCCAGCCATCCTGGTTCACGATCATCGCCACCACCGTTCGGCTATGGCTGAAACGGCGGACAGCCCGGGACAGCAGTGCCCGGAATACCGCGGTCACCGGGCGGCGGATCCGGATGGCGACGCTGGTACTCGTGATACTGGCGGCGGCGGGAGTCGGGATATCACTGACCCGCGGCGGCACGAAGGCCCCGCCGCGGCCTGGCGGGGCGAGCCCGGGGAACCCGGTGCTCAGCGCCCAGGCCGCTCGCGGCCAGGCGGCGGCCTGGATCAGCCAGCAGGCCGGCCGGAACACGATCGTGTCCTGCGATCCGGTGATGTGCTCCGCCCTGCTGGCGCACGGCTTCCCCGCGGGCAACCTGGACTCGCTCGGGCCGAACGCGCCCGATCCCCTCGCCTCCGACCTGATCGCCGCGACGGGCGTGCTGAGGAGCCACTTCGGGGCGCGCCTCGGCTCGGTGTACGCGCCGGTCACCCTCGCCAGGTTTGGTACCGGGAGCGCGGCGGTCAACATCCGGGTCGTCGCGCCGGACGGCGCCGCCGTCTACGCGGGCCAGTTCCGCGCCGACCTGGGGGACAGGAAGACGGTCGGCGCGCAGTTGCTGCACAACTCCAAGATCGTGGTCAACCCGTCGGCCCGGAGCCAGCTCGCCAGCGGATTGGTCAACTCGCGCCTTCTCGCGACCCTGGCAACGATGGCCGACTTCGTGCACCCGCTGCAGATCGTGTCGTTCGGCGGTACTTCACCAGGTGCCGACCCCGGCATCCCGCTGCGCACCGCCGTTGTGCTCGGCGCTGCCAGCGGGCCGGCCGGCGGCGCCGCCGTGCTGACGTCGCTGCGCGGCTTCCTGCAGGCGCAGCAGCCGCCGTACCTGCCCGAGAGCACCCAGATCGTTCCGGTTACTGCGGGGCAGAGCGCCCTGCGCATCCAGTTCGCCGCGCCCAGCCCGCTCGGACTCCTGAGCGCGGGTCACCCCGTTGTCAAGATTCCCTCCTGATGATGACGAAGGGCCGTCACCGAGCCGGGCGGCCGAGAAATGAGGAATGATGAGCCACCAGAGATCAGTTCGCAGAATCATCCGGCTCCTTGCCTCGTGCGCAGTCCTGGCCGGATGGCTTGCCGCGGCAGCTCCCGCCGCGATGGCGTCGCCCGTAACGGCAACCCGGCAGACCACCGGCTATCTCCGCCTCGCGCACCTGTCCCCGAATGCCCCCGCGGTTGACGTCTACCTGTACTCGGTCGGCAACTCCAACGCCATGGTCGTCGTCCATCACGTGACGTACGGGACGGTCTCGGCCTACCAGCCGGTTCCGGTCGGCGACTACACCGTCGCCATGCGGGCGGCCGGCAAGCCCTCCAGTTCGCCGCCGGTGCTGTCCACCACCGTCCGGATCCAGGCGGGCCGCGCGTACACGGTCGCCGGGATGGGCCCGGCAGCCGGGCTGCGGCTGCAGGTGCTCGACGACACGCTGACGACTCCGCCGGGCCGGTCCCTCGTCCGGGTCATCCAGGCCTCGCTGCAGGAGCACAAGGTGACGGTGACGGCCGGGAGCCAGACGCTGACGAAGAACCTCACCTTTGGCAGCGTGACCTCGTACGTGTCCGTGCCGGCCGGCACCTGGAGCGTCAAGGCCGCCGGCGGGACGATGACCGCGTCGAAGACCATCAGCCTGGCCGCCAGCACCACGCACACGATCGTGGTCCTTGACGACCCGGGCCGCCTGGCCATCGACCCGCTGACGGACGCCGCCGGCAGCCAGCTGACGCCGTCGGGTTCTCCCGGGACGGGGTTCGGCGGGATGGCGCCGCGGCCGGGCTCCTCGCCGCTGCCGTGGGCGGCGGCCATAGCGCTCGGCGCACTCGTCGCGGCCGCGGGGACGCTGGGGCTGCGACGGCGCGGCCGCCCGTGGCGGGCCGGCGGGTCGCACGCGCGCTGACATGAGCCTGACCAGCCGCGGGCGGCGCCCCGCCGGCCCGCGGCTGGCTCATGGCCACTCGCCCGCCCACCGGAGGGCGCGCATCGGGCCGCTCATGCTGGCCTGCCGCCCGGCGGTGGTCGCGGTGGGCGTCGGCCTGCTCATGGCGGGTTCCGGCACGGCCGGCCTGCTGATGACCGGCCACAGCCGTTACGTCCCGCCGCACGTCGCGCGCGTCAAGCCGGTGCTGCCGCCGGTCGGGCCCCAGCAGACCCCGGCCCCCGAGGCTGTCGGGCAGGTCGCACCCCCCGTCTCGCTCACCATCCCGGTCATCGGTGTGCGCACCCGCCTCATCCGTCTCGGCGTCACCAGATCGGGCGCCCTGCAGGTGCCCTCATCCACCGCGGTGGCGGGCTGGTACACCGGCAGTCCGCGTCCCGGGGCCGTCGGCTCGTCGGTGATTGCCGGGCACGTCGATTCCTACCTCGGCCCGGGAGTCTTCTTCCGGCTGAACCAATTGCGCCGGGGAGACCGGATCTACGTCCGGGAGGCGGACGGCCGGATCGGCGTGTTCGGTGTCAACTCGGTGCGCCTGTACACCCATGCCCGCTTCCCCAGGACGGCGGTTTACGGTCCCACCCCGACCCCGACGCTCCGCCTGATCACCTGCGGTGGCACCTTCGACTGGCAGACCCACGGATACCTCAGCAACGTCGTGGTCTACGCCGTGCTGACCTCCTGACGCCCCCTCACCCTCGACTTTGCACACGCTACGACCAAAATCGGGGGTAGTTTGTCCTGATTTCCTGGTCGCGGGCGGGGACCGGGCGGGGACCGGGGAGGGCGCTGGTACGGCGCCATGTCCCATAGCATGGCGCGGTGTCGAGCGCGGGACTCAGGCGGCCGCCCGGGTACCAAACCAGGACGGGCCAGCGATGAGGCGGCGGGTCACGATCGCGGTGGCCGCGGTCGCGGCCGTCATCGCGGTCGCGTTCGCGGTGACGCAGCTGACCAGCTCCGCGGCAGGACTGCCCGCGGTGGGCTCGGTCATCCCGGCCGCGCAGCGCCCGATGGCGCCGCACATCTCCGGCACGACCCTGACCGGCACGCACCTGAACGTCGCCACCCTCCGCGGCGCCCCCGTGGTGATCAACTTCTGGGGGTCGTGGTGCAGCCCCTGCCAGGCGGAGGCGCCGGCGCTCGCCCGGGTCGCCGCCGACACGCGCCGCCTCGGCGTGCACGTCGTCGGCATCGACGTGCGCGACAACCCGTCCGCCGGGCTCGCGTTCGAGCAGGGTCACCGGATCCCGTTCCCGAGCATCAGCGACCCCAACAGCCTCATCGCCGCCACCTTCGGAGCCGTGGCGCCGACCTCGACGCCGTCCACCTACATCATCGACTCGCACGGCCGGATCGCCTGGGCGTACTTCGGCCGCACCCAGTACAACCAGCTCGAGCTCGCCGTGGTCCGGGTCGCCCAGTCATGAGCCCGGTCGTCCCGGCGGGCGGGACGGGCCGGACGGGCCGCCGAACCTGGCGCCAGCCCGTTCGGGGCAATAAAAAACCGGTTTACCCGAACGGCGCTGGCCGGCGTACGGTCACAGAGGCAAGTTCCTGATCACGCAGATTCCTGGAGGCGGAGCGGATGGCCACACCCGCGGTGGAGGTTCCGCGGCTCACGTCCCTATCCCCGGGGGCCGGCTGTGCGTGCAAGCTGCCGCTGGCCAAGCTCGAGGCCGTGTTCGCATCCATGGGCAGCATCGAGCCTGCCTCCGGCGACCTGCTGGTCGGCGCCCTGGAGGGTGACGATGCCGCCGTGCTCCGGCTGGACGGCGACCGCGCACTGGTGCTGACCACGGACTTCTTCACGCCGATCGTCGATGATCCGGGTGACTGGGGCAGGATCGCCGCGGCCAACGCGTTGTCTGACGTTTACGCGATGGGCGGCCGCCCGCTGTTCGCGGTGAACCTGGCCGCCTGGCCGGGTGACGGGCTGCCGCTGGAGATGCTCGGCGCGGTGCTCCGCGGCGGCGCCGAGGTGGCGGCGGCGGCCGGCTGCCTGGTGGCCGGCGGGCACACCATCGACGACCCGGTGCCGAAGTACGGCATGGCGGTGGTCGGTATGGCCCACCCGGACCGGCTGATGACCATCGACCGGGCGGTGCCCGGCGACCGGCTGATCCTCACCAAGCCGCTCGGCACCGGCGTCATCGCGACCGCGGTCAAGCGGGCCACGGTGTCCCGCCGCGTGCTGCGGTCGGCTGTGGATTCGATGACGCTGCTCAACGCGGGTGCCAGCGAGGCGGCGCTCGCGGCCGGCGTCCTGGCCGGGACCGACGTCACGGGTTTCGGGCTGCTCGGCCACCTGCACCGGATGCTGGCGGCCAGCGGAGTCGCCGCCGAGCTCGAGGCCGGCCGGGTGCCGCTGCTGCCGGGAGCGGCCGAGCTCGCCGCCGACGGGTTCGTCTCCGGCGGCACCAGGGCGAACATCGCCCGGATGAGCGACGTCGTCACGGTGGCGGGCGCGGTGGCGCCGGAGGTCATCGTGCTGCTGCACGACGCGCAGACCTCGGGCGGGCTGCTGCTCTCGGTGCCGCCGGCCGGGGCGCCGTCGCTGCTGGCCGACCTGACCGGACGCGGCCTGACCGCGGCCGAGATCGGCGAGGTCGTGCCCGGCACGCCGGGCCGGATCGCGGTGCGGGCGGCCGCGGCTGCCGGCTGATGCCCGGCTACCTCGAACCGGAGGGCGAGCGCGTCGCGCTGCGCCACCTCAGCCGCGATGACGAGGCCGAGTTCGTGCGGCTGACCATGGCCAGCGCCGCCCTGCACCACCCGTGGATGGAGCTGCCCGCCAGCCCCGAGGAGTTCGGCGCCTACCTGGCCCGCTTCGAAGGGCCGGTGGTCAACGTCGGGCTGGTGGTCTGCGAGCGGGCCGGCGAATCCATGGTCGGCGGGATCAACATCAACAACATCGTGCACGGCCGTTTCCTGAGCGCCGCCCTCGGCTACTGGGCGTTCGCGCCCGCGGCCGGCCGCGGCTACCTGACCGAGGCGCTCAGGCTGGTCACCGGCTACGCCTTCGGCGCCCTGGGCCTGCACCGGCTCGAAGCCAACATCCAGCCGGCCAACGCCGCCTCTATCCGGCTGGTGCAGCGCTGCGGCTTCAGGAACGAGGGCTACTCGCCTCACTACCTGTTCATCGACGGAGCCTGGCGCGGGCACGAACGCTGGGCGATCACCCGCGAGATGACGCTCCCCGCGGAGCCGCCAGCTCTCCCCGGGGAGCCGCCAGGCGCGTGGCCGGCTGTCGGCGGCGGCTACTAACGTAGGCCGGGTGCGGGTAGCGACCTGGAACGTGAACTCGGTGAAGCAGCGGATGCCGCGGCTGCTGCCCTGGCTGGATCAGCGGCAGCCGGACGTGGTGTGCCTGCAGGAGACCAAGCTCGCCGATGACGCCTTCACCGAGTTGCTCGGCGACGAGCTGGCCAGCCGCGGCTACGCGGCCGCGCGGCACGGCGAGGCGCAGTGGAACGGGGTGGCGATCCTGTCCCGGGTGGGGCTGGACGACGTCGTCGCCGGGCTCCCCGGCGGGCCCGGCTTCCCGGCCCAGGAGGCACGCGCGGTGTCGGCCACCTGCGCCGGGATCCGGGTGTACTCGGTGTACGTGCCGAACGGGCGGGTGCCGGACTCCGATCACTACCGGTACAAGCTCGCCTGGCTGGCCGCGCTGCGCGACGTGGTCGCTGCCGGGCCGGAGGCCGCGATGGTGTGCGGGGACATGAACATCGCGCCCACCGACGCGGACGTGTTCGATCCGGACGCCTACATCGGCCAGACTCACGTCACCGCGCCGGAGCGGGCGGCGCTGGCCGAGCTGCAGGCGGCCGGGCTGCACGACGTGGTGCGGGACCGCTGGCCCGCCGAGCGGGTGTTCACCTACTGGGACTACCGGGCCGGGATGTTCCACCGTGACCTCGGCATGCGGATCGACCTGGTGCTCGCCAGCGCCCCGGTGGCCGGCCGGGTGCAGGCGGCGTGGGTGGACCGGCAGGCCCGCAAGAGCACCGCCCCCAGCGATCACGCCCCCGTGATCGTCAACCTGGACGAGGCGCCGGACGGGGACATCGGCCCGGTCGTGCCGCCGCCGTCCGCGGCGCGCGTCAAGCCCGGCTCGGTCCGGCTGCCCCAGTCCCGCTGACCCGTCCGCCCTGCCAGCCCGGTCGGCCTGCCCGCCCCGGTCGGCCCGCCCGCCCCGGTCGGCCTGCCCGCACGAGGAACGCATTCGCACGCCGATCTCGGCGGCACCGGGGAACTGTTCCCGCAGCTGCCGTCACGGCAGCGTCTGCGGCAGGCCGAACAGCGGGAACATCGCGGGGCCGAACGTGGTGATCTCCTCGATGGCGCCGCCGCAGCCGCGCAGGACGTCGAGCTTGAACCCGCGGAACTCCGAGTCGCCCGGCCGCCGCAGGTAGCTCGCGGCGGCCGGCATCCGGTTGGCCCGCGTCGGCAGCAGCCGCCAGTCGCCGTCGCGGTCCGGGCCGAGTCCCCGCTGCATCAGCGGTACGACCGCGTCGAGCCCCTCGAAGAGGTACGGGTACGGCGGCATGGTGACCCGGATGTCGGCCGCTGCGATGGCGAGCGCAGCGGCCGCGTCGCAGCGTTCGTGCGCGTCGATGAACCCCTCCAGCAGGGCCAGTTCCTCGGCGGTGGGCTGCCCGGCGGACCACTCGGCCCGCCGGGCCGGCAGGTGCTCGGCCATCCTCGTCCTGGCCCGCTGCACCGCGCTGTTCGCCGCCGGGACGCTCGTCTCGAGCGCCGACGCCGTCTCGCTGGCCGACCAGCCGAGCACGTCGCGGGCGATCAGCGCGGCCCGCTGCCGCGGCGGCAGCACCTGCAGGGCGGCGAGGAATACCAGCTCGATCGTCTCCCGCGTCACGACGACCGCGTCCGGCTCGTCGTCGCCGGGCGCGGCCTCGTCGAGCAGCCGGTCCGGGTACGGCTGCAGCCACGGCACCTCGGCCAACGAATGCAAGGCGGTCAGGCGCCGGCCGCTGCGCCGGAGCATGTCGAGGCAGACGTTCGTCGCGATCCGGTACAGCCAGGCGCGCAGCAGCGGGCCGCCGCCGAAGCTGTCCCGGCCGCGCCACGCGCGCAGGAACGTCTCCTGGACCGCGTCCTCCGCGTCGTCGAAGGACGCCAGCATCCGGTAGCAGTGGACGTGCAGCTCGCGCCGGTGGCGCTCGGCCGCCGCCGCGAAGGCGCCCTCGTCCCCGGCCTCGGCAGCGCCCCCGGTCACGCCCCGGCCCGGTTGACTTCCTGCAGCACCCACGTGTTGCCGTCCGGGTCGGCGAAGTCGGCAAACGACTCGTAGTTCCCGCGCTTCGGGTGCGGTCCGGACACCCACTCGCCAGACTCGATGTGGCGCACCTCGCTGACGCCGACGCCGCGCCCGGCGAGCTCGTCACGGGCGGCGACGATGTCGGACACCACCAGGTGCAGGCCCCGGGCCGAGCCGGGCGCCGCGTCGGTGATGCCGATGCCGAACCCGATCGAGCACGCCGAGCCGGGCGGCGTCACCTGGACGACGCGCATCTGGTCGGTGGGCCGCACGTTGACGTCCAGGCCGAAGCCCGCCTTCTCTACGTAAAACTCCTTGGCGCCGTCCACGTCCGTGACCGGGATCAGGACCAGTTCCAGCAGGTAATCCATGATGCAGCCTCCTTGGCGATGTCGTCCTATGGAGGTAGAACGGCGGCCGCGAGCAAAACTCATCGGTCCCGCGATGAGCCCGGGTGCCGTCCCCCGCCACGCTAGGGCCCCGGGCGCCCCGGGCCCGTGCTTCCCGTACGTGACGTTCAGATTCTCCCGAACGGCTCCGACCGGCCCCCATCAGGTATCCGGGCCCCCGTCCGCCGGGACCGCGCCCGCGGGCCTGGCCGGTCTCCCGAACGGTTCCGGCCGGCCCCGTCAGCGCGCCCGGGCCCCGGTCCGCCGGGACCGTGCCCGCGGGGCTGGCCGGTCTCCCGAACGGTTCCGGCCGGCCCCCGTCAGCGCGCCCGGGCCCCGGTCCGCCGGGACCGTGCCCGCGGGGCTGGCCGGTCTCCCGAACGGTTCCGCAGGCCCCCGTCAGCCAGCCGGAGTCAGGCCGTGTGCGGGACCGCGCCTGCGGGGCTGGACTGCTGCCCGATGGTGCAGGTATCGCGCCCCGGGTCCAGCACGTCGGCGTGCGTCGCGAGCCGGCGCAGCAGCGACCGGAAGGCCTGCCGGTCCGCCTCGCTGTCCAGCCCGGCGAGCACGTGGTCCTCGGCCGCGGCCAGCCGGCGGCCGAGGTCGGTGAGCAGCTCGCGGCCGGCCGTGGTCGCCGTGATCCGCCGGGCCCGGCGGTCGGCCGGGTCCGGGTGCCGCTCGATCAGCCCGGCGCCCCCGAGGTCGTCCAGCAGGTAGGTCATCACGGTGCGGTCGACGCCCAGGTGGCTGGCCAGCTCGAGCTGGCTGCGGGGGTCGGAGCGGGCGCAGGCCTTGAGCACCTGATACCCCCGGGGGCCGCCGGGCACGTCGCAGAACGCGGCGTTCGCCGCCTTCGCGTAGGAGCGGAACACCGCGCCGAGCGCCCAGCCGAGGTCATCGCTCAGCACCCCGCGGCACGCCGCCCCCGGCTGCGGTTCCCCGGGTCTGGTCGGCGGGCTCATGCCGTCATGTTACCCCGCGGTCGGCTGTCATCACGATGATCTGCTGACAAGATGCTCTGTTATCTATACTATCTGTCCGACAGCTTTTATCCCCGTGAGAACGAGTGCCGATGACTGGAGACACCGTGACTGCTCTTCCCCCCGACAGGCCGGCCGTCGTGGTGATCGGAGGCGGCTACGCCGGGATCCACGTGGCCAAGCCGCTCGACGAGGTGGCCGACGTCGTCCTGGTGGAGCCGAAGGATGCCTTCGAGCACAACGTCGCTGCTCTCCGCGCCCTCGCCGACCCCTCCTGGCTGCCGCGGATCTTCTTCCCCTACGACGGGCTGCTCGCCAGCGGGCGGATCGTCCGGGACCGCGCGGTGCAGGTCGAGCCGGGCCGGGTGACGCTCGGCTCCGGCGGGACGCTGGACGCCGACTACATCGTGCTGGCCACTGGCTCGACGTACCCGTTCCCGGCCAAGAGCGGCACCGTCACCACCGCAGGCGCGCACGACAAGGTGCGGGCCGCCCACACCGCCCTCGCCGCGGCCGGCCGGGTATTGCTCACCGGCGCCGGGCCGGTCGGCGTGGAGCTGGCCGGCGAGATCAAGGCGGCCTGGCCGGACAAGCACGTGACCGTCCTGGACGTCGCCGACGACGTCATGGGCGCCAGGTTCCGTCCGGATCTCAAGGCCGAGATCCGCCGCCAGCTCGGCGCCATCGGGGTCGAGTTGCTGCTGTCCAGCCGGCTCCGCGACGACCCGCCCGGGGACCCGGGCGAGCTGCGGACGTTCATCGTGGCGACCGAGTCGGGACGTGAGGTGACCGCCGACATCTGGTTCCGCTGCTACGGCGTCAGCCCGGTCAGCGACTACCTGGCCGGGGATCTCACCAGCGCGCGCCGCCCGGACGGCTTCATCGAGGTCACGCCGCAGCTGCAGGTGGCCGGGCAGACCCGGGTCTTCGCGGTCGGTGACGTCAGCACCGCCGATCACAAGCACGCGGGCATCGCCAGCAGGCAGGCCCAGCTCGTCGCCGGCAACATCCGTGCCCTCATCACCGGCGACGGCGAGCTCGCGGCCTGGCAGCCGGCGCCGGCGGCCATCATCGTCCCGATCGGCCCCGAAGGCGGCTCGGGACAGCTGCCGGGCAGCGACGAGCTCGCTCCTCCCGAGCTGGTCGCCCAGCTCAAGGGCCGTGAGATGATGGTCAGCCGTTTCGCCGAGATACTCGGGGTAACCGTCCCGGCCGGCGCCTGAGGAGGCCAGCCCATGCCCGACACGGACACCGATAGCAAGCTGCTCGGCCTGATCGCCGCCTCGCGCCGCGGCGTGCTCGCGACGATCGCCCCCGACGGCCGCCCGCAGCTGTCGAACGTGCTGTACACCTGGGACCCGGCCGAGCAGACCGCGCGGATCTCGACGACCGCGGACCGGGTCAAGGCGCGCAACCTGCGCCGCGACCCGCGCGCGGCGCTGCACGTCTCCGGTGATCACTTCTGGCAGTTCGCGGTGGGCGAAGGAGCGGTCACGCTTTCCGAGGTCGCCGCCGAGCCCGGCGACGAGCCCACCCGCGAGCTGCTGGCCCTCACCACCGCGCATTACGGCGGGGTCGACGACGAGGACGAGTTCTACCGGCGGATGATCGCCGCGCGCAGGCTCGTCGTCCGGCTGCACGTCCGGCACGTCTACGGAGTCTTCCTCGACAAGCCGCCGGGCGGCTGACGGCGGTCCCCCTTTGTCAGCTGACCTGCAGGAAACTGCGAGCCGGCCAGGAGATTCACGCCGGTAAATTTGAAGCATGGATGAGAACCGGGCACGGCGGGTCGCCGATGCGCTGCGGGACCGCGGCATCGACGCGCACCTGGACAAGGCAGGAGTCGGCACGTACGGAGTGCGCGTTTCGATAGGTGACGGGCGCCAGGCAATCTGGGGCAGAGAAGGAACCGCGAGCCTGGAGGCGGAGGTACTTCTCGACGGCGATCTGGTCGGCTACGTTCCCGAGATCCCCGGATCGGGGGACTTCGATGAGGCGCAGATTGTGGACGCGATCGCGCGGACCGACTACCGCGAGCCTGTCGGCCGCGAACGCGCCACGGCACCGCCGCCTGCTGCGCCGCTGCGCCGCGAGGGCGGCGTGTTCCGCCGGTTCCTGGACGGCTTCCGCTACGACTCCGAAGCCAATCGATAACCGCGGATTCGCGTCCCCGGCGGACCTCCGCGTCCGCCGGGCGGCGTTACCCGGTAACCGCGGATGCCCGTCTCCTGCGGGCCTCCCCGTCCGCCCGGGCGGCGTCAGCCGATGACCGACGATTCGCGTCTCCCGGCCTCCCCGCCCGCGGGGCGGCATCAGTCGATGACCGCGCCGCCGGTGATGTTGAGCGCGGTCGCGGTCATGCTGCGGGCATAGTCCGACGCGGCGAAGGCAGCCACGTTGCCGACGTCGTCAAGCGTGGCCGCGCGGCCGAGCAGGGTCCGGCCGGCGATTTCCTCCGTGATCGCGGCGCGCCACTCGAACTCCGGCGGAATCGACTCGGGCACTCCGCCGGTCTGCAGGGTCAGCACGCGCACGCCGCGGGGCCCGAGCTCGCTTGCCAGCTGGCGGCGCATGCACTCGATCGCCTGGAACGCGGTCTGCAGGCCGCCGAGATAGTGCTCCCGCGGCGGGTCGCCGTAGCCGCCGAACATCAGGATGACGCCGGATCCCTGCTTGCTCATCTGCCGGGCGGCGGCCCGCGCGGTGAGGAAGGTCGTCCGCACCGCCATCGTGACCGGCCGGAGGTAGTCCTCGACGTTCATGTCAACCATCGCCGTGCCCTGGACGTCACCGTGCTGGATGACGTTCAGGGAGATGTCGAGTCGGCCGGAGGCCGCCACGACGGCAGCCGCGTGCTCGTCAACGGCACCCTCGTCCAGCGCATCCAGCCGGGCCGTCTCCGCCGTGCCGCCCGCCCGCCGGATCCGGCCGGCTACCGCCTCCAGCCGCTCCGGGGTTCGTCCGGCCAGGTGAACCGTCGCCCCCTCCCGGGCGAACGCGGTCGCGACCGCACCGCCGATCGAGCCGCCCCCTCCGTAGATCACCGCGACCTTGCCCTCGAGCAGCATCATGCCTCCTGGTGTACCGGCTTCCTGGAGTAGACGCGCGCGATCCGCAAAGCTCATCGCCGTCCGGCCTCTCTGCCCGAGGGTGAATGTGAATCTGCCTACCACCGGTGGTAGGCAGATCCGCATCCACGCCGCCGCTGAGAGAAGTTTCTGGCTCTAAGCTCTTCGTGAACGAAGTTTCATGAACTAAGGTTCATGAAGACTTGTTCACGACGGCGGCGACGAAGCGGGGTGGCCATGACGCAGGTCGAGGTGCGCAGGGTGACGAAGACCTTCGGGCGGGTGACCGCCGTGCAAGGGCTGACGTTCGCAGCGCCGGCCGGGAAGGTGACCGCTTTCCTGGGGCCGAACGGGTCGGGGAAAACGACCACCCTGCGTATGCTGCTCGGCCTGGTCCGGCCCACCGCGGGCGAGGCGCTGATCGGCGGTGTCCCTTATGGCCGCCTCGACCGGCCGCGCCGTCGCGTCGGCGCGCTGCTGGAAGCGACCAGCTTCCATCCGGGACGGCGGGCCCGTGATCACCTGCGCGTGCTGGCCGCCGCGGACGGGCACGGCACCATCACCGATACCTACCTGAGCTGTCCGGCCCGCGGCCGGGTCCTGGCCGCCAAGCTGGCCGTCTACGGGCTGGCCGGCGCCGGGCCGGCCTGGTCTCGTCCGTCGTGGCCATCGCCGTCACCGCCGCCTGGTGGGCTGCCAAGGGCGGCACCTTCCGCCTGTCCGCATCCGGCACCTGGAGCGCCCTCGGCGGCGGCGTTGCGGCCAGCCTCGCCTTCGCCGCGATCGGCGTGGGCGTCGGCGCACTCATCCGCAACCTGGTTGCTGCCGTCGCCGCGGCGCTGGCGTGGGTCGCGCTGGTCGAGGGCATCGCGGGGCAGCTGCTGGGATCGGGGCTGGCCCGCTGGCTGCCGTTCTATGCCAGCGAGGCGCTGGACCGCGCCAGCCTCTCCGCGTCGGCCAGGCTGCTCCCGCAGTGGGGCGGCGGGCTGGTGCTGCTCGGTTACGCGGCGGCATTCGGCGCCGCTGCCGCCGTCACTACACTCAAGCGGGATGTCACCTAGGAAGCCGGCCGTGCTGCGTGACGGCGACGGCCCGGGCCTGCGCGAGCACCTGATCGCCACCGCCGCGCGCCTGATCGGCCAGCGCGGCAGCACGGGGCTGGCCGTCCGCGACATCGCCAGGGAAGCGCAGGTCGCCGACGGCGTGCTCTACAACTACTTCGAGGACAAGGAAGATCTGCTCGCCCAGGCCCTGCTCGCGCACGTCGGCGCCGTCATGTCCAGCACGGTGTCGATGCCGCAGGCTGGGACGGGCACGGTCGCGGAGAACCTGCGGCTATTCATCGACCGCGGCCTCGAGGTTCTCACCCGGGTCGCGCCCGCGTTCGCCGGCCTGGTGTCCCAGCCGAAGGTACTCAGCCGCTTCCACGCGATGGTCGGCGGCGACGCGGCCTTCGGCTCGGCTACGGAGGATCCGGCCCCAGGGACAGACGACGACAGCTCCGCGCCCGAGCCGGACGGGCGCGGGCTGCCGGAGTCCCTCACCATCTACCTGCGCGCGGAGCAGGAGCTCGGCCGCATCGACCCGGCCGCCGACCCCGAGGCCGCCATGATGCTGATCGTCGGAGCGATCCACGGCCAGGTGCTGCCGGTAGTACTGTTCAACCCGCCGGGCACCCCGGTCACCGCCCCGCCCGGCTTCTCCGCCCGGCTCGCGGAGACGATCCTGAGCGGCATCGCACCGGGATCACGGCAGGCGTAGCGGATCACGGGAGGCAGACGATGCCAGCTGCGGCGCCAGGCGATCAGCCCGGCCAGGTCGTGGAGATCTTCACCGACGGCGCGTGCATGCGGAATCCGGGCGGCCCCGGCGGGTGGGGAGCCATCCTCCGATTCGGCCGCCACGAGAAGGAGATGCACGGCGGCGACCCGGCCACCACGAACAACCGCATGGAGCTGATGGCCGCCATCCAGGGACTGGAGAGCCTCACCCGCCCGTCTGCCGTGCACCTCTACACCGACAGCCAGTACCTGCGCCGGGGCATCACCGAGTGGCTGCCCGGCTGGAAGCGCAACGGGTGGCTGACCAAGGAGAAGAAGCCGGTCAAGAACGTCAACCTGTGGACCCGGCTGGACGAGGCGGCCCGCCGGCACGACGTGCACTGGTTCTGGGTCAAGGGCCACGCGGGCCACCCGGAGAACGAGCGCGCCGACCAGCTAGCCTGCCGCGGCGCCGAAGAGGCCGCGGCGACGGGCACCCGCCAGCGGGCGGGGGCCAGGAGCCATTGAGGGCTGCGACACCTCGATAAATCACGCGCGGGCGCAGCCCGCCGCGACCATGAGCCGAAGCCCCGCTTACGGTGGTAGTCGTGCGCGGCGTGCCGTGGTGGGGACTGGCGTCGTCGGTCGCCGCCCCGGTGCTGATCGTCGGCGGGTGGACGGTTGCCGCCGGGCTGCAGCCGCATCACTTCGACCCGGTGTCCGGCTCCATCAGCGCCCTCGCGGCGGCGGGGGCCACCGACCGGTGGGTGCTGACGCTCGCCCTGCTAGGGGTGGGAGCGTGTCATATGATCACCGGCCTGGCCCTCGGCAGGCCGCCCTGGCCGGGCGGCTCATCCTGATGACCGGCGGGCTGGCCGCCATCATGGTCGCTGCGAATCCCGAGCACGCCGGGGGCGTCGGCACGCTTCCGCATACGTTCTGGGCGACGCTCGGCTTCACGGCCCTGGCGGTCTGGCCGATCGCCGGCTGGAAGCGGGGCCCTGCGGTGCCGTACGGGCTGCGGCCGGCAGTTACGGCGGCCGCGGCCGCCGTGCAGCTCTGCCTGCTCGCGTGGTTCGACGCCGAGGTGATCACGGCCAGCGTCCAGGTCGGCCTGGCCGAGCGTGTGCTGGCCGTGGCCCAGGCGATCTGGCCCCTGGCCGTGGTCGTGACCTGCCGCTGGAGCCAGTCCGCCCGGCGTGGTCTGGCACCCGCCGCGGCCAGCCCGTCTGCCATGGGCTAGCCCCAAAGCCGCGTAGTTAAGGCTTGTGGCCTGGTGTCAAGGGGTGCCGGCCGAGCTGATCGGCATGCCGGCGGGACTCTGGTACGCCGGGCAGTCCGCCAGGATCTTCCCTGGCCGCGGGGCCGCCGGGTACCGTTGTTGTAATCGATCCTGTTACATTAGGGAGATCATGGCAGCGAACAGCCGGCTCACAATTGCGGTGCACGCCTTGGCGTGGCTGGCACTTGCCCAGCAGCGTGGGCGTGGCCAGCTGACTTCGGACCAGGTCGCCGCCAGCGTCAACACCAACCCGGTGGTCATCAGGCGCAGCCTGGGGGATCTGCGCAGGCCAGCCTGGTGTCAGCCCGCCGCGGGGCGGGGGCGGGCTGGAGCCTGGGCACGCCGGCCGGAGGACATCACCGTGCTCGAGGTCTACGACGCCGTGGAACCCGAGCCGCTGTTTGCCATGCACCACGGCGTGCCGAACCTGGAGTGCCCGGTCGGCAAGGGCATCCGGCCCGCCCTGCACAGTCTGTACCGCGGTGCCGAGCAGGCCCTGCGGGGAGAATTCGGCGGAACCTCGATCGCGGACGTGCTGCGCGAAACGCTGCGGGCGCAGTAGCGGGCAGCCCGCGCGGGCCCCTGCCGTAACAGGAACAGTTCTGGGGCTGAAGGGAGCCAGATATGACCGGCGTTCGGTCCCCCGTAGTCGAACTCCGGCAGTACACGCTCCACCCGGGCAGGCGCGACGACCTGATCAGCCTGTTCGAGCGGGAGTTCATCGAGCCGCAGGAGGCGGCCGGCATAGCCGTGGTGGGGCAGTTCCGCGACCTGGACGACCCGGACCGTTTCGTCTGGCTCCGCGGATTCCCGGGCATGCGGGCGCGGGCTGAGGCCCTCGGCCGTTTCTACCAAGGACCGGCCTGGAAAGCACATCGCGATGAAGCTAACGCCACGATGATCGACTCTGACAACGTACTGCTGCTGCGGCCGGCAGGCCCGCAGGCCGCGTTTCCCGCCCCGGCCGCCTCCCGGCCCCCCGCCGGCCACGGCACCCTGCCGCCGTCGCTGGTAGCCGCCACGCTCTGCTACCGCGATCGGCCGTTCGATGAATCTTTCACAGACTTCTTCGCCAGCCAGGTCGGGCCGGTGATGAGCCAGGCAGGGGCCGCCCCGCTAGCGTGCCTGCAAACCAAGCACGCCGCGAACACCTACCCGGCGCTGCCCATACGCACCGGCGAGAACGTGTTCGTGTGGTTCTCCCGGTTCACCGGCCCAGCGGACCTCAGCGCCCACCGTAATGCCCTGGCGCGCTGCGCCGACTGGCACGCCCGGGTCCGTCCCGCGTTGCTGGCAATGCTCACGGGTGAGCCGCAGCAACTCACGCTAGCTCCCACACCCCGCTCGCTCCTGTACTGACCGATCTCACCACTGAGTCCGTCGCCGCGGGCACCCTTGACACCGGGCCACAAGCCTTAACCACGCGGCCTTGGGGCTAGCCCACAAGAAGCCGGTCAAGAACGTCAACCTGTGGGCACGGCTCGGTGAGCCAGCCCGCAGGCACGACGTGCACGGCCAGCGGGCGGAGCCGCACCTGAGGGCCGCAGGCAGGGAGATCAGTCGACCAGGTCGAGGGCGGCGGCGATGATGGCGTCGGCGTCCAGGCCGTGGTAGCGGTAGACGTCGGTGATGTCGCCGGACTGGCCGAACCCGGTGACCCCGAGGTGGGTGGCGGGCACGCAGTTGATCCCGGCCAGGAACGCCAGCGTGTGCGGGTGCCCGTCGAGCACGGTGACCATCGGCCGGGCCCGGCCAGTGGGGAGCAGCGTGTCCAGGATCCAGCTGTCCGCCTGGCCGAGGCCGCGCCGCGCCTGCACCGCGCGGAACAGCAGGTCCGGGCTGGTCACGCACAGCACGTCGGTGCCGAACCCGAGCACGTCCAGCCGGTCGGCGGCGGCGAGCGCCTCGGGAATGAGCGCTCCCATGGCGCAGATCGTGACGGCCGGCTGCGGGTGCCGCCGCAGCGCGTAGCCGCCGGCCACGACGTTGCGGCGCCGGTGCTCCCGGGCGGCCGGGTCGGCCGGTACGGCCGCCAGTGCCTGGTTCACCGGCCGGGTGGACAGCCGCAGGTACGCCGAGCTGCCGTCCGGCTTGCCGAGCCGGGCCAGGCAGGCCAGCAGCGCCCACTCGGCGTCCAGCGCGAACGCGGGCTCGTAGGTCACGCAGCCCGGCTGCTCGAGGCCGATGGACGGGGTCTTGATCGACTGGTGGGCGCCGCCCTCGGGTGCGAGCGTCACGCCGGACGGGGTGCCGACCAGGATGGACTGGCCGCCGGCGTAGATGCCGAACGACCAGGGCTCGAGCGCGCGTTCCACGAACGGGTCATACAGCACGCCCACCGGCAGCAGCGGCTCGCCCCAGCGGCTCCAGGTCGCGCCCAGCTCGCCGAGCAGGCCGACCAGGTTCGTCTCCGCGATGCCCAGCTCGATGTGCTGCCCGGTCGGCTTCTCCCGCCAGTGCAGGATCGTCGCGGCGTCGTCGGCGAACCAGTCGGACCGCTCGCTCTGCGCCCACACGCCGACCTTGTTGACCCAGCCGCCGAGGTTGGTGCTGGAGGCGACGTCCGGGGCGACCGTGACGATCCGCCGTCCCGCCTCGGGCGCGGCGCGGTTGAGGTCGAGCAGCGTCCGGCCGAGCGCGGCCTGCGTGCTCGCCGTCCCGGCGGGGGTGCGGCCGAGGTCGGCGGGAATGCCGGGGCCCGGCGCCGGGGCAGGCGGGTCCCGGTGCAGCCGGGCGGCGGTCTCGGCGCACAGATCGTGCTCGGCGGAGCCGTTCGGGAAAATCTGCCAGGGGTGGCGCGGGTTGACGCCGCTGCGGCTGGCGAGCTCGGCGAGCTGGTCGGCGGTGAGCAGCGCGGAGTGGTTCTGCGGGTGGCCTTCCATGGGCAGGCCGTAGCCCTTGACGGTGTAGGCGAAGATGACCGTCGGCCGGGTGTCGTCGATCATCCCGAACGCGTGGCCGAGCGCGGCGAGGTCGTGGCCGCCCAGGTTGCGGACCGCCGCGTGCACCTGCTCGTCGCTGACGCCGGCGAGCAGCTGCCGGATCGCGCCGGTGTCCGGGCCGGCGCCGGGCAGCCGGTCGCGCAGCTGGGCGGGCGTGCAGCGCAGCAGCCGCTGGTACTCCGGGTTGGCCATCGTGTCGATCCTGGCGCGCAGCGCGCTGCCGCCGGGCCGGCCCATGAGCTCTTCCAGCAGCCGCCCGTACTTCACGGTCAGGACCTGCCAGCCGGCCGCGGCGAACATGCCCTGCAGCCGCGGCGTGCCGATGATCGGCACCACCCGGTCCAGCGACTGCCGGTTCAGGTTGACGATCCAGACGATCTCGCCGAGCTCGGTGATCATCGGGTCGATGGCGGCTTCCCATACCGCGCCCTCGTCCAGCTCGGCGTCGCCGACGAGGGAGTACTGCCGCCCGGTCCCGGCCCCGCCGAACGCGGTGTTGACGTAGCGGCGGGCCAGCGCGCCCCAGATGGGCGCGGTCGCGCCGATGCCCACCGACCCGGTCGAGTAGTCCGCCGGATCCGGTCCTTGGACCGGCTCGGGTAGCTCTGCAGCCCGCCGAACGAGCGCAGCGCGGTCAGGTAGGACTCGTCCAGCTCGCCGAGCAGGTAGTTGATCGCGTGCAGCACCGGCGACGCGTGCGGCTTGACCGACACCCGGTCACCGCGCTGCAGCTGGCCGAACCACAGCGCGGTCATGATCGACACCATCGACGCGCTGGACGCCTGGTGGCCGCCTACCTTGAGCCCGGAGGGATTCGGGCGGACCCGGTTGGCGTGGTCGACGATCGCCGTGGACAGCCACAGCACCCGCTGCTCGACGGCCCGGAGCACGTCGAGACGGCTGCCTGCCGCCTCCGCGGCAGCCTGGGGCTGCGAGTCCGAGATGCTCGTCACGTCGTTGCCTTCCTCCGGCCGTCCCCCGCCTGGCCAGCGTATCTCCGGCCGCGCCGGTGAAATAGCCCTATAGGCTAGCGCGCAGCACCGTGATCCGGTTCACCGAGGCGGTGAAGCTCCGCTGGCCGAGCTGGCCGCCCTTCATCGCCGCCGCCAGGGCCGTGACGACGTCCTGGCCTTGCGCCGGGTCGCCCTGGGCGCACAGCAGCAGGTCCATCCCCGCCCCGGCGGCCAGCACGCCGCGCTGGGCGGAGGTCCCGTAGGCCTTCAGCGCCCCCGCTTCCAGCGCGTCGGTGATGGTGACCCCGCCGAAGCCGAGGCGGCCCCGCAGTTCGCCGCCGATGACCGCTGGCGACAGCCCGGCAGGCAGGCGGCGGTCCAGTGCCGGGTAGACGGCCCAGGACACCATGACCAGCCGGACCCCGGCCGCGATGGCGGACTTGTACGGCAGCTCGTCCACGCTCCGCAGGTCGTACAGCGGGACGTCGAGCGTTACCGGCGCGACGTCGGTGTTCTGGCCGGCCGCCGCGGCTCCCAGCCCGGGGAAGTGCTTGGCGGTCGCGGCGACCCCGGCCCGCTGCATCGCGGTGATGCAGGCCTGGCCGCACACCGCGGCCGTGCCGGCGCTGCTGCTGTAGGAGCGCTGGTACTGGTCGATGAAGTCACCCGGCTGGCGGTAGACGTCCAGCACCGGCGCGAGGTCGGCGTTCATGCCCACGCCGCGGAGGTTCTGGGCAGCTCCGGTGCCGGCCTGGCTGGCCGCCGCGGCCGGCTGCGACGACGCCCCGATCTGCTGCTCCGACAGCGCCGGCGCACCGGGCAGGCGCCTGACCAGGCCGCCTTCCTGGTCGGTCATCAGCAGCAGCGGCAGCTTCACCGGGCTTCGCCGGTTCGCGTGGACCAGCTGCCGGATCACCGACGCGATCTGGCTCTCGCTGGAGATGTTCCCGGTAATGAAGATCACCCCGGAGGTCTCGCCCGCGCTGATCTGCCGCAGCAGGCTGGCCGGCGGCGTGAGCCCGGAGTAGGAGCTGATCACCCGCTGCCCCGCGAACTGCCGCCGGGTCAGGCCGGCTATCCGGTCCCGTGCGGGGCTGGGCCGCGCGGGGCTGGGCCGCGGAGCCGGCGCCCGGCTGGCAGGCGGTTGCCCGGACGGGCTGGCCGGCCGCGCCCGGCCAGGCTGCCTGGCCGGGACAGGGGCGTCCCGGGCCTTGCTGGCCAGGCCGAGACCTGCCGCTGCCAGGCCGACGCCGACAACGAGCGCGCCGCGCCGGCCGATCGGATGTCCGGGCATGTCGATAACTCTCCCGCAGCAGTGTCGGACCGGCGCTCGCCACCCTGGCTGCGGATCCAGGCTTGTGACTGATTCTGCTCTCTGCAAGTGGTTGGGAGTAATTGCGCCCTCAGCGAGACGGCTTGCGTCAGCGCCGGCGGCGCCTGGGAACCTTCCAGCCCGAGCCCAGGCCGGCCAGGTGCAGGGCGACGCAGGCGAGCCCGGCCAGCAGCAGGCTGGCCGGCGCGAACACGGCACTGGTGGCCGTGTTCGTGGCGCTAATCAGGAACGCGATGGCAAAGACAATGGCCGCGACTATGGCGAGCATCCTGGCTTCTCTCGGGTGCGCAGTGACAGGAGGTTCCGGTCCGGGCTCGTCACCCGCTGGGCTTCGGGCACGCGATCTTCGGATTCACGCCGATGTAGTTCAGCGGCCCGGCGACGATCGTGACCGCGACCGTGCCCGCTTTGGCGCAGGTCACGGAGGAGTTGCTGTAGTAATGGCGCTGAGCGCCCGCGATTGCGCCAATGATCAGCCACACCGCAAGTATGAGAGATCCAATCCGCATCTGCGGCCTCCGAATGGCTCTCCCCGGACCCGGGAGTTACCCCGGTACACCGGGATCGCGTGATTCGAGTACAGGGTACCGACTGCCCGTGAGAGAAAGGTTCAAACCGGCCTGGAAACTCTGGGCTCGCGGCCGGCTCGGATGGGCGGCAGGAATGGCCGTCGCGCCAATCCGGAGGCAGCCGGCGCGGTGGCGGGCAGTCCGCGGCGGCCGGGCCGTCCCGCGGCAGGCGAGCCGTCCCGAGGTCTGCCAGGATGCACAGGTAGAGGATGGCATCCAAGGAGACGATCATGGCGTTCACCGACGAAGAAGTCGACTACCTGCGGTCGCAGCCGTTCGCCCGGCTCGCGACCGTCGATCCCGGCGGGCAGCCGGACGTGGCCCCGGTCGGCTTCGAGTTCGACGGGACCCACTTCTACGTCGGCGGGATGGACCCGGTGCGGACCCGCAAGTTCCGCAACGTCGCGGCCGGCAACGACCAGGTAGCCCTGGTCATTGACGACCTGGCGTCGGTGGATCCGTGGGCGCCCCGGTTCCTGCGGGTCTACGGCACCGCTGAGCTGGTCGAGCGGGAGGGCCGGTTCGGCCCGGCACCATACATGCGGATCACCCCCACGATCTCGTGGAGCTGGAACCTGGACGGGCGCCCCTTCGGTCCCGACGCCGGCAACGAGTTCAGCACCCGGCGCACCGTCCACCAGCCCCAGCCCTGATGCCCCTCAGCTCCGCGGTCGACGGGTTCCGGCTGGCTTACGACCGGGCGGGCTCGGGGCCGGCGGTGGTCCTGCTGCACGGCTGGCCAGGGGACCGCACCGATTTCCGCCGCGTCGTCCCGCTGCTCACCGCCGCCGCGGAGGTGATCGTGCCGGATCTGCGCGGATTCGGCGAGTCGGACAAGCATGACCTGCCGCCTGCGGACGCGTACTCGGCGGCGGCACAGGCACGCAGCGTCGCGGGGCTGATCGGCGAGCTGGGCCTGCACCGCCCGGTGCTGGCCGGCTATGACATCGGCAGCCGGATCGCCCAGGCCGTAGCCAGGATTTTTCCCGAACGAACAGGCGCCCTCGTGATCGCCCCGCCGCTGCCCGGCGCGGGGAATCGCGTGTTCACCGCCGAGGCTCAGCAGGAGTTCTGGTATCAGGCGTTCCACCAGCTCGACCTCGCCGTGCAGCTGATCGACGGGCGCCCCGAGGCGGTGCGGGCCTACCTGCGGCACTTCTGGTCGCACTGGTCAGGTCCCTCCTTCAGGCCGGCCGAGGCCGACCTCGACCATCTCCTCGGCGTGTACGGCCCGGCAGGGGCGCTCACCGCGTCCATCGGCTGGTACCGCGCCGGCGCCGGCACCGTCGCCACCTCGGCCCGCGAGCAGGTGCCCGCGCCCGGCGACCGCATCACGACTCCCGCCACCGTGCTGTGGCCGCAGCACGACCCGTTGTTCCCCCGTGCCTGGTCGGACCGCCTGGCGGAGTTCTTCACCAGCGCTGACCTGCGCCGCGTTGACGGCGCCGGGCATTTCATGCCGCTCGAGGCGCCGGACACGTTCGCCTCGGCCATCCTCGAGCGCTGCCGAACTGGAAGTGGGCAACCGTGAGAACGCCTCCGCTGCGCAGCAGGACTATCTTCGCCGGGGATCAGCGGGCAGGCGCCCGGTCCTTCCTGTACCCCCTCGGCTACACCCGCGAGGATCTCGACCGGCCCATCGTCGGCGTCAGTCACTGCTGGACCGACACCATGCCGTGCAACTTCAACCACCGGGCCCTGGCGGACGCGGCGAAGCGCGGCGTCCGGGACGGCGGCGGGACGCCGATGGAGTTCAGCACGATCGCCATCTCCGACGGCATCACCATGGGCACCCAGGGCATGAAGGGGTCCCTGGTCAGCCGCGAGGTGATCGCGGACTCGATCGAGCTGGTGGCCGACTCGCACATGTTCGACGCGATGGTCTGCGTCGTCGGGTGCGACAAGACCACGCCGGCCGCCGCGATGGCGCTCGCCAGGCTTGATGTGCCCGGCGTCATCCTCTACAGCGGGACGATCGCTCCGGGCCGTTTCCGCGGCCAGTCGGTCGCCGTCGGGGACGTGTTCGAGGCGATCGGCGCGGTGGCCGCCGGGCGGATGAGCCGCGCCGATCTGGACGAGCTGGAGCGGGTGGCCTGCCCGGGCCCGGGGGCGTGCGGCGGCCAGTACACCGCCAACACTATGTCAATGGTGATGGAAGTGCTCGGGCTGTCCCCGCTGGGATACAACAGCGTGCCGGCGGCGGACGAGGCCAAGCCGCGGGTCGCGCACGACGCCGGCGAGCTCATCATGGCCGCGCTCAGCGCCAGCCGCCGGCCGAGCGGCATTCTCACCCGCCGCGCATTCGCCAACGCGACAGCGGCCGCGGTCGCCTCGGGCGGCTCCACCAACGTGGTGCTGCACCTGCTGGCCCTGGCCCGCGAGGCGGGCGTCGATTTCAGCATGTCCGACTTCGAGGCGGTCGCGCGGCGGACCCCGCTGCTGTGCGACCTCAAGCCCGGCGGAATGTACTCGGCCAGCGAGCTGCACGAGGCCGGCGGGGTGGGCGCCCTCGTCCGGGTCCTGCTCGACGGCGGTCACATCGACCCGGACTGCCCGACGATCACCGGCCGGACGCTGGGCGAGGAGGCTGCGGATGCCCGGCCGGCCTCGGGCAGCGGGTCATCATGCCCGCCGATGCCCCGCTGATGACCCGGGGGAGCCTCTGCATCCTGACCGGGAACCTGGCGCCGGACGGGTCGGTGGTGAAGGTGTCGCCGAAGACGCCGCGGTTCCACCGCGGTCCGGCCCAGGTCTTCGACTGCGAGGAGGACGCGAGCGAGGCGGTTCTCGGCCGGCGGGTCCAGCCGGGCGCCACCGTCGTGATCCGCAACGAGGGCCCGCGCGGTGGCCCGGGCATGCGGGAGATGCTGCTGGTCACGGCCGCGCTGATCGGCGAGGGCCTGGGCCAGTCCGTCGCGCTGGTCACCGACGGGCGGTTCAGCGGCGCCACCCGCGGCCTGATGGTGGGGCACGCCTGCCCCGAGGCGGCCTCCGGCGGGCCGCTGTCGCTGCTGCGGGACGGGGACACGGTCGTCGTCGATGTCGATGGGCGCAGGCTGGACGTGGAGAACGTGGACCTGGCCACCCGGACGCCAGCTCCGCCCGGCCCGGCCGCGCGGTCGCGGGTGCTGCGCAAGTACGCGCGGCTGGTCGGGCCCGCTTCCGGCGGCGCGGTCACGAGCCCGGGCTGAGCCGGCATCGGTTCCGGCGGGGCCAGCGCGGTCACAGCTGTCCCGGTTGATACTGCCTGAGGCCGTACTGCGCGGCGATCTGGTTCCAGAGGCCGGCGAAGGCTTTCTTGTCGGCAGTTGCCTGGCGCCGTTCGGGAAATGGGTCGTGACAGTGCGAGGGGATCCCGCCGGGGCTGCCTCACGGTGGGACGCCCGGCAGGCCGGGACCCGGCTAGCGTCGGAGCATGGCAAGCGCTGCCGGCATCGAAGCGGCCCGGCGGTCCTTCCTGGCCTCCGGGCACTGCGTGGCCTCTCCGGGCGGCGTCCGCGCCGAGGTGCTCGCGTCCTGGCAGCGGTCCCGGCGGCACGAGGTGGATCCCGACAAGCTGATCGCCCACTTCGCCGGCCATCCCGCTGTCCCGGCGCTGGCGACCGCATGCGCCGAGGACGTGTTCGACGACTTCTTCAAGGTGAACGGGGAAGCGGAGGCTTCCCTCGTCATGGTGGACGCGGCGGGGGTCATCCGGGTCCGCCGCGACGGCGAAGGCCCGCTGGCTCATCTGCTGGACGGGGTTCTGCTCGTGCCCGGGTACGACTACTCCGAGCGGGCGGTCGGCACTACTGCGGCGTCGGTCGCCCTGCACGAGCGGGCCGCCATCGTGGTTCGCGGGCCCGAGCACTACCACGCGCAGCTGACGTTCCTCAGCGGCGCTGCCTCGCCGCTGCCCGACCCGCACCGCGAGGCCGCCTGCGGCGCCGTCGTGGTGCTGCGCCACCAGTCGGACGAGACCGCGTTCCAGCTGTCGCTGGCCGTGATGCTTGCCCAGCGGATCACCGGGCGGATGACAGACGAGCCGCACCGCCGCTCGCGGGTGATCCTCGAGCGGTTCAGCCGCTGCAGTGACCGCGATGGCGAGTGGGCGCTGGCCACCGACGGCGACTGGATGCTGACCAGCGCGGGCGCCCGCCGCCTCGAAGCCGCCGACCTGCGGGTTCTGAGTGATCTCGCGCTCGCGAGCCTGTCCATGCAAGACTTCGCGACCAAGCATGTGGACATGCCGTCTGGCAGCTGCGCCGAAACCGCCGCCGAGGGCGTCTACCTCACCGGGGAGCTGATCGGCTGCGTGCTCACCGGCGGTCCCGGCAGCAGCGAGCGCCCGGCCGGGCTGCCCGAGGCCGTCCGCCGCCAGGGCTCGCACGTCGCGCCCACTGCTCGCCGTGACTACGCGAAGGACCTGAGACGGCCGGCCAGCATGCGGCGGATCCACGCGGAGGCGCGGATCCGCGCGAACCAGGAGCTGATGACGCCGTTCCTGCGGGCCCGCCAGGAGGTTGCCGCGAGCATGAGGCAGGGCCGGAACCACCTGCTCATCGGGGAGCCCGGGGTGGGCAAGCGGACGCTGGTGCTGGCCCAGTTCCGGCAGGCATACCCGCAGGGCCGGGTGGTGACTGTGAGCGGCGCCTCGTTCGAGGCCGGCCCGGGCGCCGCGCGCGAGGATCCGGTGGCGAGCCTGCTGCATAGCCGCGACGACCGTCCCCGGCTGCTGCTGCTGCGCGGCATGGACGGGCTGACCCCGCTGGGCGCGCGCGCCTGGATGAGTCGCTGCGGCCGCTGGTCGCGCTGCCGGCGCCGCCGCTGGTGATCGCGTGCGTGGACACCCCGGGGGTGGACGCGACCCGGCCCTACGGGCTGCTGCTGCGGCACTTCCACCAGATCACCCGGGTGCCCGCGCTGCGGTACCGCAACGACGAGATCGGCGACATCGCGCTGTCGATCCTGCGCGAGCTGGCGGTTCGCCGGTCGCTGCGGCTCAGCCTCCAGGTGATCCGGGTCCTGGAGGGCTACGCCTGGCCGGGCAACATCAGCGAGCTGCAGGACGTGCTGCGGTACGTCGTCGCGCGCAAGCCGGTCGGCGAGATCCAGCCGCCGGACCTGCCCCGGCTGTGCTTCCAGCGCCAGCCGCGGAAGATGTCCATGCTCGAGGCCGCGCAGTGTGACGCCATCATCCACGCGCTGTATGAGTCCCGGGGCAACCGCTACAAGGCGGCCGCGATGCTGGGCATCGCCCGCTCGTCGCTGTACCGCAAGATCGACGCCTTCGGCATCAGTTACATCGCCTGACGCCGGCCGCGGCGGCTGCTGCCGCCGCGGCCGGGAGCCGCGGTCAGGCCGGCCGGATGAAGACCTTCAGCGCCGAGTTCGCCGAGGCGTTCTTGAACACGTCGTACGCCTCGTCCATCTCATCGAACGTGAACGAGTGCGTGCCCATCTTCTCGGCCGGGATCCGGCCGCTGGCGACCATCTTGAGCAGGGTGGGGATGGACACCGTGTTGACCAGGCCCATGGTCAGGGTGACGTTCTGGATCCACATGTCCTGCATCGGGAGCTCGACCGGCGTGCCGTGCACCCCGATGTTGGCGATGAAGCCGCCCGGCCGGACGAGGGAGGCGGTGGTCAGCAGCGTCTCCGGGTAGCCGACCGCCTCGATCGAAACGTCGACGCCCAGGCCGTCGGTGAGCGCGATGACCTCTGCGACCGTGCCCGGGCCGACCTCCACCGCGTCGGTGGCCCCGAACTCGAGCGCCTTCTCCAGCCGGAACTTGTTCGTGTCGATCGCGATGACCTTGGAGGCGCCCCACAGCCCGGCAGTGAGGACGGCCGACAGGCCTACCGGGCCGACCCCCACCACGGCGACGATGTCGCCGGGCCGTACCTGCCCGGCAAGCACGCCGACCTCGTAGCCGGTGGGCAGCGAGTCGGCAAGGAAGATCGCCTGCTCGTTTGTCACGCTGTCCGGCACCGCGTACAGCGACGTATCGGCGTACGGGACCCGAACGGTCTCGGCCTGGGTGCCGTCGATCAGGTGACCGAAGATCCAGCCGATCCCGCCGACCGTCTGGCAGTGCGACGGCATGCCCCGCTGGCAGTACTCGCAGCGGCCGCACTTCGTGATGGCCGGCACCAGCACCCGGTCGCCGGCCTGGAATACCGTGACGCCGTCGCCGACCTCGGTGACCGTGCCGACCGCCTCGTGCCCGAGGATGCGGCCGTCGGTCACCGCCGCGACATCACCATGGAGGATATGCAGATCGGTGCCGCAGATCGTCGTGGTGTCGACCTTCACGACCACGTCGGTCGGCTCCTGGATCGCGGCATCCGGGACCTCTTCCCATGCCTTCTTCCCGGGTCCGTGGTACACCAGCGCCTTCATCGCCACCTCCGGTGATGTGATAACCCTCCGAGGGGGCCGCCCTGACGGCGGTCAGCCCTGAGATCCGACGGTAATGGCGGCGGCGCGGCAGGTCTGTTTCAGAATCGGACCATCCGGCCGGCCCTGCGGGGCGGGCGGGGGCGGACTGACCCGGATCCGGGACACTCACGAACGCGCGGGCCGCGTCACCCGCTGCCGGTGTGCACGGTGGTGCTGTGGTGGGTGACGACGAGGACGATGCCCAGGACGAGGACGATGATGCCGCCGATCCAGACGACCTTCGCGAGCGTGTCGCGCTGCCCGGCGCGGCGGAACTGACCCTGGGCGATCAGGCCGAGCACGATCGCCGCGGGCGAGAAGACGAACCAGCAGACGATGCCGATGATCGACAGCACCAGCGGTACCTTGGTCGGCTGCCGCGGTGCCGGATCACCGTATCCGCCGCCGCCGGTGTACTGGGGCAGCGGCGCTCCGTACTGGCCGGAGCCTGGCGGCTGCTCTCCGTATCCACCGGAATCTGGCTGCTGCGGTGGGGATGCCATCGGATTACCTCGTACATTCAGACGGGACCGAAGCGGGCGGCGTGCCGCGCTTCAGGTCGCGAGCGCTGTGATAATAGCAGGGCAAGCTGTGCGCCTCGTGCAGGCAGCCCTGCCGGTCAGTAGTGGATGTGAGCCTGCCAGTCACGCGGTACCCGGCCCGCCGGGCCCGGTACCGGCTGGTCGAGGGGATGGTGCTCCGGCGGGGCCAGCGCCGGGCCGCCCTCGTACATCTCCTGCGTCTCGAAATTCCAGAACCAGCTCTCGCCGGGCTCGAAGCTGCGGATGACCGGGTGCCGGGTCGCGGCCGCGTGCTTGCTGGCGTGCTGCGCCGGCGAGGTGTCGCAGCAGCCGACGTGCCCGCACTGCGTGCACCGGCGCAGGTGCACCCACCAGCCGCCGGCGGCGTCGCATTCGGCGCATCCGGTACCGCTGGGCGGGACCGACGGGTCAATTCCCGGCAGCACGGTCATGAGCCTTCCCCCTGCTCGTTCTCCCCGGCGGCAAGCGGGAGCCGCACCTGGAAGCGCGTATCACCGGGGACCGACTCCACCCGCAGGTCGCCGTGATGCCTGTTCACCACGATCCGCCAGGAGATGTCGAGCCCGAGCCCGGTGCCCTGGCCCACCGGCTTGGTGGTGAAGAACGGCTCGAAGATCCTGTCCTGGATCCCGGCCGGGATGCCCGCGCCGGTGTCCCCCAACTCGACGAGCAACTGGTCCCGGTCGAGCGCGGTGCGCACCGTCAGCCCGGCCCCGTTCATGGCGTCCACCGCGTTGTCGATCAGGTTCGTCCAGACCTGGTTGAGCTCACTGGGGTAGGCCGGGATCGGGGGCAGTCCCCGGTCGTAGTCCTTGACCATGGTGATGTCGGGCCCGATCTTGCCGCCGAGCATCATCAGCGTGCTGTCGAGCAGGTCGTGCACATCCACGACCTGGTAGGGCGCCCGGTCCAGCTGCGAGTACTGCTTAGCGGCGCCGACCAGGGACGAGATCCGGGTGACGGAGTCGCCGATCTCGTTCATCAGCAGCTCGGTCTCCACCGTGTAGCCCAGCCAGCGCAGCGCGGTGCCCAGGGCGGTGTCGTCAGCCGAAGCCTCGGAAACAGCGGCGGCAACCTGGCCGAGCCAGTCCGTCTCCAGTCCTGCCTGCGCGAAGACGGCCGCCAGGTCCCAGCCGTCGGCGACACCGTGCTCGTCGAGCCAGTCACTGACCGCGTCCTCGCGGTCAGCGGCCTCCAGCGGGCTGAGCACCGGCGCCTTGGCGATCCGCTCCGCCGCCTCCTCCTGCAGGGCGATCAGCGTGGTCAGCGTCGCCGGGTCAAGCCGGCCCGCGGCAATCAGGCCGAGCTTGTGCCGCATGCCGGCCACCCGCTCGCGCAGCGCCGCGGTCGCCCGGACCGCGGCCGAGGCCGGGTTGTTGAGCTCGTGGGTGAGGCCGGCCGACAGCGACCCGAGCGCCAGCAGCCGCTCCCGCTGGCCGATCGCCTCCTGCGTGTTCTTGTTGCCGAAGAACAGCCCCTCCAGCAGGTGCACGGCCATCGGGAACCAGTCGTTCATCAGCTGGCCGAACTTGGCCGCGTCGAGGACGAAGAACCGTGACCGCTCGGTGACCCGCATCGAGTTCAGGTAGATCTGCGGGATCCGGTCGCCCAGGTAGGCGGTGAACGCCCCCCCGTACACGCCGGGGGCGGACGTCCGGCTGACCTCCACGTCGTCCTCGCCGAGCCGCCGCGACAGCACCACCGTCCCGCTGAGCAGCACGTACAGGCACGTCGCCGGGTCACCCTCGGTGTAGACCGGGCCCGGCTCGGCGAGCACCACCCCGCCCTCGCGGCACAGCCAGTCGAGCTGGTCGGCGGTCAGCTTCTCGAACAGGAAGAGCCCGCGCAGCTCATCGGCGGTGCAGGGCAGCGGCAAGCCCTGGGCCAGGCGTCCCGGCCGGTCCGGCGCTCACAATCGCTCCAGGTAGCGGTGCACCAGCATGACGGCCATCGCGCCCTCGCCCACCGCGGACGCGACCCGCTTGGCGGACTCGGCGCGGACGTCGCCGGCGACGAAGACTCCGGGCACGTTGGTCTCCAGGTGATAGGGCGGCCGGTCAAGCGGCCAGCCGGCGGGCCGCTGCTGGCCGGTCATCAGGTCGGGTCCGGTGAGGATGAAGCCGCGTTCGTCCCGCATCACCACGCCGTCGAGCCAGCCGGTCAGCGGGACCGCCCCGATGAAGACGAACAGCCGCTGCGCGTCGAGCGCCTGGGTGCCGCCGTTGTTGCTGTCCCGCACGATGACTCGCTCGAGGTGGCCGTTGCCGTGCGCCTCGGCGACCTCGGTGCAGGTGCGCACCGAGATACGCTGGATTCCCGCGATCCGCTCGATCAGGTAGTGCGACATCGACTTCTGCAGGGACGGGCCGCGGACCAGCATGGTGACCGACCGGGCCGCGCTGGACAGGTACACGGCCGCCTGGCCGGCCGAGTTGGCCCCGCCGACGATGTAGACGTCCTGGCCGGCGCAGCCGGGCGCCTCGGTCAGGGCCGAGCCGTAGTAGATCCCGCGCCCGGTGAGCTCGGTCAGGCCGGGTCCCGTGAGCTGCCGGTAGGCCACCCCGGTGGCGATGATGACGGCGTGCGCGTCCACCGACGTCCCGTCGGCGAAACGGACGGTGCGGGCGGAGCCGTTGACCTCGAGGCTGACCGCCTCGCAGGTAGTCAGGACCTCGGCGCCGAACTTGGCGGCCTGCCGCCGCGCCCGGTCGGTGAGCTGCGCGCCGGATACCCCGTCGGGGAAGCCGAGGTAGTTCTCGATCCGTGAGCTCTGGCCCGCCTGGCCGCCGGTCGCGGTCCGCTCGACCAGGACGGTCCGCAGCCCCTCCGACGCGCCGTAGAGGGCCGCGCCCAGCCCCCCGGGCCCGCCGCCGATGACGACGAGGTCGTAGAACTCGCCGGACGGGATGGTGTCCAGGCCTACCTTGCCCGCCAGCTCCCGGTCGGAGGGCTGCACCAGCGCCTCGCCGTCCGGCGTGATCACCACCGGCAGCGCCATCCCGTCGGCCTCCGCGGCCTCCAGCAGCCGCTGCCCCTCCGGCTCATCCGACGCGTACCAGCGGTACGGCACCTGGTTGCGGGCCAGGAACTCGCGCACCTCAGACGAGCGCGCCGACCAGCGGTGCCCGACGACCTTCGTCTCGGGCACCGGCCGGTAGTCCGCTGTCCGCCACGTCTCCAGCAGCGCGTCCACCACCGGGTAGAGCTTCTCCTCGGGCGGATCCCACGGCTTGAGCAGGTAGTAGTCGAGGTCCACGACGTTGATCGCGTCGATGGCGGCGCCGGTGTCGGCGTAGGCGGTCAGCAGCGCCCGCCGCGCGCCCGGGTACACGTCCATGGCCTGCTCGAGGAACTCGATGCCGTTCATCTGCGGCATCCGGTAGTCCGCCAGGATCACCGCCACCTGCTCGCCGCGCAGCTTCATCTGGCGCAGCGCGTCCAGCGCCGCCTCCCCGGACTCGGCCCGCACGATGCGGTGCCGCTCCCCGTAGCGCCGCCGCAAGTCCCTGGCCACCGCGCGGGAGACACCCGGGTCATCGTCCACGGTCACGATGGCCGGCCGTGCCGCGCCGTCAGGAACCGCCACGGCAACCAGTCCTCCGCGCGCCGGGCCGACCCCGGCCTCTCTGCCACCACCGCATCAGCCCATCGTAAGCGGAGGGTTGAGCGGACGGCCTGGCACGGCTCAGCTGTCAGCGAACCGAGGCCGGCGGAATACGAAGGCCCGGACGGCGGCTGACCCTGACGAAGGGCGCATGCGGCCATCCCCGGCCGGCAGCGGGCAGATCCCCGAGGAGCAGACGTGACCACTCACCTCACCCGGCCTCTGTATACGGCCAAGGCGAGAGCGACCGGCGGCCGGGAGGGCCACGCGGTCTCCGACGACGGGATTCTCGACGTGGACCTGCAGCCGCCCAAGGAGATGGGCGGCCCCGGCGGCGCCACCAACCCCGAGCAGCTCTTCGCTGCCGGTTACGCCGCGTGCTTCCAGAGCGCGCTCGGCGTCGTGGGCCGGCGCGGCGGGGTGGACACCAGCGCGTCCACCGTCGAGGCGGACGTCTCGATCGGCCCGATTTCCGGCGGCGCCTACGGGCTCGCCGTCGCGATCCGGGTGACGATCCCGGGCGTGGACGAGGCGACAGCCCGCTCGCTCACCGAGGCGGCGCACCAGGTCTGCCCGTACTCGAACGCGACACGGGGCAACATCGACGTCACGCTCGAGGTCGGCTGACCTTGGCTGACCGGCACACCACACGTCCCTGGCGGAGGAGGCACCCTGTCGTGACCGCGATACCCGACATCATGCTCAACAACGGCAACACGATCCCGCAGTTCGGTTTCGGTGTCTTCCAGATCAGGCCGCAGGACACCGTCGAGGCGGTTTCCACGGCCCTGGCGGCGGGCTACCGGCACATCGACACCGCGGAGATGTACGGCAACGAGAACCAGGTCGGCGACGCCATCGCCAAGTCGGGCCTGGACCGCGCGGACGTGTTCGTCACGAGCAAGCTGAGCAACGACGCTCACCGCCCCGACGACGCCCGCAAGGCCTTCGACGAGTCACTGGCCGCGCTCGGATCCGATTACGTCAACCTGTTCCTGATCCACTGGCCGCTGCCCACCCGGTACGACGGCGACTTCGTGTCGACGTGGAAGACGCTCGAGGAGTTCTACCGGGACGGGCGGGCCCGGTCCATCGGCGTGTCGAACTTCCAGCCGCACCACCTGCGGCGGCTGCACGAGGAGACCCAGATCCGCCCCGCGGTCAACCAGATCGAGCTGCATCCCTTCCTCACCCAGGAGGACGTGGCCGGGTTCTGCGCGGAGCACCAGATCGCGGTCGAGAGCTGGTCCCCGATAGCGCAGGGCAGGGTGCTCGGCGATCCGGAGATCGTCTCGATCGCCGGCCGGGTCGGCAAGACCCCGGCCCAGGTGGTCTTGCGCTGGCACATCGAGCGCGGCTACATCGTCTTCCCCAAGTCGGTCACGCCCGCCCGCATCAAGGAAAACATCGACATCTTCGACTTCGAGCTGTCCGGCGAGGACGTCGAGACGATCAGCGCGCTGAACAGGAACGAGCGCACCGGGCCTGACCCGGACACGTTCCGCGGCTAGAGCCCCCGGCGCCCCGGGTAACCGCCCAGGCAAGCTCAGCCGGCCTTGGCGCGCAGCACCGGGTAGTAGCCGCCAGCCTGCCCGGCCGCGGTCGGGTGGTAGGACTCGCCGAGGCTGAACCAGTCCACCGAGTGCAGCCAGCTGTTCGAGTCACAGATCTCGGTGGCCGGCGAACGCGTGCCTGACGTCACCGAAGACGTCGCCGTACCGCCCGGCCGCCGCCTGGATCTGGCCGTCGAGCTGGTCCGCCGCCTGGTTGAGGTCAACGCGGTCGGTGTTGCTCAGCCCGATGCAGCCCGGCGACTTCGACAAGTCGTAGAGGTCCGGGTAGCCGAGCACGACCACCCTGGCGTTCGGCGCGCGGGCGTCGATCGCGCCCAGCGCGTTGTTCAGTTCACCGGGCAGCTGGTTGGCGATCTTGGCCTCGGCAGCGTGAACGGCGCTGACGCAGTCGCTGGTGGAGTAGATCACGCAGGTCTCCATGACGCTGGTGAACCCGACGTCATTGCCGCCGATCGTGATCGACACCAGCGTGGTCGCGCGGCTGAGCGCGGAGACCTGGCTGGTCACGACGTCACCCGTTGCCGCGCCCGAGCAGGCCACCGAGACATAGCTCGCCGGATGGCTGGCATTCGCCCACAGGACGGGGTACGCGTTGGCGCTCCGCTCGCAGGATCCGCTCGAGCCGTAGTAGTTCCCGGCGCCGACACCGGAGGAGTACGAGTCGCCGAGCGCCACGTAGCTGACGGCGCTCTGCGCGGCCGCCGGGGCCGCGGCGGAGAGGGCCGCCGCGGCGCAGGCGCAGGCGGTGACGGCTACGAGCAGCAAACGGCGGCGGGACCGGACGCGTGGCAGCACAAGCTCTCCTCGTTGGACGCAAACCAGATAAACGGGCCTACAAGTAAGTCAGTAACATTGGCCGGGCGGACGGTCAAGAGGCAGCGTCCGGGGCCGGCCACGGCCGGATCCGCCGCCATCGGCCCCGCAGCCCCCGCACGTAACGGGCGCGTTATGCACGTAACCCTTTCTTGCCTTATTGCGCCCCATATACCCGGTGAAACCATACTTCGATAATCCAGCATGGCGTAAATTACCCGCATAGCCGCGTGCGGCCATTTCCGGAGCGCCGCAGGGATCCTGCTGCTAGCCTAGCTGCCGTGGTCGATCCGATCCCACTCATTCCATCGCAAAACATGTACATGCTGCCCATCCCGGAAAAAACTACAATCTCATGCTGGAGCCAACGTCTATGCCAGTTCCAGGCACGCAACCTTGCGATCCTCGGGATCGGCTGGCTGGGGCGGAAACCCTTATCGACCTGGCTCCTGAGACTGCCCCGACGAGACGCCTCTCGGTGGTTGAACCCTACGAACCGGCGCCCGCCGTCGTCGTATCCGTACCGGTTGATCCGACTCATGACCATCTGTCCGGGCGGCACCGACGCCGGCGGAAACCGAGGGCCTCGCTTGGCGGCATAGTCGCGGTCGCAGCCGCTCTCGCGGCCGGCCTGGGTGTTGCGTTCCTGCCGGCGGCACAATGGCTGGTCTACGTCGCCTGGCTCACGCCCTTTGCGGAGATGGCCATGCTGATCGCGGGCCAGGCAGCTTTCCGCTGGCGGTTCCGTGAGGCCCCGCCGGATACGTTTACCCAGGCCATTATCCAGATCACCACGACGGGTGCCGAGTACGCGAGAGTCAACGAGATCATCGACCAGATCCGCAGTTACACGCTGAAGATCGACTATCAAATCTGGGTGGTCATCGAACCTGGCCACCGGGCCGACTACCCGTTCGCCGACCGGGTGCTCATTGTCCCGAAGGACTTCACCGCGGATTCCCAGAAGAAAGCGCGGGCGCTTGAGTATTCACGGCGCGTGCGTAATGCCCTCGGCCTTGACCGCGCCGACGTTAAAATTATCTTCAACGACGATGACGTGAGCCTCACCCAAGCTTACATCGAGCGGGCGTTCGCAGCGGACTACGACATCTGCGAAGGCGTCGTGACCCCGCGCACCGCCTACGCGCTGCGCCCGCTGGGGCACTTCCTGACCAGCCACGCTGACGACATCCGGACGCACGCGTGCCTGGTGTACTGCTCGGTGTTCCAGGGCATCCTCCGCCGGCCCGTGCACGTCCACGGGGAAGGCCTCGTCGTGACCGGCGAGGCGGAGCGAATCATCACCTGGAACTGGTCGGCCATCGCCTCCGAGGACCTGGTGTTCGGGCAGCGCGCCGTCCGGGCCGGCCTGGAATGGGGCTGGTTCCACGAGTACGCGGAAGTCACCTCACCGTGGAGCCTGCGCGACTACTTCATCCAGCGCCGGCGCTGGCTGTGGGGCGACATCCACGCCATCCGCCACCGGAAAGTCATGCCCCTGAGCTCCGCGATGATTGTCCTGAGCAAATACCTGGCCGGGGTGATGGCCCTCCTTTGCTCAGCAGCCGGCCTGTACCTGCGGTCGAACGGCCGCATCCCGGCCACGGCAGGCGTTCTCAACTACGGGAAGCTGGCCGTCCTCGCGTGGACAGGCTTGTTCTTCACCTGCGGCTGGATAGGAGCAAGCTCGGCAGAGGCGGCTCGCACGAGAGATTCCCGGCTGTTGAGCGGCACCCTGGCGGTCCTGATGATGCCGGTCAGCCTGGTGTTGACCCTGGCTGCGATCGCCATCCCGCTCATCCAGGGCGACCCGCGGTCGTTCGCGGTGATCAGCAAGACAAGGAAGCCGCGATGAAGGGGTTCCGGACCGTGCTGGTAGCAGTTGTCGCACTCGGGCTCCTGATGGCCGGCTGCACGGCGGCCTCGCGCATGAAAGGCCTGCAACCGCGGCTAGTGCCTACGTCATCGGGCATCGCGATTCCCCGCACTCCCGCGCGGCCAGCGATGCAGCTGGGCGTGGACATCGACGCATACACCTATCCCGGCCAGGACATCGCGGCGGCCGCCAGAGCCGACATTGCCTATGTCAGGAGCCTGCACGCTAACGCGGTCTCGGTCTCGTTCCCGTTCTTCATGACCGGGCCAGGCGCCAGCAGCGTCTACGCGAGCCCCCGGACGCCAACGCCCGGTCAGATAGCGACCATCGCGCAGACTGCCGTGCGGGCGGGCCTGTACGTGTCGATACGGCCGCTCCTGGATGAGGGCAACCTCGGCAGGTCCCGGCCCAGGTGGGCGCCGCGGAATCCGCGCCGATGGTTTGCCAGCTACCAGAAGTTCCTGCTGCCCTACGCGGCAATAGCGCAGCAAGCGGGAGTCCCCGAGCTGATCGTCGGAGCTGAGTTCAGCAAATTCGCCGGGTCACGGCGCTGGAACAGCCTGGACGCGGCCCTCCGCCGCGTCTTCCGCGGCACGCTCACCTTCTCCAACAACGGGTGGGACTATCCCAGGACGTTCACCGGCAACGGCGGTCGTGGTGTGCGCCAGGCGGTGGACGCCTACCCGCCCCTCCCCGCACCTTTTGCGGCCGGATGGACAGCGTACGACCGTGCCCTGCCCGCAAGGATCGTGGAGACCGAGGTGGGCATCGCCGCCGCACCCGGGGCGTTCCGTTCCCCCTGGCGACAGCGGTGGCCCGGTGCGCCGGTTGACCAATCCGTTCAGGTTCGCTGGTTCTCCGCCGCCTGCCGCGCCGCGGCCAGGACGCACCTCGCCGGAATCTACTTCTGGTCCATCGGCCTGACCAGCACGGGCCACCGGCCCCACCCCCGGTAGCCCGCTGTCCTGGGCGGCGGGCCGCGGCGCGAAGGCAATCTCGGCGTGCTTCGGCTCCCTGCAAAGGACCCTGGCAAGGTGACCGCCGGGACCACCATCCTCCGCGCCCCGCGGCCCACCTGGGCGCGCGCGGCCGTCCTCCCGCATGCAGCGCGCTGGCTCCCGCTAGTGCTCATCCTTGCCGCGCAGGCTGTGCTCTCCGTGCGGCTGATCTCCCACAGCTACGTGTCAGGAGACGAAGGCCGCTACATCTACGCTGGCCACCAGCTCATCTACGAGTTGTGGCACGGCGGCGGCAGCCCGTACTACGAGACGTACTTCTCCGGTGCGCCGGCCATCTACCCGGTGCTGGCCGCCATGGCCGATCACATGGGCGGCCTGGTCGAGACGTGCCTGCTCAGCCTGGCCTTCATGCTGACCGCCACCGCCCTGCTGTTCACTACGACACGCAGGTTGTTCGGATACTGGCCGGGCGTCCTCGCCGCCGGGCTTTTCGCCGGCCTCGGGCTGACTCAGGACCTCGGCGTCCTCGCGACGTATGACGCGATGGCGCTCATGCTCACGGCTGCGGCCGCCTACTGCGCCGTGCGCACCGGCGATGCCGAAAAGCACGCGACGGCATGGCTGCTGGCACTTCCCCTGGTTCTGCTGGCAGCCAACGCGACCAAGTACATGACCCTGCTCTTCGATCCCGTCGTCATCGGCCTGGCAGCGTTGCAGGTGAGCGACTGCGGCTGGCGGCGGATGGCAGCGCGGATAGCGGCGCTCGGCCTGGCGACCGGCAGCATCCTGGCGCTCGTCCTGTTCCTCGCCGGCGGAGCCTACGTCAACGGCCTGATGTTCTCCACGCTCGCCCGTCCCAGCGGGCGTCAGGCCGTGTTTTCCGCCGTACTGGCTCCCCGGACCGTCATCCTCGGGGACACCTGGCGCTGGATGGGCGTCACCCTCGTCGGCTGCCTCGTCGCTCTTGTCCTGGCTGCCCGGTCCGGGAAGGGCTGGCGCCCGGTAGCGCTGGTCGGGCTCCTGCTGCTGGCTGGCATCGCCGTCACGGTGGAAGGGCTGCACCTGCAGACCGTGGAGTCGTTGCGGAAGCATGACGACTTCGCTGCCTGGTTCGCGTGCGTGGCGGCCGGCTCCGTCGCCGGCTGGCCCCGGCTGCAGGCGCGCATCGCGGGCTGGGTCATCGCGCTGGCCGTTGGCTGCGCGGCAATCGGCTCGGGAATCCAGTACACCAGCCTCGCTGCTTCGACGTTCGAAGCCGGCGGCTCGTCACGGCCGCTGTATGTCGCGGCCGCGCTCAAGCCCTACCTGGGGATCCCGGACGGCCGTTTCCTGATCGGCGGCCTGGGCGAGGACCAGAATCCTCTACATGGATCACCTGGCCGTGCACTGGTACCAGCATTTCGATGACCTGTACATCAAGTACCCCATCCCGGGGCGCGGCGGTGACTCCCATGGGCAGGCTCCCGGGCTGGCCTGCCTCAGCCTGGGGCCGCACTGCATGTACCTGGAAGGCATCGCCGGGTACAGCGCGGCGATCCGCGCGCACTGGTTCACTCTCATCTCCATGTACGGTGCTCACGGGACCAAGCAGGATGCTCAGATCGTGAACGTTATCGATCAGACGCCCGGCTATGTCTTGCTCACTCAAGTGGGCGGCGCTCCGACCTGGATCTACCCGCCGGCCTACCAGGAGCCCGGGTAGCCGCGTCGCGGTTCCGCCGCTGACGGCGCACCGCTGACGGCGCACCGCTGATGGCGCACCGCTAGCGGCGCTGCGCGCTGCGGAGCTCGAACGCGAGCACGATCTCGGAGATCCCGCGGAACAGGGCGAAGAACCCGACCCAGATCAGCAGCAGCACGGCCCGGGCGGGGAACCTCTGCTGGGAGACCCAGAACCCGAGCAGGATCTCCACGACGCCCGCGACCATGCCGAGCCACCACACGGCGTTGCCGTCCCGCGCTGAGATCGAGGTGACGAGGTCGAGGCTCCCCCGGAAGATCAGCAGCAGCCCGAAGATGGCGGCCAGCGCCCAGAACGCGCTGAACGGGCTGGCGAACGACCAGAAGGCCGCGAACAGGAACAGAATCCCCATCAGCAGGTGCGCCCAGCGCCAGCGGATCCGGACGGACGCGATGAGCATCTCGCTGAACCATCCGGCCAGGAAGACCACCCCCATGAGCACGCCCACGGCGGCAACCGAGGCGATGCTGAACCGCAGCACGATCATCGCGATGACCAGCCACGCGATGCCGGTGAGCAGGAACATCCACCAGGGCCGGCCAGCCGCGCGAGCGCGCCCTTGACACCGGCCGGCATGTCGCGGTCTTGCCAGGACCGGAAATTCATGCTCATGGCTGCGTTCCTTTCCCGCCGCCGGCGCGCCACCGCGGCGGGCTGCGTAACAGCAACGATGTCACAGTGCCCGGCCGCCCGGCAGGCCCGGGCAGGACAGCCGGCGGTGAGCACGGTGACTCAGGCGGGAGCCGTATTTCCGGCCCGCCGCACGGCGCCCGGCGCCGCAATCGCGCGGTAGAGCGCCAGGTGACGGGCGGCCGCCCCGGCCCAGGTGTAGCGGGCGGCGAGCGCCTGCCCGGCGGCGCGCCGCCGCGGCCCGGCACCGGCGGCCAGGGCGTCGCGCAGGCCGGCCGCGAAGGCCTCCGGCCCGGCGGCGAACGCTGCGGCGCCGCCGAACACCTCCCGCATCACCGGCAGGTCACTGGCGACCACGGGAACGCCGGCCGCGAGCGCCTCCATCGCGGCCAGCCCGAAGCCCTCCCGGGTGGACGGGAAGGCGAACACGGCCGCGGCCGCCACCAGCGGCGGCAGCTCGTCGTGGCCGACCGGGCCGAGGACCACCGGGTCGAGGCCGAGCTCGGCCGCGCGCGCCTCCCACCGGGCCCGGTACGGGCGGTAGTCGAACAGGGTCTCGCCGCCCGCGACCACCAGCCGGACGTCCGGACAGGCGCGCCGCAGCAGCGCGAACGCGTCCAGCAGCTCGACCGAGCCCTTGCGCGGCTCGATGCCCCCGACGGCCAGCACGTACCGCCCGAGCCGGTCCCGCCAGCGCCGCCGGGCCGGTGCCTCCGGCGGCCCGGCTGCCGCGGCGAACCGGGCTGCGTCGACGCCGTTGGGGATCACCTCGGCCTCGATGCCCCAGCCGTCCCGCAGCTCCGCCGCCACCGCGGCGGAGACGCACACGTGCGCGAACGGCTCCCTGATCGCGCGCTCGTGGCAGCGGGCCAGCTCGGCGGTGGTGAAGTGGTCGATGTGATGCACGGTCCGCAGGCAGCGGCCCGCCGCGTTCGCGCTGATGCAGTCCTGGGCGTGCACGATGTCGTAGCTGCCGGCGCTGAACGCCGCGCGCAGCAGCGCGATGGACCGCAGCACCCGCTCCCCGGTGCCCTCGCCCTCGGCATCGGGAAACGGGACGACGCGCAGCCGCACCGCCGGATCGACAGGCCGGAAGAACCCGGTGTCGCCGCCCCGGCCGAGGGTCCAGACGGTGACGTGCTGCCCGGCCGCGGCCAGCGCCTCGGCCAGCGCGAGCGTGTGGACGACGCCGCCGCGCGGCTTGGTGGAGTAGGTCAGCAGCGCGATGGACAGCGGCCGCTCGGTCATGGAGCCTCGCTGCGGTAGGTCGAGGGCCGGCGCTCGCTCAGGTGCCGCAGCACCCGCCGGGCCCGCTCGATCTCCGCCGCCACGTCCAGCTCGGCGACCGCGAGGCCGGCCTTGGACCAGGTGCGGGCCAGGATGTTCCCGCCGGGCCCGACCACCTTCGCCTGGCCGAGGAACCGCATGCCGCCCATGGCGCCGGTCTGGTTGGCGGACGCGAGCACCACCTGGTTCTCGGCGGCGCGCGCACAGTCGTACAGGTCGAACAGCCGCGCCTGCCGGTCCTGCGTGACCCGGGGCGCCCGGTTGGTGATGCTGGCCGGCCAGGCGGACAGGCAGGCGAGGATCTCGGCGCCGTCCAGCGCCAGGCTCCGCGCCGCCTCTGGGAACGTCTTGTCGTAGTCGATGAGCATCCCGACCCGGCCCGCCGGGGTGTCGAACGCGTCGAACCTGTTCCCGGCGCGGTACGCGGCGGCCTCCCCGGCCGGCAGGTGCACCTTGCGGTGCGCGCCGAGGATCCCGTCGCCGCTCAGGCACGCCGCCGCGTTGTACCGGTCGGCGCCGTCCGCCTCGCAGAAGCCCACGCACACCACCATGTCGGCCGCGAGCGCGGCCACCCGCTTCAGCATCGGGTCGCCGGACCCGAGCGCCGGCGGCAGCGCCTCCGGATCCGGGTGCCGCAGGTCGGTCACGTAGCCGCCGAGCGCGGCGTCGGGCAGCACCAGCAGGTCCGCTCCGGCCCGGCGAGCGTCCTCGATCAGCTTGCCGATGCGGGCGAGGTCGAACTCGAGATCCCGGCCGAAGTGCGCGGCTGCCGCGGCGATGCGGACGACGGCCACTGTCAGCGCCGGTGGTCGGCGAGCGCCGTGCCGGGCCGCCCGCCCCGGGCCGGCCGCGGCACCGCGGGCCCGTAGGTCTCTGGCCTGCGGTCCCGCAGGTGCCCCATCGACCGCCTCGACGCCTCGATCGCGGCCGGCACGTCCATCCCGGCCACGGCCATGCCCGCACCCGTGCCGGTCGCGGCCAGCACCTCACCGCCCGGCCCGACGACCTTCGCCCGCGCGACGAACCGCAGCGACCCGAAGCTCCCCGACTGGTTGGCCGACAGCCACACGACCTGATTCTCCAGCGCCCGCACCTGGTCGAACAGGTCGAACCTATGGGTCCACCTATCGTCGCCCAGGTCAGCGGCCGGGTTGGTCCGGCTGGCCGGCCACGCGGACATGCACACCTGGATCTCCGCCCCGTCCAGCGCGAGCGCGCGCGCGGACTCAGGAAACGCCTTGTCGTAACAGATCATCATGCCGATCCGCCCGACCGGGGTGTCAAACGCGGCGAAGCCGCTGCCCGCCGCGTAGCTGCCGTCCTCGCTAAGCGGCTGGTGCACCTTGCGGTGGCGGCCGAGAATCCCGTCGCCGGTCACGCACACCGCGCTGTTGTAGCGCAGCCCGCCGTCGGCCTCGCAGTAGCCGGCGCACACCACCATCTCGCCGGCCAGCGCGGCCAGCCGCCGGATCTCCGGGCCGCCGGGGTCGAGCGCGGGCGGCCCCTCGGCGCCGCCGTCCAGGTCGGCGAGGTAACCGCCGAGGCAAGCCTCCGGCAGCGCGAGCAGCCCCACTCCCGCCGCGCGCGCCTCAGCGATCAGCCGCCCGATCCGGGCAAAGTCCTCCTCGAGATTTCTTCCGAACGGCTCCGCCACAGCCGCCATCGTCAGCGTGCTCATGCGCAGCCCCCCGCTCGCCTCCGGGGCGCCATGCGGCGCCGCCTTCCCTCGTCGCTCGTTCCTCGCTCCTCTGTCCAGGCGGCGCCGCGCCCCTCCGGCTCGCTCATGCCGTCCCCAGGCCGGTCACGGGCCCGCCGATCACGGTTGTCTCGTCGCCGTCCGGCCAGCGCAGCGACACCCCGCTGCCGGCCGTGAGCTCGCCGCACTCGGCGCCCGCCGCGGGCCCGGCGGGCAGCGGCGCGCTGCCGGGCGGCCCGGCGGTGAGCATCGCGAAGCCGGGAAAGCAGGTCAGCCAGTCGGCCATGACGGCCCCGTCCGGCCTCGGCACCTTCGCTACCTCCAGCACGGCCGCGCAGCCGCTGGCCTCGGCCAGCATGCCCAGCGTCCCGGCGATTCCCGCCATCGACACGTCCTTGGCCGCCGCGGGCGCCGCGGCCGCCACCGAGCCGATCATGGCACGAAGCTCGGGGGTGCGGCGAGAGGTCGTCGAGTCCCACTGCCTGCCCTGATACCCGGGCCGCCAGCCGCCGCCGGTGTCGGCGGTCAGCCGGACCCGGTGCCCCGCGCGGCCCCCGCCGCCGGGCACCGGCCGGGCCGCGCGGCCGAGCGCGGTGACCGACAGCGCGGCGGAGACGCCTAGCTGGGTGTGCCCGCCGAGCACCGGAACGTCGTAGGCCAGGCACGCGGCCCGCAGGCCGCCGAGCACCTGGGCGGCGCGCGCCGCATCCCTGGCCGCCACCGCGTCCAGCAGGCCGACCGGCTCGGCGCCCATCGCGGCCAGGTCATTCAGGTTGGCCAGCACGCCGCACCACCCGGCCCAGGCCGGGTCGCGCTCGACCATCGAGGGCAGGATCGCGTCGCACGCGGCCACGAGGTCGCTGCCGGGAACCGGGGCGCCGTCGTCCCCGCCGAACCCGGCGGGCGGCCCCGGCAGGCCGGCCAGCAGCCGCCCGAGCGCGCTCTTGGTCGCGGCGGCCAGTGCCGCGATCCGGCCCACCGGCCACCGCATCAGCACGTGCGGCGCGCCGGCCACGGTCACCGGCCGGACCGGGTGCCAGCCCAGGCGGGTGAACAGCGGCTCGTTGCGGGCCTGGACGGTGGCGTCGAAGCGGAGTGCTCCCTCGGTTTCGGCCCGCGCGCACGCGGCCCGCACCAGCGCGGAGCCGACCCCGCTGCCGCCGCGGGCGGCCGGGTGCACGGCCAGCCGGCTGCCTGCCCACCAGCCGAGATCCGGGCCGTCGCCGGCCCCAGCCGGACGCCGCCGATGACGGTACCGGTCTGAGCGTCCCTGGCCACCAGCACGACCGTGCGCGGGTCCTCGTCCCTGTCGTCGGCGTCGCACCCGGCGAACAGCCCCTGCTCGCGGACGAACACCTCGGTGCGCAGCGCCCGGTAGCTGGCCAGGGCGGCAGCATCGCCGGCCTGCTCGACCCAGAGCGCGGGCTGCCGCTCGATGCTGCTGCGGTCGCCGAGCAGGACGAGCACGTCGGTCTCCGCATGCACTGCCGTCACCCGCCCGCCGCCTGCAGATCGACGAGCAGGACCGGCGCGCCGGCCTCCCTATGCACTGCCGTCACCCGCCCGCCGCCTGCAGCACGCTGCAGCCGCCGCAGGCCGCGCAGCCTGCCTGCTGGTCAGCGCCGGCCATTCCGGCCTCGCGCAGCAGGGCGGCCACGGCCTCGGTGACGTAGCGCAGCAGCGCGGCCGGCGGCGCGGGCACGCCGTCCCGCCGGGCCAGCGTGCCGAGCAGCGGCCGGAACGGCACGACGAACGGGTACACGCCGCGGCGGATCAGGCCCGCGGCGCCCTCGATCAGCTCGTCCGGATCCTCGCCCAGGCCGGCCAGCAGGTACGTGGAAACCCGGTTGACGCCGAACACCCGCACCGCCTCGTCCCAGGCCGTGTGGTAGCTGGCCAGCGGGACGCTCCCCTTGCCGGGCATCCAGCGCTTCCTGACCTCGTCGTCGAGCGACTCGACGTGGATGCCGATGGCGACCGCGCCCGCGTCCCGCAGCGCGGTGAGCACGGAAAGATCGGCCGGCGGCTCGCACTGCACCTGGACGGGCAGCCCGGGCACCGCCTCCGTCACGGCCCGGACGCACCGGGCCAGGTAGCGCGCGCCCCGGTCCGGGCCCGCCGTGGTGCCGGTGGTCATCACCATCTGCCGCACCCCGTCGAGCCTGACCGCGGCGGCCGCGACCTCGGCGAGCTGATCCGGGGTCTTGGCGGCGATGGTCGCGCCGGAGCGCAGCGACTCCTCGATGGCGCAGAACCGGCACCGGTCCTGCTCGGCGTACCTGATGCAGGTCTGCACGACGGTCGTGGCCAGCACGTCGCCGCCGTGCAGCCGCGCGATCTGCTCGTACGGCACGCCGTCGGCGGTCGTGAGGTCGTAGAACGCCGGGCGCCTGACGGCCTCGATGGACAGGCCGGTGTCCGCGCCGCCGTCGAGCAGCCTGCCGCCTGCCACGACGTAGCGGCTGCGCGGGTTGAGCGGCAGCGCGGCGTTGGCGCCGTTGACCAGCACGTGGCCGTCGTCGCTCGGCCCGGCGCCGCCCCGGCGTTGCACCGGTGCCTCCATCGAGACACCCGTCAGCGCCACGTCGGCGAGCAGCGCAGCGTGGCCGTCCCGGGCCCTGGTATCCGTCCCCATCCGGCGGCCCTAGAACATGTAGGTGGAGTTGATGATCGCGCCCTTGCGCGCGTAGTGGATCAGCGCGTCCTGCACGTCCAGCGGGTGCGTCGGGATGACCCCTTCGATGAGGTCCTCCTCCCGCGCGCCGTGCAGCGACAGGCCGAACCGGCAGCAGTAGACCTTCCCGCCCTCGGCGATGAACGTCGCGAGCTGGTTGTTGATGTTGTGCTCGCCGGGGAACGCCGAGTTGCCGGTGGTGGGGAAGCCGCGGGTGGCCAGGCAGTTCAGCGAGCCGGGGCCGTAGAAGTAGATCGCCGCCTCGAAGCCCTTCCGCAGCGCGCGGGTGGCCTGCAGGATCGCGACGAAGCTCACCGACGACTCGTGCGCGATGCCGTGCACGAGGGTGAAGTAGGTCTCGCCGTTCTCGGCCATGTAGTCGGGGAAGACCTTGGTGCCGCCGTAGATGGTCGATCCCTCCGGCAGCGACGGGTGCTGGATCTCCTCCATGCTCTGCTTTTCGAGTTCGTTCAGGTCGGCCATGTCCGTTCCCGCCTTTCGTCGCGATGGTTGTTGCTGGGTGGTACGCCGGCGGCTCCTGTTGCCGTCAGCCGTAGAGCTTGTCGAAGTTGCCGGAGAACATCAGCCTCGCCAGCTCGCCGTCGCCGGCCGCGGCGGCGAGCCTGGCCTGCTCGCCGGGGTAGTCGCCCCAGGGCTCGTCGCTGGCGAACAGCACCCGGTCGTGGCCGATCCCGCGCCGCTCGATCTCGCCCGCCAGCCACCGCGGGGCGAAGCCGACCGCCCACGACAGGTCGGTGTAGACCCGCTTGCCCGCGGCGATCCAGTCGAAGAACCGTGATCCGGCGAGCTTGATGTGGCCGCTGACGCCGCCGCCGAAGTGCACCAGGTGCACCGGCACCTCGTCGGCGTACCAGTCGACCAGGTGGCCGACCTCGTCGATGTCGGACCCGGCGCCGGGCGAGGTGTGCACGTGCACCACCAGGCCGTGCCGCCGGGCCGCGGCGAAGATCTGGTCGAGCGCCGGGCGGCAGTCCGGGTCGGACGCACGGCCGCCCAGCAGGAAGCTGAGCTTCAGCACCCGGACGCCCGGCTTCGCCGGCCAGCGCCAGCGCGGCCGCGGTCCGGGCGGCGTCCTGCGGCCGGGGCGAGACCCACAGCCCGCACCGGATCCGGTCGTCGGCCGCCGTGGCGTCCAGGCACAGCTCGTTGAACGAGAACGCGATGTCCGGGTCGGGCACCCCGTAGTTGGGCAGCACGATCGCCCGTTCCGCGCCGTCGGCGTCCAGGTCGGCGATGAGCTGGGCGACCGTGCCCGGCGCCCGGACGTCCGGCCGGACGGGCGGGCCGGAGTAGAACGGGAAGGCGGGCAGCACCCCCAGGTGCCGGTGCGCGTCCCAGACCGGCTCAGCCATGACCGTCTCCCGCGGCCGCGGGAACGGGGACCTGCAGGCGGCGCAGCAGCCCGTGCTGGCGCAGCGGATGTGCTCGGCGAGGTGCCCGGCGTCCCGGCCGACCCCGGAGAACCGGCCCGATCCCCAGGTGTACTGCCAGGGCAGGCCGAGGACGTACAGGCCGGGGCAGCTGGTGACGCCGCGGGTGTGCACGGGCCAGCCGCGGCCGTCGAAGACCGGCAGCTCGAGCCAGGAGTACTCCCGGCGGAACCCGGTCGCCCAGACCACCGCGGTGATCCCGCTGGCCTCGAGGTCAAGCTCGCGCGGCGCGTGCGCCGGCTGCCAGGCAGGGGGCCGCCGTGCCTCTTCGGGCGCGGCGATGTCCCGCGCGGAGATGAACGCGTCGATCGAGTCCTTGATCCCGTCCGACACCGCATCCGCGCTGTCCAGGTTGGCGGCCAGGTCGGGCGCGAAGCCGGCCCGGGTGCCGCTGATCGAGGTCAGCCGCCCGTACAGCCGCATCCCCTCGCGGGCGAAGACCCGCAGGTCGATGTCGTGGCCGCCGTCCCTGCCGGTGACGTAGTGGTTGGCCCGCAGCCGCAGCCGCAGCGCGTCGGCGTCCTCGAACTCGTCCACGCCGCGGTCGTAGTGGCCCATCTCGTCGAGCCACGCCACCACGTCACGGCCGCGGTAGCGGCGGGCGACCCGCGGCGCGCTGCCGGTCGCCAGGTGCACCGCCCGGCCGGCCAGGTGCAGGTCCTCGGCGATCTGGCAGCCGGACTGCCCGGTGCCCACGACGAGCACCGCTCCGTCCGGCAGCGCGTCCGGGCTGCGGTACTGCGAGGTGTGCAGTGACAGCACGCCCTCCGGCAGCCGCGCGGCGAAGCGGGGGAGCCTCGCCCCGTGGTAGGGGCCGGTCGCGACCACCACCTGCCCGGCGGTCACGTCGCCGCGGCTGGTCGCGACCTCGAAGCCGCCGCCGGGGTCGCGCCACAGCCTGGTTACCTCGGTATTCTCCAGGACGGGCGGCCCGAACGACGCGGCGTACCCAGTCACGTAGCCGACGATCTCGTCACGGCTCATGAAGCCGTCCGGATCGGCCCCGGGGTAGGGGTAGCCGGGGAGCTGGCACTGCCAGTTGGGCGTGACCAGGCAGAAGGAGTCCCAGCGCCGCTCGCGCCACTCGTTGCCGATGCGGTCACGCTCGAGGACCAGATGGTCGATGCCGAGCCTGGTGAGGTGGTAGCTCATGGCCAGGCCCGCCTGCCCGGCGCCGATCACGACGACCGGATAGCTGCTCCCGCCGCTCGGCAGCAGGGGGTCGAGCCGCTGCGTGGTTCCGGCAGTTTGCATGAGGTCAAGTCGACCGCCGGCCGATTACCGAACGATGTCATCCGGACTAAGGCCGCGTTTCGCAACCCGGCATCCGGCTAAGCCTGTGTTTCAGGCGCTGGGTGCGATCAGGCGGCGCGGAAGGGGTTCTGTACCCGGACGCCTTCGTACTGCTGGCCAGGGTTGAGATCCTCGGAATACAGGATCTGGCAGCCCAGGCTCGCTGCGCTACAGACGATCATGGCGTCCCAGAACGAGATGTCATGCCTGCGGTGGCTGTCTATCGCGGTTAGTACGTCGTCCGGGCCGGGCGCATGCACTCGCCAGCGCGAGAGGTCGGCTACGATCCCTGCCGCAGAGGCCGAATCGAGCGGCTTGGGGACCTTGCGCGTAACGGTCACAAAGAACTCTTGCAGCACGTGGACGCTCAGGCACCCTTCGCCGGATTCCCACAGCTCCGCGAGGAGAGATCGCGCCTGTTCGCGTTTGTCTCCGGCGGTGGTGTCATAGGCGTACACGACAATGTTGGTATCCACGAAGCTGCGGTTATCGTTCATGCAGCTCTTCCCTGTTCCAGCGGATCTCGCCGTCGGTGCCTAGGTCCTGACCCTCCTCGAGCAGCGCGAGGCTGCGCGCTTTCGCAAGGGCGTAGCCGGTCTCCTGGTCCGCCAGCTCCTTGATCAATCTTGTCAGGAGCTGTGACAGGGATGTCCCGCGCTGCACCGCTACGATCTTGGCCCGTTTCAGGTCCTCCTCGGGCAGCGACAGCGTGATGTTCCGGTTAGCCATGGCCTCATCCTCCACGTTAAACAGTGTAGCACGTGTTCACGTGCAGCCTTCGTCGCAGGCGGCGCGCTTGTCAGCACCTCGCGCTGGCGCAGAGGTCGGCGAGTTCCCGGGTGGCGCCCGCCGCGTCGTCGCCGAGGACCGTGACGAGCAGCGCGCCGCCGGCCAGACGCTGCGCGACCGCCACCGGCGACGCGACGACGGTGCGCGGCGTGACCGACGGGCCCGCGACGAAGGCGCAGGCCAGCACCCGGCGGCCGGCTGTGAGCCCGGCCCAGCCGGTCAGCGCCGGGTCGGCGAGGTTGACGAGCTGGCGCAGCAGCGGCCGGCCGGCGCGGGTCACGTCCCACCGCAGCGTCGCCTTTCCCGGCGGCTCCCCGGTGCGGCCGAGAACGATCAGCTCCCGCCAGTCGACCGCCGCGCCGGCGGCCAGCGCGACCCCGACCCGGACGTTCACCCGGCTGCCGTGGCAGACGATCAGCGCGCCCGGGTCGGCGACCAGGTCCGAGCCCTCGCCGAGATCGGCACGGATCGACAGCTCGGCCGGGCCGCCGCCGGGCCTGCCCTGGGCCAGGCTGGCGCCGGTCGCCCGCAGCGTGGCGCGCGCGCCCGCCCGCAGCCGCAGCGACACCGACAGGTCGTCGCCGGCCAGCGGGCCGGCCGCGGTGCCGACCAGGCGGAGCTCGCACCGGCCCGCCACCTCGCTGTGCACCTGCCGCAGCGTCAGCGGCGGCGCGCAGGCCAGGTCGCCGAGCACGCCGCCCGGCTCGACCACAGCCGCCGTCCGCGCGATCACGACGACGGGTCGCTGAGCGCGCCAGTCACGGCACCGTGATCGCGGAGCGGACCGCGCGCACCCACGCCGCGACCTCGGCGGCACCAGGGTCGGCCGCGAGCGAGGTGAACAGGACCGGCCGGCCGCCGCGCACCGCCGCGGCGTCGCGCGCCATCACCTCCAGGTCGGCGCCGACGAGCGCGGCCAGGTCGGTCTTGTTGACGACGAGCAGGTCCGAACGGGTGACCCCGGGGCCGCCCTTGCGCGGCACCTTGTCGCCGCCGGCCACGTCGATCACGAATATCTGCCGGTGCACCAGCCCGTACGAGAACGTCGCCGTGAGGTTGTCGCCGCCGCTCTCGACCAGGACCAGCTGCAGGCCCGGGTGGTCGGCCTCGAGCCGCTCGACCGCGTCGAGGTTCGCGCTGATGTCGTCGCGGATCGCCGTGTGCGGGCAGGCGCCGGTCTGCACGGCCCGGATCCGCTCGTCAGGCAGCACCCCCGCCCGCCGCAGGAAGTCGGCGTCCTCGGTGGTGTAGATGTCGTTGGTGACGACGCCGATCGTCAGCTCGTCCGACAGCGCCCGGCACAGCGCGGCGACCAGCGCGGTCTTGCCGCTGCCGACCGGGCCGCCGATGCCGATCCGGGGCACCCGCGCGCCCGGCGGCGGGTCGGCGACCGGCCCGGCCTCGTGCTGATGGACGTGCGGCAGGTCAGGAAGCAAACAGACGCACCTCCGCGGTCAGATGGACGTCGGCGAGCAGGTCGAGCGCTGGCGCGCCGTCGCAGGGCAGCGAGGCCGGGTCCGTCGCCGCCAGCGCGGCGGACACCGCGCACGCGTCGATGCCCGGCGCCAGCCGGGCGAGCATGGCCTGCACGGCGAAAGGGTCCAGGCTGAGCAGCCGCACCGCCGCGCTGGCCGGGCAGGCGCACGCCGCCAGCGCGGCCGCCCGCGCCGCCAGCAGCGGAGTGCCGCCCGCCAGCCCGACGCCGGCGCCCAGCACGAGCGGATGGTGCGGCGGAGCGCCGCAGAGCGCCCACGGCGTCGCCAGGTCGGCGCCGGGCAGCAGCGACCGCAGCAGCCGCAGCAGCCCGCCGCCCAGCTGCCGGGACGCGCCGCGCGCCGCCTCCGACGTGATGCGCGCGTCGAGTTCGGCGTCGAGCAATGCCCATTCTTCCGAACGGCTCCGGAGCTCGGCGTCGCCGCACAGCTGGCCCGAGCTCCTTCCGCTGGCAGCGTGCTCGGGTGGGCGCCGTTCGGGTGCGCGGGTGTTTCCGCTGGCAGCGTGCTCGGGTGGGTGCCGTTCGGCGGCGCTGGCGTTTCCGCTGGCAGCGTGCTCGGGTGGGCGCCGTTCGGGTGCGCGGGTGTTTCCGCTGGCAGCGTGCTCGGGTGGGTGCCGTTCGGCGGCGCTGGCGTTTCCGCTGGCAGCGTGCTCGGGTGGGTGCCGTTCGGCTGCGCGGGCCTGCGCGCTGACCTCTTGTTCGGCGGCGGGCCGTTCGCGTGCGGGGGGGTGCGCGCCGAGCGCGTCTTCCGTCGGCAGCCGTTCGGAATATTGATCGTGAAGGCGGCAGGCGGCGGCGGCGAAGGCGGCAGCGACCCGGCCCGAGGTCGCGAGCCGCGCGCGGCAGAAGTCCTCCAGATCAGCCGGGCTGGTGACCAGGCCCGTGCCGACCGCGGCCTCCATCCCGGCCGAGTGGTTGTGCGCCCCGGCCGGGGCCCGCGAGTCGAGCAGCAGCAGCAGGAGCGTGTTCATGGCTCAGAACAGGAAGTAGCGCTGGGCCATGGGCAGCTCGGCGGCCGGCTGCGGCTCGATGAGCTCGCCGTTGACCCGCACCGCGAATGTCTCGGTGTCCACGTCGATCGACGGCAGCGCGTCGTTGCACGGGAGGCTCGCCTTGGACAGCCCGGACACGTCCTTGGTGGCGACGAGGGGCCGGTCGCTCGGCCACCGGTCGGCCAGGCCGGCCTCGAGCGCGGCGGGCGCCACGAAGTGCAGACCGAGCCGGGCCGGCATCGCGCCGAACGCGCCGAACATCGGCCGCGGCAGCCGCGGCTGCGGCGTCGGGATCGAGGCGTTGGCGTCGCCCATGGCGGCCCAGGCGATCACGCCGGCCTTGAGCACCAGGTGCGGGCGGACGGCGAAGAAGGCCGGCTCCCACAGCACCAGGTCGGCCAGCTTGCCCGGCTGCACCGAGCCGATCTCGTCGTCCAGGCCGTGCGTGACGGCCGGCCCGATCGTGTACTTCGCGACGTAGCGGCGGGCGCGCAGGTTGTCGGCGGCGCCGTCGCCGGGCAGCGCGCCGCGGCGCTGCTTCATCACGTGCGCCGTCTGCCAGGTGCGGATGATCGTCTCGCCGATCCGGCCCATCGCCTGCGAGTCCGAGCCGATCATGGAGATCGCGCCGAGGTCGTGCAGCACGTCCTCGGCCGCCATCGTCGTGGGCCGGATCCGGGACTCGGCGAAGGCGAGATCTTCGGGGATCGACCCGTTCAGGTGGTGGCACACCATCAGCATGTCGAGGTGCTCGTCCAGCGTGTTGCGGGTGTACGGGCGGGTCGGGTTGGTCGAGGACGGCAGCACGTTGCGGTGCGCGGCGACCCTGATGATGTCCGGCGCGTGCCCGCCGCCGGCCCCTTCCGTGTGGTAGGTGTGGATCGGCAGGCCGCCGATCGCCTCCAGCGTCGACTCCAGGTAGCCGGCCTCGTTGAGCGTGTCGGTGTGGATCGCCACCTGGACGCCGGCCGCCTGGGCGACGGTGAGGCAGGCGTCGATGACCGCGGGCGTGGTGCCCCAGTCCTCGTGCAGCTTGAACCCGGCCGCGCCGGCCCGCAGCTGCTCCCACAGGCCCTCGCTGCTCATCGTGTTGCCTTTGCCGAGCAGCACGATGTTGACCGGCCACTGGGTCGTCGAGGCCAGCATCATGTCGAGCCAGAACGCTCCGGGCGTGACCGTGGTCGCCTTGGTCCCCTCGGCTGGCCCGGTGCCGCCGCCGATGAGCGTGGTCATCCCCGCCGCCAGCGCGACCGGGATCTGCTGCGGCGCGATGAAATGGACATGGCTGTCGATGCCGCCGGCTGTGAGGATCAGCCCGTTGCCGGCGATCACCTCCGTCGACGGGCCGATGACGAGCTCCGGCGTGACGCCGTCCATCGTGTCCGGGTTGCCCGCCTTGCCGAGGGCGGTGATCCGGCCGTCGCGGACGCCCACGTCCGCCTTGATCACGCCCCAGTGGTCGAGCACCACGGCCCCGGTGATCACCAGGTCCGGGGTGCCCTCCGCCCGGGTGGCGACGGACTGGCCCATCGACTCGCGGATCACCTTGCCGCCGCCGAAGATCGCCTCGTCGCCGGCCAGCGGCCCGGGGCCGCCGCACCGGTCCTCGGTGACCTCGATCAGCAGGTCGGTGTCGGCGAGCCGGACCCGGTCGCCGGCGGTCGGGCCGTACAGGGCGGCGTACCGGCGGCGGGAGATGTCAGTCATCGAGCTTCCCGGCCCACTCGGCCCGCAGGCCCGGCACGACCCGCGCTCCGGCCAGCGCGACGAGGGTCACCTGCCGCGTCATCCCGGGCTCGAACCGGACGGAGGTCCCCGCCGGTATGTCCAGCCGGTAGCCGCGGGCCGCGCCGCGGTCGAAGATCAGCGCCGGGTTGGCCGCGGCGAAGTGATAGTGCGAGCCGACCTGGACCGGCCGGTCGCCGCCGTTCTCGACGGTGAGCTCGACCCGGTGACGCCCCGGGTTCAGCTCGATCGTGCCGTCCGCGGGCAGGACGTCGCCGGGGATCCACGGAGCGGGCGCGGGAACCGCATCGGGCGTGCTCACCGGATCGGCCCGTGCAGGGTGACCAGCTTGGTGCCGTCCGAGAAGGTGGCCTCGACCTGGACGGAGTCCAGCAGCTCGGGCACGCCGGGCATGACATCCTCGCGGCGCAGCACCTCGCGGCCCGCCGACATCAGCTCGGCCACCGACCGGCCGTCCCGCGCGCCCTCCAGCACGAAGGACGTGAGGATCGCCACCGCCTCCGGGTGGTTGAGCTTGAGGCCCCGGCCCCGGCGGCGCTCGGCCACGTCGGCGGCCAGCGTGATCAGGAGCCGTTCCTGCTCGTGTTCGGTCAACCGCATGCGCGCACGATATTGCAGCCGGGTTTCACGCGGATTAACTCGCCCGGGGGACTAGCCAGGACTTGCCTGGGGACAGGACGCGGCGGCGCGACCGGGCTTCGAAGAGCTCGACGGGCTCGGCGATGTTCTTGAGCGAGCGCGGCCCCACCGCCTCGAACCACGCCTCCGCCTCCTCGCCGGCCGCGGTGCGCACCGCCCCGGTCACCAGGAGCTGGCCCGGCGCGGCCTGCGAGGAGACGCGGGCGGCGATGTTGACGGTGGCGCCGAGGTAGTCGCCGTCCCGGTACAGGGCGGTGCCCGCATGGGCACCCAGCCTGACGCCGGGGAACTGCGCCTGCACGGCCGCGCTGGCGATGATCGCCAGCCCGCAGCGCACCGCGCCACCGGCGCCGTCGGTGCCGGTGAACGCGAGCATGAACTCGTCGCCGATCTGCTTGAGCACCCGTCCGCCGCAGCCGGCGGCCGCCTCCCGGACCAGCTCGGAGAAGCGGTCCACGACGGCCGCGGCCATCGCGTCGCCCATGACCTCGGTCATGATCGTGAAGTCGGCCAGGTCGGCGAACAGCACGGTGACCTCGGTCCGGCCGATCGCGTGACCGGCGGTGCCGGCCTCTCCGCCGAGGTGAGCCACCAGGTCGTCACGCAGGGCACGCCGGAGCGCCTTGTCGTGGAAGTACATGACTGTCGGGCCGATCAGCTCGCGCAGCGGGGCGCGCGCCGACTCGGTCGCCGCCATGAGATCGCCGCCGGTGACGCCGAAGGCCTTGAGCCGCTCGCGGACATAGAAGCGGAACAGGAGGCTCTCCGCCTCGGCCACCCGGCTGAGCGCGTCGTTGTAGACCCGGACCAGCTGCAGCAGCGCCTCGGCGGGCATGCCCGTGTCCAGGGCGACCGTGAGGACGCGAAGCATCTCCAGGTCGTCACCATCGAGTTCCGCCTGGTCGCTGAGGCCGGCCGCCACGGTCAGCCGGCGCACGAACGACACATCCAGGCCGGCCTCGGCCGCGGCATCCGGGACCGGCCGGCTGGCGCGGTACGCGGCGCCCGGCGGCCTGAGGTAGCGGGCCAGGACGTCGCCCTGCTCGGCCGATGCCGCGGCGATCGACTCGGCGGCGACTCCGCGCTTCGCGGCGTAGCCGATCAGCCGGATCCGCTCCAGCGTGTCGCGCCGGTAGCCGCGCCCGTCCCGGCGGAGCAGCCCGAGCGCCTCCCAGGCCCGGAGGCGCTCGGCGGGCTCGCCCGACAGGCTGGCGAGTTCTTCAACCGACCCGGGCATTGCTGCATCCGCCACACGTAACCACCTGGCCCCCGTCCTTTTCCCCGATACCTCTAGTCTCCTGACGCGTGTTTCCCACAGATTTCACCACGGGTGCAACACAATGGCATCGAGGCGAATTGCGTACCGCGAGCCGCACGAGTGAGGAACGCGGGATGAACTGTGCGGGGTGATCACGGCGAAGCGTAGACGCTCGGCTACCGCCTGCGTCCGCGGGACTTCCCGTCCGCCGGGGCCACCGCGCACCCGGGCTGTTCGCGGGGGGCCCAAATGCGGCGGAGGCAGCATTCCGGCAAATCATGCAGAGCGGGGAGTTTGCCGCAATCGGTAGCGGAAGCCTGTGGGCCTGTGCATGCTAGGGGACGTCTGAGTCTCCCTTTCCCGTGACTTCCTGGAGATCTCGTGTCGCTACCCGAACGACCCAGCACCTCGTGGCTGCGTCACCGGACGGCCGCGACCGTCGCGACGCTCGCCCTCTTCGGCGGTACCGTCGCCGCGGGGACGACGGCAGCAGAGGCCAGCGTCCCCGCGCAGGGCGGGAGCTCGCGCCCAGGTGCCGTGTGGGCCATGACCGCATCCGGGCGCGCCGTCCGGGTGCCCAAGCCCAGGTTCACCGCGACCCCCGTGCACCCGGAGAAGATCACGCACCCCCGGCTCGACTTCATGGGCTCGACCATCCCGCACTACCTCCGCGCCCCGGCCGGCCAGCCCGGGCCCGCGCTGAAGCCCGCCACCGTCCCGCAGCTGCCCGGCATCGACATCAGCGCCTACCAGGGCAACATCAACTGGGCGAGCGTGGCCCCGTACATCGACTTCTCCTATACGAAGGCGACCGAGGGCACCTACTACACCAACCCGTACTTCTACAACCAGTACGTCGGCCCCTACGATTACGGCGTGATCCGCGGCTCCTACCACTTCGCCATCCCGAACAACTCCAGCGGCAAGACCCAGGCGGACTACTTCATCTCCCACGGCGGCGGCTGGAGCTCGGACGGCAAGACGCTGCCCGGTGCGCTGGACATCGAGTACAACCCCTACGGCTCGGAGTGTTACGGCCTGACCCAGTCCCAGATGGTGAGCTGGGTCTGGAACTTCGTGAACGAGTACGCCTACCGCGAGCACGCCTACCCGGCCATCTACTCGACCACCGACTGGTGGAGCACCTGCACCGGCAACAACGGCGGGTTCGGCAAGTACGACCCGCTGTGGATCGCCAACTACTCGGCCAGCCACGGCGGCACGCTGCCGAACGGCTGGGGCTTCTACACGTTCTGGCAGTACGCCGACCACGGCTCGCTGCCCGGCGACCAGGACGTTTTCAACGGCACCAAGACCCAGCTGAAGACCCTGGCGACCAAGGGGTAGGCGGTACGACGCCCTCCCCCTTGACGAGCGGGCCAAGCCTCGCGATGAAAGCCAGGTTCTACGACCGTTTTTTCCCTTTTGCGTGATCTACGTGGCCGGGTGGCGCAGGCCCGGTGTTTGCCGGGCTGTGCGCGGGTAGCAGATGGCCCACTCAAAGGGGAGGCAACATGGCCGATACAGAGAAGACCGAGTTCAAGCCCGGCGTGGTTGACGAGAACCAGCACGGCTGGGCGCAGGATGCCCCGGGAACCGGCGAGGCCAAGGAGCGGGTCATCGAGGGCCACAAGAAGGCCTTCGAGGGCAACGACACCCAGGACGAGGCCACCGGGGCGGCGCGTCAGGGTCCCGATCTGACCGGCGGGAACGTCGGCCAGAGCACCACCAGGCGCGGCGAGGACATCGCCGAGCAGGAGGGCAAGGAGCCGGGCCGTTCCGACGGCACGGCCCAGGGCGAGTCGCAGCGGCCGACCGGCAGCTCCACCGCCCGCGACTCCACGGGCGTCGACCCGCAGGAGCCGGTCGACGGCTCCTCGCCGAGCCTGCAGAGCGGCGACCAGGGCGGCTGACCAGGACTCGGAGCACGCCTCACGGCGCTGGCCGCGCCCCGCCTCCGGGGCGCGGCCAGCTGCGTGCCGAGCCGAGACTCCGCCGCCAGCCAAAACCGCCGCCAGCCGAGATGATGGAGCGTTTGATAGGTGATCACCTATCAAACGCTCCACTGTCACGGATGTGCTTTCCACCCCGGCCACCGAAGTGAGCAATGTGACGAATGGGCGTGCTGTGGCGGGCGACGAAGGCTCAGGCACCTGGGCGCGGGCGGGGCCCGAGAGCTGATGCGACAATCGGTCGATGAGGCTCGACGACAGGTACCTGATCGAAGACGGCCTTATCCATCTCACCGGGATCCACGCTCTGGCCCGGCTCCCGCTGGACCAGCGGCGGGCGGACCGGCGCGCGGGACGCAACACCGCGGTGTTCATCTCCGGCTACGAGGGATCCCCGCTGGCCGGTTACGACCTCGAGCTCACCCGGCAGCGGCGGCTGCTTGACGAGTACGGCGTCGTCTTCCGTCCCGGGGTGAACGAGGAGCTGGCGGCCACCGCCGTCCAGGGCTCCCAGCTGGCGGCCACCGCCGCCGACAGCCGCTTCGACGGGGTGACCGGGATCTGGTACGGCAAGTCCCCGGGACTGGACCGCGCGTCCGACGCCCTGCGGCACAACAACCTCATGGGCACGCACCCGGCCGGCGGCGCGCTGGCCCTGGTCGGGGACGACCCGGCCGCGAAGTCGTCCACCGTCCCCGGCGCCTCCGAGCAGCTGCTGGCCGACCTCGGCATGCCCGCGCTGTACCCGGCCGACCCCCAGGACGTGCTCGACCTGGGCCTGCACGCCGTCGCGCTGTCCCGGGCCAGCGGGCTGTGGGTCGGCGTCAAGATCGCCACCGATGTCGCGGACGGCTCAGGCACGGCGCGGGTCCACCCGGACCGGATCACGCCCGTCATGCCGGACGCCGAGATAGACGGCCAGCCGTTCGCCCACCGCGTCCACGCCCGGATGCTCCAGCCGGCCGTGACCCCGCTGGAGCGCAGCAGGAACGGCCCGCGGCTGGAGCTGGCCCGCCGGTACGCCGCGGCGAACGGCCTCAACCGCCTGGTGCGTTCCGGCGCCGGCGACCGGATCGGCATCGCGGCGGCCGGCAAGACCTTCCTCGACCTGCGCCAGGCGCTGCGCATCCTCGGCCTCGACGACGCGGAACTGGCCCGCCGCGGCGTGCGCCTGCTGCACCTCGGCATGGTCTACCCGCTGGAGCCGGGGATCGTGCGCCAGTTCGCCGCGGGGCTGCGCGAGATCGTCGTGGTCGAGGAGAAGCGGTCCTTCATCGAGACCGCGGTGAAGGACCTGCTGTACGGGCGCCAGGACGTTCCCGCCGTCACCGGGAAGCGCAGCCCGGACGGCACTGAGCTGCTGCGCGCGGACGGCCAGCTGGACCCGGACGTCATCGCGGCCGGCCTCGCCCCGCGGCTGCTCGCCCACGGCGGCTTCCCGTCGGTCGAGCGCTGGCAGCAAGCGCAGGAGGCCGGGCGCCCGCGCCGCGACCGGATCGAGCTGCCGCTGCTGTCCCGCACCCCGTACTTCTGCTCCGGCTGCCCGCACAACAGCTCCACCAAGACCCCGGAGGGCTCGCTGGTCGGCGGCGGCATCGGCTGTCACGCGATGGTGCTGCTGATGGACGAGGCGCAGGTCGGCTCCGTGGCCGGGCTGACCCAGATGGGCGGCGAAGGGGCGCAGTGGATCGGCATGGCGCCGTTTACCCAGCGCCAGCACCTGCTGCAGAACATCGGCGACGGCACCTTCCACCACTCCGGCAGCCTGGCGGTCCGGGCCGCCGTCGCGGCCGGCGTGAACATCACCTACAAGCTGCTCTACAACTCGGCCGTGGCCATGACCGGCGGCCAGCAGCCGGCCGGGGTCATGTCCGTACCCGAGATCACCCGGACGCTCGCCGCGGAAGGGGTCCGCCGGATCATCATCACCACCGGTGACCCGCGCCGCTACCGGCGGGAGAGGCTCCCCGGCGGCGTGGCGGTCTGGCATCGCGACCGGGTCGTGGAGGCGCAGGAGAAGCTGGCGAAGGTGCCCGGCGTCACCGTGCTGATCCACGACCAGGAGTGCGCCACCGAGCTGCGGCGCAAGCGCAAGCGCGGGCTGGTCCCGGCCCCGGCCGAGCGGGTGATGATCAACGAACGGGTCTGCGAGGGCTGCGGTGACTGCGGCCGCAAGTCCAACTGCCTGTCGGTGCAGCCGGTGCCGACGGAGTTCGGCCGCAAGACGCGGATCGACCAGTCCTCGTGCAATCAGGACTTCTCCTGCCTGGAGGGTGACTGCCCGTCCTTCCTCACCGTGATCCCCGGCCAGCCCGCCGCCGGCCAGCCAGGCGCCGGCCAGCCAGGCGCCGGCCAGCCGGGGAAAAGCGCCGGACGCCGGGTGGCACCGCCGCTCGGGGCCGCCGCGATCGCCGTGCCGGTCCGGCCGGCGGCCCCGGGCCCGCACGTCACGCGGATCACCGGCGTCGGCGGGACCGGCGTCGTCACCCTGTCGCAGATCCTCAGCACGGCCGCCATGCTCGCCGGGCGCAAGGTCAGGGCGCTGGACCAGACCGGCCTGGCCCAGAAGGGCGGCGCCGTGGTCTCGGACGTGAAGATCGCCGACACGGAGATCGAGGTTGCGAGCAAGGCCGCGGCGGGGGAGTGTGACCTCTACCTCGGCTGCGACCTCCTGGTCGCGGCCGACCCCGGGAACCTCGCCGCGGCTGATCCGGACCGTACCGTCGCCGTCGTCTCCACCACCGAGGTCCCGACCGGCACGATGGTCGTCGACACGTCGGCGTCCTTCCCGGATTCCGGCGAGATCACCGGGCGCATCCGGCGGGCCACGCGCGCCGCGGACGGTGTCTTCCTGGACGCGCGCCGCCTGGCCGAGAGCCTGCTCGGCGAGGACCAGTTCGCCAACATCCTGCTGACCGGCGCCGCGTTCCAGGCAGGCGCGCTGCCGCTGCCCGCCGAGGCGATCGAGGAGGCCATCACCCTCAACGGCGTCAAGGTGGAAGCCAACCTGCAGGCATTCCGCCGCGGCCGCCAGGCCGTCGCCGACCCCGGAGCCTTCGCCGCTGCCCTCGCAGACCTGCAGCCATCCGCGGCCGGGCAGCCGGTGCCCCCGGAGGCGGCGGCGCTGGCGTCGGTCGTGGGTGCCGCCGACGGCTCGGAGCTGGCCCGGATCGTCGCGCTGCGCGCCGCGGATTCTGATCTCCTACGCCGATGCGCGGTACGCGCGGCGATATGTCAACCTGGTCGAGCGCGTCCGCCGGGCCGAGGCCGGACTGGCCCCGGCCAGCACAGAGCTTGCCGAGGCGGTCGCCCGCTACCTGTACAAGGTCATGGCCTACAAGGACGAATACGAAGTGGCGCGGCTGTCGCTCGACCCGTCCGTCGCCGCGGACGTACGGTCCCGCTTCGGCGCCGGCGCCCGCATGTCCTACCGGCTGCACCCGCCGCTGCTCCGCGCGCTGGGCGTGCGCCGGAAGGTCACGCTCGGCCCGTGGTTCAGGCTGGTCTTCCGCGTCCTGGTCCGGATGCGGCGGCTGCGCGGCACCCGCCTCGACCCGTTCGGCTACACGAAGGTCCGGCGCACCGAGCGCCAGCTGATTGCCGAATACGCGGAGCTGGCCGGCGACCTGCTGGCCGGCCTCAGCCCCGGAAACCACGCCCTCGCCGTGGAGCTCGCCTCGCTGCCCGACGAGGTGCGCGGGTACGAGCAGGTCAAGCTCGACACCGTGGCCCGGTACCGCGAGCGGCTGGCCGCGCTGCGCGGTGAGTATTCCGCGCAGGCAGAAGTAACGACCGCGGGCTGAAGAAAAGATTTCAACCCGGATCCCGAACGGCTTCGCACGCAAGCATCCGGCAGCCAAGCGGCCGGTCTCGTGGAGAAATATCACTCCTAGCCAGGACTTATGCCGGATTCTCCCCGTACACTGCCAGGCACCCCCGCTCGCGGCCAAGTTCTACCCGTACTGGACGCTGACCAACAAGGCGGGCCAGAACGTCGGTAACGGCCTGTTCCCGGCCGGCGCCTGCATCTGGAACTTCGGCAACACGATCAAGAACGTCACGACGAATACCTTCGGCAAGCAGGCCCAGTACGGCACCCCGGCGATCTCACAATTCGGCGGCACGCTCATCTCGCCCGTCCAGCCCAACCCGCAGATCGCCGGCACCTGCCCGGCGCTCGTCCAGCCAGGGCAATAGCCTGACCACGAGGCCATAGCAGCAGGCAATGCGAGGCCCCTGCCGCGATCGCGGCAGGGGCCTCGGCTACACCGACGCCAACAGCGTCAACGAGCCTGGGGCCTCGGCCGGCCGCGCCGAAGCACACCGGTGCTAACCATTCGGGGGCTGGCTGGCGAAGAGGCTCGGCGGCAGGCCGTCGGCCACCGGCCGGAAGCTGCGCTCCATCATCGCGGCCAGCTTCTGGTACTCCCACGGCCCGGCGGAGCTGAGCTGCCGGATCAGCTGGGGGTTCTCGTACAGGCCGACCTCGAAGCCTGACGAGGAGACGACCCGCCCGGTGAGCCAGTCCGACTGCTCGCTGGCCAGGTAGAGGGCCACCGGCGCGATGTTGTCCGGCGAGCGCTCGAGTGCCTCCTCGGCCGGCCGGCCAGCGCGCGCGACGCGCTTGTCCGCCGGGACGGTCGCGGTGAGCCTGGTGGCCGCGCCGGGCGAGATCGCGTTGGCGGTGACCCCGTACCGGGCGAGCCCCTGCGCGAGGGAGTAGGTGAGCCCGACGATGCCCATCTTGGCCGCCGCGTAGTTCGGCTGGCCCGGCGATCCGTCCAGCCCCGACACGGAGGTGAAGTTGATGATCCGGTAGTGGCCGCGGGGGTTGCGCTGCCCGCGCCAGTAGGCGGACGCCGGGCGCACCGTCGCGTAGTGGCCCTTCAGGTGGACCCGGATCACCTCGTCCCAGTCCTGCTCCGGCATGTTGAAGATCATCCGGTCGCGCAGGATGCCGGCCACGTTCACCACGATGTCGAGCCGGCCGAAGTGCTCGACAGCGGTCTGCACCAGCCGCTCGCCGGTCGCCGTGTCGCCGATGTCGCCGCCGTCGGCGACGGCCCGGCCGCCCTCCGCGACGATCTCGTCGGCCATCTGCTTGGCCGGGCCCTCGTCGGCGCCCGTGCCGTCCGGTCCGCCGCCGAGGTCGTTGACGACCACGGCGGCGCCCTCCCGCGCGAACAGCCGGCTGATCGAGGCGCCGATGCCCCGTCCCGCGCCGGTGACGATGGCTACCCGCCCGTCGATGACGCCCATGCCTGTCTCCTTACCTGCCGGTCGCGCGGCCTTTCATCTCCTGAGTCATGGCTGGTGGCCGGCCAGCACGAGGCTGCCGGACGAGCCGAAGAACATGCCGACGCCCTGGACGAAGCTGATCGTTACGCCGGGCACCTGAGCCACGGCCTGGCCGCGGAGCTGGCGGACGGCTTCCTGGATGGCGAACATGCCGTACATGCCGGTGTGGGTGTAGGACAGGCCGCCGCCGTTGGTGTTCATCGGCAGCTTGCCGCCCTTGCGGGTGTGCCCGTCGGCGATGAACGCGCCGGACTCGCCGCGGCCGGTGAAGCCGAGGTCTTCCAGCATGTAGAGCGGCAGGTGCGCGAACGCGTCGTAGCCCATCAGGTGGTCGATGTCGGCGTGGCTGACGCCGGCGGTGGCGAAGGCCTCGGCGGCCGAGCGGCGGAACGCGCCGAACGAGCCCACGTCGTCCATCTGCGACACCAGCGGGGCCTCGCAGGCCTCGCCGGAGCCGAGCAGGTAGACCGCGTGCTTGCCGCCGGGCAGGTCGGCGGCCCGCTCGGCGCTGGTGAGCACCAGCGCGCCGCCGCCGTCGGTCACGACGCAGCACATGTCGCGGGTGAACGGGTAGGCGACCGGCGGCCCGTCCAGCACCTGGTCCACCGTGACGGGCTTGCGCCGGAACGCCCGCGGGTTGCCTTCCGCCCACTCCCGCTGGGCCACCACGACCTCGGCGAGATCGCGCCGGCTCATGCCGCGGTCGTGCAGGAACCGCAGCGCCGGCACCGTGAACGCCGCGTACGCGGTCACCGCGCCGAACGGCGTCTCGAACTGGCCCGCGGGCGACGCCGCATTCTGCGGCCGATGGCCGGCGCCGACCCGGGACCGGCCCGACTCGCCGTGGGTGATCAGCACGACATCGGCGGCGCCGGCCGCGATCGCCGCGGCGGCGTGCCGGACGTGCAGCATGAAGCTGCAGCCGCCGACCATCGTGCCGTCCAGCCAGCGCGCCGTGATGCCGAGGTGGTGCGCGACCTCCACCGGCACGGGGCCGGCCGTGGCCACGCCGTCGACGTCGGCGGCGGTCAGCCCGGCGTCGGCCAGCGCGTTCAGCGCGGCCTCGGCGTGCAGGCCGAGCATCGACCGGTCCGGCAGGACGCCGACCTCGTCGGTCTCGCTCGCGCCGACGATCGCGATCTGGCCGCCGTGCATGCCGGTCACGCTGTCACCCGCCCGTCCAGCCGGAACACCGGCAGCGCCTGCCCGCCGCGGGGCTCGAACGCGACCCGGACCCGGCTGTCCAGCGGCAGGTTCTCCGGCTCGGGCGGGACGCCGGCGATGCTGGTCATCATCCGCGGTCCCTCATCCAGCTCCACCAGGGCGATGACCTGGGGCTGGCTCGGGTCGGCGGGCGGCAGCGGCCGGTAGTTGATCACGTAGGAGATCAGCCGGCCGGTGCCCGACACCGGCCGCCACTCCACGTCGCGGGACTGGCAGTAGCGGCAGAACGGCCGGGGGTAGAAGTAGTACCGGCCGCAGTTGTTGCAGCGCTGCATGCGCAGCTCGCCGACCAGCGTGCCGGCCCAGAACGGCTCGGTCTCCGGCGTCGGCACCGGCTCCGTGCCACCAGTCATCGGGCCTCCCGGGAGAATACAGACGATGAACGTCTGTATTATGGTACGCGAGCCGGACGCTGAGAGGCATGTTGAGTACATCGGTGAGCACGCGCCGCGGGCGCCCGCCGGACCGGGATCTCGAGGCCCGGGTCTACGAGGCGACACTCGCGTTGTACGGCGAGGTCGGCTGGGCGGGGTTCAGCCTCGATGTCGTGGCCCGCCGGGCCCGGGTCGGGAAGGCCGCGCTGTACGGCAGGTGGGGGAGCAAGGAGAAGCTCATCGTCGAGGCGCTGCGGCACCGGCCGCGCGCGAAGCTCCGGGCGATCGACACCGGGTCGTTCCGGGACGACCTGCTGGCCCTGGCCCTGGACATCCTCGACTCGTACACCCGCGGGGACGGCCTGGTCAGGCTCCGCGCCCAGATCGAGGGCAAGGTGTACCCGGAGCTGTTCGGCCAGGCCATCGACGAGTGGCAGCGGGGCATCACCGCACTTGTCCGGCCCATCGTGCTGCGCGCCATCAGGCGGGGGGAAGTACCGGCCGGAACCTCGCCGGCGCTCGTGCTGGACGCGGTCGGCGGCATCCTGGTCAACCACGTGCTGTGGACCCCGGCGGGCAAGCTGCCCGCTCTCGCCGCGGGCAGCGCCGGCTATGTCGAGCGCGTGGTGGATTTCGTGCTGTCGGCCGTCGGGTACCGCCCGCCCGGTCATCACCCCGGGCCCGACGGGCCGCCTTGACACGCCTCGGCGGCAGCCGTACGTTGGCACTTATCAGACGATTGTCGTCTGATAAGCCCCGGGTGGAGACCAGATGAGCGGACAGAGCGACGAGTTCCGGAGCCGGGCGCGCGCGTGGCTGGCCGCCCATGCGCCCCGGCGCCCCCGCGGCAACGGTGCCAACGAGCCGGGCGCCTCGGCCGCCCTCGCCGCGCAGAAGGCCTTCCAGGCCGCGCTGCATGACGCGGGATTCGCCGGCATCACCTGGCCCGAGCGCTACGGCGGCCAGGGCCTGACCCAGGCCGAGCAGATCGCGTTCAGCGAGGAGGCGCGCGACTACGCCCTGCCGGTCGGCGCGTTCATCATCGGCCTGGGCATGCCCGGCCCGACCATCCTCGAGCTCGGCACCGAGGAGCAGAAGAAGCGGTACCTGCCCCCGATGCTGCGCGGCGAGGAAATCTGGTGCCAGCTGTTCTCCAGCCGGCCGCCGGATCGGACGTGGCCAGCCTGCAGACCACCGCCGTGCGCGACGGCGACGAGTGGGTGCTCGACGGGCAGAAGGTGTGGACCTCGGGCGCCCAGCACAGCGACTTCGGCGCCGTGCTGGCCCGGACCGACCCGGCCGCGCCGAAGCACAAGGGCATAACCATGTTCATCGTGGACATGCACGCGCCGGGCGTGACCGTGCGCCCGCTGCGGGTGGCGACCGGCGACGCGCCCTTCAACGAGGTCTTCTTCGACCAGGTGCGGCTGCCCGCCGACGCGGTCATCGGCGAGGTGAACAAGGGCTGGGACGCGGCGGTGGTGATGCTGCGCAACGAGCGGGTCGCCCTCGGCGGCGGCGGCCAGCCACGCGGCAACCCGCTGTCGTACGTCTCGCTGCGCGAGGCCGCGGGCAAGCTCGGCCGTGACGGTGACCCGGCCGCACGCCGCGCGCTCGCCCTGCTCTACGCCCGCGAGCGGGCGGCCCGGCTGTTCGGGCAGCTGCTGCGCGAGGAGGCGATGGCGGGCCACCCGCCCGGTGCGCGCGGCTCGGTCGGCAAGCTGGCCTCGGCGGAGCTGGCCGACTTTGCCGTGCACGTGGCCAGCGAGGTGCTGGGGGACCGGGTGGCCGGGTTCGACACCGACGAGCTGGCGGCCATCGCGACCGCGATGGTGGCGGCCCCCGGCATGGCGATCGCCGGCGGCACGAACGAGATCCAGCGCAACATCATCGGCGAGCGGGTCCTCGGCCTGGCCAAGGATCCGGGCGTCAACCGCGACACGCCGTTCAACCAGCTGCGGACCAACCAGCTGCGCGGCTCCGCCCGGAGGCAGTCATGACCCTGGTACTCAGCGACGAGCAGCAGGCGCTGCGCGACTCGGTCCGCCGGTTCGTCGCCGAGCGCACCCCGCTGGCCCGCGTCCGCGAGGTGATCGAATCGCCGGACGCGTACGCGGCCGACGTCTGGAAGCAGATGACGGCCCAGCTCGGCCTCGCGGGCCTGGCGATACCCGAGCAGTACGGCGGTGCCGGCTCCGGCCAGACCGAGCTGTCCGTGGCGCTGTCCGAGCTGGGCGCCGGCCTGGTGCCCACGCCGCTGCTGGCGTGTGCGGTGCTCGCTGCGGGTACCTTGCTGCACCTCGACGACGAGGCGGCGCGGCGCGACCTGCTGCCCGGGCTCGCCAGCGGCGAGCTGATCGGCACCCTGGCCGCCGGCCCGGACGGCGAGCCCCCCGCCGCGTCGGGCAGCGGCGGCGAGCTGCGCCTGACCGGCGAGACGTCACCCGTCATCAACGGCATGCAGGCCGACGTCATCCTGGTCCCCGCCCGCCGCGGTGAGGAGCTGGTCATCTGCCTGGTCGGCGCCCAGGCCGAGGGGCTCACCCGGACGCCCCTGACCACGCTCGACCCCACCCGGGCCCTGGCCCGGCTGCGCTTCGACGCCACCCCCGCGCGTCGGCTGGCCGGCGACGCCGCCCGGGCGCTGGACACGGTGACCGACCTGGCCAGCCTGGCGCTGGCCGCCGAGCAATGCGGGGCGATGGCCGCGTGCCTGGCCATGACGGCCGGGTACGCCAGGGAGCGGGTCGCCTTCGGTCAGCCGATCGGGGCCTTCCAGGGCGTCAAGCACAAGCTCGCCGACATCCGCACCGCCTGGGAGCTCGCGTACGCGGCGCTGCGCGAGGCGACCCGCTGCGCGGACGAGGATCCGGACGAGCTCCCGGCCGCCGCGGCCGTAGCCCGGGCACTGGTCTGTCCGGCGTACGTCCAGGCCGCCACCGAGACCGTCCGGCTGCACGGCGGCATCGGCTACACCTGGGAGCACGACGCGCACCTGTACTACAAGAACGCCCTCTCGGGCCACGTGCTGCTCGGCGGCCCCGACGCCCAGCTGGACCGCCTGGCCAGCCTGATCCTGTGATCGTCGTCAGACATGCACGATCGTCAGGTATGGGTTCACCGCCACGATGACACTGTCGTCTGAGGTGAGCACGGCAGCGTCGAGCGTGTAGCCCCTCACGCGGCATGTCCGCCCACGGTCTTGCCCGCCCTGCGGTCGCGGTAAGCCGCAGCCCTCCGAGTCCGTCCACATCCGATCCCGGAGACAGTAGCAATAACGCGACGAATCATTGCAAGAACCGATGAGACGGTGTTTGATAGCTGCTGAACGACAGAAATATCTGGATACCGGCTCCCGGGAAGGTGGCGGCCATGTCCGCACGAGGCCTCGCCAGCGGCGCGGTGGTAGCCGCGCTGGCCGCATTAATCAGCACCGCTGGCGTTGCCGCGGCACACGCCTCGCCGGCCACGGCTCCTGCGGCCGGCTACAGCCCGATGACGCCGACGTGCGACGGCGGCCGCGGCGCGCACGTCGCGTTCATCGAGTACCGGGCTGTGGGATCCCGCACCAACGGCACGGTCATCGGCCCGTCCTACAACCTCTACACGCTGCCCGCCGAGGCCGTGGGCCGCACGGCGGTGACGCTCAGCGGGGCCGGCCAGTACGTCGAGTTCACCCTCGCGAAGGCGGCCAACGCGGTCGATCTCCGTTACTCGATCCCGGACTCCGCTGACGGCAGCGGCCTCACCACGCCGCTGCACGTGCTGGTGAACGGCAAGCCCAGCGCCGACCTCACCCTCACCTCGAAGTACACCTGGTTCTACGGCAGCTTCCCGTTCACCAACAACCCGGCGGACCTGCACGGCCATCACATGTTCGACGACGTCAGGACCATGTTCGGCCGCACCCTGCCGGCCGGCACCCGGGTGCGGTTCCAGATCGCCGACCCGTCCATCCCCGTTACCATCGACGTCGCGGACTTCGAGCAGGTCGCCCCGCCGGCCAGCCAGCCGCCGGGCGCGCTGTCCGTGCTGTCGTTCGGCGCCGACCCGACCGGCCAGACGGACTCGACGGCCGCGATCCAGAACGCCATCAACGCGGGGAGCCTGCAGCACCGGGTGGTCTACATGCCACCAGGCGAGTTCACCGTCACCGCACACCTGATGGTCAACAACGTGACGCTGACCGGCGCCGGCGAGTGGTACACCGTGCTGCACGGAGCCGGCGTCGGCGTCTACGGTAACGCGGCGCCCAATCCCAGCACCAACGTCCACCTGTCCAACTTCGCGATCTTCGGTGAGGTCACCGATCGAGTCGACTCCGCCGACGTCAACGGCATCGGCGGCGCGATGGGCGGCGGCTCCACCATCGACCACGTGTGGATCCAGCACACCAAGGTTGGCATGTGGCTCAGCGGCCCGTTCGACGGCCTGACGATCAGCAACGTGCGACTCCAGGATCTCACCGCCGACGGCATCAACTTCGCCGGCGGCATCACGCATGCCATCGTCCAGAACTCCTACATCCGCAACACCGGTGACGACGGCCTGGCGATGTGGTCGACCGGCACCGCGGACTCGGGTGACATCTTCCGGCGCAACACGGTCGTGCTGCCCATCCTGGCTAACAACTTCGCCATCTACGGCGGTCACGGCAACGCCATCACCGACAACTACGCCACCGACACGATCACCCAGGGCGGCGGCATCCAGGTCGGCAACAGGTTCGCGGCCGTGCCGCTGTCCGGTACGACCCTCATCGCGCACAACACCCTGGTGCGCACCGGCACGCTGGATCCGAACTGGCACTTCGGCGTCGGCGCGATCTGGTTCTATGCCTCCGACGAGGACATGACGGGCACGATCCGCGTCAACTACAACACCATCCTGGACAGCCCGTATGACGCGTTCGGCTTCGTCGGCGACTACATCCCGAACCACACGCCGCCGGCCAAGGCGATCACCAACGTGTTCATCGACCATGCCACGGTGCGCAACGTCGGGACCTTCGTCGTGCAGCTCCAGTCCGCGGGCTCGGCCACCATGTCCCACGTCACGGCGACCGGCGTCGGGCTGGACGGCATGATGGCCTGCGCCTACGGCATCGTCCTCACCCAGGGCCCGGGCAACAGCGGGTGGAGCGGCTCGGAATGCGCGTTCCCCCCGTTCGACATCCTGAACCTGTCGGCGTCCTCGCTGGACTTCGGCCTGCTCCAGCTGAACCAGCAGAGCCAGACGCAGACCGTCACGGTCAGCAATCCCGGGCCGGACGCGGCCAGCATCCCGTCGGTGTACGCGACCGGCGGGTTCAGCGAGACGAACAACTGCCCGTCGTCGCTGGCGGCGGGCGCCAGCTGTACGGTCAGCGTCAACATCACGCCCACCCAGGTGCAGAACTACGCGGGCAAGCTCGTCGTGAACTCCAACACCCCGTTCGCACCGGACGTGGTGAACCTCAGCGGCGCCGTGTACAACCCGAACGGCAACCTCGCGCTGACGGCCGTCGCGTCGGCCGACAGCACGCTCGCCGGATTCCCGCCGGGCAACGTGAACGACGCCAACCAGGCAACCTACTGGCAGGCGGCGGGCAGCACCGGCGCTGTCACGCTGCAGCTAGCCCAGCCGGCGCCGGTCAACCGGATCGTGCTCAAGCTCCCGCAGGGCTGGGGAGCCCGGCACCAGACCATCGCGGTGGACTACAGCGCCGACGGGAAGACCTGGACCCAGCTGGTCGCGCCGGCGGTCTACCTGTTCAGCCCCGCCAACAGCGCCGGCAACAACGTCGTCGTCATCTCCGTGCCGTCGACCACGACGGCGTACCTGCGCCTCGACATCAGCAGCAACGACGTCCAGGGCGCGCCGCAGCTGGCCGAGTTCGAGGTCTACTCGAACTGACCGGCGCCCGGCCTACCCGAGCGGGAACCCCAAGGGCATGGTCAAGCCCGTGCTCAGACCGAGACCAGGTCGCATACGAAGATGAGGGTCTCGCCCGGCGCGATTTCCCGGCCGGCGCCGCGGTCGCCGTAGGCCAGGTCCGCCGGGATGACCAGCTGGCGGCGGCCGCCGACCCGCATCCCCTGGATGCCCTGGTCCCAGCCGGCGATGACCTGACCGCCGCCGAGCCGGAACGCCAGCGGCTCTCCCCGGTTCCAGCTCGCGTCGAACTCCTCGCCGGTAGAGAACGCAACCCCGACATAGTGGACTTTGACCATGTCGCCGGACTTCGCGACGGCACCGTCCCCCTCCCAGATATCGGTGATCTCCAGGCTGGACGGCGGGTCGCCGCTGGGAAAGTCGATCTCAGGCCTGTCCGTGCTCATGCTCGCGCCTCCGAGTGACGGGAGCACTCACGCTACCGCTGCCGGGCGTCTCTCTGTGCGCGCACGCCTCTCAGCCATGGTGGCGCGTCCGCATGGGGCGTATCCCAGTCGAATGCGACGGGGCTGAGCTTTCCGCTGCGGGCATGGGCGCGAAGCCGTTCGGGATCCCGTGTTGCTCTGTGTCATGATGGCCCGTGATCAATGTTCTCGCGATCGAGAACTACCGGTCGCTGCGCAGCCTGGTCGTGCCGCTGGCCGCGCTGAACGTGGTGACGGGGGCGAACGGGACCGGCAAGTCGAGCCTGTACCGGGCGTTGCGGCTGCTGGCCGATAGCTCGCGGAACGGGGCGGTCGCCGCGCTGGCCCGCGAGGGCGGGCTTGGTTCCACCCTGTGGGCGGGCCCCAATGGGATGGGCCGCTCGTTGCGGAAAGACCGCCACCCGGTCCAGGGAACTGCCCGGGGTGAAGCTGTCGGCCTGCGTCTCGGGTTCGGTGCGGACGACTTCAGCTATGCCATTGACTTCGGTCTTCCGCCGCCCAGTCAGACGGCGTTTGCCCTGGATCCCGAAATCAAGCGCGAGTGCATCTGGAACGGTCCGGTCCTGCGGCCCGGCGCATTGCTGTGCGACCGGCACAACAGCATCGTCCGGCTGCGCGGCGATGACGGCAGCTGGTCCGCGCCGTCGCCGATCCGCGCTTACGACAGCATGCTGAGCGAGTTCGCCGATCCGCAGCGCGCGCCCGAGATGCTGAGCCTGCGCGAGCGGATCCGGTCCTGGCGGTTCTATGACTACTTCCGCACGGACGCCACGGCACCGGCCCGTCGCGGCCAGGTCGCCACCCGCACCCCGGTGCTCGGCCACGACGGCGCGGACGTCGCCGCGGCGCTACAGACGATCCGCGAGATAGGCGACGCCGCGGCCCTGGACGCCGCCGTGGACCTGGCCTTCCCCGGCAGCAAGATCAGCATCGAAGGAGAAGGCGGCGGCCGCCTCGACCTGCGGCTGCGCCAGCACGGGCTGCTCCGCCCGCTAGGCGTGGCAGAGTTGTCGGACGGCACGCTCCGTTACCTGCTGTGGATCGCGGCGCTGCTCACGCCGCGCCCGCCCGGCCTGCTCGTCCTGAACGAACCCGAGACCAGCTTGCACTCCGACCTGCTGGCGCCGCTTGCCCGGCTGATCACCGGTGCCGCGGCCAGCTCTCAGGTCATCGCGGTCTCGCACTCCCGCGCACTGATCGACGCCCTGGGCTGCGCCGTCCGTGACACCGGCACGCAGGCCAGCACCATTGAGCTGGTCAAGGACTCCGGCGAAACGCACGTGGCCGGCCAGCAGCTGCTCGACGAGCCAGGCTGGCACTGGCCCAAACGCTGAGCGGGAGCCTCATGGGTTCGTCTGCCTGCGACACCGCAGGCGAGGTTCGCACAACCTTCGCGGTAGCGGTGACCCTGTCGGCGGTGAAGACCTCGCCCCAGGGTCCGTGGTTCAGCCGCCTGACGGTTACCTGGGAGGCGAACCGGCCGCCCAACCAGACCCCCGGCAGCTTCCCCCTCCCGCCGCTGTAGCACGATCGGACCTAGCCAGGGGTGTAGCGTTCCCGGAGTTCCCGTTTGAGTACCTTGCCGTACGCGTTCTTGGGCAGTTCCCCGCAAATGTGCACATATTTGGGGCACTTGTAGTCGGCCATTCTGCCGCGGCAGAACGCGATCACTTCGTCCGGTGTCAGCTCGGCTGCGCCGGCGACGGCTGCGGTCACTGCCTCCCCCCACAGCCGGTCGGGTATGCCGAAGACTGCCGCCTCCCGGATAGCGGGGTGCTGCAGCAGCAGGTCCTCTACCTCGCGCGCGTAAACGTTCGAGCCGCCGGTGATCACGAAGTCCTTCAGCCGGTCCAGCACGTACAGGTAGCCGCGTTCATCGAGCCGCCCGAGATCGCCGGTGTGCAGCCAGCCGTCCCGCAGTGCGGTTCTGGTCGCGTCTGGCCGGTTCCAGTATCCGGTCATCACGGCCGGCCCGCGAACGGTAATCTCGCCCACCTCGCCGACCGGGACCGGTGTTGCGCGGGTATCGACGATCCTGATCTCCATGCCGGTCCGCGCCACGCCCGCCGAGCTCAGGACCTGCCGGTCTGCCCGTTCGAGACGGTGCTCGCCGGTGCCCAGGTAGCTGATCGTCATCGGGGACTCGCCCTGACCGTAGAGCTGGCACAGCACGGGCCCGATCCGGGTCATCGCCTCTGTCAGGTCCGCGGCGTGCATCGGCGCGCCGCCGTAGACCAGCGCCCGCAGGCTTGAGAGGTCGGCACCGGCCAGCGCGGGGGTGTCAAGCAGCATCCTGATCTGTGTCGGCACCAGCCAGCTGGTGGTGACCCGGTAGCGCGCGATGTCGCGGACCACCTGGTCCGGGTCAAACCGTTCGTGCACGAGGTTTTGCGCGCCGCGTGCGACTGCGGTGAGTGCGTGAAAGCCTGCGCCATGGCTGAGCGGGGCGCAGTGCAATGCGATGTCGCGGGCCCGCAGGCAGTAAAGGTCCGCGCACCAGGAGACCACGACGAAGAGCAGGTTGCGGTGGGTGATCACCGCCCCTTTCGGTTGCCCGGTGGTGCCTGACGTGTAGAACAACCAGGCTGGCGCATCCTCGGGGAGATCCGTGGTCTGCTCGTCCGCGCCTGCGCGGCCGGCCAGTTCGTCGTAGCGGAGGCCGTCCTCACCATCGGCGTTGATCTTGTGAGGAATGTGCAGCTGCGCTGCACCAGAGGCGTAGTCCGCCCCGTACACGAGTGCCGATGCCGCGCAGTCGGTAGCGTGGAAGGCGACCTCTGCGGGGGTGAGGCGAGCGTTCATCGGGACCACGACGAGTCCTGTCTTCCAGCATGCGAACATCGTCTCGATGAACTGCGGGCAGTTTTTCATCCAGAGGAGCACCCGGTCGCCGGTCCTGAGGCCTAGCTTGGTCAGGCCGAGCGCTAGGGCGTTGACCCGGTCGTTGAGTTCTCGATAGGACCACTGCTGCCCTCGGAAGATGACCGCTACCCGGTCGGGATGCATCCTGGCTGCCTCGAACAGCAGTCGGCCCACGTTTCCGGCCGGCGTGGGCGGCTGCCTTCCGGTCCGCGCCTGCGGTAGCCCGCTGGTCACGTCACAGGTCTATCAGCTGCTCGTTGCCTGCACGCAGCCGGGACAGCTGGATGAAGTGCTCCGGATTGAGGAACAGCTCGTTCATCTGGCCCATTTCGTCGATGGTGATGCCCTCGGGCCTGCGCATCAGGTAATCCAGGTACTGGAACGCGTCCTTCGCCCCGTAGCCGACATGATGAAAACCGACGACTCTGCGAGTTTCCCCATCGATAATGCATTTCTGCAGGCCGGACAGTTCTGGCTTGAGGAATGCACAACATGGTGCCTTCCGCGCACGGCAGTGGCAGGTCAGCCGGGTTGACGGTCTTCGGGGGCATCTGGATCACGGTGACGTTGCGATATGTCTGTCGTGCCTCCTCCTCGGACAGGCCGACCCACGTCATCTCGTAGGTGGTGTGCAGGAAGTCAGGGTACTCGGAGAAATCGAACTCGTATGGATCCCCCATGATGTTGCGTGCCGCCGTCATGCCGCATTTGCGCGCCTTGAACATCTCCATGGGAGCTCCAATGAGGTCGCCGACTGCATAGACGTTGTCCACGCTGGTCCGCATGCGCGTGTCGGCGACGACCGCTCCCCTGGCACCCACCTTCACGCCGAGCCACTTCTGTGCGAGCTCGGAGTTTGGCATCTCGCCGGTGCCGTTGAAAACGAAGTCGCATTCGTACTCCTGGACCTGCCCGTCCGGATCCTTCGCCATGACCTTCTGCACGCGCCCGTTGCCCTCGATGGACATGGGGGAGGCGCCTTCGACGATCTCGATGCCGCTGTCGCGCATGTTGCCCACCACGTAACGGCGGATGTCCTCGTCCACATGATGCAGGGTCTGGGTGCGCAGCAGCGGCGAGCGGGTAAGGATGGCCGTCTGGCAGCCGGCCGCCTGGAAGAACGAGCCATACTCGACGGCGACCTTGCTGCCTCCGATGATCACGCATCGCCTTGGCTCGTAGTCCAAGCGCTCGACCAGGCTCGCGAAGTCGTAAATGCCATTCAGGTCCGCGCCGGGCATCTGCAGTGTTCGTTGCCGCGCGCCGATCGCGAGCACGACGTTGCGGGTGCGGAAGGTCATGCCAGCGGCCTCGACGGTATAAGGGTCCACCACTGTGGCCGGGGCGTTGAGTACGTACTCAACGTCGAGCTGGTCCTTGGTTTGCCAGTTCATGAAAGCGTGCGCCGTGTTGCGTCCCTTGCGGAACACCTCGACCAGGTCGAGGATGCTCGCCTTGATCTCGCCTTCCTGCCGGAACCAGAGCTGCCCGGCGAGACGGCGCTCGCGCTCCAGCAGTGCCGCTGACTCAGAGAACAGATGATGGGGGACGCACGCCTGGTGGGGGCAGGTGCCGCCGAGGAACGGCCACGCGTCGATGACGAGCGCGCGCCCGCCCATCGCTCGCAGGTACGACGATCCGAAACGGCCCGCCGCCCCGCCGCCGACGAAAACGGCGTCATAGACGCCGTCGGCGGCCTGTACGTTCACGATCGGCTCGGCTGTCCCATAGTATTCGTCGATTAGCCGGGTCCACTCGGGAAGCGAAATGGGCTGGTCTCTGACATCCACCGCAGTGCCCCCTGGATAATTCTGGGCCTCCGGACAATTCTGGGCCTCCGGAATTCTGGCCGGTCATCAGAATTATCCGGGGTTAAACCCTGCGGTTGCTTCCTCTCCGCCGGAGCAGGGATCTGGGCACCGTACTCCGCGGCGGAGCATCTCGCTCTTGGCCGCTCCCGGCGGACGGTACGTAGTCAGGGCGTGCGGCGTGGCGCGCTCGCCGTCGGCGCGATATCGAGCGCGGCCATCATCCGCAAGGCCAGCTGGATGTCAAAGCAGTCGCGTTGCGATGTCAGGTCTCGCCCGGTCAGGTCGCGGGCACGATCCAGCCGGTAGCGGACCGTCTTCGGATGGCAGTACAGCCGCTTCGCGGTCCGTCCCAGGTTGAGATCCTCCGCCAGGTAAGCGTCCAGGGTCTCGAGGAGATGGGTGGAATGCTCCTGGTCGTAGTCCAGGATGGTCCCCAGTGCACCGCGGACGAACTCGGCGAGATCCGCCCGACGGCCTGGGGCGAGCAGGAACCTCGACACCCCGAGATCATCGAACAGGGCGACCCGCAACGGCGTCTCCGCAACCGACGCGAGCGCGGTGCGTGCTTGTGACAGCGCCGGGCTCAGGTCCGCGGTCAGGTCGTGGCAGGTGCTCACGCCGGCGCTGATTCGCAACTCCGGCGCCTCGGCAGCGAGGCCCATCACCAGGCGGGCGGCGAACCGGCGTGCGTCGCGGGCATCCTCGAGCCACGGGACGATCACGACCAGCGCGGAAGCTCGCCTTGCCGACAGTACCCTCGCCGTGCCAGTCTCTGCGGCCAGCCGCTCGATCTCGGCCAGCAGGGCCGACCGGCGCCGGTCAACCAGGTCGGCATCCCCGCCTGCCGCGTGCGCCCAGGACTCCAGTCCTCCGATGTCGATGAGCATGACCCGCAGTTTCCGCGGAAGCGCGTGCCCGAGGCGGCGGGCGCGGAGGGCGGCCTCCGCCGTGTCCGCGATCTTGCCTTCCAGGAGGTCCCAGAGAAAGTCGCTTCGGACCTGGGTGCGGGCGTCGAGAACAGCCCGTTGCTTGGTGAGTGCGAGCGCGCAGGCGACCGCTGCCTGCTGGGCTATCAGCCGGGTCAGCTCGGTTGGCGGCCGCGCGACCCGCACGCACAGGTACGCCATCCGCGCCTCTCCGGACGAAACCTCGCAGATGATCAGCAGGTCGGCATGGACGCTCGCGTTAACGTAGCCGCTCCTCCTGCGCACTGCCGAGGCCTGCTCTCTGGCCTGGGCGATGAGCGAGTCGTCGCACTCGGCGGATACAGCCAGCGGCTCGAGTTCCGCATCGAGCACGGCGACATCCCCCCCTGTGTGCCGGGCGACCATGTCGACCAGTGCCGGCAGCCCGCCACCATCCAGAATCAGCTGGGTGAGCTCTGCTTGCATGGCGGCAGCCTTCGCTAGCACGTCGTACTGCTGCCGCAGCGCTCTGTTCGCCAGTTCCAGTCGGTCGGCGGCCTCGCGGGCACTCTCGTACAGGCGGGCGTTCTGGATGGCGATCGCCGCGAGGTTCGCCAGGCCCGCGAGAACCTCCTCATCCTCCTCGTCGAACGCAGCCTGACGCGAGGACCACGCCAGTACGACCCCGATCACCTGGCCGTTGGCCAGCATCGGAGCGCCGAGCGCCGCCCGGACTCCCTCCTTTTCCGCGATGTCACGGATGTTCGGCGATATGGACCCAGCCGATCGGAAATCGTCGAGGCGGAAAGAAGCACCCGTCTCGAAAACGATCCCCGCGACTCCCTCACCCCGGCCTGCTTCGAACCTGGCTGCGGCTATATTGCGGTTGCCTGCACAGGTCATCATCTTGAGCCGGTCACCGTCAGCGGACATGATCCCGACGATGTCGGCCCCGAGGACGTCAACTGCCGCGTTGCTGATCGACAGCAGTGTCGCGTCGAAGTCAAGGCTGCGGACGATCTCGGTTGCCACCCGTTGCAGCGTCTGCAGCTGGTCGTGTGTGCTGGTCCGCCGCCCGGCGCGGCCGGCCATCGATGCCGGCCGGTGGCCGGGACTGCGATCGCATGCTTCAGGTTTGCTCAAGTCGGGTGCCTCGGCTGCCATTTCTGTAGAGCTTCTCTACGACGGTAACTGCGGCGGCGGACGGCTACTGGCGAGCGGCCGTAAGCTGCCTTGCTGCCTCCGATCCGGCGGGAAGGGCTGTCACCGGCTGACCCAGGGTCTGCAAGGTCCGCCATGCCCGGGTGGCGAGTTCGAGATGGAAGCGCGCGTCGTGGTCAGCGAGGTCATAGCCCGTGATCTCGTGTATGCGGCGAAGCCGGTATTTGAGCGTGCTGCGGTGAACAATCAGCGTCCTGGCGGCCTGCTCGTGGTTGCCGCCCGATTCCAGGTAGACCGCGAGCGTCTCGACGTAGTCCGAACCGCGGCGCGCGTCATGCTGGAGCAGAGCGTCCAGCCAGCTGGTCACCAGTGCCCGAAGGTTCGCCGGGTCGGCGACTTGGCCGAAGAGCCGGAACACTCCCAGGTCGTCGAAGCACAAGCTGCTGCCATGCTGACCGGCGAGCGCTTGCAGGCCGAGAGCGAATCTGGCCTCACGGTAGGAGCGGGGAAAGTCACTCGGCTGATCGCAGCGCCCGCCGACGCCGAGCCGGCAAGCCGGTCCGCCGAGTTCCCGGCCGATCACCTCCTGCACCTTCCCCCATTCGGCATCGGTGTGCGCCAGCAGGATGACGGAGTCGGCTCGGGCGACGACCAGTGAGCCCGCGTTGCTGCTCCGCGCGGCCAGGCGCACCGCCCGGAACAGCCGCTCCCCGTCGACCTGGCCCGCGGCGTCAACGACGACCACCCGGTGCGGCCGGGCCAGGTCGTACCGCAGCCCGCGAGCGCGCCGGATCACACTGCGTTCGTCCGTGCCCGACAACAGGTCCTCGACGATGTCGCGGCGCAACCTGAGCTCGACCTCAGCGAGGCTCTGCATGTGCGCCAGTTCGATCGCCAGCACAGTCGCGCCGTACTCGAGGGCCATGAGTTCAGCCGCTCCCGCGCGGCGGTCGGGGTCAAGCAGGACAAGGACTCCGAGTATTTCCTCGCGGGCTCTGGCGAGGGCGAGCCAGCGACCGTCGTGCCACACGGAACGGCGGCATTGCAGAGCGTCGTTAAGGAGCCGCTCGCGGCGCTGGCCGAACGGCACCGGTGGCTCCGCCCCCGCCCCGCCGCCGACCATCGCCTGCTGGTGGCCGGCCCGGTCCTCGACGATCGCGGGCAGCCCCGTGAGCTGGTGAACGACACGGGTGATGCCCTCGAGGCCGACGCCGGATGCCGCGGCTTCGGTGAGGCGCTCGTGTATCTCCATCCCCCGCCGGAGCGCGCCGACGGTCTCCTCCAGCTTCGCGTTCAGCGCGGCCTGCTCGGCCGCGGTCCGGCGTTCCTTCAACCGCAGCCGGAGATTAGCGAGCGCAAGGCCGGTCTGCTGCGCGAGGAGACGCAGCTGGAATTGGTGGTGTGCGTGCGGCGGCGCGGCCGCGCTGACGACGACGAAGCCCACGCTGCCCGAGATACTGCGCATCGGGTAGGCCCAGGCCCACGGCCGGAGCGGGACGTCCACCCCGCCGCCCATCCGGCCGAGGGTTGCCGTGCAGTCCTGCAGGTATGCCCGGAACGCGAGCCCATCGCACGGCGTCATCGTGTGGCTCCACTGCCCGTCGCCGATGTAGATTCCTTCGACGCTGCAGCCGGTAAGAGTGCCTACGGCCTCGGCGGCCAGTTCGAGGATGTCGTCCTCGGCTGCGGCCTCGGTCATCAGCATCGACAGCGCCAGCAATGCGCGCAGATCGGATAGACGCCCCCGGACATTCGCTGCGGACGGCGTGGCCAGCTCGAGCGGGTACACAGCCATCAGGCGGTACCTCCGTCAGAAGTCGCAGGCTGCTGCCGGCGGCACGGGTGCGACCGATGCCAGTTTCCGGTCGGCGAGGAACTCGTCGGGATCGAGATAATAGGGGTTCTCGAGCACTGTCCCGTGCAGCAGCACCACCGGGTGCGTGCGCATGATCGTCAGGAACATCTTCCCGCTGAACCGGTCGAGGTCGTACAGGCACAGGATCGTCTGCGGATGGCAGGGAGCGAAGCGATTCAGTTCCGACTCGTAGGCAAGGAACTCATCCAGATCGGCCTGGTCGACGAGCGCCCGTGGCATCTCGCCCGCGACGCGCACGAACCGGTACCGTGACTCTGCCAGCGCCGACTCGACGCCGCGACGCCAGTACTCGAGCATCGCCGGCATCGAGAAGCGGCCGCCGCGCAGGTAGGTTTGCTCCGGGGTCATCAAGTCCAGCTGGCCGGTGCCGGCGCCTTCACCCGGTGCCTCGCCCAGGGCTGCCAGCATCTCGTCGGGCCGCATCGACTCGATGACGCAGATGGACTTGTCCCCGTCATCAAGGCCCTGGCGCAGGAACGGCAGCAGGATCTCGTTGCGTTCGGCCTGCCCGCGGTAGAAGGCACAGACGTGTTCGCCGACTGGCAGATCGATGCCGGCGATGCCAACTACGTTGTCGGTCATTACATGATGCTAGCCCTCGTCGAAGGCGCCGCGTTTAGCTCACGCGGATAAAAGGCGGCGTCGCCTCTAGCCCCCTGAGCCGATAGCCCGCTGAGCCTACCGGCTTCGTTCGAGGCTGCTGCCGGCGGGTCAGTGGCTGCCGGCGGGTCAGTGGCTTCCGGCGGGTCAGTGGCTTCCGGTCAGCGCCGCCCTGGCAAGATCGCGTCCGGCAACGATGGCCGCCAGCTTGGCCTTGGCCACGTTGCGGCGCATGGAGGCGATCCCGCAATCGGTCGAGACGCACACCTGCTCTGGGGGTACAGCCTCAAAGAGCCGGTGCAGCCAGCCGGCGATCTGCTCCGGGGTCTCGACCCGCAACAGTTCGATATCCACGACACCCACGCCGAGGTCCTTGTCGGCAGGCCAGCCGCGCAGGGAGTCAACTTCGGCGAACTCGTGGCTGGCCATCTGGAAGTGGATCTGGTCGCAGGCCAGGTCGAAAGCCCATGGGAAGAGCCCGGCTGCCCTTCAGGTCGAGGATGCCCGGCTGGCCCTCCTCGTGGCCGTAACAGATGTGGACGACCTTGTACGCCGAGATTCCATCGAACGCGGTGTTGATCGCCTCGATAATCCAGTCCTCCGGCTCGAAGAACGTCAGCGGCTCGGTGACCTGGATCAGGTCGACCCCTCGAGCCTCCAGATCGCGGAACTCCGCGTTGTAGGCCTTGGCGACGTCCTGCGACAGGGCCTTGAGATCGTGATAGTGCTGGTCCGTCAACAGCGCGGCAAGCGTGGCCGGACCGATCGAAGCGTTGATTTTCAGCGGTGCATCTGCGACTTCCCGGACGGCCTCAATAACCGGCTTGAACACCGGCCGGCGCCAGGCGACGTCCGCCAGCACCGTGGGCTTGTAGATGGGCAAGTCGAACGCGCCTACCTGGATCCGGTCGCCGTAGGCAGCGTAACCTTCCAGCCGGTGCGCCATCACGTGGAACAGCTCGGCGTACTCGTAACCGGTCTCGTTCTCGTAGTACTGGCCACCATCGGTCACGATGTCCAGGCCGACGTCAAGCATGTCGCGGATGGCCAGTTCCACCGCATGCCGGTACAGCTCCCGCGTACGGTAGTCAACGAATTCCGGCGCATGCACGCCGATGGGCAGAACCCGGCCCTGCATGAAGATCGGGCGCGGGTAGGCCCCCACAATCGTGGCGGGCAAGAGAACATCGTTGCCGCGAACCTTCATCGAGACTCCTTCACCTGGCTGGCAACCACGGACGTTCAGACTGTTCCTATCAGGCACCGGCCTGCCCGGTCCCTGGCCGTGGTGGTCGATTCCCGGGCGGTTTCTGCTGTCCTGCGGCCAGGTCACGCGCGGCCACGCGGCTGCTGTACTCGTCCGTGCCGGCCGATCACTGCCCCACTGTTGGGCGCGCGGAGACAACGACGGCCTCTTCGCCGCGGCTTAACGTGCGACGTGGCGCGGCCTGGCTCCGCAGGCCGGGAGCCCGCGGCGTCCAGCTACGGCGTCCTGTCTCCGGCAATGTCCGACTAAGGAGTCCCGATGCGAGTTGTCCTCGATGGATGAACCAGCAAACAACGGCCGCGTCGCCGTCGTGACCGGCGGCGCGTCCGGCATCGGTCGCGCCACGTGCGAGCGCCTGACGGCCGACGGGTACCGTGTCGCAGCGATCGATATCGCGGACGGCCGCACCGGCGGGGCGGAACTGGCCGTTCGTGCGGATGTAACAGAGGCAGGAGACGTCGAGGGCGCGTTCGAGGAAATCGTTCGCAGGCTGGGGCGCGTCAACCTGCTGGTCAACAACGCCGGGATCACCGGATCGCAGCAGGCCACCATCTGCCACACGACGCCGATCGAGGAGTGGGACCGTGTCCACGCTGTCAATGTGCGCGGACCGTTCCTGTGCACCCGAGCCGCGCTGCCGATCATGCTGAGGCAAGGCGCAGGCCACGTGATCACGATTGCATCGATCGCGGGACTCGTGGCCTTCCCGCAACGGTGTGCCTACACGGCGTCCAAGGGCGCCGCTGTCATGTTCACCAAGTCAATTGCCGCCGACTACGCTGCCCGAGGGATACGGGCGAACGCTGTCTGCCCTGGATTCGTGGAGTCCCCCATGACCCAGTGGCGCCTGGACGTACCGGAGCTACGGGCGAGCGTCGAAGCCAGAATCCCGATGGGCCGGGTCGCCAGACCGGACGAGATCGCGCAGGCGGTCGCAATGCTCGCGTGCGATTCGCTGACCTACCTGACCGGGCACGCGCTCGTCGTGGACGGTGGCTGGACTGCCCTGTGAGCTCTGGGTCTGCTCTGGGCCTCAGGAAGAGGGCGATCGCCAGTTTCACGCCGGTGACCAGGTGACCTGGGACCCTGGCCGTAAATCAGCACACAAGGGCCGGAACCGTGAAGGCCCCGGCCCCTGCGCCATCCGGAGTCTCGTTCAGCTGGCAGCGAGTCGCTCGCGGGCAAGCATCGCACCGTCGGCGAGTGAACGTATCTTCTGATACGCAGTCAGGCGCGGCAGGTTCTTCAGTCCGCAGCCCGTAGTAAGGCCAAGACGGTCGGCCGGGACGACGTCCAGTACCCGGCCGATGCGGTCAGCGACCTCTTCTGGGGTTTCCACGTAGGTGGACTTCGGATCGATCACCCCACAGACGAAGTCCATACCGTCCGGGAGCGGATGCTTCCGGAGCGACTCAAGAACCCCCATCTCGGCCTCTTCGATGACCTGCAGATTCAGGATATCGATCTTCGCGTCGTACACCCTCGGTATGACCGACTCGTAGATGAGGGCGTCGCCGTGCCGGGCGTGGAGATCGAATGCACCTTTCCCTGGTGAAGCCGTATCATCCGCCCGGTAGCCTCGGCCGCCCCGGTAGTTGCCCACGCACAGGTGGACCATCACCTTGGCGTTGCGGACGCCCTCGACAGTCCGGTTGAAGGCCTCGATGCTCCAGTCCTCGTACTGATACGGCCAGAACCACTCATCGAGCTGGAGGACCTTCACTTGATCGATGGCGTCAACTTCGAGGATGTCCTCGTTCAGGGCGGCCGCGATCGCCATCGCGCGCTCCCCGTCGGTCCTGTAATGACGATCGGCGGAAAGGCCAGTGAGCGTACCCGCGGCCGTCCATTGGATCTTCAGTGGCGCATCCGTCAGCTCAGTCAGCATCCTGGCGATGGGCGCCATCATGGGAATGGCCCTGCTGATGTCGCCAACGCAGGTAGGGGAGTGGAGCGTGGAATACAGCGGGTAGGTGACGTTCGGGCCGTAGGGCACGAAGCCGGCGAGCCGGAAGAAGTAGTACACGACGACGTCAGAGTAATTCCCGGCAGCGAAGGTCCGGCTGTCCGCCACCAAGTCGAGTCCGGCCCGCTGCTGCTCACCCACGACCGCCCACAGGGCGTCCCTGAAGACCTCAGTCTCAATCCGATCTTCGATGAACTCACCGAAGGGGACGTTGTACGGAGCCGATACGAAGTCGTACCACCGCGGGTTCGAGTAGGCCATGATCATTGTCGGCAGAGGGGTTTCCTGGTTTCCAATACGCATGAAAGGCTCCTTGTCTGGCGCGGGATAGAGGATTAGGCGCAACAGGAACAGCCGATGCCATGCACCTCGGACGCTTCCGCCAGCTTCGTCTCTGCGCCGCACCGCTCGCACCGGCTTGCCCGGCGCAGTGCATCAGCATGCAAGGCCAGGGTCACCCTGGCGTGGCCACAGGCGGGACATTTCACGGCCAGCCGGACCGGTGGCGCCAGCCTGGCGAGTGGATCCTGGCGCTCTGCATGGCTGTAGCCCATGCCTGCGACGCTACGGAGGCCGACGCCGCAACTCTTCGTCCATCTCGACCAGGATGCGGCCGGTTGCCTGCGCGCTGGGGTCAAGGAGGGAGTATCAAGAAGAGCCAGGCCCGGCGTGCGTGCTCACTCTGCCGGTCAGGGCAACAGAGGAGTCATATCTGTTCGCCGGTGCCAGTCCGAACGAGTCGTCGTTCCACGACTGTTGCCGCTCGGAACTTCATTTACCCAGGTCGATGGGTCCGGTCCTCCACGTTTAGTGCTGAGCTGGGCCGATGCGACTGGATCTGCAGCCCGCCCACAGGTTAAGCGCGGCTCGCCCACAGCGCGGGATCCTTCATGCAATTGCGCGGGACGTTTCCGCGGAAACGCCGGCGCTTCCGCCTGGCGCTGGGCGGGAGGACCCCGGGCCCCTGTCCCACCGAACTCATCCCGGGACGCTACCGAGCCGCACCCACCGCACACAGGCCGACACGCACACTTGGTCACGTAGCGGAGTAGAAGAGCTGGCTTGCTGCTGATGGCCATGGAATTGAGACGAGACTGAGCCACGGCTTGCCAGGGCGGGCCGGGTTCGCGCACGCTACTGGCGCCCGGTGACCCTCGCGCGGGGTCGCAGACCTGCGATCTGTGCAGCATCATGGTGGTGATTGTCGTGGGTTGCTGGCCTCGCTACGGTGGGATGGTGTTTGACGACGAGCTGATCACTGAGGTGGCCGCGAGGCTGCACGCGGCGGCTCCGCGTTCGCACGTGATCCTCTTCGGCTCACATGCCAGGGGAGACGCCGGCCCGCATAGCGACCTTGACTTTCTCGTGATCGAGGAGACGGTTGACGATCCGGATGCGGAGTCTGTGCGGTTGCGGCGCGCCCTGCGGGGGCTCGGCGTCTTCGCCGACATCGTGGTAGTCAGCGAGCGCGATGCGCAAGAGTGGCAGGACGTCCGGGGGAGCCTGGTACATGCCGCGCTGTCTGAGGGCCGGGTGCTTGCGGCCTGATGGCCGGTCCTGCTGACCTGGCGCGGCAGTTGCTGGAACTTGCTGCCGCTGACGAGCTCGCTGCCCTCTCTGCCAAGCTGTCGTGAGGCACCCGCCCCTCAGTAATCACTGACCTCCCCGAGGGCGGGGATGGAGACAATTCCCGAGATGACCATGACCGTGCTCGACCGTGCCGTGGTGGCCGGCGATGCTGGACCGGTGACCGGCGAGCGGCAGGAACCCGCGGATCCGGAGGTGCCGGAGAAGGCACGCCGGCGGAGGTTCACCGCGCAGTACAAGCTGGACGTGGTGGCCGAATACGACGCGGCGCCGTCAGGTGAGAAGGGCGCGGTGCTGCGCCGGGAGGGCCTGTATTCCAGCCACGTGATCGAGTGGCGGCGGGCCCGGGACAGCGGCGCGCTGGCCGGGCCGGCCCGGCCACGCGGGCGGCCGCCAGCTGATCCGCGGGATGCGCAGATCGCCCGGCTGACCAAAGAGAAGGCCAAGCTGGAGCAGGAGCTGGCTAAGGCCCGCTTCGTGGTGGATGTCCAGTCAAAACTGCAGGCGCTCTTGGAGACGATCTCCGAGGGCGCGGACAACGCCGACGGGTCGAGCTCGTGACCGACGAGGCCATCGCCGTACTCGCGCCGAGGATCGGCACCCGCGCAGCCTGCGCGGCGGCGGGCGTGGCGCAGGCCAGCTGGTACCGGCGGCACCGCGCCAGCCCGGCACCTTCGGCCCGGGCGCCGGTGCCGCACCGCGACCGGGCGCAGCCGCGTGCCCTGTCGGCGGCAGAGCGGGCCGCGATCCTCGCCGCGCTGCATGCTGACCGGTTCGCTGACCTGGCCCCGGCCGAGGTCTGGGCGATCCTGCTGGACGAGGGCAGCTACCTCGGGTCACTATCGACGTTCTACCGGCTGCTGCGGCAGGCGGGTGAGAGCCGGGACCGGCGCGCGCAGGCCACCCACCCCGCCACGGTCAAGCCCGAGCTCATCGCCACCGGCCCGAACCAGGTCTGGTCCTGGGACATCACCAAGCTGCACGGCCCGGCGAAATGGACCTACTCCTACCTCTACGTGATCCTCGACATCTACTCCCGCTACGTCACCGGCTGGATGGCCGCCACCCGCGAGTCCGCTGTCCTGGCCGAGAAACTCATCGCCGCGACCTGCGCCAAGCAGCACATCGGCCGCGGCCAGCTCACCATCCACGCCGACCGCGGCTCCTCGATGACCTCCAAGCCGGTCGCGTTCCTGCTCGCCGACCTCGGCGTGACCCAGTCCCACTCCCGGCCGCACGTCAGCAACGACAACCCCTACTCAGAGGCGCAGTTCAAGACCCTCAAATACCGGCCCGGCTTCCCCGCCCGCTTCGGCTCCATCGAGGCAGCCCGGGCGCACTGCCAGGAGTTCTTCTCCTGGTACAACCACGAGCACCGGCACTCCGGGCTGGGCCTGCACACCGCCGCCGACATCCACCACGGCACCGCCGCCGCCGTCCGGGCCAGCCGGGCCCGCGTCCTGACCGCCGCCTACCAGCAGCATCCCGAGCGCTTCGTCCGCAAGCCCCCGACCCCGCCGGCCCTGCCCGCCATCTCCTGGATCAACCCGCCTGAGCAGAAGGAGGCTGCCGCTCAGTAACAAGCACGCAATGGCGCCTCATTCAGGTTGACAGGTTCCGCTGCGAGGACGCTAGCCGACGCCGAAGGCATAGCCGACGCAATCGTGGGGTTCCACGCCCAGCAGTGTGTGGAGAAGGCGCTGAAGGCGGTCCTCGCGTCGTGTGGGATCGGCTTCCCGTTCAGTCATGACCTCGACGGACTGGTCGAGCTCTGCAACACAAGCGGGATCGGCGTGCCGTCTGAGCTTGACGGCGTGGACAACTTGACGCCGTACGGGGTGCGCTGGCGCTATGGCACGGGCATGCCGAGCGCTCTTGATCGCGATGAGGCACTCCGCTGGGCGGCTCATGCCATTGACTGGGCTCAGAGCCTTTCAGCCGGAGTGCCGGATGACCCGTCGACCGCAGGTGCAGCGTCCGATGGCTGAGAACTGGCTCTGCCACGGCTGAGAGGAGCGGCAGCATGCGGTTGCCGCCGCGCTGGCGTCGGCTCGGACTGAAGGACTGATACCCAGCCCGGAAGACCTGGAGGTGTATGCCCCCAACGCCGGGGCCTTGCGGCTGTCAGCGGGGCGGATCGGCGGCTCGGTGAGCGGGAGTTCGTTGTTCAGCATCTCGGCGCCATCGGCGTCGCCACGGCGGGTCGCGTCGCTGATCACGCGGGCCGCGTCATCGACCTGGCCGAGCGCGAGATAGCTGTCGGCAAGTTCCTCGCTCCAGACCCGGCGTCGAACCACGTCTCGCCGTCGTGGGCGCGCGCCAGGGTCAGATACTCCTCCAGCACAGCGGCCCGCTCGACATGGTTGTCACCGGTCAAGCGCCAGGATTCCACTCTGCCGCGAGCCACTCCAGATCCCTTTCGTCTCTGGTACGCGCCTCCTGCTCGCGGGCGAAAAGCGCGTCGCTCTTGTGCAGGACGAGGGTGTAGGGCCTGCCTTGCCGCCTGGTCACGTGAGTGACGGGCAGTTCGGCGGCGTCGATCCGGGAGTGGACGTGCTGCCTGCGCTGCTGGGCGAGCGGCCACTCGAAGGTGCGCCGGCTCTCGTCTTTCAGGAACACGCGGAGCGTGTCGCACAGGTCGCATGTGCAGCCGCCTGCGGGCAGGTCGATCGACCAGTCGCCGGGCGCGCGCTGCGGGCGGACGAGCCGGGCTCGGAGCCGGGCGGCGCAGTCGGCGGCCAGGTCGCCGAAGCCAACATCGCCGCTGTCCCGGGACAGCTCCGCGGCGGCGCGCAGCGCGGGTATCTCCAGCGCGGTCACCGCGTCCTCCTGTTTTCGGATATATCCGGAAACGGTGTCTCGTGTGCTGGCTGCCCCGATCGCGGCGGCGCCCGCCAGCACCGAGGCGAGCGGTTGGCCCAGGCTGCCGAGATTCTTGTCGAGGTAGCTGGGCGGCGACAGCGCGAGCACTGTGCCGATCTCCTTGCCGATCCACTCCTGCGCCAGGTCAAGGAGCCGCTGCGCGGCTACCATGCCAGCACTGCCTGTGGCGTGCAACCCCTGGCACAGGGCGGGCAGCCAGTCCGATACCCACTGCTGCCGTTCCTGTCCGCCCCAGTATGCCCAGGTCGGCTGATCCCGGCCGAACCACGTCCGCAGCAGTTCCGCCGTCCACTGCTGGCCGTACTTGTCGGCGAGCTTTCCGAACGAGTTCACGTACGCGTCAGTCAGGTTCTCAATACGGAACGGCCGCAGCAGCATCGCGGCGGTTTCCGCGTCCGTCACGGCGTCCGCCGCCCGCAGCGCCTTGCCGAAGAGCCCGGATGTCGTGCCCCCCTCCTCTGCGGTCCGGGCCGCTGCCCGCGCCATCAGGGCTCCGTCCCAGAAGGGCGCGAGCGTCGCCGCGGCGACCTGCGTGCCCGGCATGTCGCCTGTTGACGCCATCGCGGCGAGCTCCACGAGAGCCCAGGCTGGCGAGGTTTCGGCGCGGTTCGCAAAGGCCTGATCATAGGGCCACAGGACGACCGCCGCCCGCTGGTACCAGCGGTCCAGGGTGTTGCCCCAGTTGCCCATGTAGCCCTCGTACCTCGCAGGACGCCTGGTCCACAGTGACCACTATCCCGACCTCGACCAGCGCGCAGGCGTCGGTCTTCAGGCCGGAGGTTGTCATCGCGGGGCGGGATACCAAGGTCTTGATCGATCAGATCCGCACCATCGACGTCTCGTACGTTGCCGGCGAAATCGTTGACTATCTCACGCGGGATGACATGTCGCAGGTCGAGCATGGCCTGTCGCGTTACTTCGGTCTTTTGCGCTGACGCCCATTGCCTGTTCCCGTGAGCCCGAACCCCCAAGCCGAGCTGCTGATCGCGGGCCGCTGATGGCCGTGGCGAGGGCCGTGATGCGCGGCCAGATATCGGGATGCTTGATGAGCGCGCAGTGAGTAGCTTGTGCGGGGTGACTGACCTTTACATTGTCAACCTCGGTGGTGGCGAGCAGGAGCGCGCCCGCCGCGAGACGGAGCGCGAGGCTGAGCGGCGCCGACTGGCCGACCGTTACGCACGCTACCTCGTGGCCAGCGCCGAAGTGGGCGAGGTCACCGCGCGAAGGGTCATAACGGTACTGTTCGATACCTGCGATGCCGACGGCAATGAGTGCCCGTGCTCCTGTCATCCGCGGCTTTCGACGGAGCACGGCGATGGCTTCGACTGCCGCTGCACCTGGGACGAGGACCGCCGCGCTGCCGAGGCAGCTAACTGGCAGGCATGGTGGGACAGCCCCCAGGCCGCGGAGCTGAGCGCGGCTCACCAGCGCGAGGAGGACGCGATCGTCGCCTGGCTGGCCAGCCAGCCGGGCGTGGATGCCAGGCGGACCAGCTCTTATGCGCCTGAGCAGTGGGAATGAACTGTGGACGGCCGCACCTTTTATTTCCGGGAACGCGGTGGCTCGTGGCGGATCGAGCTCGACATGGTGCCATCTGGCGAGTATGCCCAGCGCCTGCTCCGGGTCGGCGAAGACGGCAAGTTCGTCACCGAGCCGGTGCCGATCATGGAAGGCGAGGTCATCGCGCGAGGCGCCGATTCCGATCTCGGTGCCGCGCTGGTTGACCATATCGCGTTCGTCGTCCGGACGATCCGTGATCACCTGCGCGGTGTTGGCTGCGAACACCGTGGGGCACGGCTGTTCTGCCCAGACTGCGGGCAGCGGATGGGTCAGGAGAGCTGACATGGCGGGACCCGACCTGCCCAGGCCACGCGAGCCGGGAGTTGGCTTGATCGCAGGCCCGGTGCGGGAAGACGAGCCGGAGTCCCGAGAGTGGACCGACGAGGACGGCACACGCTGGCACGAGATGAACGGTATGACCCTGTACCAGCGGGCCCGGCGAGCGGAACTGGACGATGCGGCCCCCCACGCGAGAAGAACGGCGGCACAACACCGAGCAACTCGCCGCGTACCGTGCTGAGGGGTGGGCGAGAACGGTCGCCGCGTACGCGGCGAACCCGGCCGACGTGCTGGCGGCATGGCACTACCTGACCGCCCATCCTGTCTTCTGGACGTATCTTGTGCCGAGCGACCTGGCAGACATCGATCCGCGTGAAGTCAACGAAGCCACCTGGGCCCGGATCGAAGCCGAGGGATGGCTGTCCGACAGCGACGGCCTCGCTTACCTGGACGTCAGCCTGGGCCGCTCGGGGGACAGGCTTGAGGTTACGACGGAGCACGGCCCCGTGCTGTGGCCACTGGATGTTCCAGTGCAGCACCGGGCCGGGCTCCGGGTCGGCGGCACCCCGTCGCACGACCCGAGCCTGGACGTGGCCGAGCCGACCTGGGAAGAGGCAATTGTGGCGCTGGCCGCGAAGGTGCGCCAGCGCTACGGCGACGACCGGGCGCAGGTGCCCGAGCCGCAGTCTGACCGCGACGACACAGCGTGATGACCCGGCCAAGTCCTGCTCGTCACTCACCGCGATAGCGGTCCCGACTTCGCTTTCTTGGATGAAGACAGCCGGAGAGAGCCGCCGAAGTCCGTCCTCGAAACGCCCGGCAAGGTCGGGCTCAATGGGCGGCGGTCGTCCTGCGGAGTCGCAGCAGGCGGGCTTGCTGCGACTCCGCAGGTAGGATGCACCGATCAGGTGCTTCGAAGACGGTCAAGAGCCGCCACAATCCGTACAGGTCCAGCCTGCAGACAGCGGAGAGTTCTTGTCCCGCCAGGCGGACGCCTGCAGCGGCCAACCGCCAGCAACGGGCGGCGAGATCGCGTCAGCCCGCAATCGCGCTCCTGGCTCTGTAACAGCGTCACCAGGGCCGAGGCCCCGGTCTCACGTGGTGCGGCGCCATCGGGACAGGGGCATCCCCAGGTCCTCGAGATGCTCGTGCACGAGGCGGACGGCCATGGAACCCTCGCCCGCGGCGGCCGCCACCCGCTTGACCGATCCGCTCCGGACGTCTCCCGCGGCGAAGATGCCCGGCCGGCTGGTCTCAAGCAGGAAAGGAGCGCGGCCGGGCGGCCACGCAGTGGCCTCCGCGGCCGCGACGACGGTGCCGGTGAGGACGAATCCGTCGTCGTCCAAGGCGAGCTGATCTGCGAGCCAGCGGGTCTGGGGATCTCCGCCGATGAAGACGAACAGGGCACGCGCTTCCAGTGTCCGGCGCTGCCCGGTCTGGTTGTCCTCGGCGATGACCCCGCGGAGTTCCCACTCGGCGAGGAGTTCGCGGACCTCGGTGTGGTGCAGGATCTCCACGTTGGGGTCCTGCTGGAGCTGGTCAGCCAGGTACCGCGACATGCCCTGGCTGAGGTCACCACCGCGGATCAGCAGGTACGCCCTTGTCGCGTGCCTGGCCAGGTATAGCGCCGCCTGGCGGCCGAGTTGCCGCCTCCGACGATGACCACTGGGCCGCCTGTGCACGCTCGGGCTGCCACCGCGGTGGCAGCGTAAAACACGCTCACTCCCTCGAACTCCTCAAGCCGCGCAACTGCCGGCCGGCGATAGCGGGCGCCGGTCGCGATCAGCACCGCCAGTCCGGTGACAGAGGTGCCGTCGTCCAGGCGGACGGCGTAGCGGCCGTCGGCCTCGCCGAGCGCGGTCGCCTGGGCCGGGACGATGATCTGCGCGCCGAACTTCCGGGCCTGGATGACGGCCCGTTCCGCGAGCTCCGTGCCCGAGATCCCGGCCGGGAAGCCGAGGTAGTTCTCAATTCGCGGGGACGTCCCCGCCTGGCCCCCTGTCGCGACAGCCTCGATGACCACCGTGGCCAAGCCCTCCGACGCGCCATAGACGGCGGCCGCAAGGCCCGCCGGACCAGCTCCGACAATGATGAGATCATTCGTGCTGGCGTCCAGGGCGGCCCGCCGCAGGCCGAGCATTTGAGCGAGCTCGGCGTTCGCCGGGTTGCGCAGGACATGGTCCCGCCAGATGACTACTGGCGTCTCCTCGGGGCGGACGCCCAGCCGGTGGAGCAGCGCCTCTGCCGCCTTGTCCTGTTCGAGGTCGATGAACTGGTGCGGCAGGCGATTGCGGGCGGCAAGCTCGCGCAGCCGGCGGGTGTCGGGGACGAAGCGGGAGCCGACGATCCGGAAGCCTGTTCCGAGCTCGATCAGCAGGGAACGGCGTAGCAGGTAGGCGCGTAGGATCAGGTCCCCGAGCACCGGATCCCTGGTGACAAGCTGGCGCAGATGCTCCACCGGCACAACCAGCACCTCGCCCGGCTCGCGTACCACTGCGGTCACGAATACGGTCTCTCCGGTGAGCAGGTTAAGCTCGCCCAGGAACCGGCCGGGGCCGTGAACGCTGATCACCCGCTCGTCCCCGCCATAGCCTGCCACCATCGCCACCTTCCCCGCCAGGACGACGAAGAAGTCGCAACTCGGATCCCCCTCGCGGAACAGCACCTCGCCTAGCTGGGTGCCGCGCCGGTAGCCGTGCGCCGCCAGGGCCTCGATCTGTGCCTCGCTCAGCCGGGGGAACGCTCCGTATGGGTCTGGCGTCTCGGCAGTCCCCTCGGATTCCGGTGCCGTCAAACTTACCCACCTCACTGCGTATGGCCTGGAATGCCGATGGAAGCGAAGCTCTTGCCAGGCTGAGGCGAAATCGTGCGACTAGCTCCACGTTCCTATCAGCCGGCCCGCCTCCGCACTCGGCAAGGTGCCGCGCTTGCCCGACATGGGCACCATAGCCGCCCCTTACCCTGTTCACTCAGCCCGGCACCGGGCCGACGCCGCCGGGCGGTCGCGAGCCGTGCGGTCATCGTCACCCGGACCCCTGGGTAGATGTCTTCGTCCCGGATCTCTCTCGCGGCGGCTGTCTCCAGGTCGAACACCACGCCGTCAGGCAGGGGCGTGCCGGCGATCTGGCGCACTGGGGCGAGCACGGTGCCGGTATCGCTGCCCGTGGTGCTGGCCTGCAGGTCGATGTCGCGGGTCGGGCGGCGCTCCCCGAGTGCGGCCAGCAGCATGCCGCCCTTGAGTACGAACCGCTCGGCGAAGGGTGTCTGGGCCAGCCGGGCGAGGAAGCCCTCCAGGACGTAAAGCTGGATCAGCTCATCGACCGGGCGCCGATCCTGCCGGGCCTTCCTGCGCAGATCCAGATAGGCCTGTCCGGCGATGGTGGCGCGCGACGGTGCCGTCACAACAGCACCGCCAACGCCTGGCGCAGCGCGGGCTCGGCATGAGGGAACCGCTGAGCCAGCTCAGTGAGCCGGGCAGGACTCGCCCCCGGCTGGTCCAGCCAGCGCCGCAGAGCCTGCCACGCCAGGTCACTGCCTTCACGGTGACGCAGCCGGACAGCGTCGATGACCGAGCGTTCCGCGCTATAGAGGCCCAAAGGCCGCCGCGCGCCGACATCGAGCAGTTCCCGCTCCAGGTCAAAGGTGCGGGCGTCGAACTGATGCAGGCGGCAGGGCGCCCGCAGCGCGGGGCGGGTGCTGCCACGCGGGACCGCGATATCGATCGCGGCAGGGATCGCGTCGATCAGGCCGTGCCGGGCGAGCGCAGTCTCCAGGCACAGCGTCACCCGGGGAACCCGCTCCGCGATCTCCACCAGGTCATCATCGGCAGGCGGGGCGTTCGCCCAGCGGTAGACCCCGCCGCCCAGGGCGATGACCTGCCCGGCATCCCGGAGCCCGTAAAGACGCCGGTCGCTCAGTCCGGCTGCGCGGGCTTCCCCATAGGTGAAGGTATCGCCGAGAAGCTCATGAAAACCCTCGGCGGCCTCGGCTTTCATGAAGGAAAGTATACCCACATCACGTAGAGATGGGAATGATTTCCCTCATAATCCCCGGCCGCTGAATAGGAGGCTAGACGCGAAGAAGCATCGCCAAGGAGGAACTGCCATGAGTTCACAAGGGTGCGTATACAGCTGGTGCGGCTGCCGCGAACCAGGCAGCGGCCAACGCATGGGTGCGCGGTGCCCGCTGCGCGGCGAGGAAGGACACGGAAGCTGGTACCTGTCGCTGGAACTGCCAGCCGGGCTGGACGGGCGCCGCCGCATCCGCCGCGGTGGCTTCCCTAGCCGGGACAGCGCACAAACAGCACTCGCGCGGCTCCAGATTCCATCACCTGGCAACCCAGACAGCCCGCCGCTGACGGTGGGGCAGTGGCTGGAGCGCTGGCTGGTGAGCCGGACCGCGCCCAGGAGCTCCACGCTGCGCGGTTACGCCGCGCACATGCGCCTTTACCTGGCGCCTTGCCTCGGGCAGATCCTGCTGGCTGATCTGTCACCAGCGCATGTGCAGGCGATGTTTACCGCGATCACCCGGCAGCATGAAGCCATGAGTCGGCCTGTGACCACCGCAACACTGGTCCGCGTCAAGGCGACACTGCGGACGGCGCTGAATGCTGCCATCCGCGCCGGGCACATCACCACCAACGCCGCCTCCCGCGCCGAGTTGCCCACCGCGCGGCGGCCCAAAGCCGTGATATGGACCACGGAGCGGGTCAGAGAATGGCAGCGCACCGGCATCCGCCCACCCGTCGCCGTGTGGACACCCGCGCAGACCGCCGCGTTCCTCAACGCCATCCAGGGCCACCGGCTGTTGCCGCCTACCACCTGATTGCGCTGCGCGGCCTGCGGCGCGGCGAAGCCGCCGGGCTGCGCTGGTGCGATATCGACTTCGATACCGGCACCGCGATCATCTCCTGGCAGCTCCAGCAATACGACGGCCACGTCACCTTGTGCCCCCCGCCCGCCAAATCGCGGCTCCACACCGGCAGCCGTCTGCACGCCCTGCGGTGAGGAGAACTCAGAAGATCCTGCCCAGCGGAGCGGGAACACACCTGGCGAAGCGGGCGGCCATACCAAGGCCAACCTCTGCCCATACCGCCAGCGCCGCACAGGCATGAGAACTGACAAAATACCAGGTCAGAACGGGTGCGCCGCCAGGGACTCGAACCCCGACCCCGCGGATTAAGAGCTTGACCGGGGGCAGTTCGGGTCGGTCCACGAAGGGCTATTGCCCAGGTCACGGTGGTAGTGCGTACATCCCTGGACTCCGCTGGACGAGGGTGAACTGCAACTAGAACTGCAACTAGAACTGCAACTAGAACTGATCATGCGCGAGGGCGCCAGCTGCTTGACAACTCAATAGCGTGTCCGCCGCGGTCCACCAATCAGATCTTGTTTCTTGAGCCGGACGGCTGGGTGTCCATGGCCCTGTCCTCTCGACGCGAACTCCTGGCAGTCGATGCGAACTCCTGGCAGCGAGGTCGCTCGCGGTCGATGGCACAGTGGTCGGCCGCAGTCTGATGAACCCGCTCGCGGTCGGTGGCGTTGCTGTACTTGCACCCTGTGTGGCTTCCGATCCGGCTGGTGAAGCCGTGGGTTTGAGCTTCCGATTTTCAGGAGGATTTGCGGGTCCAGGTGAATCCACCACGGGCCAGCTGATCGGCCCGTACGGCGCGTTAGCTCCTGCCGGAGTTCAGGATCGGCCACACGTTTCCAGGGCCGTTGTTAGCAAAGCGTTAGCAAGATCGGCAACATCTTGAGAGCGCGCGTCCTTGATGCCGGTTGCCGCCGTCAGCTTCGCCTGCTCGAACCTTGATAACTCACCAGGGTGAGCCTGGTCTGCCGGGCAAGTGTATGCCGGGCTAGCTGCCGTGCGGTCAACGGACCTCTGCCGTTTGGCCGGTGCCTGTCGTCCCGGCCGGCCGCCTGCTCGCCGCAGCTGTCAACTCGCCTGGCTCACGGCGCTGAGCGTCACCAGCAACGATCGGAGCTGGGTAACGGCCAGCACATGAACAGCAAGAACCAGCAACCCCGGTGATCCGGCCGGGCTCCCAGCCCCGTAGCGACCAGCGATACCCGCCTCCGGCGGAAACACTACCCAGGTCCCACCTACTCCACCTGTCCCGGGCGAGGACCGTCCATCACCTACCCCGAAGGGGCCCTTTCGACACCAGCACCTAGACCGTGGCTCCGTTCAGGACCTGGTTTAGCGCCGTCAACGTTGTGGTGAAGCTGGTGAGACGTTATTTCCGGCATAGTGAGACAAATCAGGCCTATTGTCCGATCGTTCTAAGATCGCTATGATCCGTGCAGCGCCATGAGCAGTTTCTTAACTCCCGGACGGAACCCGCACTAGGTCGGCAGTGCGGGCGATCCGTCCCGCGCGGCTCCCTGGTCGTGGACAGGCGCACAGCGCGCCCGCCTTTCCGGGGGCGCGGAACTCTCCCATGGCGGCCCCGCAAGCGGCCGAGTAGGGAGGAAACACGTTATGAAAGCCATGCGCTTCAAGATCGCACTGCTGCTGTCGCTGCTATCCCTTCCGGCGATGCTCCTGGTCGCCACCGGGGGGCCGGCTGCGGCGGCTCCGCACCACAGCGCCGCGAGCGCTGTTACCTCATCAAGCCTGGGGTCATTCAAGCCAACCTTCACCGGCCCGGCCGCGACCGGTTGCGCCGCCCCCGGCTGTCACCTGCTCACCGGCCCGTTCCGCACGCCGTCGGTGGCCCATCTGTCCGCCAGCCAGGCACGCAGCGGGCAGGCGAAGTCGCTGGACCGGGCGAGGGCGTTGCCGTTGCTGCGTCCCCGTGTGCCAGCGCGCAGCAATGCTTCGACTATCCAGATCCCGACGGTGAGCTGTCAGCCGCTGCGCGCTGGCTGCGACACCATCAGCTCGTTCGCGGGCGGCGCGACCGGCGTGAACGGCATCAACGCGGTCGACAGCGCCACGCACACCACCAACAAGTTCAAGGATGTCGAGCCGCCGGACCAGGGATTGTGCGCCGGTAACGGGTCCGTGATCGAGACCAACAACATCGGCGAGATGCTGATCTTCAACAAGGCCCTGAAGCGGACATCCCCGGTCATCTCGCTGGACCGGGTGATGGGGCTCGGAAAGCGGCACTGGAGCAGCGGCGGGGACCCCTCCTGCGTGTTTGACTCCGCCAACGGCGGGCACTGGTTCATCACCCAGTTCGTCTCGAAGAGCCCGGAGTCCAAGGGCGGGCCGTTCGTCGGCTGCTTCGCCGCCGTGGCCAACACCTGCCTCGAGGGCATCGCGGTGACCACGGGTTCGAGCCCGTTCGGCCCGTACAACGTCTACTTCGTCGACGCGAACTTCAACCCGAAGGAGCCAGGTGCTCCCTTCCTGCTCAACGACTTCGGGAAGACCTCGGTTACCCGGGATGCGTTCCTGCTGTTCTATGACGAGTTCCCGCTGAGAGGGAATGGCATCGGTGGCGGGTTCTTCAACGGCGCGCAGGAATTCGCGTTCGGCAAGAACGCGCTGGAAAAGGGCCTGCCCGTCGCCAAGCCCAGCGGGCAGCCGAATCCCGCCGTCACCGTGGCCTACGAGAACATGGGCCTGCTGAAAACACCGAACGGCACCTGTGCCAGTGACAACAGGTTCTTCCAACCCGGCATCGCCTGCTGGCTCGGCGTGATCCCCGCCACGGCCAACCCGGGCCAGTTCGACAACAGCCACGGCGGGTCCGGGTTCATGCTCACCAACCCGGACTTCTACGGCCTGGGCGGCAACCAGCTGGCGGTCTTCGACTGGACCGGGCTGAAGAATCTCAACAGCTCCGGCTGCTCGGCCTGCTCCGGCATCCGCTTCGGCGGCCAGCTGTTCTCCGGCGTCCAGCACTACTACGACCCGTCGAGCCTGGGGGCACCGACTCCCACGCCATTCCTCGCCCCGCAAAAGGCCGGGCCGATACCGCTGGGCAACCAGTGTCGCAAGGCTGGGGGCACGGTCCCTCACTGCCCCGAAGGACCTATCACCACCAACGGCGATAACATCACCCAGGCCGCGCAGGGGAATGGCCAGCTGTGGGCCGGCGCGAACACCGAGATCGTGCAGACGTACGCGGCCAGCAACACTCCCGAAACACATGCGGGTGTCGCCTACTGGGTGGTCGGCACGCGTAGTTTCGACCGGACCGGGCGGTTCAGCCTGACCAGCCAGTCCTACATCTCGGCGATGCACGAGGAGCTGGAATTCCCGGCCTTCGCGGCAGGCGCGAGCAACGGCCGGGCCATCGTGTCCTTCACGCTGAACGGTAACGGCGGGACGGCCGGAGCCGACAACGGCGGCTTCTTCCCCAGCTCCGCATTCGGCCGCCTGACCAGCACGTCGGGCACGCTACTGCAGTCCACCATCAACATCGCCGACCTCGGCCAGTCGCCGCAGGACGGCTTTACCGAATACCAGAACTATCCAAGCCCCACCCCCGCCTTCCGGCCGCGCTGGGGCGACTACGGCGCCGCGGTCCTCATGGGCGGCAGGTACTACTTCGCCAGCGAGTACATCCAGCACCCCAACTGCGCACCGCCTGCGTTCAATCCCTTCGCGATCGGCACCTGCGGCGGGACCAGGGACGGCCAGGCGAACTGGGGGACATCGGTCAACTTCGTCACCCCCTAACACAATCCGCGCCAGATAACGGATGCCGTACCTCGCAAGCCACGCGAGGTGCGGCATCCTAGGCACGGGGTCGTGACCGCTCCCCGGCAGCGGCCAACGTCCCCCTGCCTCAGCTGATGGCCCGCACACTCAGGCGTTGCTGAGCGCAAACCCTCACGGGCACTGGTTGCGCGATGAGCCATGCGCGGCAGAACGGTACCCCAGCCTGCCCAGGGCCCGGACAGCGACCAGTGCCCGCCTCCGAAGCCAGGCACTGGCGACTCCACGCCGTGATGACGCCAGCGTTGACATGGCACTGGTCGGTGAGCCGGCCAACAAGCCCAGCGTAATTCCGGCCTGCCGATTAGCCAGCACCAGCAAGATGGGTTGGAAGGCCTTGCGGCTGCGCGTGTCAAACAGGCCAGCCGTGCTGATCATTCATGCCTGGCCATCCTCCTGATAGGCGCCGGACCGTGCCGGGCATGATCAGTGTCAGGGGCGAGCGGAGCGAGTCACGTGTGACGGCGCCGCAGGCGCCGCCCTTGACGGTGATCTTGGTCGGCTCAAGACTAGAACGCCAGGAGGATTGGCCCTTTTCTGCGGCATCGCGCCCGGCCGAATGTGGCGGCGGTAACCCGCGCGGGCCGGTGTCCGGGCTGCCGCCGGGAGGCCGGCCGCCGTGCACCGAAGGTGCTAAGGCGGAGCGGCCGCACCAGGCGGCGGTTTCCTGCGGGCACATCACGCCCGCCCGCCAGGCGACCCGGCACGTCATGAGTTCCCTGGCCGCGTTGCGCTCTCGCGCGGACAGGTCGCGCCGCCAGGCGCGCGGCGCGCTCCGCGCGCCTTTAAAAGGAGTAAAGATATTTATCACCACATCGAGCAAGATCGTTTTCGGGACGCTGAGTGGGCCGATTCCGCTGGTCAGGCCACTGCCGAGACGGAGCTGTAGTCCTGGAGCGTCGGACAACACATGTTTACAAGTCCCGCTTGATGCTTTACACAGATCCCAGCGGCGCGATCGATGCCCCATCTCCGTACAGGAACTTGTACAGATTCCTGTACGCTAGAGCTATGGAAACTCCTGTGGTGACGACGAGCGAGGTCCGGGTGGCACTTGGCCAGATCACCAAGCGCTTCGATGAAGGTGACACCGAGCCGGTGTTCTTCGGTTCCCACCGCCGCGCGCAGGCGGTCCTGGTCCCGATAGCGATCTGGGAGAAGCTGCTCGCGCACGCTGAGGACGCGCTCGACGAAGAGCTTGTCCAGCGGCGCCTAGCTGACCACGGGCCATGGCTAAGTGAGGACCAGATCGACGCCGCGCTGCGCGCAGCCGAAGGGGCCACGGAGCGCAAGCCTGCGTGAGCCGCACCGGCAAGAGGCCGCGTTATCGGCTGGTCTTTCATCCGGCTGTTGCCGACGACATCGAGGCGCTGGCCGCTCATGGTCCCGAGGCGGTTGGCGCGGCTCGCGCGGCGCTGGACGACCTGGCCCACGGCCGCGTGACAGGCAAGGCGCTCGGCACTCGGCGGGTGAGCGGCGACCTGACCGGCCTGGCCCGCGTCAGGTTCGATGTCCCCGGCACCGGCGCGCAGCGGTTCCGGCTCCTCTACGCCGACATCCAGACTGGCATCCGCGCGGTCCTCGCCGTCGGCGTGCGGGACGAGCACGCGATCTACCGCATGGCCGTCGACCGCGTATCGGCGCACGAAGAGGCCGGTCAACCTCGTTTTCCGGACGCGTGAGAAGTACGCCAAAGACCGCGAAGGCTGGCTCACTGATGCCCACATCCTGTGGAACCGCGTCGTGAACCCCGATCGTTGACCGGACGAAGCCTCCTGAACTTCTCGGGCAGGGTTTCGCGATCAAGGCCGCCGGGCATTCCCGGCATATGGCCGGTCTCGGCCAC
>CAVOOC010000019.1:0-10145 GCA_963697445.1 uncultured Actinomycetes bacterium
CACTCGGCCGCACCTTCGAGCTGTCCCAGCTCGAGCCGTCGCTGTCGGCGTTCGCGGGCAGGATGAAGGCCACCGACGATGAGGTGCTCTGGTACCTGGAGAGGCAGGACTGACCGATGGCGACCAGACCCGCCAGGACGCACAAGACCTGGAGCCTGCTCGGTGACGTCCGGCGCAAGCCCAGCACCTACGAGGTGACCGCGGCGCGCTTCCACTACCACTTCCGCAAGGAGCCCGCGCCGTTCGAGCTCGATCCCGGCATGCCGCTCAACCGCTGGTACCTCACCTACCGGGAGGGCTCACCTTTCCAGGTAGACGACTGGGAGGGCTTCCGCGACCCGCACAGGCTGACCTACAAGGACTACGTCTCGCTGCAGCACGACCACGAGACCTACCTGGACCTGCTCATTGACACGCACGAGGCGGCCGGATCGGTGACCCGCCTGGACCCGGGCTGGGTGGCCACGCTGCGCGCGCTGTTCGTGCCGCTGCGGTTCCCGCTGCACGTGCTGCAGATGACCGGCCTGTACGTCGGGCAGATGGCGCCGTCGGCCTTCATCACCAACGCCGCCCACTTCGGCGCCGCGGACGAGATGCGCCGCGTGCAGCGCATCGCGTACTGGACCAAGGTGCTGGGCAACGCGCACGGCGACGAGATCGCGACCACCGGGCTGGCCCGCGGCGCCTGGGAGAACGACCCGGCCTGGCAGCCGCTGCGCCGCGCCTGCGAGCAGCTGCTGGCCTGCCACGACTGGGGCGAGGCGTTCGCCGCGCGGAACCTGGCGGTGAAGCCTGCCCTGGACGCCCTGCTGAACTCCCAGTTCGCCGCGCTGGCCGGGAGCAACTCCGACGAGTTCCTCTCGCTGCTGTTCGCCGAGTTCGGTGTCAACTCCCAGCGCAGCCAGGACTGGTCGGCGGCGCTGGTGCGGTACGCGCTGGAGCGCAAGCCCGAGCTGCGGGACGTGCTGGCAGGCTGGCTCGGCACCTGGCAGCCGCGGGCCGCCGAGGCCGCCGGGTCGCTCGCCGCCATGTTCGCCGCCGCGCCCGCCGCGATGTCCGCCGCCGGGGTGACCGGCGCGGTCGATCAGCAGCATGGTGCTTTCCTGGAGGCATGCGGGCTCTGACGCTGTCACCATGAACGGGTGACCCTCGCAGGCGACGTGCTGCCCGCCACCGCGGACGCCGTGATCATCGGTGCCGGGATGATCGGCGCCGCGACCGCTGCGTTCCTGGCCGCCACCGGGCGCAGCGTCTGCGTGCTCGACCGCAGCGGCCCGCTCGGCGGGACGACCGCGGCCGGCGAGGGCAACATCCTGGTCTCGGACCACCTGCCCGGCCCGGACCTGTCGCTCGCGCTGCGCAGTGTCGCGCTGTGGCAGGAGTTTGCCGCCGGGCACGGCGCGGAGTTCGAGTTCGAGCGCAAGGGCGGCGTGGTCGTCGCGCACGATCCGGGCCAGCTGGCCGCGCTGCTGGCGCAGGCCGCCGCGCAGCGGGCCGCCGGGGCCAAGGTGACCAGCCTGGACGAGGCCGGGCTGCGGGCGGCGGAGCCGCGGATCGCGCCGGGGCTGGCCGGCGGCGCCTTCTACCCGCAGGACTGCCAGGTGCAGCCGATGCGCGCGGCCCTGGCCTTCCTGGCCCGGGCCGCCCGCCCCGGCGGCCTGACCGTCGCCCGCGCCGAAGCGACCCGGCTGGAACCCGCCGGCACGGCGCTGCGGCTGGTCACCGACCGCGGCGCGATCGCCGCGCCGGTGGTGGTCAACGCGGCCGGGCCGTGGGGCGGGCAGCTGGCCCGGCGGCTCGGCTCGGACCTGCCGGTGCGGCCGCGGCGCGGGCACATCCTGGTCACCGAGCCGCTGCCGCAGGTGATCGGGCACAAGGTGTACGAGTGCGACTACGTGGCCGCGGTGGCCAGCGACGACGACGCGCTCGCCTGCTCCGCGGTGGTCGAGTCCACCGCCAGCGGCACCGTGCTGATCGGGTCCAGCCGGGACTTCGGCGGCAGCCTGCCCGGGGCGGCGGGCCGGCCCGGGCCGCCGCCCGACGCCGCGGTGCTGGCCGAGATCGCGCGGCGGGCCATCGAGCTGTTCCCGTTCCTGCGCCGGGTGCGCGCGCTCCGCGCGTACACCGGGTACCGCCCGGCCTGCCGCGACCACCTGCCGGTAATCGGCCCCGATCCCGCGGTGCCCGGCCTCTACCACGCGACCGGGCACGAGGGCGCGGGCATCGGCCTGGCCCCGGCCACCGCCGAGCTGCTCACCGCGATCATCGACGGCACCCCCGCCGCGGTGGACCCGGCGCCGTTCTCCCCCGCCCGGTTTGCCGCCCGGTACGGGGACCGCGATGACCGCTGACCGGGTGCGGTTCAGCTTCGACGGCGCGGCGATGGACGCGCCGCGCGGCATGACGATCGGCGCGGCGCTGCTGGCGCACGGGGTCACGTCCTGGCGGCTGACGCGCGCCGATGCCCGGCCGCGCGGGCTGTTCTGCGGCATCGGCGTGTGCTTCGACTGCCTGGTGGACGTGGGTGACGAACGCGCCGTCCGGGCCTGCCTCATGCCGGTCAGGGACGGCGACGAGGTCCGGACCTGCGCCTCGCCGGGGATCAGCGCGTGAGTACGCCTGCCCGCTGCGACCTAGCGGTCGTGGGGGCGGGACCGGCCGGCCTGGCCGCGGCGCTCGCCGCCGCCGGCTTCGGCTGCTCGGTCACGCTGATCGACTCGGGCCAGGCGATCGGCGGCCAGATCTACCGGCAGAACACGGTGAACTCCGGCGGCGGCAGGTCGGCTTCGCCGGATTCCGAACGGCTGCCGCCGCGGCTGCAGCGGGCCGCGCGGCACCCGCGGATCAGGCACCTGGCCGCGGCCTCGGTGTGGCACGCGGCGCCGGACCCCGGGGCCGGGGCGGACGGCGGGTTCGTGCTGCGGCTGGCTGACGCGGCCGGCCGCGGCGGCGCGGCGCCCGGCGAGCTGCGGGCCCGCTCGGTCGTCGTGGCCACCGGCGCCACCGAGCTCGTGCTGCCGTTCCCCGGCTGGGACCTGCCCGGCGTGACCACCGCGGGTGCGGCCCAGGCGCTGCTGAAGGGCCAGGGCGTGACGGCCGGGACCCGGGTCATCGTCGCGGGGTCCGGGCCGCTGCTGCTGCCGGTCGCGGCCGGGCTCGCCGCCGCCGGGGTCCGGGTCGCCGCGGTGCTCGAGGCCACCGCGGCCAAGGTGAGCGCCCGGCACGCGGCCCGGCTCGCCGCGTATCCGGGCAAGCTCCGCGAGGCCGCGGGTTACGCCGCGACGCTGGCCCGGTACCGGGTGCCGGTCCGCACCGCTCACGCGGTCGTCGCGTGCCACGGCGCGGGGCGGGTGCAACGGGCCGCGGTCGCGCGGCTGGACCGGGACTGGCGGCCGGTGCCCGGCTCGCGGCGCGTGGAGACCGTGGACGCGGTGCACGCGAGCTTCGGCTTCTCCCCCGCGCTGGAGCTGGCCCGCGCGCTGGGCTGCGCCGACGCGCAGCATCCGGCGCGGCCGGTAGCCGCGGTGACGCATGACGGCGACCAGGCCACGTCGGTGCCGGGCGTGTTCGCCGCCGGCGAGGTCACCGGGATCGGCGGCGCGCAGCTGGCCGAGCTGGAGGGGTACCTGGCCGGCGCCTCGGCCGCCCGCTACCTCGGCCGGCTGCATCCGGCGGCCTATGCGGCGCGGACCCGGACGCTGCGGGCCAGGCTCGGGCCGGCCCGGCGGTTCGCGGCGCTGCTCGACGAGGCGTACCCGTTCCGGCCCGGCTGGCTGGACTGGCCCGGGCCCGGCACGATCGCCTGCCGGTGCGAGGACACCCGGTGGGCGCAGATCGGCGACGCGGTCACGGCCGGGGCCAGCGACGTGCGCGCGGTCAAGGGGCTCACCCGGTGCGGCATGGGCTACTGTCAGGGCCGGATCTGCGGCCCGGCGCTGCAGTACGCGGTGGCGGCGGCCGCCGGCCGGCCGCTCGCAGAGGCCGGCGACCTGCACGCGCGGCCGCTGCTGACCCCCGTGCCGCTGGAGGCGATAGCGGACGCGACCTCAGACCCCTAGCGCCGCCCGATGACGCTTCCGCGGAAGCGCGGCCGGCGGTTCGTCCCGTCAGTCACCGGCCCTGTCATGATCAACGCCTACTATTACCCCACCGGTGGGGTAATAGTAGGCACCCATCTCGGCGCTCGGCTCGAGTCGCCGCCGCAAACCTAACTTTCCTGCGGCACTAGCGGCGCTTGGGGCGCCGCGGCCTGGGGTCCATCGCCGGGCCGCGGGCCGTGGCGCTCACCACCCCGGCCCGCAGCCGGCCCAGCACCAGCGTCCAGGCCGCCGTCATGAATTCGGCCTGGGCGGGCGTGTCGACCAGCTGGTGGACCTCGACGTGCGCGCCCCCGTCCCGCGGCTGGATCCGCAGGTAGCCGGTCATCTCGCCGCCGGGCACGGGGACGTTGCCGTCCTCGAAGTCCCACCGCATGACGATGAGCTCGGGCGGGTGGACCAGCTCGTACCGGCCGCGTACCTCCGTCCCCCACTCCATCGTGCAGGCGAAGCGGCCGTCATCGATCGTGACCGGCACGCCGAGCCAGCGGGAGTACACCGCGGGATCGGTGAACGCGGCGAACGTCGCCCCCTGGTCGGTCCCGACGTCGGTGCTGGCGATCACGACCGGCCTGGTGCTCGCGTCCGACAGCGCCCGCTCGGGCGCGTCGCCGGCGCTGGTCCACTTGCCCGGGTCGCCGAGAGCGGCGTGCAGGCCGCTGAGCGCGTCCCGGCGGGCTCGGTAGCGGCGCGACGTTCCGACCGCGGTGGTCGTGGCCAGGCCGGCCTCGCGCAGGACGGCCAGGTGCTGGGAGATGGTCGGCTTGGTCACCGCGAAGGCCGCGGCGATCTCCCCGGCGGGTACCTCACGGTCCCAGATGAGGGCGAGGATCTCGCGCCGGATGGGCGAGGCGAGCGCCGTGATCACCTTCTGGATGTCACGCACCCTGCCTCCCGGTGGACCCGTCACGTACCCCGGCCCGGTCGCTGCGGCCGAGGCCGTGGTTGCGGCTTGTTCGGCCATTAGCTAATTTAGCGTTCACCGAATAATACGGAGGGCGGGGCGGGGCAACGATGGCGCAGATAGATGTCTGGCCGGTGATCGAGACCGAGCGCAAGGCTCTGGCCGCTGACCTGAGGGGGCTGGACGCGGACCAGTGGTCCAGGCGCTCGCTGTGCACGCAGTGGACGGTCCGGGACGTGCTGGCGCACATGACCGCGACAGCCAAGATCACGCCCGCGAAGTTCTTCACGAAGATGCTCGGCTCGGGCTTCAGTTTTCCCCGGCTGCAGGCCAAGGACATCGCGACGGAGAAGGGCGACTCCCCGGCGGACGGACTGGCCCGTTTCGAGTCGGTGCTGACCTCCCGCAACCACCCGCCCGGCCCGGCCGACACGATGCTCGGCGAGACGATCATCCATGCCGAGGACATCCGCCGGGCGCTGGGGATCCGGCACGACTACCCGATGGATGCGCTGGTGCAGGTGGCGGACTTCTTCAAGGGATCCAACCTCATCATCGGCACCAAGCGGCGCATCGAGGGGCTGACCCTGCAGGCCACCGACACCACGTGGTCGCATGGCACCGGGCCCGGGGTCTCGGGCCCGATGCTGCCCCTGGTCATGGCCATGACCGGCCGCCCGGTGGCAGACGGCGAGCTTAGCGGGGAGGGCGCGGCGACGCTGCGGGCGCGGTCAAGCTCTTAGCGTGCGCGAAGCTAGCAGCGGCAGGCCGGCGCTGTCCGGCTGGACGCGCCGCAGGACGCCGGCGTCCCCGCTGATCTCCAGGCCGAGGTCCTGCGCCTCCGGGACGCTGAGGTAAGCCGAGAGCAGGCCGAGGATGAGCTTCGGGATCCCGGTGAGGACGAGGTCGGGAGCGGCCGCGGTGCCGAGCCGGGTGCGGACCGTGCCGCCGGATATCTCGATGACCGCGGGCCGGCCTGTGCCGGGCGGCGTGCGGAGCTCGATCGCCACTGGCGGCCCGCCCGGGTCGCGGTCGCGCAGGAACAGCGAGACCGGGAACGCGAACCAGTGACTGCGGAACTCGTCGCCGTCGTCGGGCCCGGTCATGTACCGCAGCCCCCAGCCGCCGAGCGCGCTGAGCACCGGCTCGAGCTCGGCGCCCGCGTCGGTCAGGCCGAACAGTGACGTGGCGATCGGCGGCGGGGCCTCGGTCCGCTGGATCAGCCCGGCTGATTCGAGGTCGCGGAGCCGTTCGGAAAGAAGATTGGTGGCGATGCCCGGCAGCCCGTTCTTGAGGTCGGTGTACCGGCACGGGCCCTGGGTGAGGAGCTCCCGGATGATGAGCAGGGTCCACCGGTCGCCGACCACGTCGAGCGCCTTCGCCACCGAGCAGAACTGGCCATAGCTGCGCATGCCCCTAGGGTAACCGACCTTTAGTTGATTCCCAAGCTAAACAACTTGACCTTTTAAAGTCACACATTCAGTATCTCAACCATGCGCTCGAAGCCTCTGATCCTTATCGCCCTGCTGCTTGCCTCCTTCGCGATCAACCTGGACACGACCCTGGTCAACGTCGCGCTGCCCAGCCTGGTGCGGGAGCTGCACGCCACCACCACCCAGCTGCAGTGGGTGGTGGACGCGTACAACCTGGTGTTCGCCGCGCTGCTGCTGACGTTCGGCAGCCTGTCGGACCGGTACGGCCGCAAGGGGATGCCGCTGGCCGGGCTGGCCGTCTTCGGCGCGGCCAGCGTGGCCGGCGGCTTCACCACCAGCCCGGCGCAGCTGATCGCGGCCAGGTCGGTGATGGGGCTGGGGGCGGCGATGACCTTCCCGGCGACGCTCTCGCTGATCACCAACATCTTCACCGGGCGGAGCGAGCGGGCCCGCGCGATCGGGCTGTGGGGCGCCAGCGCGGGGGTCGCGATCGCGCTCGGGCCCATCGTCGGCGGCTGGCTGCTGGAGCACTTCAGCTGGACCAGCATCTTCTTCGCGATGGGTCCGGTGGCCGCGGTCAGCATCCTGATGGTCGCGGTGAGCGTGCCGGCGTCGAGGGACACCGGCGCCGCCCGGGTGGACATCCCGGGCCTGGTGCTGTCGACCGGGGCCATGGCGCTGCTGGTCTTCACCATCATCGAGGCGCCGGGCTACGGCTGGAGCAGCGGGCGGAGCGTCGCCGGGTTCGCGGTCTCGGCCGTGCTGCTGGCCGCGTTCATCACCTGGGAGCGGCGGGCCGCCCACCCGATGCTCGACGTGCGGCTGTTCCGCAACATGCGGTTCAGCGCGGCCAGCGCCTCGGTCACGGTGGCGTTCTTCACCCTGCTCGGGTTCATTTTCCTGATCACGCAGTACTTCCAGTTCGTCCGGGGCTACGGGCCGCTGTCCACCGGGGTGCACCTGCTCCCCGTCGCGCTGTCGGTGGGCGTCGGGTCGGTCGTCGGAACCCAGCTCGCGGTGCGGGCGGGGACCAAGCTCGTGGTCACCGTCGGGCTGGTCGCCATGGCAGCGTTCTACGGCTGGGTGGCCGCCGTGACGAGCGCCACCACCAGCTACGGGATCATCGCGGTCCAGATGGTGCTGTACGGGCTCGGGATGGGCCTGACCTCCGCGCCGGCCACCGAGTCCATCATGGGTGCCGTGTCGCGGCGCAAGGCAGGCGTCGGGTCGGCCGTCAACGACTCCACCCGGCTGCTGGGCGGGACGCTGGGCGTCGCCGTCATCGGCAGCGTGTACGCATCCCTCTACCGCTCCCGGCTCACCGCGGGCATCCCGGCCGGGCTGCCCGGCCGGATCGCGGGCGTGACCCATCAGTCGGTCGGCGCGGCGTACGCCGCGGCGGCCCGGGTAGCTGCGGCCGGGCACCCCGCCCTCGGCCAGGCCATCCACCAGGCGGCCACGAACGCGTTCCTGCACGGCCTCAGCATCGGCTGCCTCGTCGCGGGCGGCGTTGCCGTGGCCGGCGCGGTGCTGGCCGTGCTGTTCCTGCCCGCCCAGCCCGGGGCTCCGGCGCTGGAAGCCGTCCAGCCCGCGGACCCGGCGCTCGAGCGCGCACACGGGTAGCCGGCGGCGCTGCTCGACCCGGATGCCGCCACCACCCTGACGACTTGGCAGACCGTCGCGATGTGCGATGACCCGCTCGAGGCCACCAGGCGCTGCTTCCCCCGGCGCGCACCCCGGTGACCGGATGCTCATGCGATGATCGGGAAAGCTCACGGATGACGGGGAAGAGCCGATGAACCGCAGCACCCGCCCGGCCGCCCGGATCGCGGCCGCCGCCGCCTTAATGACGACGCTCGCCGCCGCCCCCGCAGCCAGCGCACGCGCCGAAGCTTCGCCGGGAACTGCCCGGGCCAGTCGGTTCCGTAACCAGTCCCGGGCCAGTCGGTTCCGTAACCAGTCCCGGACCGGGGTCTGGCGCACTGCTGAGCCAGCCGGTTCCCTAACCGTCCGCGGCTAGACGAGCAGGTCGTCGAAGTCGCCGTCCTTGGCGCCGGCGATGAAGGCCTCGATCTCCGCGTGCGTGTAGATCAGCGCGGGGCCGCCAGGGTGACCCGAGTGACGCATCGCGATGGACCCGCCGGGCAGCACGGCCAGCTCGACACAGGATGCCTGCGGATCGCCCTGACGGGTCGCCTGCCAGTCAGCGTCGGACAGCCTCGAGGCTGGCATCCCGTTCTGCATGGCCTGCATGCCTTTCCTCCCGTCACCCGGCCCAGAGGCCAAGATTGCCGGGTAAATGCCGATCCTAACACGATGCACGTGCATCCGTACGTTACGAAGCACGCGCATAGGCACATCCGTCCTCACGCGCATCAGCACGTACACGGGTGGCCGGGGTTCGGAGCCGTTCGGGAAAATCCGGAGTGAGCGCAAGCGGCTACGGCAGTACCTGGTCAGCCGGCGCCGGCCAGGCTGGAGCGGCTGACGTCCTGGCCGCCGGCGAACGCGGCCCACAGCGACGCGTAGGTTCCGTCGGCCGCCAGCAGCTCCTCATGGCTGCCGACCTCGGTGATCCGGCCGGCCTCCACCACGACGATGCGGTCGGCCCGGGCCGCGGTGGTCAGCCGGTGCGCGACCACCAGCGTGGTGCGCTGCGTCACCAGCCGGCCGATGGCCCGCGTCACCGCGGCCTCAGACTCCAGGTCGAGCGCGGATGTCGCTTCGTCGAGCAGCAGGATCGCCGGATCGACGAGCTGGGCGCGGGCCAGCGCGATCAGCTGCCGCTGTCCGGCCGACAGGTTGCGCCCGCGCTCGCCGACGGGGTGGTCGTAACCGCCGGGCAGCATCTCGATCATGTCGTGCGCCCCGACCGCGCGGGCCGCCGCCTCGACCTGCGCGTCGCTGGCATCCGGGCGGCCGTAGGCGACGGAGTCGGCGACGGTCCCGGAGAACAGGTACGGCTCCTGCGGCACCACGCCCAGCATGTGCCGGTAGCCGGCCAGGTCGTACTCACGGACGTCCACCCCGTCAACGAGCACCGCTCCCCCGGTCACGTCGTAGAACCGGGCCACGAGCTTGACCAGCGTGGACTTTCCCGCCCCGGTCTGGCCGACCAGCGCGACCGTCTCACCGGGCTCGACAGTCAGGTTGACGCCGCGCACCGCCTCGCGCTTCGCCCCCTCGTAGGCGAACCGGACGTCGCGCAGCTCGATGCGGCCGTGCAGCCGCGGCACCGGGCGCGGGTGCGCCGCCTGCGGCGTGGAGGTGGGCACCGCGAGCAGCTGCCGGATCCGCCGCAGCCCGACCATCGCCTGCTGGTAGCCGTCGAACACCTGGGACATCTGCTGCACCGGGGCGAAGAACAGGTCGATGTAGAGCAGGTAAGCGATCAGCGCGCCCGCCGTGAGTGCGCCGCTGCGCACCTGGCCGGCCGCTACCACGAGCACCAGCGCGCCGGCGATCGTGGACAGCGCCTGCACGAAGGGGAAGTAGAGCGCGATGAGGCGCTGGGCCCGCAGCCTGCTCACCCGGTAGGAGGCGCTGCGCGCGGCGAACCGGGCCAGGTTCCGTGGCTCGCGGCGGTACGCCTGGGTCACCCGCAGGCCGGCCACGTTCTCCTGCAGGTCGGCGTTGACCACGCTGACCTTTTCCCTGGCCTCGCTGTAGGCCTTCGCCGACTTCGCCCGGAAGATCACGGTAGCCGCGGCC
>CAVOOC010000020.1:0-97999 GCA_963697445.1 uncultured Actinomycetes bacterium
AACAACGCCGGCGTCAATCCGAGGGCGCCGAGCCTGGAGATCACCGAGCAGGTGTGGGCGCAGACCCTGGCCATCAACCTGACTGGCTACTTCCTCTGCGCCCGCCAGTTCGCCGAGCGGCTGGTGGCGAACGGCCAGCGCGGGGCCGTGGTGAACGTGAGCTCTATCGGCGGCAGCACCGCCCTTGGCAGGGGTAACTTCTGCTACGGGGTGACGAAGGGCGGCGTGGACCAGATGACCCGCGAGCTCGCGGTGGCGTGGGCACCGCACGGGATCCGGGTCAACGCGGTCGCGCCCTGCCAGATCGCCACCGAGGGGCTGCTCGGGATCAGCGAGCGGCCCAGCGCCGAGGGCACGCTGCTGGATACGTTCCTGCGCGGCATCCCGCTGGGGCGCCTGGTCAAGCCGCACGAGGTCGCCGCGGCCATCGCCTTCCTGGCCTCCGACGCGGCCGCCATGATCACCGGCGTGATCCTGCCGGTGGACGGCGGCAACCGCGCCCTCAATGCCGGGGGAACCATCGGCGAGTAAGGAGCACCATGTCCAAGGTCGAACTGACCATCCCCTCCTACGGCATGGCCGATACCGACAGCGTGATCCTGCGCTGGCTGCGCGAGCCGGGCGAGCTGGTCGCGCAGGGCGACCCCGTGGTGGACATCGAGACCGCCAAGGCGGAGGTGAGCCTGGAGAGCCCGGCCAGCGGGGTGCTCGGGCCGCACCTGGTGGCGGTGGACGCCGAGGTCCCGACCGGCACGGTGCTGACCTGGATCGAGCAGGAGGACGCATGAGGCCGCACACCGACGTCACCGTCGACGCAGCGCCCGGTCCCGGCATCGACCTGGCCGGCATCCCGGCGGATCAGGCCCTCGGCTGGCTGGACACGATGCTGCTGATCCGCGAGTTCGAGTCCACCGCCGGCCCGCTGGCCACCTCCGGCGCGATCCCCGGCGGCATGCACGCGGCGATCGGGCAGGAGGCGGTCGCGGTGGGCGTGATGTCGGTGCTGTCCGCCGATGACGTGGCCGCGGCGCCGCACCGCAGTCATCACATCGCGCTGGCCAAGGGCATGGACCCCGGGCTGATGATGGCCGAGCTGTTCGGCAAGGCGACCGGGTGCGCCGGCGGCCGCGGCGGCCACATGCATCTAGCCGACTTCAGCACCGGATTCTTCGGCTCCAACGGGATCGTCGGCGGCGGCGCGGGCCTGGCGCTCGGTGCCGCGCTGGCTCAGTCGTACCGCGGCGAGCGGCGGGTATCGGCCGGATTCTTCGGGGACGGCGGCGCCAACACCGGACGAGTGTGGGAGTTCGCCAACCTGGCTGCGTCCTGGCGGCTGCCGCTGCTGATGATCTGCGAGAACAACGGGTACGCGGTGGAAACCCGGATCGGCGACTCGATGGCGGGCGAGTCGATCGCCGGCCGTGCCGCCGGATTCGGGCTGCCCGCGGTCCAGGTGGACGGCCAGGACGTGGCGGCGGTGCACCGGGCCGCCGCCGAAGCGGCTCACCGGGCCCGCTCCGGCGCCGGGCCCACCTTCATCGAAACGCTGACGTACCGGCACCAGGGGCATGACGTCGGCGAGCGCGGCCAGTACCGCACCGCCGAGGAGGTCGCCTGGTGGGAGCGCAACCGGGATCCGATCGAGCGGCTGCGCTCGGCGCTCAGCGCTCGCGGCGACCTGGACGACGCCGCCTTCGAGCGGGCGGCGCAGCGGGTCAAGGCGCGGGTAACCGACGCCGTCGCGGCCGCCGATGCGGCTCCGCTGCCGGACCCCGCGACCGTCGCCGACGGAGTGACCGCCGTCCCGCTGAAGATAAGGACCGGGTCATGACCGCCCAGCCGACCGCGCCGGCCACGAGCCGTACGACCCTGTCGCGCGCCTACCGTGACGGCCTGGCCGAGGAGATGGCCCGCGATCCCAGCATCCTGGTGATGGGCACCGACCTGTACGAACGGGGCGGCCACTGGGCCCAGGTCACCGGGCTCGGCCCGCAGTTCGGCCGGGACCGGGTCCGCAACGCGCCCATCTCCGAGGCCGCGATGGTCGCGGCCGGGGTGGGCGCCGCGATGGACGGGCTCCGCCCGGTCGTGGACCTGAACTTCATCGACTTCGCGTTCGGCGCGATGGACGAGATCGTCAACCAGGCGGCGAAGATCCGGTACTGGTGGGGCCGGCCGGTGCCGCTGGTCATCCGCGGCACGACCGGGTTCGCCGGCGGCGGGGCGCAGCACAACAACAGCCTGGAGGCGTGGTTCTGCCACGTGCCCGGGCTGCTGGTGGCGATGCCGAGCACCCCGGCCGACGCCAAGGGCCTGATCAAGACGGCCCTGCGCGGCGAGGACCCGGTGATCTTCCTCATGCACAAGATGCTCACCGGGCTCCGCGGCGAGGCGGGCGGCCCCGATGACCTGGTGCCGTTCGGCGAGGCGGCGATCCGGCGCCCGGGCCGCGACGTCACCGTGGCCAGCTACGGCGTGATGGCGGGCAAGGCGCTGCGCGCGGCCGACCAGCTCGCGGCGGACGGCGTCGAGGTCGAGGTGATCGACCTGCGCACGCTGATGCCGCTCGACCTCGACCGGGTCGAGGATTCCGTGCGCCGTACCCGCCGCCTGGTGGTCGCCACCGAGGCCTACCGGCACGGCGGGGTCGGCGGCGAGATCGCCGCCGCGATCGGCGAGAGCCTCTTCGGCGAGCTGGACGCGCCGGTGCTGCGGGTGGGCGCCCGGTTTGCCCCGGTGCCGCACAGCCCGGTACTGCTCGACGCGCTCACGCCCGGGGCCGAGGAGATCGGCCGCGCGGTGCGCGCGGTGATGAAGGCCAGCCGCTAGCGGGGCCAGCCGCCGGATCGCCCGAGCGGCGCGGTGCAGTCCCGGCGGCGGTGCGCGTCACCGGTAAGGTTCGGCCTGGCACCGTTCGGAATAAATCTCAGGAGTCCGCCGATGTCCTTGCCTGACCTGCCGATAGATGAGTTGCGCGGGTACCAGCCCGCGCTGTCCGAGCCGGCTGACCTGGACGCCTTCTGGGCAGAGACGCTGGCCCGGCAAGCGCCGCCGCCTGCGGCGACGTTCCGGCCTGCGCAGGCCGGCCTGCGCGTGATCGACACGTTCGACGTCACGTTCGCTGGCTACGGCGGGCACCCGGTGCGCGGCTGGCTGCACCTGCCCGCGGGCTCGGCCGGGCGGCTGCCGTGCGTGGTGCAGTACGTCGGCTACGGCGGCGGCCGCGGGCTGGCGCACGAGAACGTGCTCTGGGCGGCGGCCGGCTACGCGCACTTCATCATGGACACCCGCGGCCAGGGCGCCGGGTGGTCGGTCGGGGACACCGCCGACCCCGAGCCCTCCGGCCCGTCGCACCCGGGCTTCATGACGCGCGGCATCCTAGACCCGGCCACCTACTACTACCGCCGCCTGTACGTCGATGCGGTGCGCGCGGTGGACGCGGCGCGCAGCCACGACCGGGTGGACGGCACCCGCATCGCGGTGACCGGGAGAAGCCAGGGCGGCGGCCTGTCGCTCGCGGTGGCCGGCCTGCGCGACGACCTGGCCGCTGTCATGCCCGACGTGCCCTACTTGTCCCACTTCCGGCGCGCCATCTGGGTCGCGGAGCGCGGGCCGTACGTGGAGATCGCCAGCTACCTGAAGGTCGATCGCCGCCGCGCCGACGACGTGCTCCGCACGCTGGGCTATTTCGATGTCGCGGCGATCGGCCGCCGGGCGACGGCGCCCGCGCTGTTCTCGGTGGGGCTGCAGGACGAGGTCTGCCCGCCGTCAACCGTCTTCGCCGCGTACAACCACTACGGCGGGGACAAGAAGATCCGGGAGTACGCCTTCAACGATCACGAGGGCGGCGAGGGCTTCCAGGAGGTGGCTCAGCTGGCCTGGCTGCCCGGCCGGCTGGGCTGACCGGCCGGCTGGGCTGACCGGTCAGCTGGGCTGACCGGAGCCCGCGCGGCCGGTCGCGGGGACGGGCCGGCGGGCGGCGGGGCCTGCTCCGGGAGCCGGGGAACGCCGAGCCGGTCGGTCAGCTCGTAGATCAGCCCGAGTACGCCCCCGCTGACCGGGATGCCCTCGCTGAGCCGCCGCTGGCGCGTGCGGGACTCCAGCTCTCCCGGCAGCAGCACGGTGCCGCCGCTCGGCCCGGCGCCGGCGGCTACCAGCGCCGTGCGGAACTCCTGTGCGCTGGTGGCGTAGCCGCCGGGGTCGGTGAAGGCCCCGACGTCCACGGCCAGCATCACCGTGCCGTTACCGCCCGCATAACCTGGCGTGCAGGCGGTGCCCATGCCGGTGAGGAGCCCGCCGAGCAGCTCGATCATCACGCTCATCCCGGAACCCTTGTGACCGCCGAAGGGCAGCAGGGCGCCGCCGGCGAAAAAGTCCTCCGGCCGCGCCGTGGGGTGCCCGCGGGCATCGACGATGAGTCCTTCGGCGACGCCGCGCCCGTCAGCCGCGGCGACCCGCAGCTTGCCCTCCGCGACGCCGGCAGTAGAGAAATCGACCACCAGCGGCCCGTCCGGCCCTCCGGGCGCCGCCCAGGCAAAGGGATTGGTGCCCAGCGCCCGGCCGGTGCCGCCGAACGGGGCGACGACCGCGCCTGAGTTGCAGAAGGCCATCCCCATCAGGCCGGCCTCGGCAAGCTCGGTGACGTACTCGCCGAGCCTCCCGACGTGATTGCAGTTACGGATGGTCACAGCGGCGACCCCGTGGTCGCGTGCTGCCTGGATTGCCCGCCCGGTCGCCAGCTGAGCGGCAGGCTGCCCGAAGCCCCAGCCACCGTCCACCACCCCGGCCGCGCCGTGCGTGCCGGTGACCGCGGCGGCGGCGGACGGGCGGATCTCGGCCGCCGGCGATGAAGCCCGAGTACTGCACGAGCCTGATCACGCCGTGTGAATCGTGCCCCACGAGGTTGGACAGGATCAGGGACCGGGCAACCTGCGCTGCGATCGCCGCGGGTGCGCCCAGCGCCGCCAGCGCGGCGGTCGCCAGCCCGGTCAGCTGATCGGCCGAGTACCATGCGTCGCCGTCGCGCTCCGGCTCATTAGTCATATGTTGACAGTTATCAGTTGCCCGTGGTTGAGTCAACCTCGTGCCCGCTTCGGAGGTGACGGTGTGATCTCTGGCGTCTATGTCCCGCTGCTGACGGCCTTCGCCGCAGACGGACGGGTGGATCCCGGCGCGTGCGCCGCGCACGCAGCCTGGCTCGCCGAGGCGGGCGTGGACGGGCTGGTGCCGTTCGGCACGTCCGGTGAGGGGCCCTCGCTGAGCCTGCGGGAGAAGCGCGCGGTGCTGGCTGCGCTCGCCGCCGCCGTGCCCGGCGTCCCGCTGCTGCCCGCCATCACGGAGGCGAGCCTGGACAGCGCGCTGCAGCTGGTCGAGGCCGTCAATGACCTGCCAGCGGCGGGCGTGCTGGTGCTCCCGCCGTTCTACTACCGCCCGCTGCCCGACGATGGCCTGCGCAGGTTCGCCGAACGGGTGCTGGCCGTGAGCCGGCATCCGGTCCTGCTCTACCACATCCCCGAGCTCGCGCCCCCGGTGCCGGTACGGGCCGTCGCGGAGCTGCCGGTCTGGGGGGTCAAGGACTCCGGCGGCGAGCTGAGCTACACGCAGGCGGTGCTGGCGGCCGGGAAGCAGGTGATGGTCGGGGCCGAGCACACGATCGCCGCCGCGGTCAGCGCCGGGGCGCAGGGAACGATCCCCGCGCTGGCCAACGTGCTGCCGGAGCACCTGCTGGCAGCGTGCGCCGCCGCACGCGAAGGCGATGCCGCGGCGGCAGGCCAGATCATGGCGCAGGCACTCGGGTTCCGCAGCTCGATGCTGGCACTCACCGGGCCGCTGGAATGGATCCCGGCGCTGAAGGTGCTCGCCGAGAGCAGGCACGGCGTGGCCTTCGGCGGGAGCCGCGCCCCGGTGCCGCCGGCTCCGGCAGCCGTGGCGGGGCTGGCGGCGGCGCTGCGCGAGACGGTGGCGGGGCTCGCCGCGATCAGCTAGGTCCGGGCGAGGCAGAGTTGCGGTAACGGAAGTGGTGAGGGAAGCGGTGACGGAAGCGGTGCAGGTGACCGGCGCGTGCGCTGTGCACGGCGAGGGCCCGGTCTGGTCCGCCTCCTGGGCGGGGCTGCGCTGGGTCAACATGCTGGCCGGCGACGTGCTGACGCTGCGCGACGACGGCTCGGTCACGCGGCGCCACCTCGGGACGTGCGTCGCCGCGCTTCGGCCCCGGTCCGGCGGGGGGATGGTCTTCGCGCTGGAGCGCCAGTTCGCGCTCATCGATGACGACGACGCCGACGTGCGCCCGCTCGGCGAACTGTGGACCGACCCCGCGGTCCGGATGAACGACGGTGGCTGCGATCCGCAGGGCAGGTTCTACTGCGGCTCCACGAGCGTTGCCGGCATCCCGGGCCGGGCCAGCCTGTACCGGCTGGACCCGGACGGCAGCGCCCGGGTCGTCCTGTCCGAGGTGTCCGTCTCGAACGGGCTGGCCTGGAGCCCCGACGGCGCGACCGCCTACTACATCGACAGCCACACCCGTCGCGTCAACGCCTTCGACTACGAGCCGCGCCGGGGCCTGTCCGCCCGGCGGCCGGTCGTGCACATCGACGCGGCGGCCGGAATCCCCGACGGGCTTGCCGTCGATGCCGACGGCTGCCTGTGGGTGGCGCTGTTCGGCGGCGGCGCGGTGCACAGGTATCGGCCCGACGGGCGGCTGGACGGCACGGTCGGGGTGCCGGTGGCCCAGGTCACCGCCTGCGCCTTCGGCGGCCCGAGGCTCGACAAGCTCTACATCACCACGTCCAGGCTGGGCCTGGACCCGGCGGCCGAGCCCGAGGCGGGAGCGGTGTTCCGGGCTGACGTCGGTGTTACCGGGCGGCCGGCGGCGGCCTTCGCGGGCTGACTGTCACGGAGCCGCGCGGAACGCCGCGTTGACGTGCTCGCTGACCGTCACGGGGCCGCACGGAACGCCGCGTCGATGTGCTCGCAGATGATGTGCAGGAGGATGAGGTGGCCCTCCTGGATGTGCGCGGTGTCGGCGGACGCCACGGCGATCACATTGTCGGCGAGGCCGGCCAAGCGGCCGCCGTCTCCGCCGGTCAGGGCCACCGTCCGCACGCCCAGGTCGCGGGCGGTCCGCACCGCCGCCAGCACGTTGCCGGAGTTGCCGCTGGTGCTGAAGACAAGCAGGACGTCGCCGGGGCGGGCCAGCCCCTGGATCTGCCGGGCGAACACGTCGTCGTAGCAGAAGTCGTTCGAGATCGCGGTCAGCACGGCCGGGTCCGGCGTGAGGGCGATGGCGGCCAGGGCGGGCCGGTCCCCGCGGAAGTGCCCGATCAGCTCGGCCGCGAAGTGCTGTGCCTCGAGCGCGCTGCCGCCGTTACCGCAGCTCAGGATCCTGCCGCCGCCGCGCAGGGCGGTCACCATGAGCTCAGCCACGTGCTGCGCCGACTCGACCTCAGACCTCAGCGACCGGACGACCCTGACGGCCTCGTCGAGCCCGTCATATCCGGCTCCGCGCCGCCCGGCGGGCCCACTGCGGATCATCGTCACCTGCCTCTCGGCGGATCACCCGGCGCTGGCAGCCAAGCAGATACCTCGGTAGATTGTCAACAGACATTCGTTGACTGGTAGCGCCTGAGTCCGTTGCCTGTTCACATAGAGGGGAATCAGCACATGGCCTCGCATCCGCCCGGCTCTCTGGGTATCCCGGCTCCCGAGAACGCTGCCGGCACTCCGATCGACAGCCCGGTCACCGGGCTGCCGCCGGCGCATTTCCGCGACGGTGAGATCCTGACCTTCCAGTACGCCACCGAGCCCGGCGCGATCAGGGCGCTGCTCCCCGAGCCGCTGGAGCCCGTCAACGACACCGTGCAGGTTCAGGTATCCCGGTGGGGCGACGTGCCCGGGACCGGCCAGGACATCCATGAGTGCAATGTCATGGTCGCCGCGCGGTACCGGGGCGCCGACGGGACAACCGAGGGGTCGTACTCGCCGTACTTCTGGGTCGAGAGCGACCGCGCGATGGCCGGCGGCCGCGAGTTCCACGGCCAGCCCAAGCGCATCGCCGAGATCACCGTGGAGACCGCCGGCGACCTGCACGTCGGCCGGGTACGCCACAACGGGTTCGAGATCTTCACCGGGACGATGCAGTACAAGGCCGCCCCGAGCAGCCTGGAACGGCTCCGCAGCCGCGTTAACCCGATCACCAACATCAACTTCAAGGTGATCAACCACATCGACAGCCGCCCGGCAATCAGGCAGCTCACCGCGCGCGACCTGACGGACGTCGTGGTCCACGAGTGCTACGAGGGGCCCTGCACGGTGGACATCCGCCCCACCGCGACCGCGCCGCTGTACCGGCTCCCGGTACGCGCGTTCGGCGCGGGCTACTACTGGCGTACCGATTTCCGCCTGGTTGGCGGGCGTATCCTGCACGACTACCTGGCTGACCGAACGACACCGGACAACCAGGCCGACGGCCGAGTCGCCCGCTGAGACTGAGCATCACCTGTAGGGTGACTGCCAGACAGGATGGACGCGCGTGGCAGGTAGCAGGCAGGCCAGACCAGGCCAGGAGTCCGCGGTGAGGACGAACGCCGGCGCGGAAGAACTCGGGCCGGCCGAGCGGCGGGTGCTGGCCGACGAGGTCGCGGACGCGCTCCGGAACGCGATCGTGAAGGGACACTTCGAGCCCGGCCAGCGCCTGATCGAGCACGAGCTGGCGACTCAGCTCGACGTCAGCCGCGGCCCGGTGCGTGAGGCGCTGTCACGGCTCAGCCAGGAAGGCCTGGTAGTCGTCGATCGCCACCGCGGGGCGACGGTCGCGGCCCTGTCGGGCAGCGAGGCCGCCGAGATCTACAGCCTGCGCACGGTGCTGGAGGAACTCGCCGGCGAATGGCTGTGCGCGACGGCGACCGACGAGGACTTCGGCGCGCTGGAGGGGGTTCTGGCTCGGTTCGACGAGCTGCCGCGGCCGCTGACCCGGCAGGCGGTCGCGGCGCTGGACGTCGAGTTCCACGACGCGATCTTCCGCGCTTCCCATCATGAGCGGGCCAGTCGGGCCTGGCACAGCCTGCGCTCGCAGCTCATCCTGTACCTGGTGCAGCAGGGCGCGCTGGCTGCCGACTTCACGGCGGCCTGGCTGGACAGCCACCAGAGGCTGCTGGAGGTACTGAAGACCCGCGACCGCGGCGCCGCCATCCAGGCGATCAGGGCGCACATCCGCGGTCCCGGCGGGCCGGACGCCGGCCCCGGCGGCCCGGACCCCGGGCCCGCCTCGCCGTAGCGGCGGCGCCGCTCATGAACGTCGATGGCGTCTTCGATCGCGACGACGATCATGCTGCTGAGCGCTCTGAGTGGACCCGGTGGCTGGAGGCCGTCCGGCGCTGAGTGCAGCCAGGTACTGTTCAGTAAGCCGGCGACGGCGCCGCACCGTCGGACGCCTCCCGCGGCACGCCCGCCAGGATTCCGCGCATCAGGCCGCCCTGCTCGGTCCACCAGTTGTACAGGATGCCGACGTCATGCCCGACGCAGAAGTGCCGGACACCCTGCTCGAGGTACCACCGCGCTCCCCGTGCGTCGGCGATTTCCGCGCGCGGCTGGACGCCGTGCCGCAGCGCACTCTCGATGACGAAGCGCTCCGTATCGCGGATCGCGCCCGCGTCGTCATGCCGCGACCAGCCCATGCTCAGCGCGTAGTCGGCGGGCCCGAACTGGACCATGTCGACTCCCTCGACCGCCAGGATCGCGTCGAGGTTCTCGACCGCCTCCCTTTTCTCGATCATCAGGACGACGACGCACTCCCCCACGGCGCGGGTCCAGTCAAGCGAGCCGACGTGGGCCAGCGTCCGGGCGTCTCTGCGCATCCCGGCGCCGTGCAGCCCCCGATGGTCGGGGTGCTCTGGCCGGACCGCGCGGACGCACTCCCGGGCATCGGCGGGGGTGCGGACGTCTGCGAACAGGACGTTCTGGATGCCCGAACCGATCGCCCGCATCGCTAGGTGACCGCGCGTGTGCTGCTCGATCTTGATCATGGCGGTGAAATCGGGGAACAGCTCAACGGCGCGGCCGAGGTTATCCAGGTCGTGCATGGTCCAGGGCGCGTATTCGGCAACGAACTCGACGTAGTCCCACCGCCTGGACTGCCCCACCAGCTCGGTGACCGTGGGCCAGGCCGACAGCACGTGCGTGCCGAGACTCGCGCTGCCGGCGTCGAGCAGCTCGCGGAGCCGGTTCTTCCGCAGGCCGTACGGCACTGCCGGCTCAACCTCTGCCCCGTTCATTGCGGCCTGCTCCCGCCGGTCACCGGGCGGCCTTGAGCGCCGGCATCAGCTGCCGCGCCACCAGGTCGACCGTCTCGGTGTCGCGGCCGTTGACGGTGGCCAGGAAGTACCGCATGCCGGCGTTGACCAGGGCCTGGTAATGAGTGATCGCGTCGTCAACCGTCGCGAACACCGGGACCGTGCGCAGGGCCGCGTCCGGGATGCGGGCCGCCGCGCGCTTGCGCTCGAGCGCCGAGGCGGTCTCCGCCAGGGTCAGCAGGGGGGTGTAGTGGCTGCGCAGGATCGAGTCGAACGGCCGGCCGATCCGCTCGCAGTGTCGCCGGAGCACCTCGCATTTGCGCCGCACGTCATCGATTCCGAACGCGCCCCCCGTCCACTCGTGCGGTCCGAAGTTGGACATGTCCGCATAGCGCGCCACCAGGCGCAGCGTGGTGCGCTCGCCACCGCCGCCGATCAGGACCGGCACCCGGGGGCGCTGCACCGGCCCGGGGCGGACATGCGCCCCGGCCAGGTGGTGCAGCCTGCCCTCGGAGGTGAGCGGCGACTCCCAGACGCCCCGCGTGACCTCGATCGTCTCCGCCAGCGCGTCCAGCCGCTCCCCCGTGCCCGGGAAGTCCAGTCCCAGCTGGCGGAACTCGCCGGCGTCGTCGCCGATGCCCAGCCCCAGCACCAGCCGACCGCCGCTGACGAGATCCACGTCGGCGGCCTGGCGGGCCAGCAGCGCCGGGCTGCGGTAGTAGACGCAGCTGACCAGCGCCATGATGCGCATCCTGGTGGTCACGGCCGCGAGCGCCGCCAGCTGAGTCCAGCAGTCCATCGAGCGCGACGGGTGATCGTTCGCCCAGTAAGCGTCGAAGCCCAGCTCCTCGGCCCGCAGCGCGAAATCGCGCAGCTCCGTCCATCCGGTCAGGAACGCGCCCACGAGCGAGAACCGGACCGTGCTCTGCGCCTCGGCGACCCAGGGGTGCACCGGCGCCCCCGCGAGCTCGGCCGCTGAGAGGGTCACCTGACCAGGCCGCCGGAGGTCAGGCCGCGCATCAGGCCCCGCTGCGCGACGGCGGTCAGCACCATGATCGGGACCACGACGAAAAGGGCGGCGGCCGCCATCGTGCTCCAGTCCGAGACATTCAGGCCGACGTACTGGTAGATCGCGACCGGAGCGGTCTCGGTGCTGGGACCGCTGAAGATGAGCGCGCCGAAGTACTCGCCCCAGGAAGTGATGGCGTCCAGGATGGCCACCGTCGCGACGCCGGGCAGCACCATCGGCAGGATCACCTTGCGGAATGCCAGCCATTTGGTGCAGCCGTCGATCCAGGCGGACTCGTCGTAGTCACGGGGTATGTCGCTGAAGTAGCCCCGCATCATGAAGATCGTGAACGGCAGCTGGAAGGTCTCGTAGTACAGCAGCAGGCTCACGTACGAGCCGGTCAGCCCCAGCCTCTGGTAGATGACGTAGAGCGGGACGATGTAGACGAGCGCCGGGGTGATGTAGGCGATGATGAGATACCCCGACATGGCCCGGCTGCCGTGGAAGCGGGATCTCGCCATCGCGTAGCCGGCCGGGACGCCGAGGACGAGCGCCACGGCCGTGCTCGACACCATGAGGATCACCGAGTGTCCCAGGGCGCCGGCGAACTGGCTGTGCACGAGATGCTGGAAGTTGCCCAGCGTCGGGGCGAAGAAGAAGTGCGGCGGTATCACGAAGGCGTCTATCGGCTTCTGGAAGGCGGTCTCCACCAGCCAGAAGATCGGCAGCAGGATGAAGCACAAGCCCACCAGCAACCCGGCGGTGACCGCGGCGTTGCCCAGCCCCTGCCGCCGGCGGCGGGTGAGCCTGGATCGCGCTGTCGCCGGCCGGGTGGTCGCGGACTGCGTGACTGCGGACCGGGTCGTGGTCATTCAGGCCCCCCGTCGGGCGAAGCGGGAGATGATCGCCAGCGGGATGATCATCATGAGCACGAGCACGACAGCGAGCGCCGCGCCGTAGCCGAGCTGGCCGAAGACGAACGTTGACTGGTAGACGAAGAAGTTCAGGACAGTCGTGGCCAGCCCGGGGCCGCCCCCCGTCACCACCTGGAACAGCGCGATCTGTCGGAACAGGTCCACCAGCCGGAAGATCATGGCGAAGGCCAGCACCGGGCGGAGCGCCGGCAAGGTCAGGTGCCAGAAGATCTGGAACGCCGAGGCACCGTCCACCCGGGCCGCCTCGACCGGCTCCTTCGGCACCACGAGCAGCCCGGCGAGCACGATGATCGCCACCGTCGGCACGCCGCTCCATATGTCGGCCAGGATCACCGACGGCATCGCTGTGTGCGGGCTCGCCAGCCAGTTGACCTGGCCGATCCCGACGAGGCTGAGGAAGTAGTTCACCCACCCGCTGCTGGTGTTCAGCAGCGCCCGCCAGGCGACGACGGAGGCGATGCCGGCCACCATCAGCGGCAGGATGTAGAGCGTCCGGAACGCGGCGATGCCGCGGACCGGGCGGGCCAGCAGGAGCGCGAGACCGACTCCGAGGGTCATCTCGACCACGATCCCGATGCCGGCGAATACCACGGTGTTCCAGATCGCCGCGTGCGCCTGCGGGTCGTGCAGGATCTGCCGGTAATTGACCAGGCCGGCGAACCGGTAGGACGGGGCGATCGGCTGGTAGTTGGTGAAGCTCAGGTAGATCCCGAAGGCGATCGGGACGAGGGTAACGGCGGTGACCACTATGAAGCCGGGCAGCGGCGCGAGGCGGAAGAACCGCTTGTCCAGCTCTCTCCGGACCCGGGCCGTGGCGGTCCGGGCGCCCTGCCAGTGGGCGCCCGGACCCGCCACTGCCCGCGAAATCAGCCTGCTGGTCACGTTACCGTCGGCCACGCTGAATCGCTGATATGACTCAGCCTCCCAGGTTAAAGCGGTGCAGCGTCGTGGTCATCTGACCCTGCAGGGAGCTGATGGCGGACGCCGGTGACGCCGCGCCGCTGATCATGTTCGACAGGGTGACGAACAGCTGGGACTGCACGGCGCTGAACGCGGCCGTGACGGGGATGGCGTTGACCTCGATGTGCTGGATCCCGTACTTCAGCCCGGTGAGGTAGTCCGCCGGGATGCCCGATGCTGACGCGTGAGCGATCGCGTAGGTCAGGGTGGCCGGCCGGGTGGCGACGTCCGGGTTCTTGGTCTGCTGGAACGCCTGGAGCTGCGCCGACGGGGAGGTCATGTACTGGATATATTTCCACGCCGCCTGCTGCTCCGAGGCGGGAATGTTGGGGTTGATGTACATGCCCCAGGGCGCCGAGAGGAGGCAGGTCTGGTTGAACGACGGGCACGGGAGCTCGTCGAACCCGGCGACCTTGGCCGTCTGCGACACGCTCGGGTCCCACAGCGGCGGGCCGAGCGTCGCGTCGTCCCACCACATGGCGACCTTGCCGGTCTGGAAGGCGTGCTCGCAGTCGGTGTAGTCGTAGGCGCCGACGCCCTTGGGCGCGTACTTGGTCATCAGCGTGGAGTAGTCCTTGGCCCACGCCAGCGCCTGCGGCGTGTTGAACAGCGGCTTCCAGGTCGGGGTGAGGTACTCGCCCTTGTTGGCGGCGGAGTAGGGGAGGTAGTAGGGCAGCATGAGCAGCACCGGATAGCCGTTCGGCGCGATCTCGCTGCCGCGCATGCAGACGCCGGCGTGCGAGCTGTTGGTCAGCTTCGCGGCGTCGGTGACCACCTGGGCCCAGGTCGAGGGGGGAGCCGAGATGCCGGCGGCCTGGAACATGGCCTTGTTGTAGAACATCTGCGGGCCGCCGTCGAGCGACACCGGGACGCAGTAGGTCACCCCGGCCAGCGTGCACTGGCCCGACTCCCCGGCCGGGATGCCCGACCGGTTGTAGGAGGCCGGCGCCCCGGACAGGTAGCTCGTGAGCGGGAGGATGGCGTGATACGCGCTGTACTGCGAGGTCAGGCTCTGCGGGTTCTCGAAGATCGAGAACGCGTTGCTCTTGGCCTGCTGCGCGGTGGTCAGCTTGTCGGTGAACGAGGTTTCCGGGAACGCCTGGTAGCTCACCTTGATGCCGGTCGCTTTGGTGAAGCCGGCCAGCAGGTTTTTCTGCCAGTCGTAGTCGGGTCCGACGGCGGTCCATACCGTGATCGAGGCGGCCGACTTGCCGGAGCCGCCTGAACTGCTGCCGCCGCTGCTGCACGCCGACAGCCCGAGGCCCGCCAGGGCCAGCATGGCCGTTCCGACGAGCGCACCCGATCTCCATCGATTGACATGCATTGTTCCTCCACGTGTCCTGCTGACCAGCCGCCGGTCCGGGGCGCGCCCCGCTCGCGGACCGGGCTCCCGTCGTGAGGCCCGGCTGTGGTCGTCCGCCCGGCTCCAAGACCGATGTAGTGACCCAGGCACGATCTGTTCAGCTGGATTCGGTTAACAGTAGACCGTAGGCAGGAGGAAGTTCAAGAGGGTCGCGGCGGATCACGCAGACGCGTCGGCGAACAGCTCGGGCAGCTCGGCGCGCGAGACCGGGACCAGGGCGGATGCGGCCTCCTGCGGCACGAAGCGATAGGGCCACCGGGTCCGGGTGCCGACGGGTGCCCAGCCGCCAATGGCCGCCAGCGTCTTGTCCAGGGCCGTATTCGAGTAGCCCGCCCGCTGCAGCGGCAGGATGCGGCGGTCGAGGAACGCGTTCAGCCGTGTCTCCAGCGCCAGCGCCGCCGCCGGGTCGGCCAGCATCGCCTGGTACCAGGCGACGGCGCCTGCGGGGCTCAGGCACGCCACGTTCGAATACGAGCCGCTCGCGCCGTGCCCGATGCCGCTCGCGAGCCGGTTCCCGGCCACGAAGATCGCCAGATCGGGCGCGGCCACCCGCATCGCGGCGAACCACGATGCGCCGCCGCCGGCGACCTTGATGCCGGCCAGCTGCGGGAACGCGGCGGCAACCCGGCCGAACAGCCCGGGGGTGAGCCGCGTCTTCGCGTGCGGAGGGTTGTAGAGGACCAGCGGGACCGGCCCGGCCACCTGCGCCATCCGCTCGACCGCGAACAGGACCTCGTCCGCGGACAGCGCGCACCAGTCGGGCAGGATCACCTGGATCGCCGACGGCTCGAGCGCCACCGAGCGGCGGATCCTGCCCAGCGAGATCTGCCCGCTCATGTGGCTGGCGCCAAGCTGGAACGGGATGCCCGCGGACGTGCACCGGTCCGCGACGACCGCGGTGATCCGGTCGTACTCCTCCTCGTCGAGCGAGTGGAACTCGCCCGCGGTGCCGTTGGTGTAGATCCCGTCCGGCGCCGCGCCGACCAGGGCCGTCAGCTCGGCCGACAGCCGCCCGAAGTCAATCGAGTCGTCGTCGGCCAGCGGCAGCAGCACCGTGGCCCAGGTGCCGCGGAGGGTCTCGCGGGTCAGCGGGCGCACCGGCGCTCCCTCAGCGGCTTCCCGCCACGACGATGGAGCCATGGCGCAGCAGGCCCGTGCGCAGCCACTCGACGGCATCGCCGACCGTCCACGCGCCGAGCCGCCACGCGGCCCGGTCTGAGTATCCGGCGCAGTGCGGCGTCAGGATCGTGTTGGGCGCCAGCAGCAGGGGCGAATCGGGGGGCAGCGGCTCGGTCTCGAACACGTCGAGCCCGGCGCCGCCAAGAGCCCCCGCCATGAGCAGGTCGGCGAGCGCCGCCTCGTCGATCTGGCCGCCGCGCGACACGTTGACGACGATGGCGCCACGCGGAAGCAGGGACAGCTCGCGAGGGCCGAGCAGCCGCCGGGTATCGGCCGTCAGCGGAACGTGCAGAGTCACGGCGTCGCTGCGGGCCAGCAGGTCATCGAGCTGATCGACCCGGACGGCGGCCGGCGGCACGTCATCGGCGACCGGGTCGTAGACCAGGACCCTGCCCGCGATCGGGACCAGCTGCTGGGCGACCGCCCGCCCGATCCGCCCGCAGCCGATGACGCCGACGACGACTTCGTCGAGCGGCTTCATCGGCCCGAGCGCGAACCCGCCCTGCCAGCCGTCCCGGACATAGCGGTCGGACGGGACGAGCTTGCGCTGCAGCGCCAGCAGCATCGCGACCGCGTGGCTGGCGACTTCCTGCACGCCGAACGTCGGCTCGTTGAAGACGGTGATCCCCCGGGCGGCCGCCGCGTCCAGGTCAACCGTGTCCGTGCCCACGCCCATCCGCCCGATCACCCGGACCCGGCCGTCCATCGCGTCCACGAGGTCTGCTGTCAGCCGGTGCAGCGCCACCACCACCGCGTCGGCCGCGGCGGTCGCCCCGCGCATCTTCTCCGGCGAGGAGATGTCCTCCCGGCGGATCGTTGCCTCGCCGTCGAAGTGGTCGGCGATCCGGTCCGGCGCGTGCAGGGCGTCCTGGGCAACCACGATGACCGGCAGCGCGGGCCCGCTGGCGCCGCGGATCGCTCCGGCTGAAGACTGGCTGCGAGCCGCCACGTCAGGGGAATCAGTCATTTGTAAACAGTCTACCCGGCCTCGGCGAGGCGGCGCTAGTGCCGTCCGGGAACGGCGGCCGGCCAGCGGCTGGCTCACAGCCGGCCAGCCGGGCCGCTCACAGCCGGCCGGGTGGGATGGCTCAGCGCCGGCCGACTGGGCTATGCCGGCCGACTGGGCTGCCCGGCGGGGTGGGCCGACCGGGCAGCCGGGGCTGGCGTCCGCCGTGCCTAGGGCCGGCCCGGGGGGTCGGACCGGTCCTCCCGGCGGCCGTGATGATCCCGGTTCCGGATCACGTACAGGAGGGCCACGGCGAGGCCGCCGATCAGCGCGACGCGCCAGAAGTCAAACCACGCGATGACGTTTCCGGCGGAAACGGCGATCAGGATGATGAGCGCGACGAGCAGGAGGGGGTGGTGCCCGTGCCTGCGCCGCGGGCGGGCGGTTACCTCGGTTGCCTCGCCGTCGGGGAGGTCGTCGAACAGCCCGGCCAGGTCCGACCTGGTCTTGGCGCGCATGGCCTGATCGACGCGCTCGTTGAATTCGGCCTCGTCGAGGCGGCCGTCGCCGTAGTGCTCGGCCAGCCGGTCGGCGACCTCCGAGCGCTCGGCATCGGAGACCCGCAGGTCCGGCTGGCCATAGGCGAGGCGGCGGCGGAGTGAGGCTGCCCGCGGCCGCGGCGGGCTTGACTGGGCTGGCATGTCTGCGTGACCTCCTGGGGCACGGGACGAAGGCTCGCGGGTCAGCGAGACCGGGCCTGGACGGACTGGATGAAGGCGCTGGCGATGGACTGGTCGGAATCCTCGTCGGGGATCAGCAGCCAGCCGGCCAGGTAGAGGGGCACGCCAGCGCCACCGACGACGGCGAGGACGGCGAGGACGATCCGCACGACCGTCACGTCGATGCCGAAGTACCGGGCGACGCCGCTGGCGACTCCGGCCAGCATCCGGTCGTGGATGGGGCGGTAGAGCGGCTGCCGGGTGCTGATGCCGGTATCGCGGTCGGCCTGAGCGGAGTTGGCTGCTGGCTGGTGGCGCTGGGTAGTTGTCGTTTCCATGGCTCCAGCGTGCCGCCGCGGGCCGGCCGGCGGTATCGGGAAGACCCCTGACCCGACCCTGATCCCGCGCGGCCGGGATCAGGGTCTTCCCGGATGGCGGGCGCGCGGGAGTGGCGCGATGATGGACACGTGAACGAGGCAGCGGGCGTCGGGCGTGACCCAGAGCCGGGCCGCCAGCGCGTCCGGCGGCACGGCCTGTTGGCGTGGCCCCGGGAGCGGGGCACCGCCGGGCCGCTGCGGCGCGCGCGGCAGGACCGCCTCGTCGGCGGGGTGGCGGCCGGCCTGGCTGCGCGGACGGGTTTCGACGTCAACGTCGTCCGGCTCGTGTTCGTGCTGGCCACCGTCATGAGCGGCGGCGGGTTCGGCGCGGCGGCCTATGTCATCGCCTGGCTGCTGATACCGGCCGACGGCGCGGATGCCAACATCGCCAGCCAGGCGCGGAACGACCGGCGGGGCATCGCGCTCGCCACCGGCCTCGGCTCGCTCGTCGGCGTCGTGCTGCTGCTGGCCACCGTGTTCGGCGCCCGGTGGTTCGGCTCGGTGGCATGGCCGGTGGTGATCAGCGTCGCTGGCCTGGTGCTGATCTGGAGAAACTCCGCCGAGGACGAGCGGGCGACGATGCGGCGCCTGGCCGAGCCGCTGCTCGGGCTCACCGCGGACAAGCGGCGGTCGCGGACCGTGCTGCGGCTGGCGCTGGCGGGCCTGCTGCTGGCCGTCGGGCTGTGGACGCTGGTGTCGGCGCACGAGAGCATCGCCGTGCTGCGCCCGCTGGGCGGGGTGGCACTGGTGATCGCCGCGTTCGTGGTCGTGCTCGGGCCGTGGTGGCTGCGCATCGCCCGCGACCTCGTCGTCGAGCGACAGGCCAGGATCCGGGCCGAGGAGCGGGCCGACATGGCGTCGCGCGTGCACGACTCGGTGCTGCAGACGCTCGCCCTGATCCAGAAGCACGCCGGCGAGTCGCAGCGGGTCGTCCAGCTGGCCCGGGCCCAGGAGCGCGAGCTGCGCGCCTGGCTGTTCGACGGCCGCGCGCCCGGCTCGCTCGGCGGTGAGGGCATGACGCTCGCGGCCGGGGTGCGGCTGATCCAGCAGGAGGTGGAGGCGCAGCACGGGGTGCCGGTCGAGGCGGTGATCGTCGGAGACTGCGACCTCGACGACGACCTGGCTGCGCTGCTGGCGGCCGCCCGGGAGGCGACGGTCAACGCCGCCAAGTGGTCAGGTGCCGAGGTGGTCTCGCTGTTCGCCGAAGTCGAGGCCGCGGAGGTCGCACTGTTCGTGCGCGACCGCGGGCGGGGCTTCGACCCCGCGGCGGTACCCGCTGACCGGCGGGGGCTGGCCGAGTCGGTGCACGCGAGGGTGACCCGCCGCGGCGGTTCGGCGGCCGTCCGCAGCGCCCCGGGCGCGGGCACCGAGGTGTCGCTTTCGATGCCCCGCGCCGCCGGCCAACGCCAGCCGAGCCGGGCATGAGCCCGCCGGGCGGAGACAGGCCCCGGGTCTTCATCGTCGACGACCATGGCCTGTTCCGGTCCGGGGTACGGTCCGAGCTCGGCGGCGACGTGGACGTGGTGGGCGAGGCAGACGACGTCGAGCCCGCGATCGCGCTGATCGCGGAGTGCCTGCCCGATGTCGTCCTGCTCGACGTGCACCTGCCCGGGGGCGGCGGGCAGGCGGTGGTGGCGGCGACGAAGGACACGCACCCGCAGGTGCGGTTTCTCGCCCTGTCCGCCTCCGATGCTCCGGAGGACGTCATCGCGGTCGTCCGGGCCGGCGCGCGGGGCTACGTGACGAAGACGATCTCCGGCACCGAGCTGGTGGACGCGGTGCGGCGGGTCGCGGCCGGCGACGCGGTCTTCTCCCCCGGCTGGCCGGGTTTGTCCTCGACGCGTTCGCGGCCGCGGCCCCGGCCGGCGGGGACCGCCCGTCGTTCGATCCCGAGCTCGACCAGCTGACCGGCAGGGAGCGCGAGGTGCTGCGGCTCATCGCCCGCGGCTATACCTACAAGGAGATCGCCCGGGAGCTCTACATCTCGGTCAAGACGGTAGAGAGCCACGTCTCCTCGGTGCTGCGCAAGCTCCAGCTCTCGACCCGGCACCAGCTGACCCGGTGGGCGGCCGAGCGGAGGCTGACCTGACCAGAACTTAACTCAGTGCGTGTCACTGGGTTGTGCCGCCGCTGGATCGGGTGCCGGGGACGGGAGAGCGCCCGCGGACGATCAGGCTGCCCGCTGCCACCGCGACGAGCACGGCGATCACCCCGCAGTAGGCCAGGGCGGTCTGGTGCAGGCCGACATGTGTGACAGCCACCCCGGCGACCACCACGGGGACGCTGAACGCCAGGTAGGACACGATGAAGATGGCGGCGATCAGGCTGGCCCGCTGGCCGGGAGCCGCCAGGGCGCTGATGGTGCGGAGCGCGCCCAGCATGGCCGTCCCGAAACCCGCGCCCGCCACCGCGACGCCGGCCAGGAAGGCGGCAGCCGACGTCGTCTCGATCGCGGCCAGGGTCGCCGCGGCGCCGGCGAGCAGGAGCAGGCAGCCGGCCAGCATGGCCGACGGCCCGCTGACGCCGCGGAACACGACCGGGCCGGCCGCCCCGGTCCCGGCGACCAGGAAGATCACCAGCCCGCCCCCAGACCAGGTCCCGCGAGCCGGCCACCTGCGCGGCCAGCGACGGACCCAGCGACAGGCAGAAGCCGCTGAGCATCCACGCCGCGATCAGGCACGGCAGCGCTGTCGCGAACGTCGCCCGGGCCTGCCGCGGCACGGCCACCCGCGGCCGCAGCGTGGCCAGCACGCCCGGCCGCACTGGCGCGGTCTCCGGCAGCGCCGGCACCGCGGCGGCGGCGGCCAGGCTGACACCGAGCAGCAGCCACCAGACCAGCCGGGTCAGCGCCGGCCCGTACTGGACCAGCGCGCTGGTGCCCAGCCCGCCTGCGGCCAGACCCAGCTGGCCGGCCGCGATGGTGACCACCGGCGCGATCCCGCTGCCCTCGGGCTGCAGGTCGATCAGCGCGGCACCGAGCGCGCCGGTCGCCGTGCCGACAGCGGCGCCCTGCAATGCCCGGGCGGCGAACAGCATCCCCACGCCGTGCGCTGCCAGGAACAACCCGCATGCGCCCGCGGCCATCACCAGACTGGCGAGGATCACCCGGCGGCGGCCCAGGTAGTCCGACACCGACCCGAACACCAGCAACGTGACCAGGAGGACGAGGGCATAGACGGCGAAGACGGCGGTCAGCGTGACCGCCGAGAACCGCCACTGCGCCTGGTAGACGCCATACAGCGGCGACGGGGCAGCCGCCGCGAAAAACAACAGGACGAACACCCCGGCCACCAGCCAGAATCCCGCCCGCCCGCGGCAGCGCCGCCCGCCGCGTGCCCGCTCTGGCAGCCCTGGTCCCACGCCAGCCACCTGAGCCTGGTTCGCTTCCCGCGCGTTCGCGGCCGGTCTTGGCGCCGGGAGCGGTCATCACGGTCCCCTTCTGCTGATGACTAGCCGGGCATAAATGAATTGATCAACCCAGAGGCGTCGCGGCACTAGTCCGGCCAGGCGTTGCGTGGCTATGACCCCGGTCCCCTGGGCCGGGGTCATAGCCGCCTGCGGTACCCGGGGCGCTATCAGCTGGCGGCTTTCTGGGCGGCGTCGAACGGGGCCTGGTCGAAGACGAGCCGACTGTTGGTGATCTTGCCGTCCTTGACAGTCACGCACTCGGCACCGGGAGCGTCTTTCACCGGCACGGTCTGGGTGTCGTACATGACCAGCGCGGTCTGGTCGTCACCGAAGGCGGCGATCATCTGCGCGCCGGTGAGGTTCTGCACGAGCGGGCCCAGGAAACCCCGGTAGGCGTCGGCGCCGGCCTCAACACCATCCTCGACGGACTCCGGGCCAGTCGCCGTAGGTAGACGGCGCGAACCTCGGCGGTATCGAAGAACGTGACGCCGAGTTCGCGTATCACTCCGGCGAAACCCGACGCGTCGCGAAGGCGCCGTGGACGAGGACGATGGTGGGATCAGTCATCGGATTCTCCTTCTGGGAATCGGGATCATGGGTGTGGCCGTATTGCATGTTGCCTGCGCGGCTGCTGAGGTGGTGTCGCCCGTGCGGGGGCGGCGGTGCCTCGATCCCCGCCTCGTTTCGAGGCGGCCTACATCTCGTTGACCGGGGTGTAGTCGAAGGTCATAAGCCCTTGCGCCACGAAGGGAAGGCGGCCCAGCTGCTGCCGGGCGTCCTCGAGGTCGTTGGCGTTGACGATGAGGAAGACGCCAGGTCCCTGGCTTCGGCGGTAGGCATGTTCGACGACGCCTTCGCCTTTGAGGTCGGCGAGGATCTGCATCTCCTCGTCGATATACGGGCCGACCTTGCTCGGGTCGCTGACCGCTCCGGTCGCGTGGAAACGCGCCATGGATGCTCCTTGTCCGCTCCTGGCGCCTGGGCCACGAGCTCGGGTCGTGTTGTCGCTGTTTCGTCGTGGCCGTCGTGGCCGGTGTGCCGCACCCTCAGCGCACAGTGGTTTGTCGGAGCCGACGGTTACCGTCGAGGGCATGGCGACGAAGCGGGCGAACCCGAAAAAGAACAGGGCCGCCCGGCGGCGCCCGGGCACGCCCGGGACCCCGCCACCGGCAAGGAGACACGGCTTGCCGATATCCGCTGAAACTAGTTCTGATGTTTTCCGGGCAGGCCAGCGGCGCGGCGGGGCCGCGGGCCACGCGGCCCCGCCGGGGTCAGCTCTGGGCGTTGCGGGCGGCTTCGGTGGCCGGAAGGCGGTCGAAGATGGAGGTGATGTGCTTGATCGTGCCGTCCTCGATGGTCACGTAGTCCGCGGCGCGGAAGTCCTTCATCCACGGGGTGTCGAAGCTGTAGACGATCGCGGCGCTCGTCTCGTCGGCCAGGATCTTGGTGATGGTCGCGCTGTCGACCAGATCGACGAACTGCTGGGTGAACTGGCGGTATGCTTCGGCGCCTTCGATCCGGCCGCCGGGCGCGTCGCAGACGACATCGCGGGCCAAGAACGGTGCCATGGTAGCCGAGTCGCCGCTTGTCAGCGCCTTCGCGTAGCCCTCGGCGATCTGCCCGGCGCCGGTTGCGGTTGCGGTCATTGTCAGTGTCCTTTCGTTGGTGTTCTGCCCTCGCCCTCGCAGGTCGGGGGCCTTGCGGGGCGCGCCTTCCGCGGCCCTGCTACTGCATCCTCGGCGGCGTATATGACGCCTTGTGTCATATATCTGAGAAATACTTTGCAGCCATGAGATCGGAACGGCTGCTGTCGATCATGCTGCTGCTGCAGACCCGCGGGCAGCTGCCCGCCAGTGAGCTGGCCGGCCGCCTGGAGGTGTCGGTACGCACGATCATGCGCGATGTGGAGGCCCTGTCCGCGGCCGGCGTGCCCGTGTACACCGTGCGCGGCCCCGCGGGCGGCATTGCCCTGGTACCCGGCTACCGGACCGACGTCACCGGCCTGACCGCCGACGAGGCCCGCGCCCTATTCGTGCTGCTGTCCGGCCGGGCCCACGCCGACCTGGGCCTGGGCCAGGCCATCGGCTCCGCGCTGCGCAAGGTCATGGCCGCCCTGCCCGCCCCGCACCGGCCGGGCGCCGACCTGGCCAGCCGCCGCATCCTGATCGACCCGGTCCGCTGGCGCGGCGCACAGCAGCACTCTGCCGCTGACCTTCGCGTGCTCCAGGAGGCCGTCTTCACCGACCGGCGCCTGCGCCTGCGCTACCGGCACGGCGAGGACAGCCGCATCCGCTCCTACACCCTGGACCCCTACGGCCTGGTGCACAAGGCCGGCGTGTGGTACCTGGTGGCCGACCACCGCGGCCAGCCGAACCTGTTCCGCGCCGACCGCACCCGGTACGCCGCCGTGCTGGACGAACCCGTCCAGCGGCGCGGCGGCCTGGAACTGGCCGACGTCTGGGACACCCTGCGCCGCCGCATCGACGACGTCCCGGCCCCGGTGCCCGTCACGGTCAGCGTCCGGCGGGAAATCCTGGGCATGTTCCTGCGCATTTACCAGGCTGACCTGGCCGCTCCCATCCCCGCCGGCTCCTCCCCCGGCGGCTGCCCCCAAGAGCGGGTGCAGGTCGAACTGCGCTTCCGCTCCCTGGACCTGGCCGAAGCCCTCCTCATGTTCGGCCCAGATGCCGAGGTCCTCGCGCCGGGCGAACTGCGCCGGGCCCTGGCCCGCAAGGCGGCCGAGACCGCGACCCTGTACGCCGCCGACCCGAACAGCTGACGGACAGGCCCCCAACGAATTGGCCCAGCCGGTCGCGGCACTAGCCGGCGGCGATGATCTCCTGGTGCAGATCCAGGAGCACGGGTATCTCGTCCCTGGCGGCGCGCCCCATCCCGCATTCGGTGCACACGCCCCAGGCCCGGCCGCTGGCCAGGGCCTCGTCGATGAGCCGGATCTGCTCCGCGGTCGTGCCGGACAGCTGGTCGGCCGGGTGATAGGGCACGAGCGCGAAGTACAGCTCGGTGTGCGGCCCGGGGTCCAGCTCGGCCAGCGGCGCGAAGTAGCTGGCGTCGCGGCGCTGCTGCGGAACGGTGAAGGAGACGAAGTCCACCGGGCGCCGCGCCGCCTCGCTCACCTCATTCAGCAGGCGAACCTGCAGCCCGAGCGACTCCGGCTGCTTGAAGTGCTGGTGACCGTAGTCCCCGTAGCACAGGTGCAGGCCGGCCGGGACGTCGCCGGGAACCTGGTCGAGGCACCGGGCGAGGTTCGCGACGATCGCGCCGAGGGCCTCCGGGCCGGCGCCGCTGAAGCCCCGCTCCAGGATCCCGATCTCCACCGCCACGTCCCACTGCACGGCGACCTGGTCGTGCGGGACGCCGGCGAGGAACCGGTCCAGGTCGGCGAACAACGCACTCTCGTAGGAGGCGAGCAGCGCGTCCTGCTGCTCGGCGACCACCCACGCGGCGATGGACGCCTGCGGCGTGGGGTACTGCACCTGGAAGCGCACGCCGCCGGGAATGACCCCCTCGCCGGCCAGCCGCCGGAAGACCTCGTACGAGCCGAGGTAGGCATCGGCGTATCCCGGGTCGGGCCATTTCACGTCGTCCGGACCGACTCCCTCGGCGAGCCGCACCTGCGGCATCTGCTGGTAGCCCTCGCCCGGGTTGTCGTGCGCGCCGGCCGCTCCAGGAACGGGGACTCCATGAACTTCTGCAGCTGGAAGCCGATCCAGTTGTTCCGCTCGCCGGTCTCGCCGTCGGGGATGCGCTGCACGCCGGCCGGGTTGCGCCCGACGATTTCGCGCATGACGGTCTCGGCGTCGGCCAGGTTGACACTGCCGTTGAAATGCACGCGAGTCGGCGGCATTGCGGACTCCTTCCCCAGGTAGCCCTACGAGTATGGCTAGCCGACCCGGTCAGCGTCCATCCCCGTCAGGCCCTGCAGGCCGACAGTCCTAGACAGGCTCAGCCTGCCGTGACGAGGGACAGCGAGATTACTGCCCGTCTTCGTATTTAAACGATAGCTGCAGCTTGGTGCGGTAGGTGATCGCCCCGCCCTCGTCGAGGTGAATGTCCTGCTTGACGACCTCGGCAACTCGAAGATCGCGGAGCGTTCCCGCCGCGGTCCTGATTGCCTCCGCTGCCGCGTCTTCCCATGAAGTGCCGCTTGTCCCGATGATCTCGGTCACCCTGTAGACGCTCATGTCGCTCTCCTTTGATGACATCCGGCCCGTCCGGGTTACTGCGGTCAGCCTGTCATAGGTCACGCTGCCAGTTCGTCCTTGGCGGCACATGACTAAGTAGCTGTAGCAGCCGCTGTGGAACGCCACCTCCTGCCTACGAGCGCCCCGGCGGATCTGCCCTGCTATGAGTAGTCGGCGAAAATCCGGCGCCCGGCGCCGTTGACGGTCACGAGGCCACCGTGCGGGACGATCCACTGCGGACGCGTGTGACCAAACGGAATGCCGACGCACACCACGGCTTCAGGGTTGTACCGGCCGACAAGATCGACAATGACGTCTCGCTGCTCAGCGCGCAGCCCAGCACGTTCCTCAGCTGGCGGACGGCGGGTGAAGTCGGACACCGGCGGGCGGGCCACCAGGACCGCGTTGACCGCTGCGAGGATTCCGCGCTCGCCCAGCGAGCGGACGATCCATCCAACGTTGCGCGCAGGGAGGAGTTCCTCTGAGGCTTCGATGATGAGCACGCCGCCATCGAGGACGTCCGGATCGAACGGGAACCGCCCCGCGGTGAGGATCCATTCGATGACCTCGATGCAGCCGCCCCACGTGCGGCCGGTCACCGCACGTGCCGGGCCGTGCCAGCTCCACGGTTCGGTGGGCTCGCGTTCACCGAAGGAGGTCAGCGCGCGCGGGTCACCCCAGTCCACCCCGACGTCCTCCGACTCGCCCGGATTTGTGATCTCGAGCATCTCACCAGTGATCAGAGCGGTGCGCAGGGACCGCGCGTGGATGTCATCGACGGCGGGGCCGGGGCCAAGGTGCACCTGGGACGAGCCGCCGTAGAAGCTCGCGATGCCGTTTGCCCAGAGCCAGTGGTGCAGGTTGGTGTTGTCGCTCGTGCCGAGGAAAGGCTTTGGGTCGCGCCGGGCCAGCCCGGCCTCCAGGTGCGGGATGACGGTGATCTGGTCCTCGCCGCCGATGACAGCGAGAATGCCGCGGATCGCCGGATCAGCGAAAGCGGCGTTGATGTCGGCGGCGCGAGCTAGCGGGGTCGCTCCTACCTTGCGGGTCGTCGAGTACTCGACCGGGATAAGCCCGGTCACCTCAATGAGCCGCCGCATCGCCTGCTCGTGCACCGCGGGGAAGGCGCCTGCCGCCGCGAACGACGGTGACAGGACGGCGATGCGCTCGCCCGGACGTGCCTTGGGAGGGTGGATGAGGTCGTGGCGCATGCGCGTTATCGAAACACATCGCTGGCACCGCGCACGCAGGATTATCCCGGCCGCGAACCCGCCAACACCGCGGCACCAAGACGATCGAGCAGGGGGCGGAGGTCATCGTGCGGATGGCCCTGACCGGCCCCCGACGGCCCCGCCGGGACCTTCACCGACGAGCACGGGCGGGTCCCGTGGTGACCGCCCCCCACTGCCTGTCCCCCGCCATCCGGATGAGCACGGCCGCCCAGGTGCGGAACGGGCGCCACGTCCCGGCGATCGCGTCGAGCTGCCGCGGGCTCAGCGGTTCGGGCCCGGTGCCGTAGAACCGCGCAGCGTAGCTGGCCAGCAGCGGCTCGGCGAACGTGAGCACGTCGGTCACGCCGGTCGCGCGGAGCAGGATGAGCGTGGCGTAGGTAGGCCCGATCCCCGGCAGCTCCTGCAGCTCCGCAAGGGCCTGGCCGGGATCGAGAGCCGCCAGCCGTCCCGCGTCGAGCGCTCCGTCCAGGGCCGCCCTGGCGACCGCGTGCAGCCGGCCGATGCGGGCCGGCTCCAGGCCGCGGAACTCCTCGACGGCGAGCAGCCGCCGCGGCGTGGGGAACGCGTCGGCCGGCTCGCCGCCGGGGTCGAAGCTGGCGCCGAACGCCTGGGCCAGGCGCGTCCGGATGACCGCGGCCTGAGCGCGCCGCCGCCGCGCCGAGATGACCGACCAGGCGGCCGCCTCGTACGGCGAGTGGAACAGCACAGGGCGGAATCCCGGATGTGCCGCTTGCAGCTCACCGAGGACCGCGTCGCGGCTGCCCACGGCCAGCCACTCGCGGCCCGGGTGATCGAGGCACAGGATGCGGCAGACCTGCCGCCTGACCGCGGCCGGGCCGGCGTCACCCGCCACCGAGGCATCGATCGTGCCGTCGTCGCGCTGGGTCAGGTGCACGGCGGCCTGGCCGTGCAGGTCGTCGGTGACGAAGGCCAGCCGCATCTCGCCGGCCTCCGGCTTAGGGCGCCCGGTGTTGGGGCCGAAGCCGAAGGCAGCAGCCGCAGCCAGCGAGAACGGCGCGTCGGGTGTGATCGTGAATGTCGTCATCGTGCATCAACCTCCGGATAAGAGGGACGCTATGCGGACGTGCCGACAATCCAGCGAAAGCTCGCGCCCGTCGCCGTCCTGACCCGTCGTCAAGGTCCGCTGGCAAGGCCCCAGCACCCGATCCCACTGGTGTCGCTGCGCTCTGGGAGAGCGTTAGCGGCTCGCCGACGAGCCACGGCCACCGGAGTCGTTCGCTGCTACCCTTGGCCGGCTGCTGCGATCCGGACGGGCAGGTGCTTGATGCCGTTGATGAAGTTGGACCGGAGCCTGCTGACCTGGCCGTCGAGCGCGATGGCGGGCATCCGCTCGGCCAGGGCCTTCAGCAGCACCCGCAGCTCGAGCGCGGCCAGGTGCCTGCCGAGGCAGTAGTGCGGGCCGCCGCCGCTGAAGCCGACATGGGGGTTCGGGTCGCGCCCGATGTCGAACTCATGCGCCGCGGCGAAGACGTCCCCGTCCCGGTTGGCTGAGGTGAGGAAGGCCACCACCTTGTCTCCCTCGGCGATTCGCTGGCCGCTCAGCTCGGTATCGCGGATCGCAGTGCGGCGGACCAGGTTCGCCGGGCTGACCCAGCGGACAATTTCCTCCGCCGCTGAGGCCGCCAGAGCCGGGTCGGCGACCAGCCGCTGCCACTGCCCGGGGTGGTCGAAGAAGGCGAGCATGCCACCGGAGGCTGCGTTGCGGGTGGTCTCGTTGCCCGCGACCATCAGCAGTAGGAAGAAGAAATTGAACTCCAGCGTGGTCAGCTCCTGGCCCGCGTCGTCGGGCTGCAGCAACTGGGTCACGATGTCGTCGCGCGGCTGCTTCCTGCGGCTGTCGGCCAGCTCGCCCGCGTAGGCGAACATCTCCGCCACGGCTTGCATCTGGTCGGCGGCCGAGGCCACCATCTCGGGGTCATCGAAGCCGGCCACCCGGTTGGACAACGTGAAGATCCGGTCCCTGTCCTCGGCCGGCGCCCCGACCAGCTCGCAGATCACCTGCGTCGGCAGCGGCGCAGCGATTTCCGTGACGAAGTCCGCCTCGCTGTCACCGGTGAGGTCATCGAGCAGGCCGGTGCATATCTGGGTGATGTGCTCCTCCAGCCGGCCGATGATCCGCGGCGTGAATCCGCGGTTGACGAAGGCACGCTGCCGGGTGTGCTGCGGCGGGTCCATGTTGATCATCATCAGCCGCATCCGCTCGACCGCCAGGTCTGGCCACTCCGTGAACACCGCGGTGCGGCGGGCCGAGGAGAAGATCTCGGCGTGCCGGGTGACCTGCGCGACGTCCTCGTGCCTGGTGACCGCCCAGAACCCGGGCCAGCCGGCACCGCCGCCGTCGGCGTGCCAGAACACCGGCGCGTGCTCGCGCAGCCAGCCGAACTGCTCATGCGGGGCGCCGCTGCGCTGGTAGATATCGGGGTCAACAAGGCTGATCTCCGGTCCCACCGCCATCGCCTGCCACCACCCTTCGCCAGCGCGACGATAAACATGACGATACGGCCATCCCTGGCCAAGTCGGGGGTTCGCTCAGTGGTGAACGTGAAAATCGAGCAGCAGGGAGCCAGTCGGGGAAGTGACGCTACGAGTTAGCTCGAGCCGATATGGCGAAGGGTTCTCGAATAGCTTCCGGCCGCTGCCTGCCAATGCAGGAGCGATGACGAGCCTGAGCTCATCGATCAGGCGCGCACGAAGCAGATAGTGCGCCACCGCAATGCTTCCGTGCAAGCCGATGTCGCCGCCCGATCCATTCTTCAGCTTGGCAACAAACTCATCGAGCGGACCGTCCACGACTGTCGCGTTCGCCCACGGCTGCTGCGGGGTAGTCGAGGTGAGGACGTACTTGCGCACACTGTTAATGAAACTGGCGAAAGGCTCGTTATCACTGGCAGGCCAGTACCCGGCCCACTCGTCGTAGGTGAGCCGGCCGAGTACGACCGCGTCCTGGCTGCCAATAACCCGTCCCAGGTTCTCCCGCATCACCGGGTCAAAGTCGCGAATGAACTCGCTCGGGGACTCGGCGACGCCATCGAGTGAGAGCAGATGGTAGAGGACAACCTTGCGCATGGCTTCTCCCCGTCTGGTTGGTTTGCTGACGGTATCGACTCCCGCTCCGCCCTCAACTCATCGCGCGCACAGTCCTCCTCACGCCGGCGGCGACCCTGCCGACGCTCGCCAACCGGTACGGCAGCGTCATGCGGTGAGGATCGTCTTGACGCCGCCGGCCAGGCAGTGCTCGCGCAGCGCCGTCGGAGCGACGGCGAGCGAGTCCAGCGTGGTGCTGCCCGTGCCACCGTTCGGCTGGAGGAATCATTCTTTCCCGGCGGCGGGAAGCGGGGGCAGGCGAGGTAGCCAGCTACGATCATGGGTCATGACCGAGCCGTCGCCGTCGCTGTCGCTGGCAGAGTGGGTCGTGCTCGGGGTGATCGGCGAGCGGCCCGCTCATGGCTTCGCGGTCTCGCTGCTGACGGCCGACGACGGGGAACTGGGCCGGATCTGGCACATCCCGCGGCCGGCCATCTACCGCGCCCTCGGCCGGGTGGAGGCCGCCGGGCTGGTGACCGCAGACTCCGTCGAGCCGGGCCGGGGCCCGCAGCGGACCATCTACTCGATCACGCCGCAGGGGCGGGAGGCGCTGGACACCTGGCTGCGCACGCCGGTCCGGCATGTCCGCGAGGTCCGCTCGCACCTGCTGATGAAGCTCGCCCTGATGGACCGGGCCGGGCGCGATCCCGCGGACCTGCTGGTGCGGCAGCGGGCGGTGCTCGAGCCGATCGCCGGGGCGATCATGGCCGAACGGTCCGAGCGGGACGGCTTCGATGCCACCCTGCTGGCCTGGCGCAGGGCCACCGCCAGCGCGGCGCTCAGCTTCCTCGACGACATCATGCCGCCGGCCGCGCCGGGTGCCTGACGGCCTGACCACGGCGAGGGTTTACCCGGCGAGGAACTCCGCCAGGACGGGGGCGACAGCCTCCGGGGCCACCTCGTGGGTCTGGCCCGGCAGCGCCCGCAGCGACGCCTGCGGCATCGCCTGGCTCAGCGTCCGGGCCGTCTCGGCCATGAAGGGAAAGCTTGCCTCCCCGTACATGACCAGCGCCGGCACCGGGACGCGCGCTGCCTGATCGGCGGGCACCGCGCCGTCCTTGCCCAGGATGGCCGTGTGGTCATAGGCGAGCGTCGGGGCGATTGCCTCCATGCCCGGCCAGAAGGGCGCCTTGCGCATGCCCTCGATGTGATCGGCGGGCGTGCCGACGAGGGTCATGAACGCGGCCACCGCGTCGCCCGGGCGACCGTCGGCCAGTGCCTCGGTCAGCTCCGTGATGTACTCCCCCCAGGCCTGCTGCGCGGCCGGGTCGTCGTTGTAGGGAGGCTCGTACATCGCCAGCTTCGTGACCTTGCCGCCGCCGAGCTTGACCGTCGCGTCCATGGCAAGCGACCCGCCCGAGGAGTGACCGTAGAGGCTCGCCGACCCGCCGGCCTCGTCGATCAGCGCCTCGATGTCCTCGATCTCCCGGTCAACCGCGTAGGGCAGCGTATCCCCGCTGTCACCCCGGCCGCGGCGGTCGTAGCTGTAGACCGTGACATGCGGCGCGAGCAGGCCGGCCAGTTCGGACTTGGAGTTGGACGAGCGGGCGCACAGGGCGCCGTCGACCACGATCAGCGCCGGTCCCTCGCCCTCCCTGTCGTATGCGATCTTCGTGCCATCGGCCGAATGGACAACGTTCAAGGTCATCTCCTCAGTGCTTCTGTTTTGGGCTTCTGTTTTGGGCTTCTGTTTTGGTCAGGCCAGCCGAACGGGCCGTCCTCATCGGTCGCCGGCCAGCTCGCCGAGGTAGGCAGCGAAGCGGTCGAGCGACGTCAGGAAACCGGCCTGCGCCTGCGGGCTGCGGAACGCCTCCGGCACGTTCACCTGGCGGATACGGACCTCGGTGCGGGAACCGCCGAGGTCGGTGAACGTCGAGGTCGTCGTCACCCCGGTGTCTGGCTCGGTCCAGACGAGCCGGTCCGGCTCGGCGACCTCGACATAGACCGCGCGCATCGGGTACTGGCTGCCGTCGGCGTCGTTGACCATGACGGTCTCGAAGACGCCGCCCGGCCGCGGATCGACCTTGATGCTCGCCAGCGGGGTGCTCATTCCGGCCGGGCCCCAGAAGTGGGTCAGGTGCTCCGGTTCGGTCATGCACCGGAAGACGAGTTCCCGCGGCGCGTCGAAGACCCGGGTAAAGCTGAGCTCACCCTCCCGAGCGGCCTGGTCACTCATGGCCCTCCCCCTCCTGACCCTGCCTCTCCTGGATGGCGCGCAGGTGCTGGTCGAGCTGGTCGAACCGCTCCGTCCAGAATCCGCCGGTTCTCCTCGATCCAGTCGACTGCCGCGTCGAGTGCGGCCCGCTCCAGGCGGCAGGGCCGGAACTGGGCGCGCCGGGACCGGGAGATGAGCCCGCAGCGCTCGAGCACCTTGAGGTGCTTGGAGATCCCCGGGAGGGTCATGTCGAAGGGTGCCGCGAGCTCGTTCACGGTGGCGTCCCCTTCCGCGAGACGAGCCACGATCGCCCGGCGGGTCGGATCCGCCAGCGCGGTGAAGGTGGCATCGAGCCGGTCCGGCGCCGCCGTCATGCTGGTACTTAACCATATGGTTAGTTAGCTGTCAAGTTAACTTAGGGCTGACGCGCGGCGGGCGGAGCGCGCTCGGCTACGCCTGCCAGAAGATGGGGCAGCACCAGCGAGCGGCCGGTTACCTGGAGCACAGCATTCTGATCTTTCGCGAGATGAGGTTTGCGCACTACGAGGAGCGAGCACGCGGCGCTCTCGCCGGGTGCCGGATCGGCCCGCCCGCCGTCAGGCACGCCCGGGTTGTCATGGCGAGAAGAACGCCGTTATTGCGACTGCCGTGCCGGAAACATCCTGCTGCCGTCGCAGAGCGACGTCTGGTACGGCATCCGCCGCGAGCGGGTATAGATCATCCACTGCTGCCCGGCCAGCGGCTCGATGCCGTCCTCGCTGACAACGTTTCCGCCGCTGGTCACGCCGGTCGCCACGGTGACGACGCCCGGGCCTGCGCCCTTGAGGTAACGGCTGACGCGCACCCGGGCCGGGGACGCCAGGACGCTGTGGCCGCCGAGGTTCGCCGCGCCGCCGACCAGCATGGTGCCCACGAAGACCATCCGGGCTCGCGCGACATACTGGGCCGGGCTGAAGGCGGCACACGACCCGCCCGAGGATCCGTGACCTGCCCCGCCCGAGGATCCGTGACCTGCCCCGCCCGAGGAACCGTTACCTGCCCCGCCCGAACCCCCAGGGCCTGAGCCGGCACACGCGACCGCCAGGACAGCGACCGGGAGCCCGAGCAGGGCCCCGAAGGCTGCCAGCCGCCGGGGTGCGGCGGGCAGGCGCCCGAGCGTGCGGTAGGCCGGCATTTCGCCCTCTTTCCTGTGCGTCGCCGGTTGGACGCGGCGCGCCTGCCCGGGGTTCCCTGCCACCCCGCGCCGCGACATCATGGGTGCGGCGACGGATCCACGAGCGGCGTCGTCCGAAGAGGAGGGATGGTCCTGGCCGGCACCGCGGAGCGGGCCACGTACCGCGAGGTCTTCGCGGTAGCGGAGTTCCGGGCGCTGTGGCTGGCGCAACTGCTGTCGGTGGCCGGCGATCAGCTGGCGAAGGTCGCCGTGACCGTGCTGGTCTACGACCGGACCCATTCGGCGCTGCTGGCCGCGGTAACCTTCGCGGTCAGCTTCGTCCCGGCGTTCCTCGGCGGGCTGACGCTGTCCGGACTGGCCGACCGGCTGCCACGGCGGACGGTCATGATCGCCTGCGACTTGGCCCGCCTGGTGCTGGTGCTGGCCATGGCGCTGCCTCGTGTGCCGCTGGGGGTGCTGGTGGTGCTGCTGTTCGTGGTGACGATGCTCGGCACGCCGTTCACCTCGGCGCGCGCCGCCATCTTCCCTGACGTGCTCGCCGGTGACCGGTACGTGATCGGGACGGCGGTCACCCTGACCACCTTCCAGCTCGCCCAGGTCATCGGGTTCGCGGCCGGCGGCGCCGTGGTCGGCTTCTTCGGCGCGCGGCAGGCCCTGATCGCGGACGCCGCCACGTTCGCGGCCTCCGCGCTGCTGGTCCAGTTCTGGGTGCAGCGCGGCAGGCCATCCGGCCCGATGACGCCCGCGCCGCACCCCTCGCGGACATGATGGCCGGGATACGGCTGGTGTTCACGCGCCGGGACCTCCGCACGCTGATGCTGTTCGGCTGGCTGGCCGCGTTCTACAACGCGCCGGAGGGGGTGGCAGCGCCGTTCGCCCGGCAGCTACACGCGGGCGCGACCGGGGTCGGCCTGCTGCTGGCGGCCGGCCCGGCCGGGTACACGCTCGGCGCTGCGGCGTTCGGCAGGTTTGTCCCGCCCGCCGAGCGGCAGCGGCTGATGGCGCCGCTGGCTGCCGGGTGCTGCCTGATCCTCACCCTCATCGCGCTGCGCCCCGCGCTGCCCGTCGCGCTGCTGGTCCTGGCCGCGTCCGGGGCGTGCTCGAGCTTCCAGGTGGCCGCCAACTCCGGGTTCGTGATGGCCGCGCCGCCAGCCCAGCGGAGCCAGGCGTTCGGCCTGGCCACCGGCGGCATGAGCCTGGGCCAGGGTGCCGCCATGATCGCGGCAGGCGCAGCCGCGCAGCACTTTCCCCCGTCCGCGGTGATCGCGTGCAGCGGCGCTCTCGGCGCCATCGCTGTCGTGGCGATCACCGCGGGCTCACCCCGCACCGTCCGCTGATCAGGGCCGGGCGGGACAGCGGGCCGGCGGGTCAGGCCCGGCGCCGGGCGTCCATCAGCCGCAGGATCAGCGGCGTGAAGATCAGCTGCATCGCCAGCTCCATCTTGCCGCCCGGCACCACGATGATGTTGGGCCGGGACATGAAGGAGTCGTGCAGCATCGACAGCAGGTAGGGAAAGTCGATGCCCTTGGGATTGGCGAACCGGATGACGAGGAAGCTCTCGTCGGCGGTCGGGATGAACCGCGCGGTGAACGGGTTGGAGGTGTCCACCGTCGGGACCCGCTGGAAGTTGACGTGCGTGCGGGAGAACTGCGGGCAGATGTAGTTCACGTAGTCCGGCATCCGCCGCAGGATCGTGTTGACCACGGCCTCGCTCGTGTAGCCGCGCGTCGTCTTGTCCCGGTGCAGCTTCTGGATCCACTCCAGGTTGATGATCGGCACGACCCCGACCAGCAGGTCCGGGTGCCGGGCGATGTCGGCCTTCTCGGTGACGGCGGCGCCGTGCAGCCCCTCATAGAAGAGGACGTCGCTGCCCGGATCCAGCTCCTGCCACGGCGTGAACGTCCCCGGCTGCTGCGCGTACGGCCTGGCCTGCGCCTCGTCGTGCAGGTACTTCCGGATCTTTCCGCCGCCGTGCTCACCGTAGTCGCGGAACAGCTCATCGAGCTCCTCGAGCATGTTCGCCTCGGGCGAGAAGTGGCAGAGGTGACGGTTGCCTTCGGCGTCGGCCTCGGCCATCGCGGCGTGCATCTGCTGCCGGTCGTAGCGGTGGAACGAGTCGCCCTCCACGATCGCCGCGCTGATCTCCTCCCGCCGGAAGATGTGCTGGAAGGTCCTGGTCACCGACGTGGTGCCCGCACCGGACGACCCGGTGACGGCGATGATGGGGTGCTTGGTCGTCACGTGTTCTCCTCCGTTAGATGAGTGATTCCCAACTCAGGCCTAAACGTCGAGTCGAAATCACTCATCTAGATGAGTGATTCCCAACTCAGGCCTAAACGTCGAGTCGAAATCACTCATCTACGGGACCCGGAACAGCGACCTGCTGTTGAACAGCGAGTCGTCGAAGGAGGGGCCCGGCACCCCTGGCTGCTCGCGGTGATAGCGCTGGATCCGCTCGACCTCGTTCCTCGAGCCGAAGATCATGGGCACCCGCTCGTGCAGGCCCGTCGGCTGGAGCTCCATGACGCGCTCGCGTCCGGTGCTCGCCCGGCCGCCGGCCTGCTCGACGAGGAACGCGACCGGGTTGCACTCGTACAGCAGCCGGAGCCGCCCCGGCTTCCCGGGCTCCTTGCTGTCCTTGGGGTACAGGAAGACGCCGCCGCGGTTGAGGATCCGGTAGGTCTCGGCCACCAGCGAGGCGATCCAGCGCATGTTGAAGTCCCGGCCCCGCGGTCCGGTGCTGCCCGCCAGGCACTCCTGGATGTACCGGCGCACCGGCGGCTCCCAGAACCGCTCGTTGGAGGCGTTGATCGCGAACTCGCCGGAGTCGGCGGGGATGGTCAGCCGCGGATGGGTCAGGATGAACGCGCCGATGTCGCGGTCGAGCGTGAACCCGTCGACGCCCTCTCCGGTGGTGAGGACCAGCATCGTGGAGGGGCCGTACAGGGCGAAGCCGGCGCACACCTGCGCGACGCCCGGCTGCAGGAAGTGCTCGGCCTGCGGCATCCCGGCGGGATCCGGGCTGCGCAGGATCGAGAAAATGGTGCCGACGGAGATGTTGGCGTCGATGTTGCTGGAACCGTCCAGCGGGTCGAACACCAGCAGGTACTTCCCGCGCCGCTCGGTTGCCGGGATGGGATAGATGTCTGTCATCTCCTCGGACGCCATCGCGGCCAGGTGCCCGGTCCATTCCGTCTCCCCCACCATCACCTCGTTGGTGATGACGTCGAGCTTCTTCTGCACCTCCTCCCCTGAATGTTCTCCAGGCCGGCGCTGCCCAGCGCACCGACGAGATCGCCCCGCCCTACCTGGTTGCTGATGATCTTCACGGCCGTCGCCACCGCGTTCAGCAGTCCGGAGAAGTCGCCGGTCGATCCGGGATGGCGATGCTCGGACTCGATCGTGTACCTGGTCAGTGTCTTGCGTTCGTCACGCATGACTGGCTCCCTCTCACCGGGCGCTGGGCGTGCTGACCTGCAGCTGCGCCGCGACCGTCCGCGCCAACCGTAAGCAGGCGGCACCGGTGCCGCCTCACCCGTGCGGAGGGAAAATCGGGTGAATATGCCGCGGCGTGCATTCCGGGGCGATTGCACCCGGCTGCCGGTGCCGGCACCCTCGATGTAGCGATTCGGTCACTTCCCTGGCGGACCGCCACGGCTCCCGTGCATGTTGTAGGACAGTTCTATCGACAGCGCAGCCCCCGCTCCCGGCGCCAGCTCGAAGGAGACCCATGCGAACACGCATCATCAGCCTGTGCGCAGGAGCGGGCATGCTTGCCGCGTCCGCGCTGACCACCGCCGGGGCCGCGGCCGTCAGCGCGCCGGCCGTCCTGTCCGTCGCCGGTCCCGTCCCGCTGGCCCGGATGCTGAGCAACGTGTCCTTCCCGACACCACCGACGACGGCGCAGTGCGTGCGCCAGACGGGGCTCGCCTGCTACGCGCCGTTCCAGTACCACCAGGCGTACAACCTCGGCCCGCTGTACAAGCAGGGACTCAACGGCACGGGCGAGACGATCGTGATCGTCGACTCGTTCGGCTACCAGTACATCCGCAACGAGCTGGCCGTGTTCGACAAGTCGTTCGGACTGCCGGCGCCGCCCAGCTTCAAGATCATTCAGCCGGCAGGCCCGGTGCCGCCCTACAATCCCGCGCAGCACCCGATGATGACAGGCTGGGCGGAGGAGACGTCGCTGGATGTTCAGTACGCCCACGCGATGGCGCCGGGCGCGAACATCCTCCTGGTGGAGACGCCCGTATCCGAGACCCTGGGCGTGCACGGTTTCCCGCAGATCGTCAAAGCGGAGAACTACGTCATCAACCACCACCTCGGCACGGTCATCTCCCAGAGCTTCGCCGCACCGGAGCAGGGATTCCCGAACGCGCAGTCGATCCTCAACCTGCGCAGCGCGTACAAGAACGCCGCCGCCCACCGGGTGAGCGTGCTCGGCGGCAGCGGGGACGCCTGCCCCTCCGGGGCGAGAACGGTGAGCCCGCAGGGCTTCGCGGACAGCTACTTCACGAAGCGGGTCGCCGCCTGGCCGGCCACCGACCCGCTGGTCACCGCCGTCGGCGGTACCCAGATGCACCTGGACGCGGCCGGCAACCACACCCAGCCGGACACCGTCTGGAACGACACCAACCTGTTCAACTCGCCGGCCGCCAGCGGCGGGGGGCTGTCCACGGTGTTCAGCCGACCGACGTACCAGGACGGGGTGGCGGGCCACGTCGGCAGCCAGCGCGGTATCCCCGACATCTCGATGAGTGCCGCGGTGAACGGGGCTGCCCTCGTCTACCTGAACGCGAAGCTGGGAGTGGGCCCGGCCGGTTTCTACCTGATCGGCGGCACGAGCGAGGCGACGCCGCTATTCGCGGGTGTCGTCGCGATCGCGGATCAGCTCGACGGGGAAGGCCTCGGGCTGCTCAACCCTGCCATATACGCGATGCAGAGCACGGGACAGCCGGGGATCGTGGACGTGACCGGGGGCACCAACACCGTGACGTTCCCGCAGAACGGCGCCGTGGTCACGGTCAAGGGCTGGGACGCGGTGCGGGGTTACGACCTCGCGAGCGGCCTGGGCACCGTCAACGCCGCGCTGTTCGTCCCGGAGCTCGTGGCGGCTACCGGCGGCTGATCCGCACCGCCGGGCGCAGGCGCACGCCCCGGCGAGCCGGCGGTCACGCGGCCGTCGGCTCGCTGAGCGCGTTCGGGAAAAAGGCGGCAAGCGGTCGCCGGGGGCGGCGCTTGCCGCCGGGCCGTCACCGGCTACGGTGGCGGCATGGACAAGGTGATCGCGTCGGCGGCCGAAGCGGTTGCCGACATCCCCGACGGCGCGAGCATGGCCGTCGGCGGCTTCGGGCTGTGCGGGGTGCCGATCGCACTGATCGCGGCGCTGCTGGATCGGGGCACCACGGACCTGGTCACGGTCAGCAACAACTGCGGGGTCGATGACTGGGGACTGGGCCAGCTGCTGCGGGCCAAGCGGATCCGGCGCACCGTCGGCTCCTACGTCGGGGAGAACAAGGAGTTCGAGCGGCAGTTCCTCGGCGGCGAGCTGGAGGTCGAGCTGGTGCCGCAGGGGACCCTGGCCGAGCGGCTGCGCGCGGGCGGCGCCGGCATCCCGGCCTTCTACACGCCGGCCGGGGTGGGGACCCAGGTGGCCGAAGGCGGCCTGCCGTGGCGCTATGACGGCTCCGGCGGGATCGCGCTGGCGTCGCCGCCGAAGGAGACCCGCACGTTCGGCGGGCAGGAGTACGTGCTCGAGGAGGCCATCGTCTGCGACTACGGCCTGGTGCGCGCCGCCCGCGGCGACCGGCACGGCAACCTCGTCTTCCACGAGAGCGCCCGCAACTTCAACCCGCTGTGCGCGGCCGCGGGCCGGGTGACCATCGCCGAGGTCGAGGAACTGGCCGAGCCCGGGGAGATCGACGCGGACCTGGTGCACGTTCCCGGGGTGTTCGTCCAGCGGGTGGTCGAGGTGGGCACCGCGGGCAAGCGGATCGAGAAGCGGACGGTGCGGACCTGATGGCGCTGACCCGCAGCGAGCTGGCCGCGCGGGTGGCCAGGGAGCTGCCCGACGGCTCGTACGTCAACCTGGGCATCGGGCTGCCCACGCTGGTGCCGAACTTCATCCCCGGCGGGGTCACCGTGACGCTGCAGAGCGAGAACGGCGTGCTGGGCGTCGGCCCCTACCCCACCGAGGACGAGGTGGACGCCGACCTGATCAACGCCGGCAAGGAGACGGTCACGCTGCTGCCCGGCGCCTCCTTCTTCGACTCCGCCACCAGCTTCGGGATGATCCGCGGCGGCCACATCGACGTCGCCGTGCTCGGCGCCATGCAGGTCTCGGCCGCCGGCGACCTGGCCAACTGGATGATTCCCGGCAAGGTCGTCAAGGGCATGGGCGGCGCGATGGACCTGGTGCACGGGGCCAAGCGGGTGCTGGTGATGATGGAGCACACCGCGCGCGACGGCAGCCACAAGATCGTCACGGACTGCTCGCTGCCGCTGACCGGCCGGGCCTGCGTCCAGCGCATCATCACCGACCTGGCCGTCATCGACGTCGAACCCGGCGGCCTGGTCCTGCGCGAGCTCGCCCCCGGCGTCAGCGTCGAGGAGGTCAGGGAGCGGACCGGGCCGGAGCTCCGGCTCGACCTGTGACCGCGGGCCGCGTCACGAAGATCAATTCTGATGATCGACGGGGCGTTGCCTACATCAGGTGGTCGGCAACTTCACTTCGATCTTGGGTCAGCCTGCCGGGGCATGATCCACGCTGTCGGCGAGCAGGCGCGCGGACCGCAGCCTTGCTTCCGCGGTCGGCGACTGGTGGGCGACGATCAGCTCGTCCGCGTCGGCGTGCTTGGCGAAGCCGGCGATGTACTCGCTGACCTCGGCCGGCGTGCCGACGGCGGAGTAGGTGGTCATCTGCTGGACGTGATGCCCGGCCGGAGAGGCGAGGATCGCATCGGACTCGTCGTCGGAGAACGTCCGGCCGCGGCCGAGCAGGGCGGTTACCCGGTGCCGCTTGGCCGCGAGGAACTGCTGCTGGGCATCGCCGCTGGTGTCCGCGGCGATGACGTTGACCCCGGCGATCACGTACGGGCGGTCCAGCTGCGCGGACGGGCGGAACTCGCGCCGGTAGGCCGCGACCGCGTTCTCCAGCTCGGCGGGGGCGAAGTGGGAGGCGAACGCGTACGGCAGGCCGAGCGCGGCGGCGACCGCGGCACCGAACATCGACGAGCCGAGGATGTAGAGCGGAACGTTGGCGCCGTTGCCGGGCGTCGCGTTCACGCCCGGGATCCTGGTCTCGCCGGTGAGGTAGCCCTGCAGCTCGAGAACGTCCTCGGGGAACCGGTCGGCCGCGCCAGCGTACCGGCGCAGCGCGCGCATGGTGTTCTGGTCGGCGCCAGGCGCGCGGCCGAGGCCCAGGTCGATCCGGCCGGGATGCAGCGCCTCGAGCGTGCCGAACTGCTCGGCGACCATGAGCGGGGCGTGGTTGGGGAGCATGATCCCGCCGGCGCCGAGGCGGATGCGGGTCGTCTGCGCCGCGACGTGCGCGATGAGCACGCTGGTCGCCGAGGAGGCGATCGACGGGATGTTGTGGTGCTCGGCGTACCAGACCCGCCGGTAGCCCTGCTCCTCGGCGAGCCGGGCGAGCGCGACGCTGGCGGCGAGGCTGTCGCTGGCCGATTCGCCCGGGCGGATCGGCGCCAGGTCGAGGATCGAGAGCGGGATGGTCATGGGAGCCTTTCGCGACCGGTACTCATCAGTAACCACTAACCAGTGCAGCAGCGCCGGGCGACCCGCTTATTCCGCCCGGGCGCCAGCGCGCGGCTGAGAGCCGGGCGCGCCGGCGCGCGGCTGCGGGCGGCCCTGGTAGCGGTCGCGGAACGGCTTGCTCGCGGCGGGACCCGCGGTGAAGACGTGACCAGGGCCGTCCACGCGCTGGCCGGTGGCGCGGTCGACGACGACGGGCTCGGCCTCGGTGCCGGTCGCGGCGTCAACAAGCACCATGCTGCGCTGGCCGGCGGGGAGCCGGGAGTTACCCCAGGCGGCGAGGATGACGATCACTGGCCGCAGCGAGCGGCCGAGCTCGGTCAGCACATATTCGTGCCGCGGCGGCCTCGACTGATACTGGCGGCGTTCGAGCAGGCCCGCCGCGACGAGCCGTTTGAGCCGGCTGGTGAGCAGGCTCGACGAGATGCCCAGGTTCTCCTGGAACTGGTCGAACCGGGTGTAGCCGTCGAACGCGTCGTGCAGGATCAGCAGCGTCCACCACTCGCCGACGAGCCCGAGCGTGGCCGACAGCGGGCATTCACGGTCCTCCAGCCTGATCTTCTCAGCCATCCTCGACGGGTCTCCTCAGTTACTGCTATCTTCGAAGTTACTAACTGCTATTTTAGCAGCCGCCGTGAGGCTGGGAGGCTTCAATGACTGCATATGCCGAGGGGACGCGGTGATGATCTCGCTGCCGCGCGTCGTCTCCGACTACCTAACGGCTGCCGACCGGGGCGATCTCGACGCCGTGGTCGCCTGCTTCGCCGACGATGCCGTGGTGGCCGACGAGAACCGGCAATGGCGCGGCCGGGACGGGATCCGGCAGTGGCGGGAGACGGTCGCGACCGCTTACGCCTACACGACCGACGTGCGCGGCGCGACGGCACTCGGCCTGTCCGGCGGCGCGGACCGATACGACGTGCAGGTGCACCTCGAGGGCAACTTTCCCGGCGGCACGGTCGACCTGACGAACCGGTTCGGGGTGCGCGACGGCCGCATCGCGACGCTGGAGATCGTGCCCGCCCGGTAGACAATTGTGCCCGGCAGCATCAAGAGACTCCGGACACCCTTGCCTCCGCCCGAACGGGATTCTATGGTGGGTCCAATATCAGACAGTCTTTGTCTGAAAAACTCCGTCGTCCCGGGTCCGTCGGCTGGTCTAGCCGCGAGGAGTGAGCTATGGGGTACACGCACGGGTCGCTGTTCATCGGTGGCGGCTGGCAGAAGCCGGCCGGCAGCAAGCGGATCGAGGTGACCTCGGCGAGCACCGAGGAGGCGCTGGGCAGCGTGCCGGAGGCGGCCGAGGGCGACATCGACCTCGCGGTCGCCGCGGCGCGGGCGGCTTTCGACGATCCGGCCGGCTGGGCGGCCTGGAGCCCGGCCCGCCGGGGCGAGGCGCTGGAGCGGTTCGCGGTCGCGCTGGAGAAGCGCGGTGAGCAGTTCGCGCAGCTGGTGAGCAGCCAGAACGGGATGCCGATCAGCATCGGCCGGATGAGCGAGGCTGTTTCCGGCCAGCTGCTGGTGCGCTACTACGCCGCGCTGGGCCTGCAGGTGCCGGCCGAGGAGACCCGGGCGTCCTTTGTCGGCGGCAGCACGGTCGTGCGCCGCGAGCCGGCGCGTGATCGCGGCGATCGTGCCGTGGAACTTCCCGCAGTCCCTGACTTTCTTCAAGCTCGCGCCGGCCCTGGCCGCCGGGTGCACCGTGGTACTCAAGCCGGCTCCGGAGACGGTGCTGGACGCGTTCCTGCTCGCCGAGGCGACCGCGGAGGCCGAGCTTCCGCCCGGGGTGGTCAACATCGTGCCGGCCGGCCGGGAGGCGGGTGCCTACCTCGTGCGTCATCCGGGGGTGGACAAGGTCGCCTTCACCGGGTCGACCCGGGCCGGGCGGGCCATCGCCGAGGAGTGCGGACGGCTGCTGCGGCCGGTGACCCTGGAACTCGGCGGTAAGTCCGCGGCGATCGTCCTCGACGACGCCGACCTCGCCGGGAAGCTCCCCGAGTTGTTCTCGGCGACCCTGCTCAACAACGGGCAGACCTGTTATCTCGGCACCCGGGTGCTCGCGCCGCGCAGCCGGTACGGGATGGTCGTCAACATACTCACCGGGCTCGCCTCCGGCCTGAAGGTCGGTGACCCGCTCGACGACGGCACCCAGATCGGCCCGCTGGTGTCGCGGCGGCAGCGCGACCGGGTCGAGGGCTACATCGCCCAGGGCCTCGCCGAAGGGGCCCGGCTCACCACCGGCGGCGGCCGGCCCGCGGGCCTCGATCGCGGCTGGTTCGTGCAGCCGACCGTCTTCGCCGACGTGGACAATTCCGCGACGATCGCGCGTGAGGAGATCTTCGGCCCGGTGCTGTCGGTCATCGGCTACGACGACGTGGACCAGGCGGTGGCGATCGCCAACGACTCCGACTACGGTCTTGGCGGCAGCGTGTGGACCGCCGACCCCGAGCGCGGCCTGGACGTCGCCCGGCGGGTCCAGACCGGCAGCATCGGCGTCAACGGGTACGCGCTCGATCCGGGCTCGCCGTTCGGCGGCGTCAAGGCCAGCGGGATGGGCCGTGAACTCGGCCCCGAAGGGCTGGCCTCGTTCCAGCAGCTCAAGTCCATCTACCTGCCCTAGGCAGGACCGCACTCGGGCAGGGCGACGGAGGGCCGGGCCCCGTCAGCCGTTCGGAAGGAAGGGCGCTCATGCATCTGGGGAAGATCGCGGCCGAGCAGCCAGGCAAGCCGGCGGTGATCATGGCCGGCACGGGCCAGACGATCACCTTCGGCGAGCTGGACGCGGCCGCCAACCGGCTCGCGCACGTGCTGCACGACGCCGGGCTGCGGCCCGGCGACAACATCGCGTTCATGCTGGAGAACCGCTGGGAGTTCCTGGCGGTCGCCTGGGCGGCGCAGCGGTCCGGGCTGTACTACACCGCGGTCAGCTCCCGGCTGCAGACCGACGAGGCCGCCTACATCGTGGACGACTGCGGGGCGCAGGTCTTCATCGCGTCGGCGGCGGTGGCCGACGTCGCGGCGAAGCTGTCCGCCGTTACCCCGCGGGTCCGGCTGCGGCTCATGCTGGACTCGGCGGCCGAGGGTTTCACCTCGTACGAGGAGATCACCGCCGCCGCTGCCGCCACTGCACTGCCGGAGGAGCAGGAGGGGGCGGACATGCTGTACTCCTCCGGGACCACCGGCCGCCCCAAGGGGGTCAAGCCGGCCCTGCCGCTCACCCCGATGGGCACCCCCGGTTCGCTCTACCAGCTCGTGTCGCTGCTGTTCCCGCCGGACGCTGACTCGGTCTACCTGTCCCCGGCGCCGCTGTATCACGCGGCGCCGCTGCGGTACTGCCTGGCCATGCACCGGTTCGGCGCGACCGTGGTGGTGATGGAGAAGTTCGACCCCGAGCAGGCCCTGGCCGCGATCGAGACCTACCGGGCCACGCACAGCCAGTGGGTGCCCACGATGTTCATCCGGATGCTGAAGCTGCCCGCCGAGACCCGCGCCAAGTGGGACCTGTCGAGCATGCGGTACGCCGTGCACGCCGCAGCGCCGTGCCCGATCCCGGTCAAGGAACAGATGATCGAGTGGTGGGGGCCGGTGCTGCACGAGTACTACTCCGGCACGGAGGCGGCCGGGTTCACCTATGTCAACTCCGCGGACTGGCTGACGCACAAGGGCACCGTGGGCCGGTCGCTGGTCGGCGAGCCGCACGTGCTCGACACAAGCGGCGAGGAACTGCCGCCGGGCGAGATCGGGACGCTCTTCTTCTCCGGCGGCCCGACGTTCGAGTACCACGGCGACCCCGCCAAGACCGCGGCGTCCCGCGACCTGAAGGGCCGCGGCTGGACCACGCTGGGCGACGTCGGGTACCTCGACGAGGACGGCTTCATCTACCTCACCGACCGGGCCTCCAACATGATCATCAGCGGCGGGGTGAACATTTACCCGCAGGAGGCCGAGAACGTGCTGGCGGTCCACCCCAAGGTCGCCGACGTCGCGGTCTTCGGGGTACCCGACCCGGACATGGGCGAGCAGGTCAAGGCGGTCGTGCAGCCGGTGTCGATGGCGGACGCGGGACCGGAGCTCGCTGCCGAGCTGATCGCCTACTGCCGCGACCGCCTGGCCCACTACAAGTGCCCCCGGTCCGTGGACTTCCGCGCTGACCTGCCCCGGCATCCCACCGGCAAGCTCTTCAAGCGGGTGCTCAGGGACGAGTACGCCGCAGTGACAGCCCCAGTAACAGGCCCAGTAACAGGCCGAGTGACAGGAGACCAGCGATGACCCTCACCGTGACGGAAGCCGGACGCGCACTCACCGACGCGTCGGCGTACGCCGACGAGGCGCGGCTGCACGAAGCGCTCGCGCTGCTGCGCCGGGAGGAGCCGGTGCACTGGGTGGAAGCGGACGGGTTCGAGCCGTTCTGGGCGATCACCCGGTGGGCCGACATCATGGACATCGAGCGGAACCAAGCCCTGTTCCTCAACGCTCCGCGGCCGCTGCTGGCGACCGCCGAGATGGACGCCGTGGCGCGGCAGCGGGAAGCCGAGGGGATCGGCCTGCGCACCCTCATCCACATGGACGACCCGCAGCACCGGGTGGTGCGGGCGATCGGCGCGGACTGGTTCCGGCCCCGGGCGATGCGGGCCATGGAGGAACGCGTTGCGGAGCTCGCCCGGCGGTACGTGGACCGGATGGCCGAGCTGGGCGGCAGCTGCGACTTCGTCCAGCAGGTCGCGGTGCACTACCCGCTGCAGGTGATCCTGTCCCTGCTCGGGCTGCCCGAATCGGACTTCCCCCGGCTGCTGCGGCTCACCCAGGAGCTGTTCGGCGGCGACGACGAGGAGTTCCAGCGCGGCACCACGCCGGACGAGCTGCTCGCGACCCTGCTCGACTTCTTCGGCTACTTCCAGGGCATCACGAACTCGCGGCGGGAAACCCCGACCGAGGACCTGGCGTCGGCGATCGCCAACGCCCGCGTCGACGGCGAGTACCTCTCCGACATCGACGTCGCCTCCTACTACGTCATCGTCGCCACGGCCGGCCACGACACCACCAGCTCCACGATCTCCGGCGGCCTGCACGCGCTGATCGAGCATCCCGACGAGCTGGCCCGGCTGCGGGACGACCCGGCGCTGCTGCCGACCGCGGTGGACGAGATGATCCGCTGGGTCACCCCGGTCAAGGAGTTCATGCGCACCGCCGCGGCCGACACCGAGGTGGGGGGGGTGCCCGTCAAGGAGGGCCAGGCGGTGCTGCTGTCCTATCCCTCGGGCAACCGCGACGAAGACGTCTTCGCCGACCCGTTCCGGTTCGACGTCGGCCGCGACCCGAACAAGCACCTGGCGTTCGGGTTCGGCGTGCACTACTGCCTCGGCGCCGCGCTCGCCCGGATGGAAACCCGCGCGCTGTTCGCCGAGCTGCTGCCCCGGCTGGAGTCCATCGAGCTCGCCGGGCCCGCCGAATACACGGCCACCACCTTCGTCGGCGGCCCCAAGCACCTGCCCGTCGCCTACAGCCTGAAGGGATGACCGCGATGCTGATCAGTGCGGCGGTCCTGCGCGCCTCCGACGCCCCCTACACCATCGAGCAGGCGAAGCTCGGCGACCCGGGACCGGGCGAGGTGCTGGTCAAGATCGCCGGCGCGGGCCTGTGCCACACCGACCTGCTCGGCCGCACTGACCTGGTGGGCAAGCCGGTAGTCCTCGGCCACGAGGGCTCCGGCACGGTTGACGCCGTCGGGCCCGGCGTGACCGGCCTGGCGCCCGGCGACCCGGTGGTCCTGTCGTTCGACTCGTGCGGCGGCTGCGCCAACTGCCTGGCCGCCCACCCCGCCTACTGCGCCGAGTTCTTCCCCCGCAACCTGACCGGCGTGAGCGTCGGCGGTTGCTCGTCCGTGTGTGTCGAGGACGGGGCGCCCGTGGCGACGCGGTGGTTCGGCCAGTCCAGCCACGCCACGCACGCGGTCACCACCGCGCGCAACGTCGTGCCGGTTGAAGCGGGCCTGCCGCTGGAGCTGCTCGGGCCGCTCGGCTGCGGGATCCAGACCGGCGCCGCCTCGGTCCTCATCGCGCTCGGCGTCACCGCCGGCTCCAGCCTCGCCGTCTTCGGCGCGGGCGCCGTCGGGCTGTCCGCCGTGATGGCCGCGAAGCTCGCCGGAGCCACCACCATCATCGCCGTGGATCTGCACCAGAGCCGCCTTGACCTCGCGGCCGAACTCGGTGCCACGCACACGATCAACGGCGCCGACGACGGCATCGCCGGGCAGATCCTCGCCATCACCGGCGACGGCGTCCAGTACGGGTTCGACACTACCGGCGTCCCCGCCGTCATCGCCACCGCCGTCAGCAGCCTGCGCCCCACCGGGACCTGCGGGCTGGTGGGCGTGGGCCAGGGCAACCTCGTCCTGGACCCGTTCGCCCTCGCCGGGGGGCGCAACCTGATGGGCATCCTCGAGGGCGACGCCGTGCCTCAGCTGTTCATCCCGCAGCTCATCCAGCTGTGGAAACAGGGCCGCTTCCCGTTCGACAAGCTCATCACCACGTACCCGCTGAGCCAGATCAACGAGGCGGAGGCTGCCTCTGCCAGCGGCACCGCGGTGAAGCCCGTGCTGATCCCGGACTGATCCCGGATCAGTAGGCGCCATGTAAGACTCGGGAGATGGGCTCGAAAGTCAGCGTGCGCGGACGGCCAGCAGATCCCGGTATCGAGAACCGGGTGCTGACCGCCGCGCTCACCGTGTACGGGGAGGTCGGCTGGGCCGGCTTCACCCTGGACGCGGTCGCCCGCCGCGCGCCGGTCGGCAAGGCGGCTCTCTACCGCCGCTGGCCCACCAAGGAGGCGCTGCTGCTGGCCGCGCTCGAACAACTCGCTGAGCCGGCGCCTGAGGACGCGGACTTGACCGACCTGCGCGGCTGCATGATCGGCATCGCCAGGCAGGTCGTCGCCATGTACGTCGGCCCCAAGGCGATGGCGCTGCCGCGCGTGCTCATCGAGGCCGGGCAGTACCCGCCGCACTTCGACGAGATGGTGCAGAACATCGTGCAGGCACGCTTCGGCACCGGCCAGTCCGTGATCCAGGCTGCCATCGACCGCGGTGAGCTTCCCTCCGGCACCGCGCCCGACCTGATCCTCGACGCGATCATGGGCCGCGTCCTGCGCCTCATCGTCCTCACCCCCGGCGCCCAGCGAGCGGCCATCCACGCCGAGCGCGACCAGCACGCCGCCGACATAGCCGACTACGTCCTCAAGGCCGTCACCCGCTGAGGCAGGGGTTAGCGTCGGTTGGCGACGAGGTCGTGTTCGAAGGCGAAGGCGGTGGCAGCCGCTCGCGACGTGACGCCGATTTTGGCGAAGATGTTCGACAGGTGCCGCGAAACGGTCTTGGGGCTGAGGCACAGCTCGGCGGCGACCTCAAGGTTGGTCTTGCCCTCGGCGACGAAGCGGAGCACCTCGATCTCTCGCTCTGTCAGGCCGGCGGGGTGGCTCGGCCTGACTGCGCCGTCGCTGAGGCGGGCGGTGACGCGGGCACCGATCTGCTCGAACAACCTCGCCGCGGCCGCGAATGATTCGGCGGCACCCGTCACGTCGCCGCAGTCGCGGAGCCCCTGACCGAGCAGGGTTCGGGCGGTCGCGACCTCGTAGGGTACATCGAGGGCCAGCCAGCGCTCCACGGCGTCCTGCAAGGTCGTGCATGCGCCAGCGGCATCACCCTGGGCCAGCTCGAGGCGGCCGCGGGCCGAGGCGGCGGCCGCCCGCAGGATTGGAGTGCCGAACGTCGTCGTGATGTCGTCGAGCTCGCGCAGGGCGCGCTTAGCATCGTCGAGATCGCCGGTGGCGCTGGCGACCTGGACCAGGATCGGCAGAAGGGCGGCCCGCGCGAGCCGGTTGGTCGTGTCGCGCAGGCAGCTGGTGATGATCGTCATGGCGACGTCGGGGCGACCCTGCGCCAAGCGCAGCAGCGCCAGCGCGCCACATGGCCGCCCACACAGCTCCTGGGCCCGTCTGAATGCCTCTTCGGCCCGGTCGAGGTCGCCCAGGCGGCGCCGAATGTCACCAACCTCGGCGTATGCGGTGGCGGCGTTGGCAACATGGATCGTGCTGAGCTCGGCGCAGGCCTGGGCGGCTTCGCGCTCGGCTTCGGCGAGCGAGCCCCGCCGCTTGAGCACGACCGCTCGATGCACCCGGCAGATCCCCGGGAAGATCGCAAAGGGGTGCTGCTGTGCCCACCGCAGGGTGGCCTCCGTCCACTCGGCGGCCCGGTCGAGATCGCCGAGCTCCTCGCAGGCGCTGATGAGGCTGCAGTACACCTTGCCAGTCGAGTAGGGCCTGAGGCGTCCCTCGACCGCGAAGAGCATTGCCTCGTCGAGGTGGCCCATCCCTTCGGCAACCTCGCCCTTGTCGATGAGGACTCGGCCGAGCGTCTGGAGGGCTTCGGCCTCCAGATCGGCGGACCGGAGGCGTCTGGCGATATCGGTCACCCGGACGGCGAGGTCCCGTGCTTGGTCGAGGTTGCCGCTGCCGTGGGCGGTTTCGGCCTCCCGCAGTAGCAACGCCCCCAGCTCGACGCAGTCCGGTTCGCTCTCCAACAACCGCCGAGCGCGCCGGAGCCAGGCGCCGGCGATGGCCGGGCGGGCGCCGATGGCGTGGTGCTCCCACAACCACACGGCGCACTGCCCGGCGCGGCGCCGCTCACCAAGCTCGTCGAACAGGCGGTAGGCGCGCTCCCGGGCATCGATGCAATCCTGAAGGCGACCGAGCCACCAGGCCGCGTCGGCCACCAGGTCGCATCGCTCGGCCTCGTCCTCGGGTGAGTGGACGCTGGCTGCGGTCGCCGCCTCGAGCGCAGCCAGCCAGTCGTGCCGCGACCGCAAGTCCCGCGCCGCGGCGAGCGCGTCCGTTGGCATCACGGCCAGCCCCCTCACCGCCCGCGCTTCGCACGGCAGGAGCCTACCCACCGGCAGGGACGGCCGCTCCGCCTCAGGCCGAGCGTAACAGCTGTGCGCCGAGGTGTTCGAGCACCGGTCGCAGATCGGCGGCGCAGCTGACCTCGATGAACGTGACGCCGTCGTCAGTCCAGCCGGTGTGCCCTCCGGGCCAGTAGTAGACGTCGCCGGCCCGGCTGACTTCCTCGGTGCCGTCGGCGTAACGGACGCGGACCGAACCGGCGATCACGTAACCCCAGTGGGCGCATTGGCAGGCATCACCAGGCAGGCCCTTGAACAACGGCCGAAAATCAGTGCCGGGCGGCAGCGTGAGGTGCCGCACGAGCTGGCCGCCCCACTCCTGGCCACGAGTCACGAGGTCGCCGGCCTCCAGCTCGATGTTGAGCTCCTTCTCCGAAGCACGCATGTGTCTGTCCTCCTTGGGTCCCGCCGGCGGTGCCAGCCGGTGCGCCCATCCTCGGAGTGAGGCGGGTCAGCCGGCATCGGACGGGAACACCAATCGCCACCGTCGGCGGCGGCGGGCTCATGGGGTGTTCGCCCCATGAGGCTTGGCAGCCCCCGGAGCGAATGGGGCGTTTTGCCGAAGCGGGGGAACGAGTGGCAGGCGACAATCGTGCAGTGGCCAATCTCCATCGCATAGTGACCGAGCTGATCGAGGCAGGCCGCGACCGAGAAGCAGCGGAGCTAGGTGCGCAAGGGGTGGTGACGCCCGCCGCCGCGGCTTCAACCCATCCGATCGGAGGATCCATGGACCCCTTGTCCCAGCTCGACCAGCTGGCCCCGCTTCTTGCCGGCGTCGTCGGCGGCATCTCACCTGGCCAGCTCGACCGCCCGACCCCGTGCGCCGAGTTCACCGTCCGAGGCGTGCTCGAGCACATGATCGGCGGAGCGACGACGTTCGCGGCCGCCTACCGGGGCGAAACGCCCGCCGAGCCGGACCTCGCCGACGTGCTCGCCGGGTTCGGCCCCGCCCTGGCCGACCTCGGCGCGGCTATCGGCACACCGGGCGCGCTCGACCGCACCGTCGCCGCCCCCTTCGGCGAGGTCTCGGGCGAATCCTTCGCACGCTACGTGGTCCTCGACGGGCTCGTCCACGGCTGGGACCTCGCCACCGCGACGGGCCAGGCTTACGATCCGCCCGCCGAACTCGTCGCCGCGGCGGACGACTACGCCCACCGCACGATCGATGCACTGCGGGATGGCCAGACATTTGCCGCCGCCGTCGAACCGGCCGCGGACGCGCCGCCCATCGAGCGGCTCGCGGCCTACACCGGCCGCCGAACCTGAGGAGCGCTGATGTCCCAGGTCCTGAGTCTCGACGCGCTCGAGGCGATCAAGGAGAAGCAGCGGACGACGTGGGCCTCCGGCGACTACGCCATGATCGGCACCACATTGCAAATCGTCGGCGAGTCGCTGTGCGAGGCGGTGGATGTCGCGGCCGGCTGGCGGGTCCTCGATGTGGCGGCTGGCAACGGGAACGCCGCGCTCGCGGCGGCACGTCGCGGGGCCGAGGTCACTGCCATCGACTACGTGGAGGGGCTGCTCCAGCGAGCCCAGCGCCGAGCCGAAGCCGACGGTCTACGCCTCGATACCCGCGTCGCCGATGCCGAGGATCTCCCGTTTCACGATGCCGCCTTCGACTGCGTCCTGTCGACCTTCGGCGTGATGTTCACCCCCAATCCCCCACGGGCCGCCGCTGAGCTCCTCCGGGTGTGCCAGCCGGGCGGGCGTATCGGGCTCGCCAACTGGACGCCCGACGGGTTCGTCGGCCGCATGTTCAAGATCGTCGGTCAGTACGCGGCCCCTCCTGCGGGGGTGCCGTCGCCGCTGGCGTGGGGAACCGAGGAACGCCTCCGCGAACTGTTCGGTGCCAGCGCCCGCGTCAACGTCAGGCACCGCCAGTTCATCTTTCGCTTCCGCTCGGGCGAGGACTACTTCGAGACTTTCCGCGCCTACTACGGCCCGCTCTCGCGAGCATGGGACGGGCTCGACGCCGCGGGCCGCGAGTCGCTGCGTACCCAGCTCGTGGCACTGGCCGAGGAGGCCAACCGTTCGAGCGCCGGTTCGGTGGCGATCCCCTCGGATTACCTAGAGGTCGTGGCGTCCCGCGAGCCGTCGTGATCAGAAGCCGCGCTCAGTGATAGGAGGACGGATCAGCCCTGACGCCGGGCGAAGCCCGGCCCGGGGGTTCCAGGGGGTCGTCCCCCTGGGCAAAATAACGACACGACCCCTGGTGTCGTCATACGGCACAGGGGTCGCCAGTCGTGGAGGTGGCGGGAATCGAACCCGCGTCCTTCAGTGCTTCACCAGGGCTTCTCCGGGCGCAGCCTGATTTGCTTTTCTCAGCCCCGGCGGTCCTTCAGGCAGGCCGCCGACGGGCTCAGCCGCTGTTTGGTGTCCTAACCGGCTCCGCGGCCGTGCCGGTTAGTTGAGCCTCCTAGCTGATGCCAGGATCCGGGCCGGAGGCGGTCCCGGGCTGACAGCTTTCAGAACTCGCTGTCAGGCAGCGAGAGCGAAAGCAGTGCGCTTTGAGTTGGCACTTGTGGTTTGCGGTCACGTGATTAACGAGGTCGTCACCGCGGCCCTCGGCCCGCTTCCCCTGGTTCGACTACCGAAGTCGAAGCCTGTCACCCCCTATTGAGTTGTCCCGTGCCACCGGGCGCGAACGCTCGGCAACACGTTTGGGCAACGCTACCTTGTCAACGCCCCGCGGCCAAGTCAGATTCCCGGGCCGGGGCGGACGGAGCACAACGGGGGCATGATGAGAACCCCCGCGGGCGCTGGCGGTGGCCGAAGTGCGCCCGCGGGGGCTGACCGGCAGGGTCGGGGCCGGTCCAATGTCCGGGCTTCCCCCGAGATGAAGCCCGGTTCTCATCACGGCGACTGGGCCGCAACCCCCCAAGCGAAGCCCAGTCACATGGTAAGACGACGGAGCGTGGTCAAAGGTTGCTCAGCGTGACCAGAATTCGAGTAACGGTTACGTAACGTCACCATAGCGCCGACAACCCGCGCTAGCCGCCGAGCACCGAGGAGGGCAGCCGCTGCAGGAACTGCGCGGCCAGCGGGACCGCGGAGGTGCTCCTGGCGGTACCGAGCTCCAGCACGGCGAAGGCCACGTTCCCGCGGAAACCCACGAACCAGGCCGCCCGGACTCCGTTGCCGCCCGCGCTGAACGGCGCCTGTCCCGCCTGGCCGTAGACGGGCAGGCCGTGCAAGTTAGCCGGCCGCGCGGCCCCGGTCTGCACCGTCTGCCGCATCAGGTTCCGCAGCGTGCCCATGACCTGCTGGCTCACCAGGTACTTCGACGACATCGGCGGGATCCGCTGCCGGGTCGGCCGGGCTGGTCACGAGCGAAGGAGAGTGCCACTGCCCGGAGTCCACCTGGCCCGCGATGAGCGCCATGTTCAGGGGGCTGACCTGGACGTTCCCGGCACCCAGGGTGTCCGCGGCCAGCTGCGCGTCATTCGCCGGGGCCGGCATCGCTCCGGCGAACGCGGACAGCGGCAGCCGCCAGGACGAGCCGAGGCCGAAGCCGGTCGCCATCCTGGAAAGGCCGGCCGCGTTCAGCCGCCGGGACAGCCCGGCGAACGCGGTGCCGCAGCCGTGGGCAAAATCGGCGCTGAACGGCGGCAGCGCGCCGAGCCCCCGGGCAGGCGGGTCGTTGATGAATGTCTGGCCGCCCACGTCGCTGACGGTCGTGCACGGAACCGGGTCTGTCACCGACAACCCGGTGTCCAGCAGGGCGGCGGTCGAGACGATCGTGAAGGCCTGCCCGGGCGGGTAGCGTCCGGCCAGCGGGTCGGGCTGCGCGATGTGGCCGCCGCGGCTCGGCTGGCTCGCGACGGCGAGTACCTTCCCGGTGGACGAGACGGCCACGATCGCGGCGGCGTTGCCGGTGCTGGCCAGCGCTCCGTTGGCCGCGGTCTGCGCGCCGGAGTCGAGCGTGGTCCGCACCGGGGCCGCGGGCACCCCCGACCACCGGTGCAGTACGGACACGACGCGCCCGCTGCCGTCCTCGACGATCACCTCGGTCGTCGGCGTGCCCGCCAGCCTGCGCTGGTAGTACTGCTGCAGCCCGGACAGGCCGGTGGTGTTGCCCGGCTGGTAGGGAATGCCGTTCTGCCGGAAAACCACGGCGTCTTCGGTCCCGACCGAGCCGACGACGTCGCTCGCGATGCTGCCGAACAACCGCTGCCTGACCTGGTGGACGCTCAGCCCGGGCACGCCGTGCAGCCGGCTCAGCAGCCGCGCGGCGGACCGCGGATCGAGGGTCAGCAGGCCGAGGAACGACCCTTGCGGCGCGGCCCGGATCTGGTCCAGCACCTGCCCGGAATCCAGCCCCGTCATCCGGCCGAACCCCGCGGCGGTCGCCGTCGGATTGGCCAGCCGGTCCGGCCGGACGCCGACCACGTCGGCAGCCGACGGCTGCTGCAGCGGCTGTCCGGCCGCGTCAAGCACCAGCGCCCGCGGCGGCATGGTGCTGCGGACGGCCAGCCGCGTCCCCGGGCGCAGGCCGGGGACGATGACGCCCGGGCTCCACCGGACCCTCCAGGCGGAGCCGGTCCAAGCCAGCGCGAACCGCCCGGTGTAGGTCCACGCCGCGCCGTTCTCGCCCAGGTCAACCGACGCGTCGAACTGCGCGTGCGCGGTGTCCCCGCTCTGCGTGATCTTCCCGATGCTGAGGTACAGAGCCGCGGCGTCAACCTGGTGAAACGCCGCACTGAGCGCGGCGGCGACGACCGCCGGCTTCCCGGTGGTCAGCTGCCCGGCCGCCAGGTAGTTCCCCTCTTCCCAGTCCAGCAGGAACGACTGCACGGTGGTTTCCGCGGAGGTATCGGGGCCACGGCCGGCGAGCAGCCCGGCCGCGATCACGCCCAGGACCACCACCACGCCGCCGGCCCGGAGCAGGTTCGGCCGGGAGAAGATCCCGCCGCCCCGCCCGCGAGGGCCTGCGGACGCGTCCTGGACGGATTTTTTTCCCGAACGGGCTGGCGCCGGGGCCTCGCCCGGACCGGCCGGGCGGGCAGGACCGGGGGCGGCCGGCTTGTCCGGCGCCGGGGCATCATCGGGATGCACAGGATGCGCAGGCAGGCCGAGCTGACCGGGATCCGCCTGCCCGTTCGGGCGAATGGGCGGCACGAAGACCCGGTTTCGGGCCGTCAGCCAGGATGCGCGCCTATGCGGGCCAGAGTGCGCGCCCCGGCTATGGCCGGACGGGGCCATGGCCTTGTTCCCAGTTACCTTCGCCGGCGGAGCGCACGGTCCACCTCCCTGGCCGCATCCCGTTGCGCCAGATCATGGCGCTTGTCATACGTCCGCTTGCCGCGTGCCAGCGCCAGCTCAACCTTCGCCTTCCCGTCGCTGAAGTACAGCGACAGCGGGACAATCGTGAAGCCGCGCTCGGCCACCTGGCTGGCAAGCCGGTCGATCTCCTTGCGGTGTAGCAGCAGCTTACGCGCCCGACGTGGCTCGTGGTTTGTCCACGTGCCCTGCGCGTACTCCGGGATGTGCAGCCCGTGCAGCCACAGCTCATCCCCGGTGAGCTGCCCGTATGCCTCGGTGAGCGACGCCCGGCCGGCGCGCAGTGACTTCACCTCGGTGCCCGTCAGCACGAGGCCCGCCTCGTAGGTGTCCTCGATGTGGTAGTCGTGCCTGGCCCGCCGGTTCCGGGCGATGACCTTGACTCCCTGCTCCCGCGGCACCTACGCGGACCTCCTCTCTATCGAACCTTTTCCAACCTCACCAGTCCACACAGCTTCCGCGATACGTAGCGGACGGTTGAAAAAGGCTCGCCGCCTCACACCCGCAGGTAGCGCCGGAGGGTCAGGAAGGACGTCGCTCCGCAGAGCACCACGCCCACGACCATCGTGAGGAGCACGACCTGGATCAGATCCGCCACGCTCAGCCGCACGTTGAAGGTGAAGTACGACTGCAGGGTATCCAGCCCCAGGGACTTGACCGCCACCAGGAGTCCGGCGGCGACGATCCAGCCGACCAGGCCGGCGATCACGCCCTCGACGAGGAACGGCAGCTGGATGTAGAAGTTGGACGCGCCGACCAGGCGCATGATGCTCGTTTCCCGGCGCCGGTTGAACGCGGACAGCCGGATCGTGTTCGCCACCAGCAGCGCCGCGGCGACGATCAGGATGATCGCGATGATGACGACCGCGTTCCGCGCGCCGTCGAGCAGCTTGTAGAAGTTGTTCAGGATGGACCGGTCATCCACGATGTTGTCGACTCCGGGCCGCCCCTGGACTGTGCCCGCGACGACGTTGAAGTCGGCGGACGGGTTCTTCAGCCTCACCTGGAACGAGCTCGGGATGTCTCCCTGGCTGACCGTGCTGACGAACGACGGGTCCTGCGAGAAGTCGTGCCTGAAGTGCAAGTAGGCCTGTGCCTGGGACTCGTAGTACACGCGCTGGACCTGCGGCAGGCTCTGCAGGTCGTGCTTGATCGAGGCGAGCTGGGCGGTGGTGACCGCCCCGTTCTGCCGGCACTGGGAGCTGACGCTGGTGGCGGTGCACAGGTAGACGGAAATCTCCACCTTGCCCTGCCAGTACGTCCTGGTGTTGTTCACCTGCTTGACGAACAGCAGGCCAGTGCCGAGGAGGGACAGGCTGATGGCGACCACCACCACGAGCGCGATCGTCATGGTGAGGTTACGCCGCAGCCCCGTCCATACCTCGTGGAGGACAAACTGTGCACGCATCGCCGCTGATCCCTCGGTAGTACCGGGCGGCCCGGCTCATGCCCGCGGCCGCTGGATGGTCTGGGTAAAGGCTTATTCAAACCCCCTTGCACCCGGTGCTGTGGTCGGGCTCGTTTTGAATAAGCCTTTCAATACGCCTGGCCGTACACCCCGCGGGACTGGTCCCTGACCACCTTGCCGAACTCGAGCTCCACCACGCGCTTGCGCATCGAGTCCACGATCGCCGCGTCGTGCGTGGCCATCACCACGGTAGTGCCGGTCCTGTTGATGCGGTCGAGAACCTTCATGATCCCGATGGAGGTGGCCGGGTCGATGTTGCCGGTCGGCTCGTCTGCCAGCAAGATCATCGGGCGGTTGACGAACGCCCTGGCCATCGCGACCCGCTGCTGCTCGCCGCCGGAGAGCTCATCGGGCATCCTCTCGTGCTTGCCCTCCAGGCCCACCAGGTCGATGACCTCGGGAACGACCTTGCGGATGAAGCGCCGGGGCTTCCCGATGACCTCCAGCGCGAAGGCGACGTTCTGGTAGATGTTCTTGTTCGGCAGCAGCCGGAAGTCCTGGAAGACACAGCCGATCCGGCGCCGCAGCAGCGGAATGCGCCAGGGGGTCAGCCGGGCCAGGTCCTTGCCGGCCACGTGGATCCTGCCCTCGGTGGGCCGCTCCTCTTTGAGCACCAGCCGCAGGAACGTCAACTTGCCCGAGCCGGACGGGCCGACGAGGAAGATGAACTCGCCCTTTTCGACATCGATGTTGACGCTCTCCAGTGCCGGACGGCTCTGGTTGGGGTACAGCTTGGTGACGTTATCGAAGTGGATCACAGATTCATCACACGCGATCGGTAAGATAGGAGGTAAAGGTCGGGCTAGCGGGTCTCTCCTGGACTGATCTCGGGACAGTCTAGGGGGGAAACCGGCTTGGAAGGCCCAACATCGCCGAACTGACCGCGCGCGCCTGCGGCCGAAGGGAAGCCCGATGAGCTGCGAACACCTGATCTGCGCTCAATGCGCCGGGCCGGTCGTGGAGGGACGCTGCCCCGCTTGCCGGCACGCCAAGGCGGACGTGCACCACCACACCCAGCCGTACGGCATCCCTCTCCTGCTGATGGCAGTCGTCCTCACGCTGCTGCTCATGCTGGCCCTGCACCTCGCCCACTGAGGGCAGCGGCGGGATAACCCTGCTCGCTGGGCTGCGCCCAGCTTCGCCTTGCCGGCCCTCACCGTGCTAGCCCGGGGGGGCGACCCCCCGGAACCCCCCGATGCTAGCCCGGGGGGGCGACCCCCCGGAGCCCCCCGATGCGGGCTTCGCCCGCGCCGTTTACTAAGTCGCGGCTGACTCCTGCTGCCTGAGGTACCGGATCTCCGCCTCGATGAACTCGTCGATCTCGCCATCGAGCACGGCCACCGTGCTGGAAGTCTCGACCCCGGTCCGCAGATCCTTCACGTTCTGGTAGGGATACAGGACGTAGTTGCGGATCTGGGTGCCCCAGCTGCTCGTGTTCTGGCCGCGCAGCTCGGACAGCGTCTCCGCTTCCTCCTGGCGCTTGCGCTCGAGCAGCTTGGCCTGCAGCACGGACATGGCCGTCGCCCGGTTCTGCAGCTGGCTCCGCTCGTTCTGGCAGGAGACCACGATGCCCGTGGGCAGGTGGGTGATCCTGACCGCCGAGTCGGTGGTGTTGACGCCCTGCCCGCCGGGCCCGCTGGACCGGTAGACATCGACCCGGATCTCGTCCTCGTTGATCTCGATGTGATCGGCGGTCTGCACGACCGGCACCACGTCCACGCCGGCGAACGAGGTCTGCCTGCGGCCCTGGTTGTCGTACTTGGAGATGCGGACCATCCGGTGCGTGCCGTGCTCGCCGCGCAGCCAGCCGTAGGCGTAGGGCACCTTGATCGCGAACGTGGTCAACTTGAGCCCGGCCTCCTCCGCGTAGGAGGTGTCGTAGACCTCGGTCGGATACTTGTGCCGCTCGGCCCAGCGCAGGTACATCCGCTGCAGGTTCTCCGCGAAGTCGGCGGCGTCGGCGCCGCCGGCCTGGGCGTTGATGCTGATGAGCGCCTCGCGGGAGTCGTACTCGCCGGACAGCAGCGTGCGCACCTCAAGCTGGTTGATCTCGGTCCGCAGCGCGCGCAGGTCCCGCATCGCCTCTTCCCTGGTGGGCTCGTCGTTCTCGCTGTCGGCGAGCTCGAACCCCACCTGGGTGTCGTCCAGCCTGCGGCGCAGGCTCTCGACCCGGGAGATCTCGCCCTCGAGGTAGGCGAGCCTGCGGGTCACCGCCTGGGCGCGCTCCTGGTCCTCCCACAGGGTGGGACTCGAGGCGGTCTCGCGCAGGCCGTCCGCCTCCCGCCGCATGGCGTCCAGGTCAAGGACGACTTCCACGCCCGTGAGCTTCGAGGAGAGTTCCTTGATCTCCTCGGCCGGGTCGATCGCTGCCATGCCGAAAGCCTACGCGAGGCGACGGGGGCTTGGGTGCCCGCCACCGTGCGTGACGTAAGCATGACCTGGGCGCCACGCACCGTCACTCCGCCTCGGGCAGCGCGCTGCCCTGCACGAGCGCCCGGATCGCGCGGACGGCGACCGACAGCGTGGCCATCGTGAACCGGTCGCTCTCCCAGAATCTCGGTGAGGGTCTGGGTGGCCCGGGCCACCGCCGCCTCGTTGCGCTCCGCCCACCGGGCGAGCCGTTCCTCCAGGCTGCCGCCGCCGCTGACCTGCAGCACGTCACGGGCCAGCGTGGCGTGCGCGGCATACAGGTCATCGCGGAGCGCGGACCGGGCCGCGGTGTTCCATCTGTCGTCGCGCGGCAGCGCCGTTATCCGGTCGCGCAGCCTGGTGATCTGCAGCCGCTCGGCCAGGTCGAAGTAGACCTCCGCCGCCTCCTCTACGCCGCGCCCGGTCGCCGCGGCGATCTCGACGATGTCGAAGGCGGAGTAGGCGGCCACCATCGCCGCCACCCGGTCGGCCAGGTCGGCCGGCACGCCGTGGGACACGTAGCCCTCCCGCCGTTCCGCGAACCCGTCCGCGTCGCGGCCGGTGAGCAGCTTGGGCAGGCTGGAGCCGACCGCGATCACGCCGCCGGCGAAGAAGTCGATCGTGTCCTGGATGCCGAACGGCGACCGCCGGTTGTGCAGCAGCCAGCGGGCCGCCCGCTCGGTGAGCTTGCGGCCCTCGAGCAGCAGCGAAATCTGCGTGCTGACGTCCACCACGCCGTCCAGCCGCTGCACCTGCTCCCAGAACGACGGCATGTCGAAGACTTCCCTGCTGACCAGCCAGGCGCGGGTGATGTCGGGGCCGGAGGCACCGGTCTCCTCGTTCAGCCGGAACCAGAACGTGATGCCCGAGCGGTCCACCATGTCGTTGACCACGACCGTCGTGATGATCTCGCGGCGCAGCGGGTGCACGGCCAGCTCCTGCTCGTGGCCGTGCCGCAGCGGCTCGGGGAAGTACTTGACCAGCGCGCCGTGCAGGTACGCGTCGTCGGGCAGCCCCGAGTCGAGCACCTCCTGCGCCGCGTCGATCTTGGTGCGGGCGAGCAGGACGGCGAATTCCGGGCCGGTCAGGCCGGTCCCGGCCGCCCGCCGCTCGGCGATCTCCTTGTCCCCGGGAAGCGTCTCCAGCCTGCGCCGCAGCTTGCCGTCCCGCTCCAGCTTGCGCAGGTAGCGGGCGTGCACGTGCAGCATCGAGCCCGCCTGGGCGCGGGCGGCGGCAAGCACGGTGTTCTGGCTGTAGTTATGCCGCAGCACGAGCGCGGCCACCTCGCCGGTCATCTGCGCCAGCAGCTCGTCGCGGTCGGCCGCCGCCAGCCGGCCCTCGCGGACCGACCGGTTCAGCAGGATCTTGATATTGACCTCGTGGTCCGAGGTGTCCACGCCGGCGCTGTTGTCGATGAAGTCGGTGTTGATCAGGCCGCCGGCCAGGGCGAACTCGACCCGCCCGGCCGGGGTGAGGCCGAGGTTGCCGCCCTCGGCGACCACCTTGGCCCGCAGCTGGGTGGCGTCGATCCTGATCGCATCGTTGGCCCGGTCACCGGCCGCGGCGTGCGTCTCGGCCGCGGCCTTGACGTAGGTGCCGATGCCGCCGTTCCACAGCAGGTCCACCGGGGCGGCGAGGATCCCGGAAATCAGCTGGGCCGGGGTGAGCGCCACCACCCCCGGATCGAGGCCGAGCGCCGCGCGCACCTGCGGCGACACCGGCACCGACTTGGCCGTCCGCGGCCAGACGCCGCCGCCCGCCGAGATCAGCGACGTGTCATAGTCGCCCCAGCTGGACCGGGGCAGCGCGAACAGCCGCTGCCGCTCGGCGAAGCTGGTGGCCGGATCGGGGTCGGGGTCGAGGAAGACGTGCCGGTGGTCGAACGCCGCCACCAGCCTGATGTGCCGGGACAGCAGCATCCCGTTACCGAACACGTCGCCCGACATGTCGCCGATTCCCGCGACGGTGAAGTCGTCGGCGTCCACGTCGGTGCCGAGCGTGCGGAAGTGGAAGCGCACCGATTCCCACGCGCCCCGCGCGGTGATCCCCATCTTCTTGTGGTCGTACCCCCGGGAACCGCCGGAGGCGAACGCGTCACCGAGCCAGAACCCGTACCGGGCCGCTATCTCGTTGGCGACGTCGGAGAAGGTCGCGGTGCCCTTGTCCGCGGCCACCACGAGGTAGGGATCGTCACCTTCATGCCGGACCACCATCGGCGGCGGCACCACCCGCTCGCCGCCGGCGTTGTCGGTGATGTCCAGCATGGCGCTGACGAACATGCGGTAGCAGGCCAGGCCCTCGTCGGCGTAGGCCGCCCGGTCGGCGGGGTCGGGCAGCCGCTTGCAGGCGAACGCGCCCTTGGCGCCGGCCGGGACGATCACCGAGTTCTTCACGTCCTGCGCCTTGACCAGGCCGAGGACCTCGGTGCGGAAGTCCTCCTGCCGGTCCGACCAGCGGATCCCGCCCCTGGCCACCTGGCCGAACCTCAGGTGGATCGCCTCGAACCTGGGCGAGTACACGAACAGCTCGAACCGTGGCCTGGGCGCGGGCAGGTCCGGCACCTGGCCCGGGTCCAGCTTGATGACCAGGTACGGCGCCTCCGGGCCGGGCACCGGGCCGGCGCCCCGCTGGTAGTAGTTGGTGCGCAGGGTGGCCTGGATGAGGGCCAGGTAAGAGCGGAGAATCCTGTCCTGGTCGAGGCTGGCCACCTCGTCGAGCTCGCCCCGGATCTCCTCGGCGATGGCCTCGCTCCGCTCGGACTCGCCGCCGGTGCGCTGCGGGTCGAACCGCGACTCGAACAGGCGGACGAGCAGCCGGGTGATCGTGACGTTGGACCGCAGCACCCGGGCGATGTAGTCCTGGCTGAACGTGATGCCCGCCTGCCGCAGGTACCGCGCGTAGGCGCGGAGCACCACGACCTGGCGCCAGCTCAGCTGGGCGGCAAGCACGAGCGCGTTACAGCCGTCGTCCTCGGTACGCCCGTCCCACAGCGAGATCAGGGCGTCCTCGAACAGCTCCTTGACGGCCCCCTCCCCGGCGGCCCCGGGCTGCGCCGCGCTGCGGAGGCCGAAGTCGTAAATCCACAACGGCTGCCGATCCTGGCCTGCGGTCGCGAACTCGTACGGGTGCTCATCCACCACCTCCACCCCCATGTGCTGCAGCTGCGGCAGCACCTGGGACAGGGTGATCGGCGTGTTCATCCGGTAGACCTTCAGCCGCCAGTCCGTCCCGGCCTGATAGAGATCGACGGCGACGACGTCCCCCAGCTCGCGCAGCGCTCGGGATCCGGCGCAGGTCCGCCAGCGCCGCAGCGGCGGGCACGTCGGCCTTGTAGGTCTCCGGTATCACGTCGGCGAAGGCGGCGGTCAGCGCGCGTCCCTGCCGCGGGCCGAGCTCGCGGACCGCCTCCTCGTACAGGTCGTCGTCCCAGGACCGGACCGCCGCCACCAGCTGCCGCTCGAGCTCGGCGGCGTCCACGTCAGGAAGCGGGCGGCCCCGTTCACCGCGGACGACCACCTGCAGCCTGGCCAGTACCGAATCGCCGATGAAAGCGCTGTAGTCCGCCGAGACACCGTCCAGGGCCTTCATCAAGATGTCCTGGGTACGGAGCCGCACCTTGGTGTTCCACCGGTCCCTGGGCAGGTAGAGGAGGAAGGTCATGTACCTGCCGTACGGGTCCTTGTGCAGGAACAGCCTGGTCTGCCGGCGGTCGCGCAGCCGCAGCACGCCCGCCGCGATGGGGGTGAGCTCGGCGACCGTGGTCTGGAACAGCTCCTCGCGCGGGTAGCCCTCGAGGATCTCCTCCAGGTCGTGGCCGTCGTGGCTGTCGGCCGCGATGCCCGCCGCCTCAAGCACCCCGGTCAGCTTCCGCCGCAGCACCGGAATATGCCGGATGCTCTCGGAGTACGCGACGTGGGAGTACAGCCCGAGGAACCGGTACTCGCCGACCACTTCGCCCGCGTCGTCGAACTTCTTCAGCGCCACGTAGTCGAGGTAGTAGGGGCGGTGCACGGTGGCGCGCGAGTTCGCCTTGGTGAGCACCAGCCGGACCGGCTCCCTGGCCTTCGCCCGCACCTCGGGCGGCAGGGCGGCGAACGAGTCCGATCCTGGCCGGTCGTGCCGCAGGATGCCCAGGCCGGTCCCTGGCACCTGCCGCAGTCCCATTCCCTCCGGTCCCTCGATCAGGTCGTACTGGCGGTAGCCGAGGAAGGTGAAGTGATCGTCGACCAGCCAGCGCAGCAGCGCCTCGGCCTCCCGGTCGTCTTCGTCCCTCGCCTCTTCGGCCAGCTGGCCGGCCAGCTGAGCCGCGGCGGCCCGCATCCGCGGATGGTCCTCCACCGCGACCCGGACGTCATCGAGGACGGCGCGCAGCCGCGCCTCCAGCTTCTTCTTGCTCAGGTCTCCGGACGGCTTGGAGACCTCGATGTGTATCCAGGCCTCGTGCATCTCGCCGCCCGCGGCGGCGCAGTCGTCAACCGGGCCGAATACCTCGCGCAGCGACCCGGTGACGTCCCTGCTGACCCGGAGCTGCGGGTGCACGATCAGGCCGATCTCCAGGTTGCTGCGGTCGAGCCCCATCGTCACCGAGTCGACCAGGAACGCCATGTCGTCGGTGACGATGTCCACCACCGCGCGGTCCGGGTCGAACGCCACGTGATCGGCGGGCTCCGACGGCACCCGCACGCTGACCAGCGCCTTGCCCTGCGGGCGGTCCGCGCCGAGCCTGGCGTGCTCGACCGCTACCGCGGCGGCCCGGTCCGGCCCGATGGCGGTCAGGTCGTCCGCCGCGACATGCCGGTAGTAAGCGTGCAGGTAGCCGAGCGGATCACCGACCCCGGGAATCTCGCCGCCCAGCAGGCCGGCCACCCGGGCCGCCGCCGTCACCAGCAGCGACTCCTTCTGCTCGTCCTGGTCGCCGAGGTCCACGTTGTTCGGTTCCACCGACTGCTCCCTGTCTGGGTCGGGCTGTGTGCTGGAGCCGGTGCTAGAGCCGGTCACGAAGCTCCCACAGCAGCGGGTAGTAGTGCAGCCCGAGGCGGCTCCTCAGGTAGGGCGCGCCGGTCGAGCCGCCGGTGCCGGACTTGGTGCCGATCTGCCGTTCCACCATCGCCACGTGCCGCGACCGCCACAGCGCGGCAAGCTCGTCGTGGGTCAGCAGATCCTCGGCGAGCTGCCACAGATCGTCATGATCGGCCCTGGTCCTGGCGATGGCGACGAGCGTGGATGCCAGCTGCTCATCATCCCCGGCGGCAAGGCCGCGCGCCCGGAGCAAGCCCACATACCCGTCCCACAGTGACGGCTCGGCCAGGCGCCGGGTGAGCTGCTGCGTCTCATCGTCCGTCAGCGCGCGGAACCGGGCAAGGAATCCCTCGTCTTTCGCCCCGGACAGGAACTCCAGCTCGCGGAACTGCGCCGACTGGAAGCCGCTGGCCGGGGCGAGGGTCGCCCGGAAGTCGAGGAAGTCCTGCGGGGTCATCGTCTCCAGGATCTCCACCTGGGCGACGAGCAGCCGCTCGATGGCGTGCACCCGGCGCAGGAGGTGCCGCGCCTGCCACGGGCGGCCCGCGAGCATCTCGTCCCTGGCGCTCTCCACCTCATACAGCAGCTGCTTGAACCACAGCTCGTAGATTCTGGTGGACGGTGATGAACAGCAGCTCGTCATGGGCCGGCGGGTCGGCCTGCGGGATTCTGCTGGCCGAGCAGCCCGGGCAGGCGCAGGTAGCTGCTGTAGGTGAGCCCGGCCGCCCTCTTCACCGAAGCTCCTGGAACGTGCTGTCTCCACCTGCCCGCCGGATGCCTGTCCGTCCTGCGCCGAGCTGGCTGCACCACGCCGTTGTGGTGATGTCACGGTGCCTAAGGATATCCGGCGACGGGAGGAGCGCGGCTGCGCTCCGCCCATGGGTTTATCGCCGCAGGGTGAGGTCGTCGATGGCGCGGGTCACGGCGCTGGCGTCGGTCAGGTCGGGCAGCACGGCGTCGGCGCCCGTCGCGGTGAGCTCGGCGGGCGTAGCCCGGCCGCTGGCGACCGCGATCGCCCAGGCGCCGCCGATCCTGGCGGCCTCCACGTCGCGGGGCGAGTCGCCGATGTACGCGGTGGCTCCCTCGCCGAACGTCACGCCGCGCGCCTGGGCCGCGCGGGAACGCGTCACAGCCAGCAGCGTTCCCTTGGGGTACGCCTCGGAGCCGTACCCACCGATCTCGATGTCCAGCAGGCCGTCCAGGCCGAACGCCCGCAGCTTGGCGATCGCGTTCGGCTTGATCGTCCCGGTGAGCACGGTCTGCACTATGTCCGGCACCCTCGCCACCGCCGTCAGCGCCTCCTTCGCGCCGGGGAGCAGCCGGCCCTTGGCCGTCAGCAGGCCGCTGCGGGCGTCGAACGCCTTGGCCAGCGCCTCGTTGTAGTCCGCCAGCAGGCGCTGGGAGTTCTCCGCGGTGGCGAGGTCGGCCGCGTTCAGCGCGAGCGCGTCGAAGAAGACCTCCGAGTCGGTCCGGCCTGCCGTCGGCGGCAGCCGTACCAGCGGGCGCCCGGCCACCTCGCGGAACGCGTCCGCGCAGGCCTCGCGGGTCACCTGCGCGACATCGACGAGCGTGAGGTCGATGTTCCACAGGACGAGGCGATGAATGGGAGCCTCCGGCGCTCGGGATGCCGGGCGCGCGGCCGGACGCCGCGCCGGCGTCGGTCCATGCTAGTGCCCGGCGGCCCAGTGCCGGGGGTCCTCAGTCACCGGCGGAGACGCGGGCGCCGCGCAGCGTGATCAGCAGGATCCCGGCGGCGAACACGCCGGCCGCGGAGAGCGCGCCGCCGAGGTCGTGCGGCAGCCGGCCCGCCCAGATCCACGGCGTGGTCGGGTTCCCGGTCAGCGCGACTTCGGTGACCAGCACGTAGGCCAGCGGGCCGGCCCAGGCGAACGCGCCGCCCGCGGCGACCGCGGTCAGCAGGCCGGTGCCCGTGATGCCGGCGACGTTGCGGAGCAGGGCCAGGCTGCCGCCGGGAAGGTACCCGCCGGTGGCTCCGGCCGCCAGCACGCCGACCGCGGCCGCGGTGAGCGCCGCGGCCGCGGCCAGCCGCAGCCAGGGCAGCCAGCGGCCAGTGGCGCGTTCCGGTTCGCCGAACGGGCCGTAGCTGGTGACCGCGATCACCGCGGCGGCTCCCGTCTCGATCACCAGCGGGATGAACTGGCGCGCCGCGGTGCCGCCGGCGATGTTCCAGTGCCAGTGCAGCGCGGCCCACAGCAGGACGCCGAGCCCCGCCAGCAGCGCGAGCGCCGCCGGGATCGCCGGCTGGCCGCGTAGAGCCAGGCCAGCCGCAGCCAGCCCGGCGCCGCCCAGGCCGCCGCCGGGGCGGGTCCGGCACCGGCCGGGGAGCGGTGGACGCCAGCGGCGGTCATGGCTGCGCCAGTGTGAGCCGGCGCGAACGCAGCGCGGCCGGGTGGGCCGAGAGCCAGGCGTGCCGAGCGACTGCCGGAGAGCTCTGCATACCGGCGCCCGTCATGGCAGCTCCGCCAGCGTCAGCTGGCCGGACCGCAGCGCGGCTAGGTGAGCGGCGAGCCAGGCACGCTGGGTGGTCGCGGGCAGCGCGGCGAACCGGCGGGCCGCGGCATAGATTGGCCCGCCTGTTGGTCCCGGCCCGTGTGGCGACAGGTGCCCGTTTGCCGACGCCGACAAGGGCAGCCCGGCAATAGCCAGCGCTCGAGGCTGCGCGGCGAACGGCACGCCGGCGCCCTGCATGAGGGCCGCCTGCACCGCCTGCTGCGCTGGTGTGCCTGCGCCGTTGCCAGCGCCCACGAACGCGTGCACCGACAGGGCTCGCAACTCGTCGGCGAACTGCGCGGCGGTCCCGCCGAAGGAGCCCGCCAGGGTATTCAGCGAGTCGAGCGGCACGCGCAGCACCGGCGGGCGGCCGCCGAGGGTCAGTGCCTGGCCGGCCCCGCCCCCGCCGGTGGAGTATGTCCCTGCCACCTGGCTGACACGGACCGGGGCGCCGGGCAGGCCGGCCACCTCACTGAGCACGGGGCTCAGCGCCGCCGTGACGTCGGGCAGGTAGCCGCGGAAGGCCGGGTTGAGGCACACCGGTATCCCGGCGGCGTGGCCGCAGACCGGGGTGTAGCGGATCGGCCGGTCGTTCGCCGCGTCATGCAGCGCGGGGATGACGATGCCGTGCGGCCCGGGCCTGGCGATGCTGGCCAGCCCGACACCGGTGCCGGACGCCGCCACCCCGGCGAGGGTGACCACCAGGGCTGCGCGCCGCAGCCAGGGCCCCCCGGCCCTGGCGGGCAGGCCGGTCACGGCGAGCGCCGCAACCGCGATCCCGGCCAGGAACATAATCCGGGCGATGGGGAGATCCGGCAGGTATGGGTAGAAGGTCCCGGACAGGGGCTGGTAGTTGCCGTTGGAGTTGGTCGGCAGGATGAGCGGCCATCCGCTCGGTTCGCTGAACCCGGTCTGCGACGACATCACCATCGCCAGGAACCCGCCGAACGCGGCCAGCGGCGCGGCGAACCGGCTGGGGAAGAACGCGCCGACCGCGAACCCCGCGGCGCTGAACGCGGTCACGGCCGCCGCGCCGACCGCCACCCACCACCACGGCGGCTGCCCCTGGACGCCCTGCTGCGCGTAGACCGCGAACATGACACCGACGAAGATCAGGTAGGCCCCGACCGCCCAGATCGCGGTGGCGGCCCAGGTGGCGAGCTGGGCGGCGAATCGCGGCCGGGCGGTGGCCGTCACCAGGTCGGCGGTGCCGCGCCGGGCATCCCGCGACCCCATCCAGGCGGCTACGCCCGCCACGAACGGCCCGAAATCGATGATCGTGTGGCCCTGGCCCATGTTCCAGAACGTGCGCAGCACCCACAGCGGCGCCTGCCCGGTGCTGGGCCGGTAGGAGTCGAACCAGAACAGCGCGGCGATCAGCGGCAGCAGCAACGGCATCGCGTTGCGACGCAGTTCCAGCCGCAGCAGCCGCGCCGCGGTCAGCGGGGCCGCGCGCGCGGCCCGCGGCGGCCGCTGCCGGACCGCGGCCTGCATTGCGGTCATGACCGTGCCTCCCAGCCGGACCGTGCCGCCGTGGCGGACTGTGCCGCCGTGGTTGCCCGCGCCGCCGCCAGCACCGCGCTGTAGCCGCGCTCCAGCGGCGCGTCGCCCGCCGCGGCGGTGCCCTCGCCCCGGGCGATCAGCTGAGCCGGGGTGCCCTGGAACACGATCCTGCCGGCGTCCATCAGCGCGACCTCGGTGCACGCGGCGCCGACGTCCTCGACCAGGTGCGTGCTGACGACCACGGTGGCCCGCTGGCCGAAGTCGCGCAGCAGCCCGCGGAACGCCACCCGCTGCTCGGGATCCAGCCCGGCAGTCGGCTCGTCCAGCAGCAGCAGTTCGGGCTCGTTCACGATCGCCTGCGCGATGCCGGCCCGGCGCAGCATCCCGCCGGACAGAGTGCGCAGCTTCGCCTTGGCCCTGTCGCCCAGGCCCACGTGCTCGACGGCGGCGGCCACCGCGCGCGGCACCCGCCCGGGCGGCATGTCCTTGAGCAGCGCGAAATACTCGACGAAGTCCGTGACCGTGAAACCCGGGTAGTAGCCGAGGTTTTGCGGCAGGTAGCCGAGCCGCCGCCGGATCTCCCGGCGCGGGCCGTACTGGCCGGGATCGCGGTCCAGCAGCCGCAGCTTGCCGGCGGACGGCGGGATCACCGTGGCCAGCATCCGCAGCAGTGAGGTCTTGCCCGCGCCGTTCGGCCCCAGCAGCCCGAACACCCCCGGCCCGGCCTGCAGGCTCACCCCCGCCACCGCCTGGGTCCTGCCGAACTTCCTGGTCAGGTCCGTGATGTCGACGTTCATGACGTTCCTCTCGGAATCCGGGTCGCGTACCAGACGACAGCGCCGCAGCAGGCCGCGAACGCCAGGTAAGGCAGGATGAGGGCGGAATCGGTGACGGCGGCGATGAGCTTTCCGGCTGCGACCCGCTCACCGAGCACCGTGATGATCCAGCCCGCCAGGCCGGCCACCAGGCCGGCGTTCGCCGACCGCGTCACCGTCGCGGCGGCCAGCGCCAGCGCGCACACCGCCGTCATCGGGACCAGCCAGCCGAACGTGACCGCGGCCGCGGCCCCCGACGCGGCCGAGGCGGCCAGCCCGAGCGCCGCGTTGAGGCCGAAGACGGCCAGCGCCCGGACCAGCAGCACCATCCGGTCGCTGACCGCCATGCTCTGGGACAGCTCCCAGGCCGGGTCGATGCCCGGCCCGTAGGCATACGCGATGCCGGCCCCGGCCAGCGCCTGGCCGAGCAGCGCCACGTACGGCGTGCCCGTTCCCAGGGTGGCCAGCATTCCGGCGGTCAGCACCGTCACCGTGGCGATGACCCAGCCGAGCAGCAGCGACGGCGTGACCACCAGCGCCCGGGCCAGGCCGGGCGAGCGCAGCAGCTGCCCGGCCGCCCGCTCCACCCGACCCGGCCGGCGGCGCCACACCTCCGCGGCCACCCCGAGCCACACCCGGCCCAGGTCCACGTCGCCGGGTGCCCGGCCGTGCCCGGCCAGGCCCTGGCTGGTCAGCTCGTGATCGCCGGTCATCGGCCGCCTCCTTCCCGCATCGGCGCGCTGCCCCGCACCGGCTCACTGCCCCGCACCGGCTCACTGCGCCGCAGCGCCGCGCGCATCAGCCGCCGCGCCCGGTGCGCGCGGCTTTTCACCGTTCCTTCCGGGACGCCCATCAGCACGGCCACCTCGGCCACCGGGCGGTCCTCCACGTACATCAGCCGCCAGGCCTCCCGGTCCGGGCTGCCCTCCGGCCCGAGCGCGCCGACGGCGTCGGCCATTTCGGCCCGCAACAGCGCGACGTCGGCCGGATCCCCGGCGTGCCGCGCGTCGTCGGCGAGGAGAACGGGCAACGGCTGCGTCGGCCGGCCCGCGGCGGCGCAGCCACAGCGACGCCTGCCGCCGGGCGATCCCCCACACCCAGCCGCCCGCCGAGCCCGCCGGCCGGTAGCCGCGCCGCGCCGCGCCACACCGCGAGGAACGTCTCCTGCAGCACGTCCTCGACCTCGGTCGCCGGCAGGACGGCGCGCAGTCGCCTGGCCAGCCACGGCGCGTGCCGGGTGAACAGCTCCCGCAGCGCGCTGTCGTCACCGGCCGCCATGGCAGTGATCAGCTCGTCGTCGTCCATCGCTTGTCTATTGCGTTCGGGCTGCGGCGGGTTCACCGAAGCGAGAGGATTCTTCCGGCGCACCCCGCCGAGGTGGTCAGGGCGCGGCGTTTCCGCGGAAACGCGCCGGCGGCGGATCCGCGACAGCCGCGGGTCGCGGCCGCCAGCGTTGTTCGTACTGCCGCGCGTCCGGCGCGCGGCCTGGCAGCGGCTCGGCTTCGGTGCAGCGCAGGCCGGCCAGCGCGATCGCGAGCAGCCGGTCCCGGACGCTGGTATCTCCGGGCTCGGGCCAGCTGGGGCCTGCCCGGCCGAACAGCTCGATCAGCCAGGCGATGTCCAGCGCCGTGACGTCGGGACGCAGGCCGCCCTCCCGGTGCGCCCTGGTCACGAGCTCCTCGAGCAGCCGGCGGCCGCGCCTGCTGACTTCCCACATCCGGGGAGTGCTTTCGATCGTGCCGCAGCGTCCCCAGCGCACCGGAGCCGAACCCGACGCACGCGCGGACGTAGTCGGCCAGGCCGGCCCAGGCATCCTCGGCGGCGAGGCCGGCCTCGGCGGCCTCGATGGCCTGTTCCATGGCGAGCGTGCACAGGTGCCGCAGCAGGTCGGCCTTGCTGCCGTACCTGCGGTAGAGGGTGCCCATGCCGACCCCGGCCCGTTCGGCGACGGCGGACACCGGGGCATCCGCGCCGGCGGTTGCGAACACCTCGCGGGCGGCGTCGAGGACGCGGCGGTCGTTGCGCTCCGCCTCGGCCTGGCGGCCGCGGCGCGACCGGCGGGCGGGGCCGTCGCGGCGGGCGGAGCTTGGCTGGCGGGCAGGGCTGGACTGGCGGGCAGGGCTGGACTGGCGGGCAGGGCTGGCCTGGCGGGCAGGGCTGGCCTGGCGGGCAGGGGCGCTCATCTTGGCAGCGTAGCTCGTGCGGAGCGAATCACTCCGATATGATGCTGGTTTATCGGAGCGTTCTGCTCCGATAAACATCGGTCCGGAGCCCGCGACGAGGATCCGGACCAGGGAGGTGGCGACGTGCGCGCTGTGCTGCTGCGGGAGTTCGGGCCGCCGGGCAAGCTGGTCGCCGAGGACGTGCCCGACCCGGTCGCCGACCCCGGCCAGGCGCTGATCGACGTGGAGTTCGCGAACATCACGTTCATCGAGACCCAGCTGCGATCCGGCCACCCGCCGGTCCCCTCGATGGCGCCGCGGCTGCCGGTGATCCTCGGTAACGGGGTCGGCGGCGTGGTGAACTCCGTCGGCGCCGGCGTGGACCCGGCACTGACCGGCCGGCGGGTGGTCACGACCATCGGCGGCTCGGGCGGCTACGCGCAGCGGGCCGCGGTTGACGCCGCGGCCCCGATTCCGGTGCCAGAAAAGCTCGGGCTCGACCAGGCCGTCGCCCTGCTGGCCGACGGCCGGACCGCGATCGCGCTGATCCGGGCCGCGGCGGTGCAGGCAGGTGACACGGTTCTCGTCGAGGCCGCGGCCGGCGGGGTCGGCAGCCTGCTGGTGCAGCTGGCACGCAACGCCGGGGCGCGGGTCGTGGCCGCGGCCGGCGGCCCGCGGAAGGTAGCCGTGGCGACCAGCCTGGGGGCCGACGCGGCCGTCAACTATACCGACCTGGGCTGGGCCGAGCGCGTCCGCGGCATGGCCGGCGAGGTCAACGTCGTCTTCGACGGGGTGGGCGGCGAGATCGCCGCGGCTGCGTTCGGCCTGCTGGGCGGCGGCGGGCGGTTCTGCGCCTTCGGCATGGCCAGCGGCGCGTTCGCTCAGCTCCCCGACGGCGCGGCCGGCCGCGGCGTCACCGTCATCCGCGGCGTCGCGCTCACCCCGGAGCAGATGCGCGAGCTGAGCCAGGCGGCGCTTGCCCAGGCAGCCGCCGGTCGGCTACGGCCGCTGATCGGCCAGACGTACCCGCTGGAGCGAGCGGCAGACGCGCACGCCGCCATCGAGTCCCGGGCTACGGTCGGCAAGACGCTGCTGGTCGCGCGCCCATCAGCAGCCGGATGAGGAAGCTAGCAGGCTCGTCTCGCCCGATCCCCGCGGCGTCGGCTCTGGCGGCAAGTGCTGCTGGTTGTTTGCATGCCGGCAGCTGCCGCCCGCGGACACCAAGGCGGGGTGCCACCAGACACCCCGGCTATCGTTGCCCGCAATGAGCGCTAGCACGCGGCCCACCGCGGATCTGCATGTTGTCGTCGGGTACGACGGCTCCCCTCCCGCCGACCGGGCGCTCGACGCGGCGGTCAGCCTGATGGGCGGCCGGACCGGCCGCATCACCGTCGTTTACGTGGCTCACCTCACGAGCACGGTCCAGCTGTCGGCCGACGCCATCGCCGAGATGGAATCCGACTTCGACGAGATCGAGCAGGAGCTTCGCACTGAGGTCGGCGAGCGCCTGGGGGACGCCGGGGTGGACTGGGGATTCGAGCGGCGCCAGGGCCTGATCGCGGACGAGCTGATCGCGGCGACCAAGGACATCCGCGCCGCTTACCCGGACGACGTCGTGGTCATCGTCGTCGGGAGCTCGTCGCACGCCATGCACCGGGTGGTTGGCTCGGTGGCCGTGAACCTGGCCCGTCACTCACCGGTGCCCCTCGTGGTGGTGCCGTAGCGACGCGCCCGGCTAGGTCGGGTCGTTCACCAGCGCTGGGGTCAAGCGGATGTGCTTCGCCCACGCGGGGAGCGGGCGCTGCACCATGCGAACCGGCTTCAGCGGCGCCTGGGCGTAGTTGAACGCGTTGCTGAAGTCATACGCCCCGCCGTCGTTGGCGTTGAGGTTCGTCAGCCCGAAGGTGTGCTCGGTGTAAGCGAGGATCCCCGCGAACGTGGTCGGCGTCGTGTCCGTGTAGCCGGGCCGCGCGAACGGGCTGACAATGATCATCGGCATCCTGGGGCCTTCCTGCGTCCCGTCCGGCTCCACCGGCGGGGTCACGTGGTCGTAGAAGCACCCGCAGTCATCCCAGGTGATGAACACCGCGGTCGAGGCCCAGTTCGTGCTCCGCTGCACATCGCCGACGAGCGCCCCGACCCAGTTGTCACAGGCGGTCATGCTCGTCCCGTTGTGGCAGCTGTTGGTGTAGTCGGAGCCGCCGGGCGTCACCACGGAGAAGCTGGGCAGTTTGCCGGCGGCAGCGTCGGTCGCGAACTGCGCGTCGGAGACCAGGTGCGTATCCTGGCTCGTGTTGAGGCATTCGGCGAACGTGGGGCAGATGTTCCACACCCCGTAGCCGGTCGCGCCCTTGACGGCTCCGGTAAATCTTCCAGCTCAGGGTGGCCGTGCTGTTCAGGCGGTCCATGATCGTCGGGATATAGCTGACCGGCGTCTTCTCGAAGGCCCCGCCGTGGGGCAGGCGCAGCGTCGGGTCGGGAATGCAACTCGCCACCATCTGGGTTTGTCCGGCAGGCCCGGTCCAGAGGGTCACCCTATTGCTGTCGCAGCCCAGCCGGCCTTCAGGGGGAACGCCCTTGGCCGGAACGGGATTGTCGCCGTGGAAGTGATCCGTGGACGCGGCCACCATGGCCATGTGCCCGGCCCAGGAGGGAGAGTCAGCAAACGAGAACGTCCGGTCGCTGACGGCGAAGTTCTGTGCCAGCGTGGTGATGTTGGGGATCTGCCCGGGCTGGTACCCGCTGATGCACTGGTAGCCGGTGGCGGCGTCGCAGGTGCCGCCCGGGATGTTCTGCCAGCCGTCCATCTTCCCGCCGTCAATGGCGGCGACCTGGGAAGCGACCGAGTGGTCCACGTTCACGACCTTGTCGGCGGCGACTGACGGCGTGACCACGCTTCCGTCGGAGAGCTTCACCGAGGACGGCATCCGCCGGCCGGGCAGCGGCCGTGGTGGGTGTTACACCAGTACCCGAGCACGTTGTCGAAGCTGTGGTTCTCCAGGTAGATCACGACCACGTGCCGGATCGGCGACGACTGCGCCTGCGTCGAACCGGGCGCGGCTGCACCGCCAGCGCACGCCAGGGCCGCCAGGGCACCTGCTGCCATCAATGCCGGGAGTCTTCTCATGTCTCATCACTTCCCGGCTATATACAACTAAAACGACCGACAATATTAACTTTGTGACGAACCTCGGGCTGATCGTACTGTGGCGGGCATGAGGGGACGATGAGGCCGCGGGTCGGCGTGTCGAGCTGCCTGCTCGGTGAGCAGGTGCGGTACGACGGCGGGCACCGGCGGCACGCGTTCCTCACCGAGGTGCTGGGCCCGCACGTGGACTGGGTGCCGTTCTGCCCGGAGATGGCGATCGGGCTGGGCACGCCGCGCGAGACGCTCCGGCTGACCGCCGGCGACCACCTGATCAACCGGAGCGGCACCGCGGACCACACCGAAGCGATGGCCGCCCTGCCGCTGCCGGCGGCATCGACGGCTACGTCTTCAAGGCCAGGTCGCCGAGCTGCGGCATCCGCGCCATCCCGCGGTACGGGGAGAATGCGCAGCCGGCCGACCGCCGGGGCCGCGGGGTGTACGCCGCCCGGCTGATGGCGGCCTTCCCGCTGCTGCCCGTGGCGGACGAGGAACAGCTTGCCGACCCGGCCCTGCGAGAGGCGTTCATCGAGCAGATCTTCGCCCGCGCCCGGCGGCGCGAGCGTTAGGCCGACACGGCCTAACCCATGTGCGGCTGATCCTGCCCTTCGCAGAGGTTCAGATCAGTTCAGGTTGACCGGCCGGGCCGGTCCCCCGCCTTCCGGGTTTCTCCGGAACGCTCCGCTGCCCTTCGCCCCGCTTGGCTCCCCGGAATGGCTCCGGGGCAACCCCGTTAGTCAGCGGCCCCGCCGTGCGTTCGACGCGCCCGGCGGGGCCTAGCTCATCCATCCCCGAGGAGGACGGAATGACCATGAACGACACCGTAGACGAGAGCCGCCAGCTCACCGAGCTAGAACGCGCAGACCACGCGGCCCGGATGGAGCGGGCCCGCTCTAATCAGCAGCGGCCGAGGACGCTGCACGCGCTGTGCGAGCAGGCGGCCGTCCTGGTGCCCTGCGGCCAGTGCTGGGCGCCTCGCGGCACGGCGTGCTCCCAGGGCGCGGCCGGGCCCGGCTATCACGTGGAGCGGTTCGCCCGGGCCCGGCGCCGCGGCCTGCTCACCGTGACCGAGCTGGCGGCCGTGCTCGACGAGGCCGGCGTGTTCACCAACGCGACGATCGTGCGGGATGCAGGCCCGGGCACTTCGCGCCTCATGCACCTGCGGATGGACCTGGGAAGGCCCGGAGCGCGCCTGGGAATGGATCAGTGACCGGCACGCCCACGCGCACAACAAGGGCATCGGTGGCCTGTCGGCCTGCGGCAGCGTCACCGTGGAGCGGGGCGGTGCCCGGTGAGCGGCCCCCACGACCCGGCAGCCGGGTACCGCGGTTGGCCGCCGCCCGATGACCTCGCCGCCCTGCATGCCCTCGTGACCCGGTACATCAGGGCCGCGCTCGCAGAGTCGCGGATGACCGACGACCTCGACGAGCTGCTCGAGCGGCGCGTCGCCGGGCTCGAGGAAATCGCCGCGGCTCGCTGGCAGGCGAGCATCGGCGTGCGGCGCCGCCTGCGCCGGTCGCTGCGCCGGTCGGTCGCTCACGCGCGCGGCGAGACGTTCGCCGACCAGCGGGCCGAGGCGGTCACCAGCGCATGGCTGTCGAGGCCGGAACGGGGTGCCCGGTGATCGTCGATACCGGCGAGTTCGCGGCCATCCAGGCGCGACCGGCCGAGGTCCTGGCCGAGGTCGGCGAGTGGGCCGCTCACCGCAGCATGCGATCGCCGGACCGGCGGCCGCCGCGGGTGATCGAGCTGCTCGTCGAGTACGCCCGCGAGGCCGGTGCTGAGCAGTGGGCGTACGACTTCGGGCACGCGGTGCTCGGCCTGCGCGACGGCGGCGCCAGCGATGCCGAGGTCATCAGGGCGGCCCTGGAGATGGTCGGGGCCCGGATGAGCGTCGGCCTGCCGCACGAGACGTGGTTCGACCCGGGCGGAGCCGGGCAGTGATGCCCCGCTGGCCGCTCGCGCTGATCGCCGCCCCGGCCGCGGTCGCGGTCTGGTCGGGCTGGGTCGGGCTCGGCGGCCTGTGCGGGTTCGGCGTGATCCACCCGCTGCCCGGCCTCGTCGGCGGGCTGCGGCTGGACACCGCGATAACGCTGCCGGTGGGCGTCGAAGCGTACGGCGCGTACGCGCTCGGGGCCTGGCTAGCGCCAGGCGGGGTGCCCGCGGCCGCCCGGGTGTTCGCCCGCCGGTCCGCGGTCGGCGCACTGGCGCTCGGCATGGCCGGGCAGGTCATCTATCACCTGCTGGCGGCCGCGCACGCGGCCCGGGCGCCGTGGCCGGTCGTCGTCGTCGTGTCGTGCATGCCGGTCGTGACGCTCGGCTTTGGCGCGGCCCTGACACACCTGCTGCGGCAGCGCCCGGGCGCAGATTATGTCAACTTCGCCCGGGCGGGACAGCCCGGTCCCGGCGCTGCGGCCGCTGCACTCGCGAACGGTCACAGCGCACCCGCAGGCGGCCGGGAAGCTGCGGCCATGTACGCCGCCGAGCTGGCGGCCGGGGCGTTGCCGAGCGTGCGGCGCATCCGCCGCGAGATGCACGTCGGCCAGCCGCGAGCACAGGAGGTGCGTTCGTACCTGGCCGCGCTCACCCGTACCTGACCAGTCCCGGCCCCGGGCCGCCCGACAAGACAGACCCGGGGCCAGCTCCCCTACAGGAGGAACCCAGCATGTCAACCGAATCAGCCGCAGGCGGCCAGAACGCCGAGGTCATCCCGCTGCGCGCCGTCGAGGCGCAGACCGAGACCGGCCTCGGCGAGGCCACCCCGCCCGCCTACCTCGACACCACTGGCACCGACGCGGGCAAGCGGCTGCCGATCATCCCCGAGCCCTGGCGGCGGGAGAACATCCGCGGCACCCTCGCCCAGCTCGCCGGGCTGCACTGGCACCGCACCCGCTACCACGGGCTGCGCTCCCCGGCGTACCTGGCCCGGTTCGCCTTCTACACCGGCCGCGGGCTGCACCGGACCGCCGTCCGGGTGCTGACGTGGTGGCACTGGACGGACGGGTGGGCGCTGGAGTCGATGGCCGTGGCCGCCGGTCGCGCCGGGCATCACGAGGCGATGCGCGCGCACACCGAGGGCAAGAAGACCCGCGCCGGGCGCGGCCGGATCGTGGGCGTGTCCGCCGTGGCGGCCGCCGCCGCGGTGCTGGCGATGGCGCACTGGGCGCCGTGGTGGGGCTGGGCGCTGCTGGCCGCCGTCATCGTGCCCGCGCTGGCCCGGGCCGGGAAGCCGCACGGCCAGCCGCTGATCGGCGCCGCCGTGGTCGCGCCGGCCTACCAGCCGCCGACCCCGGAGGTCATCACCCGGGCGCTGGGCAGCCTGAACATCGCCCAGATCAACCAGGCGCTGAAGGACGACGGGCCCGGGATCGCCTTCGTCTCCGACGTGCACCGCGACGGGCCCGGCTGGGGCACCCAGCTTGACCTGCCCTACGGCGTGACGGCGACGATGATCCTGGCCCGCCGGGCCCAGCTCGCCTCCGGGCTGCGCCGCCCGCTGTCGGCGACCTGGCCCGCGACGGTCCCGCACGAGCACGAGGGCCGCCTCGAGCTGTGGGTCGGCTTCCACGACATCAGCAAGGCCAAGCCGCCCGCCTGGCCGCTGCTGCGCGCCGGGCAGGCCGACGTGTTCGCCTCGTTCCCGTTCGGCACCGACCCGCGCGGCCGCCCGGTCGCCGCCCAGCTGTTCGAGCACAACTGGCTGATCGGCGCCGCGCCCGGCCAGGGGAAGACGGCGGCCGTCCGGGTGGTGGCGTGCGCGGCCGCGCTCGACCCGCTCGCCGAGCTGTGGACGCACGAGCTGGCGGGCAAGGGCGACCTCGAACCGCTGGCCAGGGTCAGCCACCGCTACACCTCCGGGCTCGACGACGAGGCGATCGCGTACGCGGCCGAGTCGATGCGGATGCTGCGCGCCGAGCTCGACACCCGCTCCCGCAAGCTGAAGGCGATCCCGAAGGAATCCCGCCCGGACGGCAAGATCACCCGCGCCATGGCCGCCCGCCGGTCGGCGCGGCTGTTCCCGCTGGTCGGCATCTTCGACGAGGTACAGAACCTGTTCATGCACCCGCAGCACGGCGCGCAGGCCGCCGACGACGCGGCATACGTGATCCGGCTCGGCCGCGCCTACGGCGTGATCCTGGTGCTGGCCACCCAGCGCCCGGATACCAACTCGCTGCCGACCACGGTCAGCGGCAACGTGTCCATCCGGTTCTGCCTCAAGGTCCCCGGCCAGGTCGAGAACGACATGATCCTCGGCACGTCGGCGTACAAGAACGGCTACAACGCCGCGGTGTTCCGGCCCAAGGTCGATGCCGGGCTCGGCTGGCTGCGGGCCGAGGGTGACCCGCAGGTGGTCCGGACCTACTACCTCGACCTGGCGGCCGCCGAGCGGATCGCCGAGCGGGCCCGGGCGCTGCGCGGCCAGGCCGGCACGCTCACCGGATATGCGCTCGGCGACGACGGCCAGGCCGCCGCCCGCGACGTGCTCGCCGACCTGGCGGCCGTGTTCCGCGACGACGCCGGGCTGCACTGGGCCGCGGCCGCGGAGCGGCTCGCCGAGGCCTTCCCGGCCCGCTGGGACGGCGTGACCGGCGAATCACTGTCGGCCCACTGCCGGGCGCTGCGCGTGCCGTCGGTGAACGTGAGCATGAGCGGCACCGTGCGCAAGGGCTGCCGCCGCGCCGACGTCGAGCGGGCGGCCGCGCTGTGACCGCGCTAGTGACGCTTACCCCGGCGCTAGCCTCCGCTGACCTGCGCCGATCCCGCGCAGCCGCTAGCGCCGCCAGCCCGCGTAACGCTCTGACCTGCGCACTAGCGGCAGACCGCCCAGACACCGACCTCGACGACCTGGAGACCCCATGGGGCTGCCCGCCGTCACCGGCCAGCAGCACGACTACCAGTCCTGCGACGACCCGGACTGCCCCCGCTTCGGCTGCAAGGTCTACAAGGAGGGCTACGCCGACGGCCACGGAGCAGGGTTCGCCGAGGGCTACTCGGCCGGGTACGGCGATGGCTACTCCGAGGGCTGCGCCGCTGCCGCGGCCGACAGCGGGTGACCGGCGATGATCACCCACATCCTGCTCGCCCTCGCCGCCGTCACGCTGTATGCGCGTTGCTGCTCGCGTTCCCCACCGGCCGCTGCCCGCGGTGCCTCGGCAAGCGGGTCACCCGCAGCGGCGGCCGCGCGGGCAAGTGCCTGGCCTGCTGCGGCCGCGGCCGGGTGGTCTGGCCCGGCGCCACCGCTGTCCACCGCTTCTGGTGGTCGGTGCTCGGCAACCACCTGATGGAACGCCGCCGCGAGCAGTTCCACGCCCGCCAGTCATCCGGAGAGGACCGCTGACCAGGCGGTACCCCTGCCCGCACCACTGCCCGCCCGAGCGCGGCGGCCCGGCCGTCGTGCTCGTGGTCCTGGCCGTCATCGCCGCGGCCGCGCTCGCCCGGCCAGTCATCCACGCCGCTGTGACCGCTCTGGAGGTCGCCGCCATCACCGCGGGCGCCGTCCTCGGCCTGGCCGCCGTCGCCGCCGTGGCGTGGGCTGTCGTGGTCGTCAGGCGGCGCCAGCTCGGGCGCCGGGTGTACCCGCTCGCCGCCAGGACCGCGCGGGAGGTCCCGGCCGCGCGGGTCCGCGTGATCGAGCCGCCCCGGCAGGTGTACGGAGCTGCGCCCGTACAGCGCGACCTGGCTAGCCGCCGTCCGCGCCGGGAGGATTGAGGGCTCCGGACTGGAGCTGCTCGACCATCCTGGCGCGCATGGCGGCCCGGTCGCCGGGCTTGCAGCATTCGACGAAGTACTCAGCCAGGTTGACAGCGACCTGCGCGGTCTCGGCGTGCGTGCACCCGCGCAGGATCGCGTCCGCGTCGTCCTCGTCCCGGTCGATCACCTCGATGATCAGCGCCAGCGCGGATGCGTGCGCCTCGCGGCGCCTCGTCCCGGCGTCCGGAACCGCGGCGGGCTGGCCGGGGCTGGCCACGCCGCGGAGCAGCTCGTCGATCATGGCGGGGATGTCCGCCTCGGGCGTACCGATGATCCGGGCATAGCCCGTCACCGCTTCCTGGTAGGCGCCGGCCAGGAACGACGCGAGGTCACGGGGATTTGCGCGCTCGAGGATGGCCTCGGCGGTGCCACGGTGGCCGGACAGGTAGGCGCGTATCAGCTCGCGGGCGTCGCGCTCGCAGGCGTCGATGTCGCCGGGCTGGCTCACCGGCTGCTCCCTACTGCCCTAGCGCCCGCTGGACGCTGTTCGGGCCGCCGCCGCCCCGGATCCGGACCTCGCCCTTCAGGCCCTCGAGGAGAGCCTGGCTGATGGCGCCCTCATTGCCCGCCCACCGTAGCGTGACCTCCATCGGCCGCCCGCGGCGCCGTAGCCGCTGCCGTAACCGGCCCCGTAGCTTCCGGGCGTCGCGCTGTGCGCCATCCGGGCCGCGGCCGCCGACAGCGGGCCCTGCATCGCGTCCATGCCGTCAATCAGGCCCTGCCCGACATCTGGCCGTGCCAGTACATGACCTTGCTCGGCGAGTGGAAGGTGGAGGTGGCTCGCGATGCCGCCGACGATGCTCTGGCTGAGGCTGATAACGGCACTGACCAGAGAACCGCGCTGTGACAGCAAGCCGTTGATCAGGCCCTGGACCGCATGGACGCCGGTATTGAAGAGGTCGCTGGCCAGCTGCGACAGTGCGTTCACGATCTTGCCGGGCAGCTGCTTGAAGAAATTCACCACGTCATCGATCAAGTGGGCAACGTCGTGGCGCATCTGGTCGAACTTGGTCGCGATGTAGTGCCGGACCTGGTCGAAAGTGTTAGCGACGTCGTGGCCCCACGAGGCGATGGTGTGCCGGGCATCATCGAAATAGTGAGCGACGTCGTGCGCCCAGGTGGCGACGGTGTGGCGGACCTCGTCGAAATGCGCGGCGGTGTTGTGCGCCCAGTTCGCTACCGCGTGCCGCATATTGTCGAAATCAACAGCGATATTGTGGCCGGTGGTGGCGAAGGAATGCCGCAGAGTGCGGAACGCCGACGACAGCTGATCCCAGTTGTGGATCAGCCGGTGCACCATGAACGAGACCGCGTTGATCGTCCCGGCCAGGACCGAGAACGCGATGTTGATCGCGTTGACCACGTCCTTCGCCGACATGGTGGTCAGCAGCTTCTCGATGGCCACGGCCACCCGGCCGATCCCGTCGCCGATCGCCGTGATGGCCGGGCCCTCGAGGGCGTGGAACTGCGTCAGCCAGCCTTGAAGCCGGATGACCCGGCGAACTTGCTTACCTGCCCGAGCAGCCCGGACAGGGCGTCGGCGAAGGTCTTCGCGAAAGGGGTCACCGCTGGCAGCAGCTTGTTCGCCAGCTGCAGCCCCTCGTTGAAGACCTTGAAGGCCAGCGGCTCGAACGCCTTCTGCATCCCCTGGAGGGTGGTCATGAACGCCTGGATGCTCGTGCACCGCGGCCCGCTGTGCTGGGTCGAGGCCGGTCAGGGCCACTTTCTGGGCGTCGAGGGCCCGGGTCACCGCCGCGGCGTGCGCCGCGGTCGGGTCCACGTTGTACGTGGCCACGGCCTTCATGTAGGCCATGTGCGCGGCGTTCACCGCCGCGTAGCCCTGCTGGACCTTGTGGAAGGCGGGCAGCGCCAGCAGCGCGAATGCGCCCGCCCCGGCGCCCGCGGCGGCGAACCCCGACGCCAGGCCGGTCAGCTCGACGAGCGCCGCCTCGGCCGCCGGGACGATGAGCGCCAGGGCGCCCGTCAGGCCGCCGCTCATCCCGGCGACGCCGCCCCCGCCCCCGCCGCCTCCGGCGAGCGCCCCGGTCAGCTTCTGGATCATCCCCGACAGGCCGCCGGTGCTGACCTGGACGTCAGCCTCCTTCCGGTTCAGGTCGCTCAGCGCCGACTCGACGGCGTGGATTCTCGCGCCTCGGCCCGTACCGCGCCGTCCATCTTGATCTTCCCGGTGGCGACCCTGTTGTCCAGGGCAATCAGCCGGGCGTCCAGGCGGTCGAGCATCGCCGCGGCGCCTGCGTCGGTGACCTCGGCCCGCGCGGTGGCCACCGTGCGCTTCAGCTCGTCAAGACGCGCCTGAAGGTTGACCAGGTCAAGGTTTTGCCTGGTCACGAGCCTTCACGCGAGGATAGAAACGATGTTGTCAGCCATCTGGGTCACCTTCTCCGGCGGCAGCAAGTCATGGTCAGCAGCAGCGCACCAGGGGCCCGCCGCGCCGGGCAAGGAGGCGAAACTCCCGGCGCGGCAGGCCCCGCGGCTCACCTAGCCGCCGTGCCCGTCGTCCTTGCGCTCTGCCGCGCCGCGAGGGGCCTTCGGTGTGGTCCAGACGCGGTCGCGGTGGACTGGCCGCCGGGTCCGGTAATAACCGTTTTGGCCTGCCTGATCCGTTCCATGGGTCCCTGTCCCTTCACATGATCGAGAATGGCGGGGCGTCCTCGCCCAGCCACGGCGGCACCAGTCCGGGGCCGCTGCCTGCCTGCTGGCGGGTCCGCTCGTACAGCTGGCGGGCCGCCCGGCGCCTGGCCGCCCCGGCCGCCCAGCGCGCCGCCCGTGCGGCCGTGTGCGCGGCCAGGTCCTCGCGCATCCCGGCCAGCAGCGCATCGCCGTCCCAGCCCGCCGGGCGCGGCCCCGGCTGAGCCTCGCCCGCCTCGCGCAGGACCCGGCTGAAGTCCTCGCCGCCGCCGGTCATGCGGCCCGGTCCGCGAGCCCGGCAGCTACGGCCTCGTCCGCCGTGTACCAGGTCTCCGCGCGCATGGCGTCGCGCCAGGACCACGCGGGCAGGCGGGTCCGCCGGGCGTAGATCGCGGCGATATTGTCGCTGGTCTTGTCGAGCAGGTCCGCCGCCTCGAGCATGTCGGCCGCGCTGCCAACGCATAGACCCCACGCGTCGTGCACCATCAGTAGCGAGCCCTCACCGGCGATCAGGCGGCCGGGTGAAGGCGGCCATCGCGATCACGGTCGCGATCGACGCGGCCAGGCCGTCCACGACGACCGTCACTACGTGGTCTGCTGCCGCAGCGCCGAGTAGACCGTCAGCCCCTGGAAAACCGTCGCCGCCGGGCTTGATATGCGAAGCTCGACGTCGCCGGGCGCGGCATCGAGCTCGGCGACGAGGTCGGCGGCCGGGATGCCCCAGTCGCCGCCTATCTCGTCGTACAGCCGGATCGTGGTGACTGGCGCCGCGGTGGTCACCGGCCGCCGCCGAAGATGCGCCGGGCCAGCGGTGACATGTCGCCCGGGTCGCGCATCGACGCGAACACGGCGCCTCGGCCGCGCCCGGGCAGCCCGGCGAGCCCGGCCACCGCGTTCCGCTTCGACACGAACAGGGCGTACGCCGCGCGCTTCTCGGCCGTACTCGCCCGGTGGCCGCCGGTACCGCGCGGCAGCTGCCCCGCGAGCGCGCGCTCGAGACTCGTCCCGAGCCTGGCGATCCAGTCCGGCAGCTCTTCCCGCCCGGCGATCCAGTCCGGCGGCCCGCCGGTCACCGCAGCCCTCGCCTGGCCGTGCACGGCCGCCCAGTGTGCCCGGATCCCGGTTTCGGGCTTCATGCCGACCGCCTGTCACGCCGCGCGCGTCTGTAGTAGCCGCCTTCCCGGGCAAGCACAGGCGGGGCCACTAGGTCGCGGGCCGATGGCCGCTCGGGCATCACCGGCCGGGGGGGCACTGGTGGCAGCGTCGCGCCTGCGTTCTTGAGGGTCGGCACCTTCAGGCCATCCGGGCCAGCCTCGACCTCGAAGCTGCGCCACAGGTACTTGCCGAACGCGGCCAGCGGGTGCCGCGGGCCAGCGTCTGCGAACACGGAGCCGCAGCGCGTGGGCGACGATGCCGCCCGCCGGGACCTGGTGCTCCAGTCCGTGCCAGCTGCCCGCAGCGCCGGCCCGTCATGCACGCCCTCCGCGTGCTCCTGGCCCTCGTCGAGCAGGTCGTCACGCACCCGCAGCCCCGCCGGCGCGATCCGGGCCCGGCCCTCGGCCAGCAGCGCGTTGTGCGCCGCCGCAGCCGTGGCGAGCGCGGCCAGCGCCCGCAGGTGCTCGGCCGTGGCCGCGGCCACCTGGTCCCGGGACGCCGACAGCGCCGCCGCGATCGCCTTCAGGTCCCCGGCCGCTTCCTTCACCGCCGTCTCGCGCTTGCCGCCGCGCTCCACCTGCGCGGCCCGCAGCCTCTCGAGGCCCTCCACCCGCCGCGACGTCGCCCGGACCGCGTTCGCCGCCGACTCGTACTCCGAATCCCATCCCGGCCGCGTCGGATCGCCGTGCTCAGCCGCACGGAGCCGGCCGCGGCCGCGCGGCCGCACGGGTCCGGGCCTCGTCGAGCAGCTTGTCAGTCACGGGCGTGACAGACCTGGCGGGATTCACGTACCTGCGGGCCAATTCGGGCCTCCTGGACGGCACTCGGCGCGGACAGAACAGCGCCAGGCGTGCCGCCGGGCCCTCGGTGAGGCGTGGCCGCTAGCGCTATGGCCAGGCGTAGAGCGTCAGCCAGTAAAATCTGTCGTCCCGGCTATGGTTTTCCGCAAATCCTTTCGCTACGGGTCATGGTTCGGCGCTCAGCAGGAGATTCTGCGGATTGGTCTAGCCCACCGCGCGGTTCAGACCTGGCCGCGCCGCACTTTGCCCGCCACGTGCGCGGCCCGTAGCCGCGCTACCCGGTTCGGGCCCTCGCGCTGCTGCGGTTGCGGATGGCGCCGCGCCGCGGGCGTCGCATGCAGCACGACCAGCACCTTCAGCAGCAGCGGGCCGAACTCGACCACCGCCGCCGCCGGATTCTGCGCCTCGTCGATCGCCGTCGCGAGCGTGCGGGCCAGCTGCGCGGCCGCTGCGTCCCGCTCGCCGAAGCTCCAGCGCCGTCAGGGTCACCTCGACGGCCGGGGCCAGGAGGTCGGCGGCGTCCCAGGCCTGCGCCGGGGCCCCGCTCGAGCCCGGCGGCCCGGCGGGCACGGAGACGCCGCATCCGCTCGGTTGACGTGCTCATGGCAGCAGATTACGCCGCAGGAGGGTGACGCGTGACGCTCTATGTTCGATTATCGGCCGTGACCAGGCCCGGCGCGGGCGTCACGCGCTGCATGGTTCGAGGCAGGGAACAGAACCCCACGCTTGAAGACCCCCTTAGGCCTGTTGGAGATTTGCGCTGGTCAGAGCGTTGTACGTGCGTGTCGTCGCTGGCGTCGCCGATGATCCGCAGGTCAGGGCACGATGCCGCCACTCCGCAGCCGCCCTGCCGGGACAGGTCACCATGCCGTTCTCCGCTGCAGAGGCGGCTGGACTGCTGCGGCCGCCGCGGTTGCTGCGGAATCCGCCGCCCTGCTGGGCTGTGATCTTGGCATGGCACGGGTGCAGGCGGCCCTGAGGTTCCGGTGGTGCGGTCGTCGGCCGCGCCGTCCACGTGATCGACTCCGGAGGCGGCGCCCGAACACCCTTCGAGGCGGATTCGGCATCGCCACCTGGGGCTTTTCTTGAGGAGGAGGCGGGCCCGGCGCCATCGAGCGCCGTAGGTCGCGTTCGACCGGCGGCGCGCTTCGGCATCGTTGGCCCAAGGCATGACCGGCCTTCAGCCTGGCTGCCGGACACAGCAGCGGGCACCGGCCGCGCCTGCCCGCATGCGGGACAAACGGCGCTCGTGCTCGGCGCGGCAGCTGGCGGTGCGGGTCGCCAGCTCGAGCTGGAGCCGCGCGAGCCTGGCCGCCTGGTCCTCGTCGAGCAGCTGGGCGAGCACGGTCATCAGGTGGCCGCGTCCGGCTGGCCCGGCGCGCGCGCGTGCAGCAGGCAGTAGGGGCTGTCGCCGTAGGCGGCGAGCCTGCACCTGCGACCGCCGCGGCTGACTGCCTGGCACTGGCCGCCGTCGGCGGGTCGTGCTATGGCCCTGCCGGGCAGGATGCGGAGCCGGTATCCCTGGGCGGGCCGGTCATGGTGATCATGTGGCGCCTTCCTTGGTGGTTGGCCCGGCACGCCAGCGGCCCCCCCGGGGGCTGGAGGGCCGCTGGCACGCGCGCGTCAGCCGCGGGCGATCGCGACGAGCTCGAGCAGGGCGCGCGCGTACTGCTCGGCCTCGTCCAGGGTCATCCGGAGTTCCACGTCCGCGGTGAAGTCCGGCGCGTCGTCCGGCAGTCCGGACGGTCAGCGCGATGTGCGGTGCCTCGTCGCTGGTAAGGCGGTTGCCGGTGCGCGGCCGCTGGCGGCGAGGATGGTCCGGTGGTGTTCCTGGCCTTCGACCTCGAAGGGAAGCGATGCGAGCGGACGCCGCGATGAGCCCAGTGCCTGTAGGTGCCGTCGGACCCCGGCCAGCCGGGTAGGCCGTCGTTGCTGTCGTGGTCTTCGACTTCACACCATGGCGGGCAGCCGTAGGCGGGTCCGTGTCCGCTCGCCGAGGCCGCGGGCAGCTCGATTATGGTTGCAGTCATTGGTCTGTCCTTCCTGTAGAGGGGCTTGACCTCGCCCCGCCTGGTGGCTGTCCCGCCGGGCGGGGCGCCGTGGTTATGGGACGCGGTTCGCGGGCCGCTGGATCACCTCCTGGCCGAGGTCGTCGAGCACGTCGCTGGCGGCCTGGCGGATCTCGGGGTCGGCAGCCGCCCGCTGGAGTAGTTTGCGCGCCGCGGCGATCGAGCGCGTCTCGTCGAGCAGCACGGCGGCCGACAGAGCGGCTTTCCGGCCTAGGCTGCCTCTCGGGGCCCGGTCGGCGAGGTCGCGAGCGCGAGCGGCCAGCTGGCGGTTGCCGAGGATGACGGCGTGGCCGGTCACGGCTGCGACTTCGCTCCGGCGCCGGCCTGTTCGCGGGCTCGGTGGCATCAGGGTGATAGATCCGGTAATTGCCGCTGTACAGGTCGAAGTCATCGACGACGCCATCGCAGTCGGTGGTCAGCGGCACGACCCGCCGCCTTTCACTGGCCAGTTCAGCCACTGAGCGGCTCGGACCATTTGGTGCCGTCGTCGAGCGTGAACTCCACCCGCCACCCGCCAGCCGGGAGCAGTGCGGCCAGTGGAGGGTGCGGGTCCTCGGTCATCCCGTCGTAGTTGGCATAGGCGCCGGCGCGGACCAGGGTCTTGTCCGCGCTTGCCGTCGTCGTCGATGACGAGAGGATGCCCGTCGTCGTCGAAGGCGATGATCGCCTTCTCGGTGTGATGGGCGAGCTTGCCGTGCTGTACAGGGCGACCAGCCCCGGCGGTGCAGGGATCATGATGACGGCTCCTTAGGTACGAAAGAAGAAGAAACAACTCGCCGTATGTTTCCGCTGGTCGGCCGCGAGTGGGCTGCCGGGCTTCTTCGTATGCGCCGACCGCCGTGAGCTGGGCGAGCAGCTCGTCGAGGACTTCCTTCGTCAGGTTCCGCGAAAAAAGCCCCGACACGGCCGAGCGACTGAGTCCTGCCTCGCCTGCGGCGTCGATCGCCCTCCGGATCCGGTCGAGTCGCGGATCACGCGCCTGGCGGTCGAGCACGTACCTGGCGGACGCGATGCTGTACCTGATCAGGGCCGCCGCGGCGGTGAGGTCTGCCAGGCTCATCAGCGCCCGGCCGTCGAGCACCGCGAGCAGGCCGCCCACCCGCAGGCAGTAGGGCGCCGCCCGGCGGGTGAACTCGGCCTCGGCCCGCTCGCCGTCGCTCTCGGTCAGCTCGTCGTACAGATCGACGGTCCACAGCCGGGTCGCATCACCGCCGAGCTGGACCTGCCGGATCTCCCTCGCCCTGGCGATGCTGTCGTCGAGCTGGGCGCTCAGGGCCGCAACGGTGTGGTCGTCCACTCCCTGCGGGATCGGCAGGCGGCGGGACCGCTCGACGAAGACGGGCAGGTACCTGTTGTAGGTGCCGCCGGTCATGTCGGCCTCGGCCAGGCGCAGCCGGAACTCCTGCGGGGTGATGTGCCCGACGATCGCGACGTGGGACGAGGACGCCTTGAGCTGCTTGCGGTTCAGCACCGACAGCGCCCGGCCCTCCCATGCCTGCCGCTGGACGCGGCGAGGGCGCTGCCCTCCCGCTTGGAACGGCGATGACGGAGGTGAACTCGGTCTCGATCACCATCAGGCGCTTGTCCTCGGGGGGAGATCGGAGGAGGCCGTCGGCGATGCGCTCGATCAGCCCTTCGCCCGAGGAGAGCCCGCTGACCGCGATCTCGGGAACGTGGCCGGCGCTGTCCGACCAAGAAAGACCTCGGCCGTGCCGGTGGCCTCACCCTTGCGGCCCGACCCGGTCCGGCCGAGCAGCAGGGGCCAGATCAGCAGCGGGTGCCGGGTGTTCCCGACCCGGATGAACGGGCCCGGCCCGATCAGCACGCCCACGCCAGCCAGCAGCGATGTGTAGATGCCGACCGGGTCGGCCTCTGGTCGGCGCCGCCGCGGTCGTGATGCGGCCGAAGGACTCCCGGCGTACATCGCCGGGTCGGCCGAGGGCACCGCCGGGCCGCTGGACTTACTTCTTTCTTCTTCTTTCGTCTCTATAGGACGCTCGGCTGCCACGGCCGAGGGCTCTCCGTCTGCCTCCAGCTGCACCGGCCTGGAAATCCTCGAGTCCGTACCCGGGCGGCCAGGCGGTCAGCGGCGTCTTTGCCCGCGGCCGCTTCCACGATGATGTGGAGGGTTTACCCCGCTACCGGCGCGCCTGAGCGAACGGGCGCGCACGGCGGCGTGCTTGCGGCCAGGGACATCCTTGTCCGCGACGACGAGCACGCGCCGGGCACCGTAGAACGACTTCGTGTACTGGCCTTTTCCACTTCCCGGCGCCGCCGGGGTTGCAGGTTGCCACTCCCCCGGCCGCCTCGATCGCGTGGACGTCTTTCTCGCCTTCGACGACGTAGATCGTCTTGTCCCGGATGCTGGCCGCAGCTGCGGGAGCCGGTAGGGCACGCGGCGGACATCACCGAGTTTCCACTGACCACCCCGACTTGGCCGCCGGGTCGGGGCAGCGCTGACAGGAACTGCTTGTCGGCTGTCCGGCAGACCTGGAAGTAGAGCTTGCCCCGCTCGGCTACGTAGGAGTAGACCGCGATGGCCTCGCCGGGCGTCCACTCGCCCGCGGGCTGCTCGCGCCCGTTCGGGCTGCTGACGTCGGCGAGGCTCAGGCCGATGGCGTCGAGGACCGCGGTCACCTCGCAGCCCGCGTGACAGTGCAGGAGCACCGGCTGCTCGGTGCCCTGCCTGACCGACAGGCTCGCCTTGGCGTCCTCGTGGGCCGGACACCGGGCCATCCAGTAGCCGCCCTGCTGGCGTACGCCGTCGAGCTTGCCGAGCACCAGGTCGAGCACGTCATCGCTCACGAGGCGCGCTCCCGCCGGGCAGCTGGGCAGCGGAATGGCGGGTGAAGCCGCTGGACCGCTGTGAGCACCGCGGGGTCTGCCAGCCGTACCGCAGCCTTCACGGCAGCCGGGAGCGCCGCGCCGGCCGGGGACATTTGACGGAGTCGTCCAGCTCGGCGGCTTGGCGGCGGATGTGGAGTGTGGGGCCTGCCAGTGGCTGGTGGTTGCGCGTCGGCGGCCACCGGCAACCGTCGCCTTGGTCTCGGCCTCGAGCTGGGCGATGAACTCATTGAGCGCTTGCTCGGTCACCCGGCGGGCGCCGTCGATCTTGAGCGACTCCAGCTTGCCGGCGGCCAGCAGCTCGAAGACCTTGGTCTTGCCGAGCTGGAGCCGCTGCGCGACGTCGCCCACCTTCAGCAGCTTCTGCCCGGGTGCGCGTAGACCATGATCGCTTCCTCCCGTGCGCCATTCCAGAGACTGGATCTCTCGAATCTTGACAGACGATCGAGTCCGGCGCAAGACGAACCATAAAAGCGGCTGCGGAACCAGGATGGGCTTGCGCGGCGAACTAGAATCGGGCATGCTCGCCTTGTGGCGCCTACTCGACTACAACCAGGTCCTGGCCGGGAACATCCGGGTCCGCCCGCACGCGGCTCGGCCGCGAGCAGGAGTCCGCGGCTGCCCGCATGCGGGCGCTCGGCTACACGATGGACGCGGCAGACCATGTCCAAGGTTGAGCGTGGCGACCGGCGGGTACTGGCCGAGGAGATTCCTGGCCTGGCTTACGCATTGATGACGTCGATCAGTGCCTATGGCGCCGAGGGACGAAGACAAGACTGTGGAATTGCAGCCGGACGGCGTGCCGGTCTCCGTTGAGTCGATGCAGCTGTCGGCGCGCGGCCAGATAACCGACGTGATCTGGTGGAACGAGGACGAGCCGGTGTTCCCGCACGGCAAGGATGCCTCCCCGCACTACGATGCGGCACTCGATGTCATGACCCGGATGCGGGCGGGCAAGTGGCCGCCTGACGGGGGACGGCTCGACGATGGCGCGCCGGTCGCGCCAAAGGCCTGTGGACGGTCTTCTGGGACGCTGCCCGCGGGTCCTACGTTGGCCAGCTCAGCCTGGCTGGATTCGGAGACCGGCCCGCGCAAGCGCAGCCCCAAGGTGTACGCGGCCGCCGAGGAGGAGTGCTGGGCCAAGCTCGACGAGCTGCGGGACGAGCTCGCAGACCGGCACCGTCGCCCGGCGTGACGTCACGGTCAAGATGGTGCTCCAGGACCTGCTGGCGAGTCCCCCGCCGGAATGGGCGTCTCCGCTGACACTCCGGAGCAACAGCGACCGGATCGCGGGGATCATCGCCGCGCTCGGCAAGACCAAGCTGCAGCGGCTGACGGTCGGCCAGGTCGAGCGCATGCTCCGGGACATGGCCGCGGCCGGCGCTCCAGCGACAACATCAGGCGGGCCCGGGCGCTGCTGGGCCGCGCGATCCGGCGGGCCCAGCGCGACGGCCTGGTGCACCGCAACGTCGCCGAGCTGGCCGAGACGCCGCGGGGAACGGTGCGGCAGTCCAAGGCGATGAAGCTGGAGCAGATCGGCGCGATCCTGGCGTTGGAGCTGACCCCGTTCTGGCGGGCCTACATCGTTACCGCGCTGACCTGCGGGCTGCGGCCTGGGGAATGCTCGGACCTCGGCTGGGAGGACGTGGACTTCCGTGACGGCGTGATCCGGGCTCGCAAGTGCCTGAAGGCGCTCCCGGGCCCGGAGGCAAGCGCGTGCTCACGCTGGGCCGACTGAAAGACCGACCGGAGCCGCCGCACCATGCAGCTGCCCCGCGACGCCGCCACCGTGCTGCGCGCCCTGAAGGCCCAGCAGGCGAAGGACCGGCTGCGCCTGGGTGCCGCCTACACCGACAGCGGCCTGGTCTTCGCCATGGAGTCCGGCGGACCGCGCTGGCCGCAGGACGTGCGCCGCCAGTTCGGCACCCGAGCTGTAAGCGCGGGCGGGCCTCGGTACCGGCTGGCACCCGCACGAGACCGCGGCACACCTGGGTCAGCGTCCTATCCGACGCCGGGGTCGACATCGAGGACATCGCCGACGCGGCCAGCTACATCAACAGCACCGTCACCCGGACCGTCTACCGGCACCAGCTCGCCGACAAGCTCACGAAGGCCTCAGCGGCCATGGACGGGATCCTGAACCTGGGCGAGGTGAGCGGCTCATGAGGGCGATTGGCTCCCCCGCATGGCTCCCGGCAGGGCGCTTTGTACCCGCTTGACGAGCGCGGATACGCGCTCTTCGTCAACCCATGTGCGGGTAGCGGTAGTCGGCCGGCGGGGCGAACAGCTCCTTGATCGTGCGGGTGTTCACCCACCGGGTCAGGTTGAAGATCGAACCCGCCTTGTCGTTGGTCCCGCTGGCCCTGGCGCCGCCGAACGGCTGCTGCCCGACCACCGCGCCCGTCGGCTTGTCGTTGATGTAGAAATTGCCCGCGGCGAACCGCAGCGCCTCGGTCGCGTGGGCGATCGCCGCCCGGTCCTGCGCGATGATCGAGCCGGTCAGCGCGTACCTGGCCACGTCCGCGGCCTGCGCGAGCACCTGCGGGTACGCGGCATCGTCGTAGACGTGCACGGCCAGGATCGGCCCGAAGTACTCGGTGGTGAACACCTCGTCGGCCGGGTCGGCGGCCTCCAGCACCGTGGGCTGCACGAAGTAGCCCTCGGTGTCGTCGGCCCGGCCGCCCGCCAGCACCCGGATCGACGGGGTGTGGCGAGCCCGCTCGAGCGCCGCGGCGTGCTTGCCGAACGCCCGGTCGTCGATGACCGCGCCCATGAACAGCGACAGGTCGGCCGACACGTCGCCCATGGTCAGCGACTCCACCTGGCCGACGAAGTCGTCGCGCATCCCGGACCAGAGCGAGCGGGGGACGTAGGCCCGGGAGGCGGCCGAGCACTTCTGGCCCTGGTACTCGTACGCGCCCCGGATCAGCGCGGTAGCGAGCACGCCGGTGTCGGCAGAGGGGTGCGCGATGACGAAGTCCTTGCCGCCGGTCTCCCCCACCAGCCTCGGGTAGCCGCGGTACCCGGAGATGTTCTCGCCGACGGTCCGCCACAGGTGCTGGAACGTCGGCGTCGAGCCGGTGAAGTGGATGCCGGCCAGGTCCGGGTGGGTCAGCGCGACCCGGGACACCGCCTGGCCGTCCCCGGTCACCATGTTGATCACGCCGGGCGGCAGCCCGGCCGCCTCGAGCAGGCGCATGAGGTAATGGGCCGACAGCTGCTGGGTGGGCGACGGCTTCCACACCACGGTGTTGCCCAGCAGGGCCGGCGCGGTCGGCAGGTTGCCGGCGATCGAGGTGAAGTTGAACGGCGTGATCGCGAGCACGAAGCCCTCGAGCGGGCGGTACTCCAGCCGGTTCCAGGTGCCCGCGCCGGACTCCGGCTGCTCGGCGAGCAGCCGCCGCGCGTAGTGCACGTTGTAGCGCCAGAAGTCGATCAGCTCGCAGGCCGCGTCGATCTCGGCCTGGAACGGCGACTTGGACTGGCCGAGGATCGTGGCGGCGTTGATCGTGGCCCGCCACGGGCCGGCCAGCAGGTCCGCCGCCTTGAGCAGGACCGCGGCCCGGTCATCGAAGGACAGCGCGCGCCAGGCCGGGGCCGCGGCGGCCGCGGCGTCGATCGCGGCGGCGACGTCGGAGTCGGTCGCGTTACCGAGCCGGCCGAGGACATGCCGGTGGTTGTGCGGCTGGACCACGCTGACCTGCTCGCCGCCGCCCATCCGGCGCTGCCCGCCGATGGTCATGGTCAGGTCGGCCTGGCCGCCGGCGAGTTCCTTGATCTTGCTCTCCAGCACGGCCCGGTCCTGGCTGCCCGGCTGGTACTGCCGCACGGGCTCGTTGACCGGCACCGGCACGTTGGTCACGGCATCCATCTTGATGATCACTTCCTCCGGGGATCAGCCGAACAGGTACGGCAGCTCCTGTACGGCGTACCATGCCAGCTCGTGCCCCTCCGCGCCGTCCACGGTGAACTTCGCGTCCTCGTCACCGTGATCGGCCGCGGGGATGGCCGCTGCCGCCGCGCGCACGTCCGCGGCCGCCTCCGGATCATCCACGTGCGCGGACGCCACCCGGGCCAGCGGCACGGCCGCGCTCACCTTCACCGCGGCTGGCTCGTCCACGCTACCGCAGGCGCTCACCTGGTCATCCGGGACATCGGCGGCCAGCGTCACGCGGCGCGGCGGGGCGCCGTCGTCGGCCGCCAGCAGCCGCAGCGACGCGCGCGCCGCCACGGCCATCGCGGCGTACTCCAGTTCATCCAGGTCGCCGCTCGCGTACCACTCGCGCAGCGCCGGCGTGACCGCGTAGCCGGCCAGCGGCGCCGGGCCGATCTCCCCCGCCGCCAGCATCGCCGCCAGCACCGGCATCGTAGCCGCCAGGTAGACGCGCATGGCCCCTCGGATTCTGTGCAGGTCAGATCAGATTTTGCCAGCCGAACGGCTGCCGCGCAGCACGTCGGCGGCAGGCGGGACCGGGTCCGGGGCGGCCGGGTTGCGGGCCCCGACCGCCGCGATGACCGCGGCCATCGCCTGCTCCAGGGTCTCGTGCTCCCACACCCGGACGACCTGCCAGCCGGCCGCGGCCAGCCGCTCATCCGCGGCCCGGTCCCGCTCCACGTTCCGGGCCAGCTTGGGCGTCCAGTACCAGTCGTTGACGGCCGGCCTGGTGCCGTGCTGCGGGCAGGCGTGCCAGAAGCAGCCGTCCACGAAAACGGCGACCCGGCGGGCGGTGAAGGCGATGTCGGGGCGGACCCGGCTGCCGCCGTCCAGGACCAGCCGGTAGTCCTTGCGGTACCGGTACCCGAGCTTGTGCAGGGCGCGGCGCAGGGCGAGCTCGGGCTTGGTGTCGGTGCGGCGGTTGGCGCGCATGTTAGCGCTGCGCCCCGGGCTTGACGGAGTCGGGTATGCCGTCATGCCCGCTTACGTTAGCCCGTCGGCAGGCCGAGCAGGTCCGCAACGGCGGCGACGGTCGCCGCCGGGTCGGTGTGGTGAACCCCCGTCATGCCGATCGCGGCCGCCGCCTCGATGTTCGCCTCGATGTCGTCGATGAACACGCACTGCTCCGGCGGCAGGCGCAGCAGCCCGGCGGCGTGCCGGAAGATCCGCTCTTCCGGCTTGCGCATGCGGACCTCCGAGGAGATCACCCAGGCGTCGAACAGCTCGGGGAAGACGTCCCGCGGGTAGCCGTTGCCCCAGGAGTTGGACAGCAGGCAGGTACGGAAGCCGGCCTTGCGCGCCGCCCGCAGCAGGTCGTACATGGCCGGGACCGGCAGCGTGCCGACGAACATCCGGCTCAGCAGTCCTTCGGCCGATACCTGCGTCCCGTCGGTGCGGACCAGTTGCGCGGCGAGCGCGCGCTCGAACTCCGCCGGGTCGCCGTCGCCCCGCTCCAGCCGGTGGATCGGGTTGTCCTCGCCGTCGCCGTCGTAGGCCTGCGTCACCCACGCCCGCATGGCGGTCCGGTAGGTGTCCCGGTCGATGAGGTCGGCCTCGAGCCACGCGTTGACCGTGTCCGCGATCGGGTTGGTGAGCACGCCGCCCCAGTCGATGATCACGCCGCGCAGGCCGGGGCGTCCGGACCGGGGGGTGGCCGGCGGGGGGCCGGGATGCTCGGGCACAGCTGCGATGGTAGGCGACGGCTGAGAACGGCTGGTAACCGGCAACACGGTAATGTCGGGCACCATGCCAGAGGTCACCCGACTGTTCAACGTCCGGATCCCGCTGCGGGACGACGTCACGCTGTCCGCCGACGTGACGCTGCCGCGAACCCGGCCCGCACCCGCGGTGGTGGTCAGGACGCCGTATGGCAAGTCGGGTGAGATTCAGTCCAAGCGCGCGACCACTTTCGCCGCGGCCGGCTACGCCACCGTGTTCGCCGACGTGCGCGGGCGCGGCGACTCCGACGGGCAGTTCCAGCCGTACCGCAACGACGGCCCGGACGGTTTCGACGTCATCGGCTGGGTCGCCGCGCAGGACTGGTGCACCGGGGACGTGGCCACCCAGGGCGGCAGCTACGGCGGCCGGATCCAGTGGCTCACCGCGCTGGAGCGGCCGCCCGCGCTGCGCGCGATGATCTGCTCGGTCACCCCCAGCGACCCGTTCGTCGAGTTCCCGACCGGCCTGCCGACGCCCATGCACATCAACTGGTTCCGGCTGGTGGACGCCCGCGTCCCGCAGTACCGGGAGAACGTCAACTGGCCGGAGGTCTACCGGCACCGGCCGCTGCTGACCATGGACGAGGCGGCCGGGTTCCGCTCGCCCAACTGGCGCGCCGAGCTCGAGCACCCGACCCTGGACGACTGGTGGGAACCGGTGCGCTACCAGCACCGGATCGGCGAGGTGGACGTGCCCGTCCTGCACATTTCCGGCTGGTACGACGACGAGGAGATCGGCACCCCGGCCAACTTCGCCGCGATGGTCGCGGCCGGCCGCGGCGGGCAGCGGCTGCTGATGGGGCCCTGGGGGCACGTGGTGAATACGACGCGCACCCTGGGCGAGGTCAACTTCGGCGCCGACGCGCTCATCAACCTCGACGCGGCCATGGTCGCGTTCCTCGACGAGCACGTGAAGGGGATCCCACCGGAGCAGGCCGCGGCGCCGGTGCGGATCTTCGTGATGGGCGCGGGCGAGTGGCGGGACGAGCCCGCCTGGCCGCCGCCGTACGTGGCCGAGTTGACGCTGTACCTGTCCAGCGGCGGAGCGGCCAACAGCCTGCACGGCGACGGCCGGCTGACCGACGCGCCGCCCGGCGGTGACCAGCCGCCCGATTCCTGGGTCCACGACCCGGACCGGCCGGTGCCGTTCATCACCGACGCGAGCAGCGCCCAGATCGGCGGCCCGGACGACTACCACGGCGTGGAACTGCGCGGCGATGTCCTCGTGTACAGCACCGATCCGCTGCCCGAGCCGGTGGAGGTGATCGGCCCGGTGCGGCTCGTCGCGCACGTCGCCACCTCGGCCGCCGACGCCGACCTGGCGGCCAAGCTTGTCTGAACGTGCACCCGAACGGCTTCGCGCAGCGGCTCTGCGATGGCATGCTGCGGCTGCGCTACCGGAACGGGTTCGCCATCGCGGACCCGGTGACGCCCGGCGAGGTGTACGAGGTCAGCATCGCGATGTGGGACACGTGCCTGCGGCTGCAGCGCGGGCACCGGCTGCGGCTCGAGATCGCCTCGTCGGCCTTCCCGAAGATAGACGTGAACCTGGGCACGGGCGGCGACATGGTGACCGAGACCGACGGGGTCATCGCGCACAACCAGCTGTGGCACACGCCAGCCCGGCCGTCGCGGCTGCTGCTGCGGGCCGCCGCGGTGCGGCAACCGGACCGCTGATGACGGCGCCGCGGGCGGCTCGCGACCCGGTGACCCGGACGCTGAGCTGGTCCGCGGTCATCGGCGTGGGCGCCGCCACGCTGCTGATGCTGGCCGTTGACGCGGCCTGCCCGAGCCGGGCGGTCGTGCGGGTACCCAGGCCTGCCGCCGGACCGCCCTGGGACCTGAACCTGCATCCGTCCTCGGGGCTGGTGACGCTCGCACTGTGGATAGCGACCATCGGCGGCGGCGCCGGGGTGGCCGCCGGCATCGCGGCGGTGTCGCGCGGCGCGCGGCCGCCGGTCCGGTGGATGGTCGCCGCCGCGCTGACCGTGACCGCGCTGTTCGCCGTGTTCCCGGTCGCGGGGTTGACCGACGCGCTCGACTACGCCTCGTACGGCCGCATGGTCGTACTCGGCCATAACCCGTACGTCACGACGCCCTACCAGATGCGCCGGCTCGGCGACCCGGTCGCCCGGCTTTCGCCGCACCCGTGGCTCCGCGACCACTCCGCCTACGGCCCGCTGGCCAGCGCGGAGCAAGCCGCGGCGGCGGCCCTGGGCGGCACGTCGGCGGCGCGCATCACGTTCTGGCTGAAGCTGTGGACGGCGCTGGCGTTCGGCGCCGTGGTGCTCGCGCTGGACCGGCTGCTCCGTCGTGAGCCGGCCCGGAGGGCGCGGGCGCACCTGCTCTGGTCGCTGAACCCGCTGCTGCTGTGGGATTCTGGTGGCCGCGGGGCACGTGGACGGGCTCGCCGCGGCCCTCGGCTTCTTCCCCCCGACATGGGCGGCGAACGGCGCCCCGCATTTCACGCACTGCGGCGGGGGGAACGCGACCGCAGGCTGCTGCATCACGGGGATGTGCATAACCGTCTTGCGGGACCGCAGGCGGCTGGCGAGACAATCCCCCACAAGCCCATCGTGGCGAAGCACATGAAGATGTGGAACAGGTGCTCCACGATGCTGATCTTCCGCTGGCTGACGATCTGCTGCACGGTGACCACTTCCCTGCCAGGTAGGACGCATCGTAACGCCGGCCGGTTCACGCGGGGAGGCTGAGCGGTGCCAGTCAACTTCAGCATCCCGCCCGACAGCCGGGCACCGGGCACCGGAAACCCCGCCGCGACATGGACGCGGTGATCGACGCCCTGCAGGGGCTGCGGGCTGACCGGAGCGTCCTGAACGCCGCCTACGCGGGCGGTGCAGATCCCACCGGGACGGCGGACTCCACGGCGGCGATCAACGCGGCATACGCGGCCTCAGGTCCGGCCAGGTCGTGTTCTTCCGTGACGGCATCTACAAGATCAGCGCCCCGCTGACCCCGCCGCCCGGGGTGAT
>CAVOOC010000021.1:0-190154 GCA_963697445.1 uncultured Actinomycetes bacterium
TGCTGGAGACCGCCGCGCAGGAGGCGGAGTGGGTGGCCGGCCAGGTGGAAGGCCTGCTGCGGCTGCCGCCCGGCATCGCCCCGGACGGGCGCCGCTGGTGGGACGGCCGCAAGGACCGGGTCCGGCCGTCCGACATCGCCGTGCTCTGCCGCAAGCGCATCCAGTTCGACGGGCTCCGCAGGGCGATCGAGGCCAGGGGCATCCCGGTGGAGGTGGTCGGGCTCGGCGGCCTGCTCACCGTGCCCGAGGTGCAGGACGTGGTGGCGACGCTGCGGGTGCTGCACGACCCGGCCGCCTCCGACGCGCTGGCCCGGCTGCTGACCGGGCCGCGCTGGCGGATCGGCCCCAGGGACCTGATCGGGCTCGGCCGCCGCGCCCGCAAGCTGGCCGCCGTCGGCGGGGACAAAGCAGCCGAGGGCGACGCGCTCACCCAGGCGGTGGCGGATCTGACCGCTGACGCGGGCAGCCTGATCGAGGCGCTCGATGACCTGGGTGATCCGGCCGCCTACTCACCAGACGGCTACGCAAGGCTCGCCGCGCTGGCCGCCGAGCTCAGGGTGCTGCGCGGCCACGCCGCCCGCCCGCTCGCGGACCTGGTCGGCGAAGTCGAGCGCGCGCTGAGCCTGGACATCGAGGTGGCCGCCAGGCCCGGCGACGACCCGTCGGCCGCCCGCGCCGACCTGGACGCGTTCGCCGGCACGGCAGCCGCGTTCGGCACCGACCAGGAGGAGCCGACGCTGGGGGCGTTCCTCGCCTACCTGGCCGCGGCCCAGGAAGAGGAGTTCGGGCTCGAGGCGGGCCGGGTGGGCGAGACCGACTCGGTCAAGCTGGTGACCGTGCACGCGGCCAAGGGCCTGGAATGGAATGCGGTCGTGGTGCCGGGGCTGTCGGCCGGTGACCGCAGCCAGATCTTCCCGGCCCGGCCGCGGCAGACGACCCGGTGGACGGACAACCCGCGGCTGCTCCCGTTCGGCCTGCGCGGAGACGAGGCCGACCTGCCACGGCTGGCCGGCCTGGACCCGGTGTCGGTACGGTCGTTTGCCGAGGCCTGCGCCGCCAGGGAGCTGGCCGAGGAGCGGCGGCTGATGTACGTGGCGGTCACCCGGGCCGCGTTCTGGCTGGCCTGCTCGGGCTACTGGTGGGGGGAGGGCGTCCTGCCGCTCGGCCCGTCGGTGTTCCTGGAGGAGATCGCGGGCGCGTGCCGCGGCGGCGCCGGGACGGTGGCACAGTGGGCGCCCCCGCCGGACCCCGACGCGCAGAACCCCGCGCTGGCCGAGCCCGCGTCGGCCACCTGGCCCGCGCCGCCGTCGGGCGACCGGTACGAGGCGGTGCGCGAGGCCGCCGGCCTGGTGCGGGCAGCCATGGCGGGCGGCCCGCGTCCCGGCGGGGAGACCGGCGGTGGCCCGGGCCTGGCGGAGGCCGCCCCCACGGGCGGCCCGCGTCCCGGCGGGCAGGCGGGCGGTGGCCCGGGCCTGGCGGAGGCCGCCCCCGCGGGCGGCCCGCGTCCCGGCGGGCAGGCGGGCGGTGGCCCGGGCCTGGCGGAGGCCGCCCCCGCGGGCGGCCCGCGTCCCGGCGGGGAGGCGGGCGCCGGTCCCGGCCCCGTCCCCGCCCCGGGGGCCGTTGCCGGTCCCGGTGACGGGGCAGCTGCCGCGCTGGACGAGCACGATCAGATCCTGGTGGCCGCCTGGGAGCGGGACATCAGCCTGCTGCTCGCCGAGCGTGACCGGCGGCGCGGCGGTGACGCCCAGCCGGTCGAGCTCCCGGATCACCTGTCGGTATCGGCGCTGGTGACGCTGGCCCGCGATCCGCAGGAGCTGGCCAGCCAGATCCGGCGCCCCATGCCGCTGCCGCCCGCGCCGCAGGCCAGGCGCGGCACGGCCTTCCACCGCTGGCTGGAGCAGCACTACGGCGCGCAGCAGCTGATCGATCCGGGTGACCTGCCCGGCGGGTCCGATGCGGACCCCGAGGATGAGGCGGATCTGGCCTTCCTGCGCGAGCTGTTCGAGTCGGGCGCCTGGGCCTGCCGGTGGCCGCAGGAGGTGGAGGTGCCGTTCGAGACCCGGATCGGCGACCGGCTGGTACGCGGCAGGATCGACGCGGTGTTCGCCGACGCGCCAGAGGGCGGGTACGACGTGGTCGACTGGAAGACCGGGCGCCCCCCCGGCTCGGCCGGCGATCGGCACGCCGTCGCGGTGCAGCTGGCCGCCTACCGGCTGGCCTGGGCGGCGCTGGCGGGGGTGCCGCTGGAGCAGGTGCGGGCCGCGTTCTACTACGTCCGGCACGACCTGACCGTCAGCCCGGCCGACCTGCTGGACGCCGCCGGCCTGGCGGCCCTGGTCGAGAGCGTCCCCGCCGCCGGCTGAAGCCCGCGCGTTGACACCTGATCATGATCGCGAAGACTTCTACGCGCTATCACGCGCACAGGTCTTCATGATCATGGTGCAGAGCTGTCCGGCGGGCGATTTCGGCGGGTGAACACTGCGTGAAAACCGCCGGGTGGCGTTGTCAGCGCACCGGCGGCGGCATTCAATGGAAGTGCGGCCATGGTGCGCATGTCGTCCGTACTGATACCTCGCATCTGCCCGCGGCACAGAGGTGCCCGCCAGCAGCGTCAGGCCCGGTGCGTCGTCACCGTCTAGCCTGATGCCCGGCTGGGCGCTGGCCAGCACGCGAGCAGTCGTGGGGTAGCCCTCACGTTTGTCGCGTGTCTGGAGGGACGCCATGGGCACCACCGCACTGCTCGCAAACTCCACCATCCGGCTGTCCCCGGGCTGGCAGTCCTTCTGGTACTGGGGAGTCTGGGCCGTCTGCATCATCGGCATCGGCATCGTCTTGTGGGCCGCGCTGCGCTCGCCCCGCTGGGCGCGCTGGACTACCCAGGACATCCTCATCGTCGCGGCGCTCGGCGTGCTGCTCGAGATCTACGACAACATCATCGGCGATCAGCTGATCGGGCCGCTGATCAACCCGATCCCGGGTGCCGACTTCGTCCAGGTGCAGGATCTGCCGTACCTGTTCCTGCTGATGGTCGGCGTGGCGCTGGTGCGCAAGCCCGGCGGCACCGACCGGCCGCAGCAGCCCGGCAGCCGATCGGCATCCGCGACGTGACATCCGCGGCCCCGGACGGTCAACTGCGCGCCGAGGACGTGTCGTTCGCCTACGTGGGGGCTGTCCGCGCGGCACTGCGGCACGTGAACCTCGGCATCGCTCCGGGTGAGGTCGTGCTGATCACCGGCGCCTCCGGCTGCGGCAAGTCCACGCTGGCGCTCACGTTGTGCGGGCTGATCCCGTCCCGGGTGCACGGCGAGCTGAGGGGCCGGGTCACGTTCGGCGGCACCTCCCTGTCCGGGATGAAGCCGCACGAGGCGTCACAGCTGGTCGGCATGGTGTTCCAGAACCCGAACCTGCAGCTGATCACCCAGACGGTGCAGGCGGAGGTGGCGTTCGGGCCGGAGAACCTGGCGCTGCCGCAGCCGGAGATCGCCGCCAGGGTCGACGAGTGCCTGGACGTGACCGGCATGGCCGGGATGCGCAAGGCCTCGGTGGTGACGCTGTCCGGCGGCCAGAAGCAGCGGACCGCCATTGCTGCGACCCTCGCCATGCGGCCCAGGATCCTGGTGCTCGACGAGCCGTTGTCCGACCTCGACCCGGTCGGGGCCCAGGAGGTGCTCGCGACGCTGCAGCGGCTGGCCCGGCACGGCAACACCGGCGTGATCATCATCGAGCACCGGGTCGACGAGGTGGCGCCCTGGGCCGACCGCGTGGTGCTGATGGACGACGGGCGGGTGGTCCTCGACCAGCCGCCGCGCATCGCCTGGGCCGACCGCGGTCCGTGGCTGGCCACTGGCGTCGGCATCCCCGACATGATCCGGCTGGCGCAGGCGGTGCCCCAGCCGTTCGGCTCCAGGCTGCCGCTGTCGGTGCCGGAGGCGGCCGACGCGGTGAAGGACACCTGGTTCGCCGCGGCCCTGGCAGCCGCCGCCGCCGATCGCGCCACCGGCCCGGCATCGCCGGACGGGCATCGCCCAGGCGTCCGCCCGGCCGCGGCCGCCCCCGCCCCGCCGGTGCTGTCCTGGGAGGGCGTCAGCGTCGAGTTCGACGGCCACCGCGCCGTCGATGACGTCACCCTCGCCGTGAACGAGGGGGAGTGGGTCGCGCTGATCGGCGCGAACGGATCCGGCAAGTCGACGCTGACCGGCCTGACCGTCGGCCTGGGGAAGCCGAGCAGCGGGGTGGTCCGGTTCCGCGGCAAGCCGGTCCGGCCCGGCAAGGTCTTCGATCACGCCACTCAGGTGGCCCTGCTGCTGCAGGCGGCCGACGACATGCTGTTCGAGACGACGGTCCTGAGGGAGCTCGAGTTCGGCTTCAGGTTCCGCGCCCGGCCCGAGCACCCCGTGCTCAACGTGACCGAGGCGATCGAGTTCTTCGGCTTCACCGGGCGGCAGGCCGACAGCCCGTGGGAGCTGAGCCAGGGCGGCAGGCAGCGGCTGGCGCTTGCGGCGCTGCTGGTCGGCGCGCCCGGCGTGCTCGTGCTGGACGAGCCGACCACCGGGCAGGACGCCGACCACATGCGGGCGTTCCTCGCGCTGCTGGACCGGCTCCGCGCCCGCACCCGCATCACTATCGTCACGGTCACCCACGACATCCGGGGGCTGGCCAGTCGCGCGGCCGGGTCGTGCTGCTCGGGAAGGGCCAGGTCAGGATGGACGGGCCGACGAACCGGGTGTTCGCGGCGACCGGCGAGCTCGACCGCTGGGGAGTGCTGGCGCCCCCGCTGGCCAGGCTGCAGTCGGCGCTGCTCGGCCCGGCGACGACCGACGTGCTGCTCGACGTGGGCGAGCTGGCCGCGGCGGTGCTTGCCCATAGGCCCGGCCCGGCCGCCGCCGCATCCCCGGGCGCGGGAGCGCTCCGGCCGTGATGCACTCGCTGCTCGTCCGGACGGTCATCGGCTACCTGCTGATCTTCGCCATCCCGATGCTGCTGCCGGTCGCCTTCATCAAGCTGGTCGGACTCGGCGGCTTGCGCGCGCTGGTCACCTACGAGGCCAGGGACACCCCGCTGCACCGCCTCGACCCGCGGCTGAAGGTGCTCTACCCGATCGGGATGGGAACGCTGAGCATCCTGTTCACCTGGAAGTTCATGCTCATCGTGTTCGCCCTCACCCTGCTGCCTTGGTTCTGGCTGCGCCCATCGCGGCAAAAGATGCGGGTCCTGGCGATCATGATCATCGGCCCCGCCGTGGCCGGCTTCTGGGGACAGGGCATGTACTACCTGCCGCCGCCGCCCATCCACTTCCTCTACACGTTCCCGTGGACCCTCTCCTGGCTCGGCTCGCCCGGGATCACCTCCTACGGCATGCTTTTCGGCTTCGAGCAGACGGCGCGGGTGCTGGTGACCGTGTCCACCTCGATGCTGATCCTGGTGTCCACCGACGTCTCCGACTTCACCTGGGCCTTCGAGCGGTTCCGCGCGCCGCCGCACGTCGGGTTCGCGCTCACCGCCGCGCTCCGGTTCCTGCCGGAGATGATCGCCCGGACCACCCTGGTGCTGCGCGCCGTCGAGCTGCGGGGATACGACATGTCCCGGCCGCGCTGGCATCAGTTCAGCCAGTGGCCGGACTACGCCAAGCGGCTGTCCCGGTGCGTGGTGCTCGTCACGGTACCGCTGCTCGTCGGCACGCTGCGCGGCACCACAACCATGGCAATGGTCGCCGACGCGCGGGGGTTCGGCGCCAGCAAGCGGCGCGGCTCGCTGCGCGTGCACAAGACCACCGCCGTCAACGTCTGGGGATACGTGATCCTGGCCGCGCTCGTAGCTGCCGCGATCGTGCTCAACCACTTCAATATCGGCGCCCGCTTGTACGGATGAACGCTCATGCCCGCCCCCGCGGTCGACCGGACCCGCCGCCAGGCGCGACCGGCCCGCATCGAAGCTCTCAACCCGGCGAGGAGACCCGATGCGCTTCGGCGCAGTCCTGTTCGACAACGGCGGTACCCTGACCCACCGCACGTCACCAGTGGCCATGGTCCGCACGCTGGCCGCCCGCTCCGGCGTGGAGATCACCGAGGAGGAGGCGGCCAGGTACTGGCGTCGGTCCAGGGAGCACAGCCGCTCGCTGATGGCGGCCAAGCGGGTCCGCAGGAACCTGTCCCGGGCCGACCACCGCCAGGCCTACGTGGCCGGCTATGCGCCGTTCGACGAGATCGCGCCCGGGCTGGCCGAGCTCATGTATGACGAGTGGAAGACGAACCCGCAGACGATGGTCCCCTACCCGGACACCCCCGCCGTCCTGAAGGCGTTCAGCGGCGCGGGGATGCCCATCGGGATCGTCAGCAACACCGGCTGGAGCATCGACAAGGGGTACGCCGCCACCGGCCTCGACGCGTTCATCCAGACCTTCGTCCTGTCCTGCGACCTGGGGATCGCCAAGCCCGCGCCCGAGCCCTTCCTGGTCGCCTGCGAGCGCCTCGGGGTCTCCCCCGAGCGCACGATCATGGTCGGGAACAACCGGGTGGCCGACTCCGGCTCGATCTGCGTCGGCTGCCACTGCCTGATCCTGCCGCCGGTGCCGCCGGGCGCGACCAGGGGGCTGCGCGCCGCCGCCGACACTGCCGGCGTTCCCTGGCCCGACTGAGCCGCCGCAGCCCCCGGTATCAGCGCCGGCACCGTATCAGCGGCCCCCGCCGCGAACTCTTCCTTCTGACACCGGACGAAGGAAGCAGACATGCGACGACACTCACGTGTACCGAAACGACTGGCCGGCGTGGCCGCAGCGGCCTGCGCCGCGGCGCTGATCCCGGTGGCCTCGCTGGCCGCTACCGGCTCGCCCGGCACCGCCGGCACGCCGGCCTGCTCCACGGCCGGGCTCGTCGTCTGGATGAACACCCAGGGCAACGGCTACGCCGGCGGCGTCGGCTACGCGCTCAACTTCACCAACCTGTCCGGGCATGCCTGCACCCTGCACGGAAACCCGGGAGTCTCCGCGGTCAGCCTGTCGGTCGGCCAGCTCGGCGCCCCGGCCGGCTGGAGTGGCACCCCGGCCACCGTCACCCTGGCCAGCGGCGCCACCACGGCCGCGACGCTGCTGATCACCGACACGGGCGTGTACCCGCCGGGCGCCTGCAGCCCGGTCATGGCCGCCGGGCTGCGTGTCTACCCGCCCGGCCAGACCGCATCCAAGCTGGTCCCGTTCCCGTTCAGCGCGTGCTCGGCCGGCGGCCCGGTCTACCTGAACGCAGGACCGGTGCACCCCTAGCGGGCGATGCCGCATCGGCGGTTTCCGCCCAGATCCTCCAGGGACCGGTGCCCGCGAGCCTCCGGCCATGCCTGAAACGGTACTCACGGGCGCACCGCCCGGCTGAGCCCAGACGGCCAGCTCTAGCCGTTCGGACCGGTGGAAGAGCCGATCGGCTGCAGCGCGCCGGCCGGGCAGTCCGTCACAATGGGTGACATCATCGGGTACCGAGACCGGCCCGACCAAGCAGACAGGAGAAGCGCGCCATGCTGCTCAGCACCATGAATGACCTGCCGGGTTACGAGGTCACCGAGGTACTCGGCGAGGTCTTCGGCATCACCGTGCGCAGCCGCAACGTCGGCTCCCAGTTCGGTGCCGGGCTCAAGTCCCTCGTGGGCGGCGAGCTCAAGGGCATGACGAAACTGCTCGGCGGCAGCCGTGTCGAGGCGCAAGACCGGCTGATAGAGGCAGCGGAACAGCGTGGCGGGGACGCCGTGCTGGCCATGCGATTCGACGCCAACGACCTGGGGAATCTCGGCCAGGAGATCTGCGCGTACGGGACGGCCGTCAAGATCCGGAAGATGTTAGACGGGCCGCGAGCTTGAGCCATTCGGACCGGTGGCATACCCGATCGGGCGACGGGCGACGTGGCAGGCAGCACGTCCTTGGCCTCCAGCCAGCTGATTCTCATCTTCTCCTCATGAACGGTGCTTACGCTCCGAAGTGAGGTGAGGGTGTTGCGGATCCTGGTGGTTGAGGACTCGGTCAAGATGGCCTCGGTGCTCAAGCGCGGGCTGGAGGAGGAGGGCTACGCCGTCAACGTGGCCGGGACCGGCGAAGACGGCCTCTGGATGGCGCGGGAGAACCCGAACGACGTGATCGTCCTGGACGTCATGCTGCCCGACATGGACGGGTTCGAGGTGTGCCGGCGGCTGCGGGAGGGCGGCCAGTGGGCGCCGGTCCTCATGCTCACCGCCCGGGACGGAGTTGCGGACCGGGTCCGGGGGCTGGACGTCGGTGCCGACGACTACCTGACCAAGCCGTTCTCCTTCACCGAGCTTGCCGCGAGGACCAGGGCGCTGCTGCGCCGCGGCGTCCGCGAGCGGCCCGCCCAGCTGGCCGCCGGCGACCTTACCCTGGATCCGGCAACCCGGGTCACCAGCCGGGGGGAAGTCGTGATCAGCCTGTCCGCCAAGGAGTTCGCGCTGCTCGAGTACTTCATGCGGCATCCGGGCGAGGTGCTGTCACGTACCCGGCTGATCGAGCATGTCTGGGACTTCGCCTACGAGGGCGGCTCGAACATCGTCGACGTGTACGTGCGGTACCTGCGGGAGAAGATCGACCGGCCGTTCGGCACCCACTCGCTCGAGACCGTCCGCGGCACCGGGTACCGGCTGCGCGGGGACGCGCTGGGGAGCAGCACGGATGCACCTCCCGATTAGGCTCCGGCTGACGCTGGTCTTCACGCTGTGCATGGCGGTCCTGCTGGGCGTCACCGGCACCTTCGTGTACCTGCGGCTCGGCACCGAGCTGCAGCGCGCCACCGATTCGGCCCTGTTCACCCAGGCCAACAGCGTCGCCGCGGCCATCGGGCAGCCGGCACAGGGCGGACAGGGGCCCGCGTTCTACGAGTCCAGTGCTGCCCGCACCGGGGATCTGTGGACCTTTACCCAGGTACTCGGGCCGGGCGGCAAGGTGGGGGAAGCCTCGACGGGGTTCGGACGCCCGGCCGTGCCGCTCTCCGCGCTGCGCGACATCCGGCGGACGTCCTATCTCGACGTGACGGTCCGCGGCGTGGAGGGCACGGCCCGCGTCGTGGTGCTCCCCCAGGCCGGGCAAGGCGGCGGGTGGGTGATCGTCGGCACGTCGGCGGCAAACCGGCAGGAGGGGCTGTCGGCACTGCTGGTCCTGTTGCTGATCGGCGGCCCGGTGACGCTGGCACTGGCCGCGGCGGTCGGCTGGGTGGTGGCCGGGGCCGCGCTGCGCCCGGTCGAGCGGATGCGGCAGGAGGCCGACGCGATATCGGTGTCGGACAAGGGGCGGCGGCTGCCGATCCCGGCCGGCCGCGATGAGATCACCCGGCTGGGGAACACCCTCAATGCCATGATCGGCCGGCTGGAGGCGGCGTTCGAGCGGGAGCGAAGGTTCGTCGCGGACGCCAGCCATGAGCTGCGTACCCCGCTGGCCATCCTGAAGGCCGAGCTCGACCTCGCCCGGTCGCGGTCGCGGACCAAGCCGGAGCTACTGGCCGCGGTGAGCAGCGCGTCGGAGGAAACCGACCGCCTGATCGAGCTGGCCGAGACCCTGCTGGTCTACTCGCGGGTCGAGGGCGACCGGATGCCGCTGCGCCGTGAGGTGACCGACCTGGATCAGCTGCTGCGCGGCGCGTGCTCAGCCCTGGCCGCGCGGGCGGCCAGGGAGGGCGTCGCCGTGCAGGTGGACCCCAACATGGTCACCGCGGTTATCGACCCGCTCCGGATCCGCCAGGCGGTCGAGAACCTGGTGACCAACGCGCTGGCCCATACTCCCCGCGGCGGGCAGATACGCGTGAGCGCCACGCTGGCGGGCGACATCGTCCAGCTGGCCGTCGCCGACACCGGTCCCGGGTTCGATCCCCGGGTCCTCCCGCGCGCCTTCGAGCCCTTCGCCACCGGGCCGGCCCCGAGCGCCGGAACCGGCCATCCAGCGGGCCAGGGAGCCGGGCTCGGGCTGGCCATCGTGCGGGCGATCGCCCAGGCACACGGCGGCCAGGCCAGCGCGGAGAACCCGCCCAGCGGCGGCGCGTGCGTGACCGTCTGCCTGCCCGCGACCGATTAGCGCGGGCTCATCTGCGGCTCACTGCCCTCTCACGGCTGATTGCGCACGATGAGGCGTACCCAATGAAGGGAGGTGAATCACATGATGATCAAGAAGCTTCTCATCGCCGGCGCCCTCAGCGGCGGCCTGGTGGTGTCAGCAGCCGGAGCGGCCTTTGCTACGACTGCGTCGGCGAGCCACCATGTGTCAACTGCGAGAACCGCAGCCGTACATCACGTCAAGGCGGCCGAGCCCGGCGGCGAGAACAGCGGCGAGCAGGAAGGCGCAGGGAACAGCGACGGTCCCGGCGGCCACGCAGACCCGGCCGGCAACGTCGACCATCAGTTCTCCGGCGTCGAGTAAGCCGCTCTCCGGCACATCCGACCCGGCAGGGAGGCACTCCAGCCCCGGACCTCTCTGCCGGGTCTTTCCGTCTCCGGGGACGGCGGCCCGCACCCGTGCTGCGGCAAGTAACGTTCGCCCTGGTCTGATCTGCGCTCCGGCGGGGCCGGATCCCGGCCGCCGCGTTGCGAAGATCAACTCCCATGATCGAAGTGAGATTGCCTACCACCGGTGGTAGACAATCTCACTTCGATCTTGAGAAACGATCATGGCCTGCCGTCCGGAGCGACCATCGTCCGGGCGAACAGAGCTAGAGGTGGCACTAGAGTTCGGTTCGGACCCTGGCGAGGAGGCGGTTACCGGCATGGACGTGCGCGGCTACATCGAGGCGAACTCCGGGGAGTTCTTCGGCGCGCTGAAACAGTGGCTGGCCATCCCGTCCATCTCGGCCGACCCGGCCCGCCGCGACGACGTCCGGCGGTCCGCGCAATGGCTGGCGGCGCGACTGCGCACGACCGGCTTCCCCGTCGCCGAGGTCTGGGAGACCGGCAGCGCGGACCCGGCGGCCGGCGCGGGCCTGCCCGCGGTGTTCGCCGAGTGGCGTTCCGCCGACCCGGCCGCGCCGGCCGTGCTGGTCTACGGCCACCACGACGTACAGCCGGTCGAGCCGCTGGACGAGTGGCACAGCCCGCCGTTCCAGCCGGCCGAGCGCGACGGCCAGCTCTACGCCCGCGGCGCCTGCGACGACAAGGGGCAGGTGCTCTTCCACGACCTCGGCCTGCGGGCCTGCCTGGCCGCTGGCGGGGGGGCCGCCCGCACCGCGCCGCCGGTCACGCTGAAGCTGCTGATCGAGGGCGAGGAAGAGTCTGGCTCACCGCACCTCGCCGGCCTGCTCCGGCGCGAGCGGGACCGGCTCGCGGCCGACGTGATCGTCGTCAGCGACACCTCGATGTGGGCGGCCGACGTGCCGTCCATGTGCGTGGGCATGCGCGGCCTGTTCGACGCGCAGATCGACATGACCGGCCCCGAGGTGGACCTGCACTCCGGGTCGTTCGGCGGTGCGGTCCCCAACCCGCTGCACGCGATGGCCGCGCTGCTGGCCGGGCTGCACGACGCTGGCGGACGGGTGACGCTGCCCGGGTTCTACGACAAGGTAGCGCCGTTGTCCGGCGCCGAGCGCGAACTGATCAATCGGCTGCCGTTCGGGGAAAAGCAATGGCTGGCCTTGGCCGGGAACAGCCGGGCCGCCGGCGGCGAGGCTGGCTACGGGACGCTGGAGCGGATTGGGCCCGGCCGACCGCCGAGGTCAACGGCATGTGGGGCGGCCACACCGGCCCGGGCGGGAAGACGATCATCCCCAGCACGGCGCACGCGAAGGTCTCGTTCCGGCTGGTGGCGCACCAGGAGCCGGCCGACGTCGCGGCGGCGCTGCGGGAGTACGTGGCGGCCGCGACGCCGCCCGGGATCGAGGCGACCGTGGCGCCGTTCGGGCCGGGCGTGCGGCCGGCCTTCTCGCCGATCGACTCGCCGGCGGTGGCGGCCGGCCGCCGGGCGATGGAACGCGCGTTCGGCGGCGAGGTGCTGTTCACCAGGGAAGGCGGCAGCGGCCCGGAGGCCGACCTCACCGGCATCCTCGGGGCGCCGCTGGTGTTCGTCGCCGTCGGGCTCGACGAGGACCGCATTCACGCGCCGAACGAGAAGGTCGGGATGGCCCTGCTGCTCAAGGGCGCGGAGGCGGCGGCCTACCTGTGGGACGAGCTCGCGGCGGCCGGCCCGCAGCTGCGGGCCGCCGCCCGCCCGGGGTCCGGTTGAGCCAGACCGGGCCGCCCGGAGCCGCCGGGGCGGGCGGAGCCGCCGGGGCGGGCGGGACGGCCGGGCCGGGCGGGGCGGGCGGGCCGGGACCAGCCGGGACCGTCGGGGCGGCCTGGCCGCCTGGCCCGCTGCCAGCGCTGGGACCGCTGGCCCTCGCCCGCGGCACCGTTGACCGCATGACGGAGCGCCGCACCGACCCAGCCTGGCTGGCGGACCGGTGGGCGGATCCGGGTACCCGTGTGTTGGTCGTCGATGACGGCCAGGCGCTCGTCCGGTTCGGCGAGGCGTCGGCCGAGCTTGTCCTGCTGCCGCCCGCGCAGACCCCCGACGGGCTCCGCTGCTTTCTTGGCGTTGACGGCGACAGCCGGGCTTACTTCAGCGTGTCCGCCCCGCTGCCGTCCGCCGAGGCCGCCGCCGGCCCGGCCAGCGCCGGCGACGGCGAGGCACCAGGTGGCAGCGTCAAGCCGGCCGCCCTGCGGCAGGTGGGCGCGCTGCTCGGTGACCGGGACGCCGGCCTGTTCACGCAGGCGGTGGCGCTCGCCAACTGGCACGCGACGCACACCCACTGCCCGCGCTGCGGCGCCCTGACCGACCCGGTCAACGGCGGGTACTCCCGGATCTGCCGCGCTGACGGCTCGGAGCACTTCCCCCGGACCGATCCCGCGGTGATCATGCTCGTGACCGACGCCGGGGACCGTGCCCTGCTCGCCCGCAACAGCAGGTGGCCCGAGCGCCGGGTCTCGATCCTCGCCGGGTTCGTCGAGCCGGGTGAGTCGGCCGAGCAGGCAGTCGCGCGCGAGGTGGCCGAGGAAACCGGGATCAGCGTTGGCGATATCCGGTACCTCGGCAGCCAGCCCTGGCCGATGCCGCAGAGCCTGATGCTGGGATTCTGGGCGCGGGCGAGCGGGGGCCAGCCGATCCGGGTTGACGAGGAGGAGATCGCGGAGGCGCGCTGGTTCAGCCGGGACGAGCTGCGGGCAGCCATGGCCAGCGACGAGGTACGGCTGCCGCCGCCGGTATCGATCGCGCACCGGATCATCGAATCCTGGTACGGGGAGGAACTGCCCGCCCAGTGGTGACCGGCGCCCGGCCGGCTCGCTCACGGCTCACATGGACGCGCAGGACCATCGATGCCCTTCCGGCCAGGCGGCTCGCCCGGCCATCCGTCACAGCAGCGGAGGCTGGCCCGCGTCGTACACCAGCAGGCCGTCGTCGCGCAGCCGCAGCCCGGCCGTGGGCTCGTGCGGCATCAGTCGGCCGTCATGCATCAGGTGCCGGACCGGCACCCGCCGGGCGACCGAAACGAAATCCGCGACCAGGCGGCGGTGGCACCGCCACCAGACGCTCTCGCTGCACATCACCGCCGTGACCTGGCCGGCCGCCTGGTCGAGCAGCTCATCGACGGCGGCGAGGAAGTCGGCGCCGCGCATGTGCCCGGCGTATCCGCGGAAGGCCGGCTCCCGCAGCGCGGTGTCCGGCGAATCCGGGGCAGCGGCGCGGCGCCCGCCCAGCCGCTTCTCCCAGCGATAACCGATGCCGGCCGCGGGCAGCCAGCGCTCGAGCTCGGGGCGCGCCACGTGCGGGTTCCTGCGGCTGCCCGGCGCGATCCTGATGTCGGCCACCGCCGCGACCCCTGCCGCCTGCAGCAGCCCGGCGATCTCGTCCCCCGCCGCGGTGCCGTGGCCGAACGTCACCAGCGGTTGCGGCGGGGCCAGCCTGGTCAGCCCGAGACCAGCCGGGTCAGCGCGGGGCGAGCAGCGGCACCATGGCGGCCGGATCCACTCCGGGCGCCGGCGTGATCGCGACGACCGGGGTGTCCAGGCCCTGCGCCCGGTACTCGGCCACGCGCTCACGGCAGGCCTGCGGATCGCCGTGCACCACGAGCTCGTCAACCAGGTCGTCAGGGATCGCCGCCAGGGCGCCCCGCCGGTCCCCGGCCTCCCACGCGTCCTGCATGGGCTTGAGCACCTCGGCCCGGCCCAGCCAGGCCTGGAACGCCGCGTACACCGGCACCGTCATGTAGGCGGCGATGAGGCGCCGCCCGATGCCGCGGGCGGCGTCGGCGTCCGTGGTCGGGCAGACGAAGATGCGCGCGACGAGCTCGCAGTCGTCCCCGGCGACCGCCCGGATCGCCGGCACGTCGGACGGCGCCAGCCAGTTCGTGATCGCGGCGTCCGCTTCGGCCGCCGCGAGCCGGAGCATCCCGGGCCGCAGCGCGGCGAGCGCCAGTTTCGGCGGAACCGCGGGGGCCGGATCCAGCCGGAACCCCTGCACCGTGAACGTCTCGTACTCCTCGCTCACTTTCTCCCCGGCCAGGGTCCGGCGCAGGAACCGCAGCGTGTCACGGGCCCGCTGGTAAGGCTTGGCCAGCGGGATGCCGTTCCACTGCTCCACGATCACCTGCGATGACGTGCCGACGCCCAGCACGAACCGGCCGGGCGCCAGGGCGGCGATCGTCGCCGCGCTCATCGCCAGCAGCGCCGGCCCCCTGGTGTAGATGCCGGCGATCGCGGTGCCCAGCCGCAGCCGGTCCGACCACCCGGCCGCCAGGGCCAGCGGGGTGAACGCGTTAACGCCGTTCGTCTCGGCCGACCACGCGTCGGTGTAACCGAGGGACTCCAGCCCTTCGACGATGTCGCGATGCTCGGGCAGTCCCATCCCGGGCAGGGGGAGCGTGAGCCCCCATCGTGCCGTCCGTTCTGCCGCCATGCGCCACCTCTCCTGCCGTCTGGGCCCGCTGTCTCGCCGCGCGGGGTCTCGCCGCCGGGTGCGGTCGTCTCATTGTGGCGGTCAGACGCGGGGCAGGCGCGGCGCGGGGGCATTGTCCGCGCCCGGTCCCGCCAGCACCCAGTCCGTGCCATCGAGCCTGACGTACCGCTGTGCCGCGCTCCGCTCGCCGGGCGGGCCGCGCCGGGTGAGCCTGGCGCTGACGAACTCGCCGGGTCCCGGGCTCGGCAGGCCGAGCGCCGCGGCCAGCGCCTGGTGGCCGGCGTAGTCGCCGAAGATCACGATGCCCTCGCCGCGCAGCTGGTCGCGCGCCCCGCCGCCGCCGCGGACCCGCTTCATGTAATCGTCCTGCCTGGCCACGGTGGCGACCACGGCGCGGCTGATCCGCCGCCCCAGGGCCCGCCGGAACAGCTCGTTCACCGCCTGCTGCCCGGTCGCGCAGCCAAAGATCGCCTCCGTGTCCCGTGCGGACAGTCGCAGCAGGGCATTCTCCGGCAGCGCCGCGCCGCGGGCCAGCCACTCGATGCCACCGCGGCCGGCGTCGTTGAGCATGCGCTTGAGGTCGCGGTTGCCGGCCTCGGTGAGGTAGTCCCGCCTGGCCCGCACCAGGCCGGCCGACCAGGCGCCCTCCTCGTCGCTGGCCTGCACCAGCAGCAGCAGATGCCCCTCCGCCTCCGGCGGGATCATCCAGCCGCCGCTGCGGTGCGAGAACTTGCAGTCCACCTCCGCGCCGGCGATCGAGTAGTCCAGCGTCGCGCCGTCGGCCAGTCCCAGCGTCCGCTGGAGGCCGATCTCGACCAGTGTGCCGGCGTGCGTCTTCTCGGTCTTGTGCAGCTGGTCCCAGCGGTACCGTCCGGTGTGCTGGCCGTCCAGCAGCAGGTCAAAGGCCCGGCGGATCGTCGCGGCCATCAGCGTGCCGTCAGGGTCGGCCGCGTGCAGCGCCGCTGCCACCTGGTCCCGCTGCGGATCGGTATCCCCGGCGCAGGGCGCCGCCGCGATGTCTTCCATCCCGGGGAGCACGTGCTGCCCGCCGCCGCCGTCCGGCTCAGGCTCGAGCCCGGGCAGCGCGAGCTGGCCGGGTATCGGCTCGGCCGCGCCGCCGTCCGGGGGCCCCGCAGCGGCCGGGGTGTCGGCCCTCGTCACCTGGCGACTGTAGCCCAGCGGGTACCATCGGGCCGGCATGCAGCCGCTCAGGGCTCTCTCATCGTGCGCCCTTAGAGTGCAAGCCGGCCCCCTCGGTCTCGCGTCCCCGCGAAGGAAAGAAGGACATGCGTCTGCGACGTGTTCATCGTGGCCCGGCGGCGCTGGTCAGTGCCGGCGTCCTCGCCGCCGGGCTGCTGGCCGCGTGCAATTCGTCGGGGGGTCAGCTCGCACGGGTGACCGGCAATGCCGAAAGGGTCAGCGGGGGACCGTCGGGTACCTATCTGGTTCCGCCGGGTATCCACAAGATCAAGCACGTGATCGTCGTGATGCAGGAGAACCGGTCGTTCGACAGCTACTTCGGGACCTACCCGGGGGCCGCCGGGATCCCGATGAAGAACGGGGTGCCGGCCGTGTGCGTGCCGGACCCGAGGAAAGGCTGCACCAAGCCCTATCACGACACCGCAGACGTGAACGGGGGCGGCCCGCACGGCCTGGTCAACGGCATCGCCGACATCAACGGCGGGAAGATGAACGGCTTCATCAAGCAGCGCGACGCGGCAACGGGGGCATGCACGAACCCCGACGACCCGGCCTGCAAGATCGGGGGGAAGCCCGACGTGATGGGCTATCACACCGCGAAGGAGATCCCCAACTACTGGGCCTACGCCAAGAACTTCGTCCTGCAGGACCACATGTTCGAGCCGGTCAACTCGTGGTCGCTGCCCCAGCACCTCTACATGGTTTCCGCCTGGTCAGCCAAGTGCCGGACCCCCTCGCCGATGAGCTGCACCACTCAGATCAGCGGCCCCTGGGGACCCACCCAGTTCGGCTACGCGGTGAACAAGGAGCTGACGAAAGGCCAGACCTCGATCGACCTGGCCTGGACCGACATCACGTACCTGCTCCACATCCACCACGTCAGCTGGGCCTACTACGTGCAGGCCGGCACCCAGCCGGACTGCGCCGCAAGCTCGGCGATGACCTGTGCCCCGGTCCTGCAGAACGTCCAGACGCCGGGGATCTGGAACCCGCTGCCGCTGTTCGCCGACGTCAGGGCCGACCACCAGCTGAATAATGTCCAGGCGCTGCAGAACTACTTCACGGCGGCCAAGGCCGGCACGCTGCCCGCGGTCAGCTGGATCACGCCGTCCGGTCTCAACAGCGAGCACCCGCCGGCCAGCGTCCACCAGGGCCAGGCCTACGTCACGTCGATCGTCAATGCGGCCATGAAGAGCCCGGACTGGAATTCCACCGCGATGTTCCTGACCTGGGACGACTGGGGCGGCTTCTACGACCACGTGGTCCCGCCCCAGGTGGACCGGAACGGCTACGGCCTGCGCGTGCCGGGGATCGTCATCTCCCCGTACGCCCGGCGCGGCTACATCGACCACCAGACGCTGAGCCATGACGCGTACCTGAAGTTCATCGAGGATGACTTCCTGGGCGGCGCCCGGCTCAACCCCAAGACCGACGGGCGCCCCGACTCCAGGCCGGGCGTGCGGGAGAACGCGCCGATCCTGGGCAGCCTGACCGCCGATTTCAACTTCAGCCAGGCGCCGCGCGCGCCGCTGCTGCTGCCCGTCAACCCGCCGACCGACTCGCCCGTGATCCCCGCCTACTTCACCGGGAAGCCCGCCTGCGTCGGCTGCATTCTCCCGGGGCTGTCCGCGCCGGGACGGCACTTGTCGGCTGCCGCCAGGGAAGCACGGCAGGACGCGGAAGCGGCAGCCGACGAAGCGCACCAGGACATCGAAGCGCAGCAAGACAAGCAAGCCGGGTGATGGCCGACTTCAACTTCAGCCAGGCCGCCGCGCAAGCCGCCGCTGCTGCTGCTCACGAACCCGCCGACCGATTCGCCCGCCATCCCTCCAACTTTCAGGCAGGCGCCCTCCACCGGCTGCCCCACCCCGCCTCCTATCCCGCGCCAGATCTGCTAGAACCCTCTCGTGCCCACAGGGACCGATCCGGACCGTCAGCGGGTCAGTCTGCCCGCCATTGCGCGGGAGTGGGGCCGGATCGGCATCATCGGATTCGGCGGCCCGCCGGCCCACATCTCGCTGCTGCGCAAGCTGTGCGTCGATCAGCGGTCGTGGCTCACGGCGCGCGAGTTCGAGGACGGCGTCGCGACGACGAACCTGCTGCCCGGCCCGGCCTCCACTCAGCTGGCGATCTTCTGCGCGTGGCGGCTGCGCGGCCGCCCCGGGGCGCTGATCGGCGGTGTCTGCTTCATCGTTCCCGGGCTCATCATCATCCTGGCCCTGTCGGCGCTGTTCTTTGCCCGGCACCCCCCGCTGTGGGTCCAGGGGGCCGCCGCCGGAGCCGGCGCGGCCGTCCCCGCGGTCGCCGTGGCGGCGGCCCTCGGGCTGATGCCCGCCAGCTGGCGACGGGCCGGGGAGCGGCGGCCGGGCAGGGCCCGGTGGGCGTGCTACCTCGTCGCCGGGGGCGCCGCCGCCGCGACCATCGGGCCGTACCTGGTGCTCGTCCTGCTCGGCTGCGGCCTGATCGAGATCGTGGCGCGGCCGGGCGGCTGGGCGGGTCTTTCGCAGCGGGTGACGGGCGTGTTCCCGCTCGCTGCCGCGCCGGTCGTTGCGGGCGGCCTGGCGGCGGTCGCGTGGGTCGCGTTCAAGGTCGGTGCCCTCTCCTACGGCGGCGGGTTCGTGATCATCCCGCTCATGCAGCATGACGCCGTCACCACGTATCACTGGATGACCAATGCCCAGTTCCTCGACGCGGTCGCGCTGGGCCAGGTGACTCCCGGCCCGGTCGTGCAGACCGTTGCCGCCGTTGGGTACGCGGCTGGCGGGGTGGGCGCCGGACTGCTCGCGTCACTGGTCGCGTTCACGCCGTCGTTCCTGTTCGTCCTCGTCGGCGCGCCGCATTTCGACCGGCTGCGCGCCAGCGCCCGGATCCACGCGTTCCTCACCGGCGCGGGAGCGGCGGCCATCGGCGCCATCGCCGGGGCCGCCATTCCGCTCGGCCTGGCGCTCGGGCACCTCTGGCAGCTCGGCGTCCTCGCCCTCGCGGCCGGCTGGCTCATCGGCCTGCGTAAGGGCGTCGTCGCGGCCCTGATTGGCAGCGGCGCCCTCGGCGTCATCGCGGCGCTCGCCGGGCTTCCGGTGAGCCGCTGAAACCGCTGCCCGCGCCACCACACGGCCGCCACGAGGTGCGCAGGGCATCAGGGCGTGAGCGCGAGCGTCGCCCCGTCCGCGTCGCACAGCCGGTGACAGCCGGCCGCTGCCGGGAAGGCCGCCAGCTCGCCGCTGACCCGGGCGCGGGGACCGTCCGGTCCGGTCAGGATGGTGCCGTCGGCGCCGGCCGCGACCAGCTCGCCGTCGCTGCGCAGCAGCACCGGGCCGGCCCGTCCGGCGGAGATCGCCACCCGGCTGGCCCGCAGGCCGTCCAGCACCTCGCCCGGCCCGGTGCCCTCGCATTCCACCCACGTCGTCGGTGACCCCGGCTCGGCATCGTCTCCCGGCCGGTGCCAGTCGCTGCCGCCCACCGGGATCGCGGCGGGATCCCAGGCCAGCCACCAGGCCAGCGGCGTGGTCCAGCGGGGGTCCAGCCAGCTCGGGTGCCACACCTCGGCGAGCTGCGGCCGGCCGCGCATCGGGTGCAGCCAGCTGACGTGACCGGCGATGGGATGGTTGACCGACATGAGCCCGCCATGCTGCTGCGCATGCGCCAGCCAGTCGTCCGGACTGCGGCGGAAATCGACCCAGCCGACGTCGCCGAGCACGCCGGCGTGACCGGTGTCCGTCGTCACCTCCTGGCCGGGCAGCAGCGTGATCCCGTACCGGGCCGACGCGGGCCCCAGCTCGGCGTGATGGCTGACCGTGTTGTGGTCGGTGACGGCGAGGAAGTCCAGCCCGCGCCGGATGGCGCGGCAGGCGAGCTGGGGCACGGTCACCGCGCCGTCGGAGTGCACGGTGTGGGAATGCAGGTCGCCGGCCAGCCAGCGCCGGCCCGCGGCCGCGGGCAGCTCGCGGCGGGCCGGGCGCTCGAGCGGCGGGGGCGGCGGGGGCGGCGGCGCGGGCCGCGGATCGGCGCCCAGCTTCCGCGGCGTGTCCGCCGCCGTCGCGGTGACCCGGTAGGCGGTACCCCCGGGCTGCACCCGGTAGATGCCGATGACGACCTGCCAGCTGCCCGGCTCGAGCTCGCCGGGAAGGTAACCGGGGGTGGCGTCGCCGGAGGAAATCATGAAGGAGCTGCGGGCCCCGCCGGACCAGCCGCGGAAACCGGCCGGCCCGAGGCAGCCGAGGTCCAGCGTCGCCGCGGCCCGGTCGTAGTCAAGCTCGACCCGGATGCCACGGCAGCCTCGCGGCACTTCGACGGGCAGGTAGTGCCACGGCCCCGCGAACCTGTCCTCGAGCGTCCACCGCCCGGCGTGCCGCGTGATCTTCTCCATGCTCAGGTCGCCCGGGCGGTCTTCTCCGCCTCGCGCAGCACCCGCAGGATGTTGCCGCTGGCCAGCTGCGCGCAGTCGGCTTCGGTCCAGCCGCGGCGTGCCAGCTCGGCGAACAGCGCCGGGTACATGGACACGTCCGACAGTCCCTCGGGCAGCTGGTCGGTACCGTCGAAGTCCCCGCCGAGACCGACGTGGTTAACGCCGGCGACCGCCCGCACATGCTCGACATGATCCGCGACCTGGGCGACCGTGGCGTTCGGCCGCGGGTGGCCGGCGGCCCGCTCGGCCGCCGCCCGCATCCGTTCGGAATAATCTTTCGGGTCGAGACCTCGCTCGCGCATGTCGGCGGCAACCCCCAGGTCCCACTGCCTGCACTCCTCGGAGACGAAGGCCGGCACGAAGGTGACCATGCAGACGCCGCCGCCCGCCGCCAGCGCGCGCAGCACGTCGTCGGGCACGTTGCGCGGGTGATCGCAGATCGCGCGGGCGCTGGAGTGCGAGAAGATGACCGGCCCGCGGGCCGTGCGCAAGGCGTCGCGCATGGTCGCGGGCGCGGTGTGGGAGAGGTTGACGAGCATGCCGAGGCGCTGCATCTCGGCCACCACGGCGCGGCCGAACTCGGTGAGGCCGCCCGCCGCGGGCTCGTCGGTGGCCGAGTCCGCCCAGGGGACGTTGTCGTTGTGGGTGAGGGTCATGTACCGCACGCCCAGCGCGTACAGCGACCGGAGCACGCCGAGCGAGGAGGCGATCGAGTGCCCGCCCTCGGCGCCGAGCAGCGAGGCAATCTTTCCCTCGGCGAGGATCCGCTCGACGTCGTCGGCGGTCAGCGCGAGCTCCATCGCGCCGGGGTAGCGGCCGACCAGGCGCCGGGTCAGGTCGATCTGCTCCAGCGTGGCGGCCACCGCGGCCTCGCCCGCCAGCTTGGACGGAACAAACACCGACCAGAACTGCGCGCCCACCCCGCCGGCCCGCAGCCGGGGCAGATCGGTGTGGGTGTCAGGGATGCCGGACGCGAGGTCGACGCCGTCCAGATCGCTCCGCCCCAGCTCGCGCAGCGCCCACGGCAGGTCGTTGTGGCCGTCCAGGATCGGGGTGCGGCTGAGCAGGTCGCGGGCGCGGTCCAGTTCACTAGTCACCGGGCCAGGATGGCAGGCCGGGCCCGCGGATCGCCACCCGGTTGCCGGCCGCGGGGCCGGCCTGCACCGCCTGTCGTCAGCCGCCTGCGGCGCCGTTCTTAATCCGGTCGAGGAACACGAACCAGTCATTGGCCGCCAGCACCATGGGGGTGCCTGCCCGGTTTTTGCTATCCCTGACGGCTACCCGGTGTCCCGGGACCTGAGTAACTTCCACGCAATTGCCGTTGGCTGCGCTGCGTGAGCTCTTCCGCCAGGTAAAAGCGGACGTGTCAGCAGAAACGGCAGCAATATTAATGGTACGCATAGATAACCTCTCTCACCTGTGCGCACGCGTCGTGACACAGATACAATTCGCGGTCGCGAGGAATCCTATTACTGAGCCCAGAGCTCGCGCATGTGCTTCTCGATAAGCTCCCGCGTGTCGCGCTGCCCGAGTGATTCGGCGAGCAGGCGCTCGAACGCGAGACGGTACTGATAGGTTTCGTCCTCGTCTTCGATGTAGTGATTGCTGGCGAGGTTCTCGATGGCGACCATGTCGCCGAAGGTCACGTCCTCGGTGCTGGTGAACTGCATGTACGCGAACGAACCGGTGAGCACGGGGTGATAGGCGTTCAGTGGGAGGACGCGCACATCGATAGGGGATCGCTGCGAGCTGTCCAGTAGGTGACCGAGCTGGCCGCGCATGACGGCTGCATCGCCTATCTGTCTGGTCAGGACGGATTCGTCGAGCACGGCGGTAAGGCTGGGAGGCGGGTCCCGGACGAGCAGTTCCTGCCGGGCGAGCCGGATCTCGACCCGCCGCTGGATCTCGGCGGGTGACATCGTCACTATTGACTGCCAGGCCTCGAAAATGGATCTCGCATAATCCTCCGTCTGGAGCAGCCCAGGGACAATGAGCGGTTCCCAGTCCCAGATGATCTCCGCCTCGGTCTCCATGCTGACGTAGGCCGCGAACCGGGAGGGGAGGTTGGCGGACTCGTTTTCCAGCCAGGACTTCTTGTAGGTCTCCTTCGTGAGCGCCAGGAGCTCCTCCCGGTAAGCTCCCCGCACCTCGTACAGGTCGAGCAGGGACTCCACGTCACGGAGCTTGTAGCCGGTGCGGCCGTGTTCCAGCCTGCTGACCTTCGAGGGTGACCAGCCGAGGCGATCTGCCACCTGGTCACCGGTCATGTCCGAACGGCCGCGCAGGTGGCGCAGCTCCGCGGCGAGGCGGCGATGGCGGACGGTCGGGCCGCCGAGGTCGGACACGGGCCCGGTCCCTCTCATCCGTGATCGGTTCCCTGTTTGGGCGTGGCGCAAGCGTAGCGCAACCGCCACAGTGATGTGCCTAGAAGTTAACAGGAGAATATCTGCCAGAAATCCTGATGCAAGTTTCACTGATGGGTACAACCCTATGACAGGGACCGTCGGAGACACCGCTCCGGCTGTCACAGAGGAGGGGTCATGGTGAAGAGCACGGGGGACCGGCACTTACCGTACACAGCGCTTGACGGGCAGGGGCTTACCAGCGCCGGCCCAGCAGGCCACCGTCCGCAGCCCGGCACCCCGGGCGGCCGGACAGTCAGGGTCCAGCAACACAGTCTGGAACGGCAGGCGGTGCTCCCATGGCAACAATGCTGAGCATCATCGCTTCGATCATCACCGGGACGATCGTGGGCTGCTGGCTCACGATGGTCGTCGCCTCGGCGGCCATGTCCCGATCACAGCAGCACATGGAGAACAGAGTCCGCTACTGGCAGGACCGGACCCGGCTGGCCCGCGCGGCGGACCTGGCCGACCGTGAGCCTGCCGCGCCGGACTACTGGCCCGGAGCCTTAACCGGCCCCGCGGCCCGGCCACCCGCCGGCTCCGGCGCACCCGCGCCTGGCCGGTAATCCCGCTGGCGGGGCAGCCGGCGGCTCAGCCGCCCGCTGTCCCGCTGTCCCGCCGCCCGCTGTCCCGCCCGCTGTCCCGCCGCCCGCTGTCCCGCCCGCTGTCCCGCCGCCCGCTGTCCCGTCCGGGCGGTGGGCAGGGCCGTGTGCCTGCGCGCAATGCCCGTCGCCGGGCGGGACGGACGCGGCGCGGATCGACAGCAGCCGGTCGGGGGCGTGATCCACCTGCAGGGCGGTGTGACCGATCTGGTACGTGCCGGCGAGCAGGCGCTCGAGGTCGGCGCGGACGGCGTGACAGTCCAGCCCCGGACCGACGAGCACGTGTGCGGACGCGGCCGGCATCCCGGAGGTGATCTGCCAGACGTGCAGGTCGTGCACCTCCACCACGCCCGGACGCGCCGCCATGGCCTGGCCGATGGCCTGCGGAGACAGCCCGGGCGGCGCCGCCTCGAGGAAGATCCGGCCCGACTCGCGCAGCAGGCCGGTCCCGGCCCAGGCCATCAGCGCCACCACGACCAGGGACGCGATCGCATCGGCGCGGTAGAACCCGGTGGCGATCATGATGAGGCCGGCGACGGCGGTGGCCCCGAACGCGTACGCGTCGGTGAGGATGTGCCGGAACGCGCCCTCCACGTTGAGGCTGCGACGGTCGGCCCTGGCGGTCAGCCAGGCCGCCGCGGCGTTGACCGCGATGCCGGCCAGCGCGGTGCCGAGCACCGGGCCGCCGGCTACCACCGGCGGGGAGATCAGCCGGTGCACCGCCTCGTAGGCCAGCCACGCCGACAGCAGCAGCAGCGTGATGCCGTTCGCCTGCGCCGACAGGATCTCGGTGCGGCGCAGCCCGTAGGTAAAACCGCCGCCGGGCGGCCGGGCCGACAGCCGCATGGCGGTCAGCGCGAGGGCGATCGCCGCGGCATCGGTCAGCATGTGAGCCGCGTCGGAGAGCAGGGCGAGGGAGTGCGCCAGCAGCCCGACCGTCACCTCGGCGGCCATGAACGCAACGATCAGCGCGAGCGCCCCGGCGAGATGCCTCGCGCCGGTGCGCGCGCCTGGTTCCCCGGCGGGGCCGGACGCCGGGATCAGGTGCGCCGCGGCGTGGCCGCGGGATCCGTGACCACGGCCGCTGTGTTCGTTCGGAACGCATGAATGAATGCTCATACGTTTATCAGTTTACCGGGGCTACGGTCCGAAGTCGAGAGAACGTAGCGAGGCCTTACCGTCGGTCTTGCCCGAACGGCTGGCGACAGTCATGCGGTCGCGAACGCCGGTCACGCGGCCCGTGCGGGAGGCAGGCGGGCGTTACGCGGCGCCGGTCAGCCTGACGATCAGGCGGGCTTGCGGCGGCGCGTGCTGCCCGTTGCCGAGGCGGCGGCCCGCGGCTTGGCCGCCGTCTTGCTTGCGGCGGACTCGCCGGCCTTCGCCCGGCTGCGCGGCGCCCGCTTCGCCGGCGTCTCGTCCTGCGCCGCCTCTTTCTTCCTGCCGGCCGGCTGAGCCCGCTTACCCTGCCCGGCGCGCTTCTCCTTGGCCGCCTCGACGTTGGCGCGCAGCGCCTCCACCAGGTCGATGACCTCGCCGCCCCCGTTGCTGGGCTCGACCGTGGGTACCTCGCGGCCTGCCGCCTTGGCGGCGACAAGCTCCTCCACCGCGGCCTTGTACTCGTCGGCGAACTCCGTCGGGTCGAAGTCCGCGGACAGCGAGTCGATGTAGCTGCTGGCCATCGCGAGTTCCTGCTTGCGCACCGTGACTTCGGTCTGCGGGGCGAGCGACTGCGCGTCTCGTATCTCCTCGGGCCAGAGCAGGGTGTGCACGGTCAGCACGTCGCCGATCGCTCGCAGCACCCCGAGCGCCTCCCTGGACCGCAGCGTGACTTTCACGACCGCTACCCGGTCGCTTTCGGCCAGCGTGTCGCGCATCAGCACGTACGGCTTGATCCCGGACTTGTCCGGTTCCGCGTAGTACGCCTTGTTGTACAGGATCGGGTCGATCTGCTCGGCGGGCACGAACTCGAGGACGTCGATCTCTTTCGACGACGCGAGCGGCAGGTTGACGAAGTCCTCGTCGGTGAGAACCACGATCTCGCCGCCAGGCAGCTCGTACCCCTTGGCGATGTCGCTGTAGGGCACCTCCTCGCCGTCGAGCTCGCACACCCGCTTGTACCGGATGCGGCCGCCGTCGGCTGCGTGAACCTGCCTGAAGGACACGTCGTGCGCCTCGGTGGCGGTGTAGAGCTTCACCGGGATGGCCACCAGGCCGAACGAGATGGTCCCCTTCCATATCGGGCGCATAACCCCAGCATAAGCGCAGGTAGGCCGGGGGTTAGGCGCGTGCCCGCCGCCACGGCACGCGAAGGCCGAGGCCGGGACCGGTTTGGTCACGCTGCATGCGCATCCTGATACGTTCGGCCGGGTAGTGCCTTCCGGTGCATCGACGAGAGGACCGACTGGCCGTGACTGACGTTCCGCCCGCCGCGTCGGCGCCCGGTGACCCGTTCGCCGCGATGCCAGGGACCGTCCGGATGGACCTCACCGTCGTGGAATCCCGCGCGGTCACCCCGAACATGCAGCGGCTGGTGCTGACAGCGCCCGAGCTCGGCGACTTCGCGTACAAGCCGGGCCAGGACGTGATGCTCATGGTGGACGGTGACGGCAGCAGGCCGGTGCGCCGCAGGTACACCATCCGCGCGCTCGATCCCGGCAAGCAGCTGCTCACGCTCGACATCGTTCGGCACGGGCAGGGCCCCGGCGAGCGGTGGGTCCTCGCGGCCGCGTCGGGCGTCACGGTGGAGGGCATCGGCCCCCGCGGGAAGATCAGCCCGGTGCCGGACGCGGACTGGCACCTGTTCGTCGGGGACGAGTCGGGCCTGGCCGCGATCTTCGCCATGGCCGAGTCGCTTCCGCCGCACGCGTCGGCGACCGTGATCCTTGAGGTGCCCGAGGCAGCGGACGAGCAGGAACTCCGCCCGCAGGCCCCGGTTGAGCTCACGTGGCTGCACCGCGGCGGCAGGCCGGCGGGCGAGCCGGACGCGCTGGTCGCGGCAGCGGCGGCCGTGCCCCTCCTGGCCGGGCGGCGGCACGCGTACGTCATCGGCGAGGCGCGGGTCGTATCGGCGCTGCGCGAGGCGCTCCAGGCGCGCGGGCTCGAGCCCGCGCAGCTGTCGCCCAAGGCGTACTGGGGCCGCGGCAAGGCGAACGCGAGCCACGGCGAGCCGGCCAAGGACGGCTGACCGCCGGCTCCCCGGCCGCCCCCGCTCCCCGGCTGCCGCCGGCTCCCCGGCTGCCCCCGCTTGCCGGCTGCCCGGCTCCCCGGGCCGCGGCGGTCAGCCGGTGCTGTAGCGGCGGAAGCCGACGGCGTACTCACAGCCGGCGCCCAGGCCGATGTAGCCGGCCATGTTGCGCAGGAACTCGTCCGGGTCGAATTCCCGGCCGAGGCCCTCGATGTAGACCCGGTGCTCGCGCAGCGAGGCGACGCCAAGATCGATCGTGCCGGTCACGTCCGCGAAGTGGGTCGGCTCGCCCGCAGCCGCCACGAAGACGTACCGGATCCCGGACCAGGCAGGCCCCGCCTCGCCGAACACCCACGGGTTCGCCGCGTCCCGGCACGCGTCGAGAACGGCCAGCCCGACCGCGCGGTGGTCGGCGTGGTTCACCATGTTGCTCTCCCCCCAGGTCAGCTCGAAGTTCATCGTGACGACCAGCTCGGGTCGCACGCGGCGCAGCACCGCGGCCAGGTCCCGCCGCAGCCGCACGCCGTACTCCACCAGCCCGTCCGGGTGGTCGAGGAACTCCACGTCCTGCACGCCGACGACGGCCGCGCTGCGCCGCTCCTCCTCCTCGCGCAGCGGCCCCACCTGCTCCGGCGGCATGCCGGCGATGCCTGCCTCGCCCTTGGTGACCATCAGGTAGGAAACGCTCTTCCCCTGGCCGGTCCACCGGGCGACCGCCGCGGCCGCGCCGTATTCAAGATCATCTGGGTGGGCGACGACCGCCACGGCGCGCTCCCAGTCTTCCGGTACCGGCTCCATCGTTCCTCCCGCGCCGCGCCAGCGTCCCGTGGACTACCGCCAGCTTCCCGTGGACTACCCTGCCAGACATGCCCGGCGTAGGCTGCATGCCTGCCCGTGGCGCCTGACGACAGCGGGAGGAGTCTGCGGTGGCCGAAATTGTCCGGGCCGGGCTGGTCCAGCAGCGCTGGACCGGCGACAAGGAATCGATGATCAGCGCGGCGGTCGATCACATCAAGACCGCGGCATCGGCCGGAGCGCAGGCGGTGTGCCTGCAGGAGCTGTTCTACGGCCCGTACTTCTGCCAGGTCCAGGACGCCGACTACTACTCCTACACCGAGCCGGTCCCGGACGGCCCGACCACCAAGCTCATGCAGGACCTGGCCCGGCAGCACGGCATCGTGCTGATCGTCCCGGTGTACGAGGAATGCCAGCCCGGCGTGTACTACAACACCGCCGCGGTGATCGACGCCGACGGCAGCTACCTGGGCAAGCACCGCAAGAACCACATCCCGCAGGTGAAGGGGTTCTGGGAGAAGTTCTACTTCCGTCCCGGCAACCTCGGCTACCCGGTGTTCGACACGGCGGTGGGCAAGATCGGCGTGTACATCTGCTACGAGCGGCACTTCCCCGAGGGCTGGCGCGCGCTCGGCCTCGGCGGCGCCCGCATCGTGTTCAACCCGTCCGCCACCAGCCGAGGCCTGTCCCAGCACCTGTGGCGGCTCGAGCAGCCCGCCGCGGCGGTCGCGAACGAGTACTTCGTCGGCGCGATCAACCGGGTGGGCACCGAGCCGCTCGGCGACAACGACTTCTACGGCCAGACCTATTTCGCCGACCCCCGCGGCCAGCTCATCGGCGACGCCGCCTCGGACGCCGAGGACGAGGTGGTGATCCGCGACCTGGACATGGGCCTGCTCGCGGAGGTCCGCGACCTCTGGGCGTTCTACCGCGACCGCCGCCCCGACAGCTACTCCGCGCTCGTCCAGCCGTAGCCCCGGGGAGCAGCGATGCGCATCCTGATCAGCGGCGGCACCGTGGTGACGGCGACCGGCACGATGCCCGCCGACGTGCTCGTGGACGGCGAGAAGATAGCCGCCCTGACGGCCAGGGACGATAATTCCGAACGGCTCCGCGCGGACCCCGGCGGCGGCGCCGAAGCGAGCGCCCGGGTACCGGCCGCGGGCCGGGTCATCGACGCGACCGGGAAGTACGTCCTGCCCGGCGGCATCGACGTGCACACGCACATGGAGATGCCGTTCGGCGGGACGTCCTCGGCGGACACGTTCGAGACCGGCACCCGGGCGGCCGCCTGGGGCGGCACCACCACGATCATCGACTTCGCGGTGCAGGCCAAGGGCACCTCGCTGCTGGCCACGCTGGACAAGTGGCACGCCAAGGCCGGCGGCAACTGCGCCGTCGACTACGGCTTCCACATGATCGTCTCCGACGTCAACGACACGACGCTCAAGGAGATGGACGCGTGCATCGCGGCCGGCGTGAACAGCTTCAAGATGTTCATGGCCTACCCGGGCGTGTTCTACGCCACCGACGGCGAGATCCTGCTCGCGATGCAGCAGGCGGCGGCGTCCGGCGCGATGGTCATGATGCACGCGGAGAACGGCATCGCGATCGACCAGCTGGTCGCGCAGGCGATCGCCGCCGGCCGGACCGACCCGGTCCAGCACGGCCTGACCCGGCCGCCCGAGCTCGAGGGCGAGGCCACCTCGCGGGCGATCACGCTGGCCAAGGTGACCGGCGCGCCGCTGTACATCGTGCACCTGTCGGCCCGGCACGCGCTGGCGGCGGTGGCGGAAGCCAGGGACACCGGCCAGAACGTCTTCGCCGAGACCTGCCCGCAGTACCTCTACCTGTCCCTCGACGACCTGGCCCGGCCTGACTTCGAGGGGGCTAAGTACGTCGCCTCGCCGCCGCTGCGGCCGGCCGAGCACCAGGCGTCACTGTGGCAGGGCCTGCGCACCAACGACCTGTCCGTGGTGTCCACCGATCACTGCCCGTTCTGCTTCCGGGAGCAGAAGGAACTCGGCCGGGGCGACTTCTCCAAGATCCCGAACGGGATACCGGGCGTGGAGCACCGGATGGACCTGCTGCACCAGGGCGTCGTGGCGGGCGAGATCTCGCTGCCGCGCTGGGTGGAGATCTCCTCCACCACGCCGGCCGGATGTTCGGCCTGTACCCGCGCAAGGGCGTCATCCAGCCGGGGTCCGACGCCGACATCGTGATCTACAACCCGGCGGCCAGGCAGACCCTGTCGGTGGCGACGCACCACATGAACGTGGACTACTCGGCGTACGAGGGGATGGAGATCACCGGCCAGGTGGAGACCACGCTGTCCCGCGGCCAGGTCGTGATCGACCGCGGCGAGTACCACGGCAGCCCCGGCCACGGCCGCTTCCTCACCCGCGAGCTCAGCCAGTACCTCCGGTGAGCGCTGTGGCAGTCCCCGTCCGCGGACCCGTGTCAGTCTCCGTTCGCCGGCCGCGCCGGTCCCAGCCGCGTGCATCCGTGCCGGTCCCCGTCCGCCGACCGCGCCGGTCCCAGCCGCGTGCATCCGTGCCGGTTCCCGTCCGCCCGCCGCGCCGCTTACCTCTCCCACCTCCACCCCACCAGTCACTCTGTCGCCATCAGCATCACAGTTAACGCGAGTCACAGCAGTTAGGGGACGTACGATGGATTTCGGGCTCGTCCTGCAGACCGACCCGCCGGCCCAGCGCGTCGTTGACCGGATGCGGGCGGCCGAGGACGGCGGGTTCCGCTACGGCTGGACGTTCGACTCGCACGTGCTGTGGCAGGAGCCGTTCGTCATCTACCCCCGGATCCTGGCCGCGACCAGGTCCATGATCGTCGGCCCGATGGTGACGAACCCAGGCACCAGGGACTGGTCGGTCACCGCGTCGCTGTTCGCCACGCTCAACGACATGTTCGGCAACCGCACCGTGTGCGGCATCGGCCGCGGCGACTCGTCCCGGCGGGTGATCGGCCAGCAGCCCCTGTCGCTCGCGACCCTGTCCGAGGCGATGCGGGTGATCAAGGATCTGGCCGAGGGCCGCGAGGTCAGCCACCACGGCGTCGCGATCAGCATCCCGTGGGTGCGGGACGGCAAGCTGGAAATCTGGATGGCCGCCTACGGCCCCAAGGCGCTCAAGCTGGTCGGCGAGCAGGCCGACGGCTTCATCCTGCAGACCGCCGACCCGGACATCGCCCGCTGGACGATTGGCGCCGTCCGGGCCGCCGCCGTCGCGGCGGGCCGCGATCCGCAGGCGATCACCATGTGCGTGGCCGCCCCCGCGTACGTGGGCAGTGACCTGCCGCATCAGCGTGACCAGTTGCGCTGGTTCGGCGGCATGGTCGGCAATCACGTCGCCGACCTGGTGACCCGCTACGGCACGTCCGGCGCGGTGCCCGCGGCGCTGACCGACTACATCGCCGGCCGGGAGGGCTACGACTACTCCCATCACGGCCGGGCGGGGAACCCGTCGGCGGACTTCGTACCGGACCAGATCGTGGACAGGTTCTGCCTGCTCGGCCCGGCGGCGGCGCACGTGGACCGGCTGCGCGAGCTGGCCGCGCTCGGCGTCGGCCAGTTCGCCCTGTACCTGATGCACGACGAGGCGGACAAGACCCTGGCCGCCTACGGCACCGACGTCATACCGGCTCTCGGCTAGCTCGCAGCCCCGGCAGTCGTCGGCTCCGTCGCCCCCGGCCGACCGCGGTCACCGTTCTCGCATGGCCCGCCCGCCGCGCCGCCTTGTCCCGCGCCGGGCCGCATCACCGCTTATAAAGGAGCATTTGATCTGCGATCACAGATCAAATGCTCCATCATCACAGGCGCCGCTCGTTCAGAAGCGGATGTGCACCGCGGTGGCGTCGTCGTGCTGCTTGTGCCCAGGGCCGCGCGGCGGAGACTGGCGCTCCGCGGCGCGCACCAGGTCGATCAGGCCGGCCGGGCCGCCATCGCTCAGCCGCGCGAAGATGTCCGGCCAGGAGTAGCCGTACCACTCGGCCAGCCGCGTCACGCCGTCGGTGAGCAGTGCGGCGTCGGTCACGGCATCGAGGCCGGCCGACCCGCGGACCGCCTGATACGCGGCCTCCGGGTCGGTGCTCGCCACCCAGAACCCGCCCGGCCTGTTGCGCCACGCCCGGGCCGGCAGGCGTCGCGCGGGAGCCGCTCGAGCCGGTCGTCGGCGATGATCGTGACCTGCCGGTCCCGGTCCCGCAGCAGCAGCGGCGAGTCGCACAGCACGAGGTAGTCCAGGCTGTCGTCCCGGACCCGGACCGCTGACACGGTCAACGAAGGGGAGTCCGGGTTGGCCAGGTCACAGGTGCCGGCGTGCGCGTCTCTCGTCTCGGCGATGGCTCCGGCCAGGACCTCGGTGAGCGGGGCGCCGTCGGCCAGGGTCAGCCGCGCGGCGAGAGCCGCCGCCAGCCTGCGGACCAGCCACCGCACGTCATGGATGCACCCGCTCGCGACGCCCGCCGGGGCAGTGGCGCCGTCCAGCACCATGGCCCAGTCCGGGCCGGCCGCGACGTAGTCCTCGTTCGCCCGGCCGGGAGCGGCCTGCGTCGCGTGGCTGATCTGCACGGCTGCGCCCGGCCGGATCAGGCCAGGAACTCCTCCAGCCAGGACGTGTGGTAGTTCCCGGACCGCACGTCGGGCACGTCGAGCAGCCGCCGGTGCAGCGGCGCCGTCGTGGTCAGGCCGCCGATCTCCAGCTCGGCGAGCGCCTGGCCGGCCCGGGCGAGTGCCTGCGGCCTGCTCGTGCCCCAGGCGCACAGCTTCGCCACCAGGGAGTCGTAGAACGGCGGGACGGCGGCCCCGGGAGCGAGCGCGTGATCGACCCGGATGCCGGGGCCGCCGGGCAGCTCGAGCGTGGTCACGGTGCCGGGCCGGGGCATGAACTTCTTGGCCGGGTCCTCCGCGTTGATGCGGCATTCGACCGCGTGCCCGCGCAGGCCGATGTCTTCCTGCCGGACCGACAGCGGCAGGCCGGATGCCACCCGCAGCTGCTCGGCGACCAGGTCGAGACCGGTGACAAGCTCGGTGACCGGGTGCTCCACCTGGATCCGGGTGTTCATCTCCATGAAGTAGAAGTCGTCGCCGTCCACCAGGAACTCCACCGTGCCCGCCCCGGTGTAGCCGACCTTTTGGGCAAGCCGCACGGCGGCCGCGGTCATCCGGTCGCGCAGGTCAGGTGACAGGCCGGGGGCGGGCGCCTCCTCGAACAGCTTCTGCCGCCGCCGCTGCAGGGAGCACTCGCGCTCGTAGCAGTGCACGACGCTGCCGAGTGAGTCGGCGAGTACCTGCACCTCGATGTGCCGGGCCCGGGAGATGCTCCGCTCCACGTACACGGCATCGCTGCCGAACGAGGCTGCGGCCTCTCGCTGCGCCGCCGGCAGCACCGATCGCAGCGCGTCCTCGTCACCGGCCGGCCTGATACCGCGTCCGCCGCCGCCGGCGGCGGCCTTGACCAGCACCGGGTAGCCGACCCGGGCGGCGGCCGCGACCGCCTCGTCCGCGCTGGCGACGAGGCCGCTGCCTGGCACCAGCGGGACACCGGCCTGCTCGGCGAGCACCCGGGCACGTGCCTTGTCGCCCATCGCCGCGATGGCGGCGGCCGGCGGCCCGACGAACGTCAGCCCGGCGGACGTCACCGCCTGCGCGAAGGCGGCGTTCTCGCTGAGGAACCCGTAACCGGGATGGACGGCGTCGGCGCCGGCGTCCTTCGCGGCCCCGATGAGCGCGTCGATGTCCAGGTAGCTCTTGGCTGCCTGCGGCGGCCCGATCAGGCGGGAGTCGTCGGCCTTCCGCACGTGCGCCGCCCCGGCGTCCGCCTCGGAGTAGACGGCCACCGCCTCGGCGCCGACGTGATGACAGGCCCTGATCACGCGGACCGCTATCTCGCCCCGGTTGGCGACGAGCACCCGGCGAAGCGGCCTGGCGGCAACCGGCATCGGATCCATCTGCTGCCCCTCCGGCTGTGCGGGTCTGGGCGCGGCCGTTGCCAGCCTGCCGCGTCAACCCTACCGATCGCCTTCCGGCGCGCATTACGACGGACTGACGTTACAGGCCGGTGGCGTGGGGTAACGTACGTGCCCCAGGTCGGCAGAACCAGGAGGGAAACGATGAGCCTTGAGGAGGCCTCGCGCCAGCTTGAGCAGGCGATTCACGACGCCCAGGTGGCGTTCGACTGCATCGGCCTCGGTCACCTCGACCGCGCTCACACGAACGCGCTGACCGCGCGGACCGCGGCCGACGCCGCCGAGACGGCGCTGCGCGTCGTCCTGCGGGACACGCACGCTCCTGCGGACGACGTCCTGTAGTCCGTCCGCCGGCTCGCTAAGCGGCGGGCGGCCCTGGCAGCATGAGGCCGCCCGGGTTCACCTGTCCAGAGCCGCCGGGGAGCGCCGAGAGGATCTGGTACCACTCCGGGGCCTGACAGCTGAACGTGCGGCTGAACCGGACCGAAATCCAGCTGCCGCGCCACCACCCGGTGATCGTCGTGATCTGCGAACCGTAGACGATCATCGGGCACATCACGCCGATGCGGACCGGCGTGAACGGATTCCATACCTCGCCGAGCACCCGGCACGCCCGGACCGGATCCGGGAGGGTTCCGCCGTCCGGGCCGCAGGTCAATGTCCACTGCTGGACCGGGGCCGACGGCGCGTCCTGGATGGTGATCAGGAGATCTGCCTGCGGAACCCAGGGCGGCGGGATCATCGGCCCGCCCGGCACCACCGATGAGGCGCGGGCGGCTGCTGCCCGCGGAGCAGGCGCAGGCCGCCCTGCCTGGGCGAGCGCTGGACCGGCGGTGAGCCCCCCCGTCATCAGGCCAAATGTGGCGATAAGCAGCGCAGCCCGTACGTTACGCGCAAATGCCCTGGTCAGTAGGGGTTTCATATTAGTAATGACGCAGATACGCAGGGTAAACGTTGCTCGCCAGGCCCTCAGATCGCTGCGGCCCGCCAGCCGCGGCTTCGCTCGCCGGGCGGGCACCCGGCTAGCGGGGCGCTTGCTCCCCGGGCGCTTGCTCGCCGGCCAGCTCGCCCCAGAACGCCAGGCAGGCCCGCGCCCAGGAGATGCCCAGCCGCAGCGTGGCGTACGGATAGCTCATCTCCGGCTGATCCTTGATGGCCTTCTCGATCTCGGTGTACTGGTCAAGCTCCTGCTGGTAGGCCTTGACCCGCGCGCGGGCCAGCCGGGTCATGTCCTCGTCGTCCGCCAGCGCGCCGAAGAACAGCTTGAGCAGCGCCGGCTCGCGGATCTCGGCCCGCTCGGCGTCCGGGTCCCGCAGCCAGGCCGCCAGCGCCTCGCGCCCGGCTGCGGTGACGGAGTACTGCTTGCGGCGCCGGCCCGTCTCTTCCTGCTCCACTTCCAGCAGCCCCAGGCCCGCCAGCCGGTCCGGCTCGCTGTACAGCTGCGAGTGCGGGAACGACCAGAAGTAGCCCAGTGACCCGTTGACCACCTGCTTGAGCTCGTAGGGCGTAGCGGGACCCATCCCCGCGACGAGGCCGAGCACCAGGTACGAGATATGCGACAGCCGCGGCGTTGACATCCCGATGAGCATACCCTACGGTTAGGACCATCTGATTCGGACGGTTCAAACCGGAGGTTAAGATGGCGACCGCGACCCGTTCCGGCGCGATCCCCGCGTGGGTGAGCGCCTTCAAGACGCCCGAAGAGGTCAACCGCCCGGTGGCCGATGTCGAGGGACGCGTGCCGGCCGGGCTGGCGGGCACGCTCTACCGGGTCGGCCCGGCCAAGCTCGACTTGGCTCACCACCTCTTCGACGGTGACGGGCTGGTCAGCGCCGTCAGGTTCGACCCCGACGGAAGGGTGCACTGCGCCACCAGGTTCGTCCGGACCGGCAAGTACGTGGCCGAGCTGGGCGCCAGCCGCCCGGCCGTCAAGGGCTTCGGGACCCTGCCCCCGGGCGGCCCGCTGCGTAACGCCCTGCGGCTGTCACCGGGCAAGGGCAACGCGGCCAACACCAACGTGATGTTCACGTCCGGCCGGCTGCTGGCCCTTTGGGAGGCCGGCCATCCCTGGCAGCTCGACCCCGCGACGCTGGAGACGATCGGCGAGATGGACTTCGACGGGGCGCTGGAGGCCCGGCTGCCGTTCTCGGCGCACCCGCACTGGGATCCCGGCACCGGCGAGATCTTCAACTTCGGCATGGCCTACGGGCGCAGGAACACGGTGGCCACGTTCCGGATCGACCGGTCCGGGCGGCTGCACCGGCTGGCCGAAGTCCCGGTTCCCGCGCCGGTGATGAACCATGACTTCATCGTCACCGACCGCTGGCTTGTGTTCTGCCTCAACCCGGTCCGGCTGCGGCTGATGCCCTTTCTGGCCGGCCGCGCCGCGTTCGGCGACGCGCTCGAATACCGCGCCGGGGACGCCACCACGATCGTGCTCATCCCCCGGGCCGGCGGGGATCCGGTGTACGTGGAGGCGCCCGCGTGGTTCCAGTTCCACTTCGCCGCCGCGTACGACGACGGCGACGACGTGGTGATCGACCTGGCCCGCTACCAGAGCTACGACGACATCCGGCCCTACCTCAAGGAGTTCAGGACCAGCGCGACGTTCGGCCGGGCGCCGACGCTGTGGCGCTACCGGGTGTCGGCCAGGACCCGCCGGGCCGAAGGCCACGAGCTGTCCCCCCAGGGCCTGGACTTCCCGCAGGTCAACGGGCGCCGGGCCACTGGCGGGTACGGCGTGATCTACGGAGTCTTCATAGATGCCGAACGGGGGCTGTCCGGACGGATCGGCCGCGTCGAGCTGGCCACGGGGAAGACCGAGTCCTGGGATCCGGGCGCGGGATGGCTGGTCTCCGAGCCGATCTTCGTCCCCCGGCCCGGGGGTGCGGACGAGGACGACGGCTGGCTGGTCGCCCAGGCCTACGACCCGCACCGGCAGGCAACCGACGCGGTGGTGCTCGACGCCCGCGACCTGGCGGCCGGGCCGCTGTTCACCGCGCACCTGCCGGTGAGCACCGGCGTGACCTTCCACGGCGCCTGGCGCCGGGCGGCCTGAGCGCACCCGGTGGCCCGGTACCGCCCGCGGTCAGTTCAGGCCCTGCGCGAGCACCGCATCCACGCCGCCGAGCACGCCGGGATCGCCCGAGCGCTCCACCGGGCCGAGCGGCGGCCGGCCCCACAGCCAGCAGTCCAGGTCGGCGGCGCTGCCGCTGACCTGAGCGGCCGACGTCGCGCCGGTGTCGGTCTCGGCGGCGTGCATGTCCGGCTCGTCAACAGGCGTCCCGTCGTCGGGATCCGTGCCGGTGAACCGGCCGAGCGTCACCAGCCACGAGTCACCGGTGTCGGTGGCCAGGAACCGGACCGTCTGCTCGGAAGCCGGGGTGAACCTGCCCCAGCCGGGCGCTGCTCCGTACATCACGCGCAGCACCTCATCGACCCCGTCGGCGGCCAGTTGCGCATCCATCGGGGTCCGGTCGCCGGCGGCGAGCTCGGCGTCGACCCGGTGGATGAGCGCCTCCTGCGCCTGCCGCCGCCGGATGAACCCGACCGTCTGGTCGTCCGACCACGTCCAGGCGTAGCTGCCGGGACTCGCCGAGGCCAGGGCGTCGCCGAGGTCACTGCTCGCCCGCTGGTAGAACGCCAGCAGGCCGGCCCGGCCGGCCGGGCGCTCCGGCTTGCGCTTGTCGGCCTCGTCGCCCGGCAGCCCCTCGCGCACGATGGTGCCCCAGAAGAACTGCACCTCCGCGAGATGCCAGAGCAGGTCGTCGGCAGTCCAGTCCGGGCAGGACGGCACGGGCGCCTCGGGGCGGCCAGCCCGATCGCGTCGGCGAAGCGGGCGGACTCGCTGGCCAGGTGGCCGAGGTAGTCAACGTCCTTCTGCATGCCGCCCACGCTATCGGGACCGGGTGTCAGCGCCTATCTGATATCTCGCTGTCGCCCACGTGCGTGTTCAGCCAGTCGCAGAGCGGGCGGGTGGCCCGGAAGAAGCCGGCCACCCGGTCCCTGGCTGCGGCCGTCCCCAGCCAGGCGGCGGGCTCCCACTCCTGCCACGCGACCAGGCCCTTGTGCCGGAGCAGGTCGGCGCGCGGGTGGTCCTTGGGGTAGCCGCGCGGCGCGCTCTTCAGGCTCTGGTGACCGCTAACCGCGATGCCGTGCTCCTCGACCCCGGCGATGACCCTGGGCAGCTCCTTGCCGGTGATGTCCTCGGCGACCGCGCGGCGGTAGCGCTCCAGCTGGTCGGCGGCCATCTGGTACATCCCGCTGCCGGCCGCGAGCCCCGTCGCTGACAGCTGGATGTATCCGCCGTCGGCCAGCGAGGCGGCGATCGCCGTTTTGTACGGAGACTTGTCGGCGCTGAACCGGACGTCGCGGTACGGGCGGAAGATCCTGCCCTCGCCGAACTCGCCCTCGAGTTCTGCGAGCAGCGCGGCCATCGGCGCGTGCACGTCCCGCTCGTACACGTCCTTGCGTGCGGTCCAGTAGGTCTTGGAGTTGTCGGCCGCCAGGCCCTCGTAGAACTCCAGCGCCTCGGCAGGCCACCCGTTGAATGCCACCGGTCCTCCCGGATCAGCCGGTCAGGGAATCGATCCGCCCGGTCATGCTATCGGCCGTGCGGCTCGGCAGCCGGGCTCCCGTCCGGGATCCTGGCCCCGATCCGCACGGCTGGCTGGCGTGCCGCGCGGCCCGCAGGACAACAATTCGGGCATGACTATCTACCAGCACATCCGCCATCCGCGCATCGCCTCGCGGCTCGCCGATGGCCCGGTGAAGGTGACTGACCTGCTGCCGCGGGGGAACGCGATCAACCGGTTCAACACAAAGCTCGCGATCGTGATCACGCGTGCGGTGGGCAGCATGTGGTGCGCCTACGCGTTCGCCGCTTTCGACCTCCTCAGCCTGCCGGGCGCGATCCGCGGCGGCATAAACACGATCGTTCAGTGGGTGGCGCAGACGTTCCTGCAGCTGGTGCTGCTGTCGATCATCATGGTCGGGCAGAACGTGCAGGCGGACGCGGCGGACAAGCGCTCCGAGGCGACTTACCACGACGCGAGCGCGACCCTGCACGAGGTGGCGCACCTGCAGGGCCACCTCGCCGCGCAGGACCTGCTGCTGACCCAGATAGCCAAGAAGATCGGCATCGAGCCGGTTCCCGTCATCGACACCGCGGCGGATGACTGACCCGGCCGCGCTAGAGCCAGTCCTTCACCTTGAAGACCACGTAGAGGACAACCGCGGTCACGATCATGATGGCGGACGAGGTGATGAGGCCCCAGTGCTGGCCGAAACCCGGATACGGCACGTTCATGCCGTAGAAGCCGGTGATGAAGGTCGGCACCGCCACGATCGCGGCCCAGCTGGTGACCTTCTTCGTGATGACGTTCATGCGGTTGCTCTGGATGGTCAGGTTCGTCTCCAGGATCGTCGTGACCAGGTCCCGCAGGCTCTCCGTCCACTCGGTTGCGCGCAGCACGTGGTCGTAGACGTCCTGGTAGTACGGCTGCAGGGAGTCGCTGACGATCTGCAGATCCCGGCGCATCAGGGAGTTGACCACCTCCCGCATCGGCAGCACGATGCGGCGCAGCAGGACCAGGCTCTTGCGCAGCTCGAAGCTGCGCCGCTGCACGTCCAGGTCCTGGGGCTGGTCGGAGAACAGCAGGTCCTCCAGTTCCTCGATCGTTTCGTCCAGGCCCTGAACGGCCGCGAAATGACCGTCCACGATGTTGTCGAGCAGCCCGTACAGCAGGTACCCGACCCCGGATCCGGCGAGGTCGGGGCTGGCATCCCAGTAGCCGAGCACGGCGCCGATGTCGAGCCCGTCGTCCTTGCGGACGGTGATCAGGGCCCGCTCGGTGATGAAGGCAGCCAGCTCGCTGGTGGCCAGCTCGCCGGTCGCGGCATCAAGGTGCACCGCGTAGGCGGTGACGAACAGGTGGCTGCGGTACCGGTCGAGTTTCGGCCGCTCGTGCTCGTGCACCGCATCCTCCACCGCCAGCGGATGCAGGCCGAATTCCTCGCTGAGCACCGCGAGGTCCTCCCGGTCCGGGTCGCGCAGATCCAGCCAGACCACGGCGGAGTCGTTACCGAGATGTTCGCTGATTTCGGCGACCGGGAACCCCTCGAGCTCCAGCTGCCCCCGCCGGTAGAGGCGGGTGCGAGCCTGGCACTTGGTCGGCGACGAACGAGAAATCGTGTCGGCGGCCACCCCGGCCGGCTCCCGGCCGGTGAACGTCGTCGTCATCGTGACTCCTCACGTCGGCGTGCCTCTGCCTGCCCTCGGCCGCGATCCCGCGAGCGCGGGCGGCGGCCTGCATCATAGGTGCTTTCCGTGAGCTCGGCTTTCATCCCGGCAGACGGTCATCTCACCCGCAACCGCAGGCCAGGCCGTCCCGGGGGCGCGTCACCCGGGGCCGTGCGAGGTCAGTCCGTTGCCGGCCGGAGCCGGGGAGCCGCGGCCCGGGTGCGGTGCCAGGCCCAGCCGCGCCCGATGCCGTAGGAAAGCGCGCCGAGGGCGCCGACGAAGAACCCTACCGGCCAGTTGTACAGGTAGGAGGCGGCGATCGAGGCCCACACGGTGACCAGGGCCAGGATGACAGAAAGGATCATGGCGAGGACCGGCCGGCTGGTCAGCGACCTGGCGGCGGCGGGGGGCCCGATCATCAGGCTGAAGATCAGCAGGGCACCGACCACGGGCACGGTCATGGCTGTCGCCAGCGCCACGACAACGAGGAAGCAGATCTCCATGCGGTGGCCGCGGATCCCCTTCGCCTCGGCTATCTCGGGGACGACCGAGGACAGCATCAGCGGCCGGTACAGGACCGCGATCGCTGCGATGCAGAGGGCGCCGAGCACCGCGACGGGCAGGAGCTGGGTGCTGCTCACGCCCAGGACCTCGCCGAACAGGAGCGAGTAGATCTGCGGCTCGTACTGAGTCGTCCTGCTGAGGAACGCGGCGCCGAGGGCGAGCATCATGACCAGGGCGAGCGCGGTGACGACGTCGTGACGGCCACGTCGGCCCAGGGCGCCGATGCCGAGGGCGCCCAGCAGCGAGAACACTCCCAGCCCGATCAGGGTGTTGATCCCGAGCAGGCTGGCCCCGGCGGCTCCGGCGAACGCGCCCTTGGGAATGGCGTGCGCGGGGAAGGCCGAGCCGCGCAGCACGACAAAGTACCCGACGACCCCGGCGACGGCAGCGACGATCGTCGCGACGATCCAGGTGTTCGTCATGAAGCTCGCGAACATGGTGCTCCTTGCCCGCCCGGTTCAGGCGGCGATCTGGTCTGAGCCGGCAGCACTGGCCATCGGCGTTGCCGTTCCCCGGTGCCCGGCTGCGGCCCGGGCCGCAGCCGGCAGTCCCGAGGCCAGGTAGGCGGCGAAGATCACGGCGACAATGAAGAAGCTGACCGGCAGGCCCAGCTGGCTCGAGCCCCAGTAGAAGCTGTCGTAGGCCAGCAGGACGCCGAGCCAGGTGGAGCCGACGCCGATCACGCAGGCAACGACCACGGCCCGGCTTACCCGGCTGGTCAGGCGCAGCGCGGCGGCAGCCGGGCCGATCAGCAGGGCGGTGGACAGGATGGCCCCGACGGCCACCGAGGACAGCCCGACGGCGACAGCCAGGGCCAGCATGAAGAGCAGGCCCACGAGGCGGACCGGCACTCCCCGGGCGGCGGCGATGTCGGTGCTCATGGTGGTCAGAAGCAGCGGGCGGGCGACGATCGCGATGATCGCGAGTGCTATCACGCCGAGGATCACGATGGCGGGGATGGTGCTGCTGGTGGTGGTGAAGATGGTGCCGAAGAGGATCTGCTGGGGGGCGCCGGTCGTGGCCCCCGCGATCGTGCTCAGGTAGAGGAACAGGGCGGTCAGGCCGATAGCGGAGCCGAGCACGATGCCGGTCGCCAGGTCCCTTCCCCGGACCCGCTGGACGCCGATCAGGTCCATCACGCCCGCGCCGATGACGCCCAGGCCCACGAACCCGATGATCGGGCTCAAGCCCAGCAGCAGCGCGGCCGAGCCGCCGGCCGCGGAGACGTCGCCGAGCGCGTGCCCGCCGAACGACTGGCCGCGCATGACGGTGAACACGCCGACCACGGCGGAGACGACGGCGACCACGCCGCCGATCGTCACGGCTATGCGGACCTGCGGGCTGGAGAAGAAACCGGGCTCGAACACCCACATGTAGAGCTGATGCATAGCCGGTCAGCCTGTCTCGAGCCCGTGGTCGGCGATCAGTGCGGGCTCGTCACCGGCGGCCGGGCCGGCCACGACCAGGACGCGGCCGTGCACGTGCAGGACGTCCACGTGGTGACCGTAAAGCCTGCTGAGCACGTCGGGCCGGACGACCTCATCGGTGGACCCGCTCGCCGCCCGCCCGCCGGCCATGTAGACGACGCGGTCCATCACCGGGAGAAGCGGGTTCATCTCGTGCGCGGACAGCAGCACGGCGATCTCCTGCTCGCGGGCGATCCGGGCAAGCAGGCTGATGATCTCCTGGCCGCTGCGGAGATCGAGGTTGGCCAGCGGCTCGTCCAGCAGCAGCAGACGGGGGCGGCTGATCAGGGCGTGCGCGATCAGCACCCGCTGCTGCTCGCCACCAGACAGGTTCCCGACCCGGGCGTCGGCGAAGTGATCCGCGTCGACCGAGTGCAGCATCTCGCGCACCGCCCCGCTGCGTTCCTTCGAGGGCAGCGGTATCCCGAACCGGTGCCCGTCCAGGCCCAGCGCCACCAGGTCCCGGGCCCGCATGGGCATGTCGGGGTCGAGCAGGACCTTCTGCGGGACGTAGCCGATGGACTGGTTCCGCCGGGTACGGGGCCGGCCCAGCACCGCGACGCTGCCGCGGGTGGGCCGCTGCAGGCCGAGGATCACCCGCAGCAGCGTCGTTTTCCCGGCTCCGTTCGGGCCGATCAGGCCGGTGAACTGCCCGGCCTCGACGGTGAAGGTGACGTCGTCGAGGATCTGCCGTCCCGCCAGCGACACGCTGACGCCCTCAACGGCCAGCACCTCCGGTGTCAGGGCCCCGGCCCGGGGCTGGTGGGTCATCACAGCTTCTGCGTGGAGACCTTGTTGGCCACCGCCTTCTGCAGGGCGTTGACCTCGGCGAGCATCCACGACTGGTAGGTGTAGCCGGCCGGCATGGTCTCGTAGACACCGACCACCGGGATCCCGGCCTTGATGGCGGTGTCCCGTATCGACGTCGTGAGCGCGCTGACCACCTGCTGGTTGTAGGCGAACGCCTTGACCTTGTGCTGGGTGAAGAAGCCGTTCTCCAGCGCGATGTCCTGGGGCGGCGGCTCGTGGCCGCTCATGATGTCGGCCTGGAAGGAGAACGGGGTGAGGTTGTTCGCCCCCATGGCCTGCAGCAGGTAGTCGGCGACCGGCTCGGTGGTGGCGACCCGGACGCCCGCGTACTTCACCCTGAACCGCGCGATGGCGGTCAGCCAGGGCGTCAGCGACTGGTCGAACGCCTTCAGGTTGGCCTGGAAGTAGGCGGCGTGGGCGGGCAGCAGCGCGGACAGGTCGCCGGCCATGGCCTTCGCCACCAGCGGCATCGTCTTCGGGTCATACCAGAGGTGCGGGTTAGGGGTGGCGTCGGGCAGGCCGAGCAGGTGCTGCACCACGATCACCTTGCGCTTCGGGTTCGCCGACGCCGCCTCCATGTTGCTGATCCAGGTGTCGTAGCCCACGCCGTTCTGCACGATCAGCGACGCGGAGCTGACCTGCTGCGCCACCTGCGGGCTCGCCTCGAACGTGTGCGGGTCGGTATTCGGGTTCTTCAGGATCGCGGTCACGTTGACGTACCGGCCGCCGATCTGGCTCAGCACGTTGGCGTACTCGTTCTCGGCGCCAATGGCGGTGATCACCGTGGTGCCGTTCGCGGCGGTCGCGGTCGTGCTGCCGCTCGAGCACCCGGCGGCCAGCACCGCCAGGCCCGTTACCGCTCCGGCCAGGACCATGCTGCGGGTCCTGCGGGACGTGCGGGCTCGGGATCGATCTGCCGTGATGACCATAACTGGAAAGATAGTCTCAGACTGGGTCTCATTGCAAATAAGTCGAGGCGGCCCCCGGGGACTGCAAGCCGAGGGCACCTCCGGGTGGCGGTGCCCTCGGCGCCCCGAGTTGCATAAGTGGATGAGCATGTGTTTATATGGCGTCGTGTCGGGCGGGACGAAGGCATACGAGGCGGCCGGCGAGCTGCTGAAGGTGCTGTCCGCCCCCGCCCGGCTGGCGATCGTGACCGAGCTCGCCGAGCAGCCCCGGTTCGTCCACGAGCTGGTCGAGCTGCTGGGGATGAGCCAGCCGCTGGTCTCCCAGCACCTGCGGGTGCTGCGCGGGGCCCGGCTCGTCGGGGTCGAGCGCCACGGCAGGGAAGCCGCGTATTCCCTGGTAGACCACCACGTCGCCCACATTGTGGCGGACGCCATCCATCACAGCAAGGAGGAGCAATGACCACCGCCGAGCATGAGGTTCATACCGGGCACGCTCATAGCCACGGCGCCGATTGCGGGCATGCGAGCACCGAGCACGAGGGCCACGTGGACTACATCCACGAAGGACACGCCCACGCCGGCCACGATGACCACTACGACGAGCACGCGCTGCAGCACGTCGCTCACGAGGCCCACGGCCACGCGCACGGCGACGGCTGCGGGCATGAGCCGGTCGCCCACGACGGCCACACGGATTACGCCCACGACGGGCACCGGCACGCCGCCCACGACGGGCACTACGACGAGCACTAGTCCGCCGATCCTGCGGAGCAGCGGCGGACAGGCTGCTTAAAGGAGCGTCATGCCAGCTCAAGGGATGGCCGGCGACCTGCACGGCGTCGTCGAGCTGCGCCTGCGCCGGATCGATCTGCGTTATACCGCCGGACGGCGGGCCATCATCGGCCTGCTGGTCAGCGCCGGTCACCCGGTGAGCATCGGCGACATCGCCGGCAGCCTCCCCGACCTGCCGCGCAGCTCCGCCTACCGGCACCTGGTTGACCTGGAGTCGGCCGGGCTGGTCCGGCGGGTCACGGCCAACGACGAGTTCACCCGTTTCGAGCTGGCCGAGGACCTCACCGAGCACCATCACCACCTGCTGTGCGTGAACTGCGGCAAGGTCACCGACGTGACCCTGCCGGCCGGGTTCGAGCAGGACCTGGCCACTGCCATCGGCAAGCTCGCCGACGCCGAGGGCTTCCAGGCTCACAGTCATCGCCTGGACGTGCTCGGGACCTGCGCCGACTGCCGCTAACACGCCACCGCCCAGGACCTGACCAGCCAGGTCGATCCCGGGTTCGTCATGGGCCCGGTGCCGCTGACAGCCGGGCGAGCAGCTCATCCCTGATCGGCGGCCTGGATCCGAACACGGACAGGAACATTCCCTCCCTGACCAGCCGCTGAGGGTGCTGATCGAGCAGGATGCCCCGGCTGCCGGCCTGCACCAGCAGCGCGGTCGCGGCCCGCATCGCCAGCTCGGCCGCGGCCGCCCTGGCGGCCGGCAGGCTGTCCGGCGTGGCCTCGTCCAGGCTGGTGCGGCACGCGCCGGCCTGGATGTCCAGCGGGCTCGGCCCGAGCAGCGCCTGGCACCGCGCGAGCACGCCGAGCGCGAGCGACCCATTCATCCGCAGCCCCCGTGCGTCCTCGGTCCTGAACTCGGCGAGCGGCTGCCTGCGCAGCACCCGGTCGTCGGGAACGAAGTGCCCGGTGAACCTGGCAGTGACCGTGCCGCTGGCCGAAGCAGCCACCATGCGCAGCGGCTGCACGCTGAGCGTGCTGCTTTCCGCCGCGTCCGCCAGGCTCCAGACCAGCACGTCCCGCTCGTCCCTGGCAGCCACGGCCAGCGTGTCGATCATGCCCCAGCCAGTCACCCACGGCGAATGGCCATCAAGCAGGTAGCCGCCGGCAATCCTGCGGGCCCGCAGCCTCGGCGGCCCGGGCAGGGAGCCGCCCAGCGCCACCCCGGCCCGGCGGTCGCCCCGGCACAGCGGGCCGAGCCAGGCCCCGCGCAGCGCGGGCCGCGCGCCAGCCACCCGCTGCACCACGCCCTGATGCTGGATCCAGACGAACGCAGTCGTCAGGCAGCCGCTGGCGAAGGCCTCCGCGATGAGGCACTGGGTCCGGTAGTCGGCCCCGACCCCGCCTGCGTCGGCGGGGCCGGCCAGGCCGTAGAAGCCGTCGCCGGCCAGCAGGTCGAGATGACCGGCCGGCACCCGGGGGCTGCTGTCGGTTTCCAGCGCGGCAGGGAACAGCACCGTGCCCGTGATGTCCCTGGCGCGTTCCAGCGTCGCGCGCTGGCCGGCCGGACCGGGCTCCTCGGCTCTCATGCAACGATCATCGCGCGCCGGCCGGGCTGCCCGGTCAGCCGCGTCGCCGCCGGGCGGCCGATAGCGTTGCCACACGGACGCTGGCGCTCCGGGAGCGCGGAGCTGGCAGCCGCCTGCAAACAGCATTGTCCTCGTGATGACCCGGGCAAAGGAGGCTGCGGTCATCACCGGCTCGCCGCGACACGTTCACGGCGCTTCCCGGCGACCGGCCCGGCCGGGGATCAGGCCTTGACCGCCACGCCCTCGAAGTTGTAGCCGGTCACCTTGGGGCCGCTGACGTAGAAGTTGTCCAGCCGGGTCACGCGGAAGCCCGCCTCGGCGACCAGGCGGTCGATGGGCCGGTTGAGGTGGCAGCCCGCGAACAGCCGCCGCTGCAGCGGCGTGAGCCGGTCCTGCCAGCGGGCGACGCCGGGGTCCGGCGAACGGCCGTGCTCGACGAAGTGCAGCTCGCCGCTGGGCCGCAGCACCCGGTGCATCTCGCGCAGCGCGGCCGCTACGTCGGGGATGGTGCACAGCGTCCAGGTGCTCAGCACGTAATCGATGCTGGCGGAGCCCGCCGGCAGCGCCTGGCCATCAAGGCCGACGTACTCGACCGGCACCGGACTCGCCGCCACCCGGCTGGCCGCCAGCTTCCGCCCCGCCGTGGCCGGGTCGACAGCCTGGACCCGCTTGACCGCCCGCGGGTAGTGCGGCACGTTGCGCCCGGAGCCGAATCCGACCTCGAGTACCTCGCCCTCGAGGCCGCTGGCGACCCGGCCGCGGATGCGGTCGAGCTCGGCGCCGCTCAGGGCGAGGTTGGTGATGCGGGGAACGACCCGGTCGGTGTAGAAGCCCATCGCCCCAGTGTGACCGAGTTCCCCGATACCCTGCAGGCAGCCCTCCGCGCGCTCCCGTACCGGCGCGAGCCGCTCCGGCCAGGTAGCGAGGAACGCCGATGACGACACTGGATGAAGCGGCAGCGCTGGGACAGCAGGAGCACGGGCTGGCGGTGGTCTCGACGCTCCGGGCGGACGGCACGATCCAGTCCTCGGTGGTCAACGCTGGGCTGCTGGCCCATCCGTTGACGGGACAGCCGGCGCTGGCCTTCGTCACCTACGGGCCGGTGAAGCTGGCCAACCTGCGGGCTCGCCCGCAGCTGACGGTGAATTTCCGCAGCGGCTGGCGGTGGGCGGCGGTCGAGGGCCACGCCGAGCTCGCCGGCCCCGACGATCCCCTGCCCTGGCTCGACGAGGAGCGGCTCAGGCTGCTGCGGCGCGAGGTGTTCGCGGCGGCCGGCGGCGAGCACGAGGACTGGGACGAGTACGACCGGGTGATGGCCGAGCAGCGGCGCACCGTCGTCCTCATCGAGCCGGACCGGGTCTACAGCAACAAGGCGTGACGTCCCCGCGCGAAGGGTGGCTGGCCGGTCCCGATCGTGGACCGCGGCTCAGGTAGCTGTCCGCCAGGTGTACTGGGGCTCGTAGCCGAGCATGCGGCGGGCCTTGCCGATGGAGAAGAGCGACTCGTGCGGTCCCACCTCGCGCCGCCACGGCACGCCGGGGAAGAACTCCGCCATCAGCTCGGTGACCGGGCGGGTCATCACCGTATCCGGGCTGGCGATGATGAACACCTCGGCCCCGGTCAGCGGCGCCTCCAGCGCCTTGCGCACCGCCTGAGCCCCGTCCCGGGCGTCGATGTAGGACCACAGGTTCCACTTCCGGCTCGCCGGCTCGTCATCGAAGCCGGGGAACTGCGCGTAGTCCCCGGTCAGCATCACGTTGGAGAAGCGCAGGCTGACGATCTTCATCTCCGGGTCCCAGCGGCAGAACTGCCTGGCCATCTCCTCGCCCATGGTCTTGGACAGGGAGTACGCGGTCTCCGGCCGCGGCGGGTACTCCTCGTCGACCGGCACGTAGGGCGGCGGCGTGTCGAACGGCAGGCCGAGCACCGTCTCGCTGGACGCCGACACGATGGTGCGGATGCCCAGGTGACGGGCGCTCGCGAACACGTTGTAGGTGCTGACCGTGTTGTTGCGGAACAGCTCGGCACCGGGGACCATGCCCGGGGCCGGCACCGCCGCGAGGTGGACGACGGCGTCGATGCGGTCGTGCCGGTCGTCCACCTGGTGCAGGACCTCCATCGCCTGGCCCATGTCGGTGAGGTCGGCGCGCACGAACGGGCACGGGTCGTCAGGGGGACGGACCAGGTTGACGTTCGTGACCGAGTAGCCGTGCTCGAGCAGTTCGGCCAGGCAGGCGCGGCCGAGCTTGCCGCTGCCGCCGGTCAGCACCACGTTAGTCATGTCACCCTCTCCGTAACGCGATCACCCGGCGCAGGATACGGGCTGCCGGCTGCTAGCGTTCAGTCGAGCGACAGCCACCAGCGAAGGAGGCAGCGATGCCGGCCAGGGGAAGCGCAGAGTGGAAGGGTGACCTGCGGTCGGGTACCGGCACGTTCACCGCCGGCGACACGATCAGCGGCGAGTATTCCTTCAAGTCCCGGTTCGAGGACGGCCCGGGCGCCAACCCCGAGCAGCTGATCGCGGCGGCACACGCGTCCTGCTTCTCGATGGCACTGTCCAACATGCTGGCCGAGGCTGGCACCCCGCCGGAGTCGGTGCGCACCGACGCCACGGTCACGCTCCGCCCGGTCGACGGGGCCCCGACCATCACCAAGATCGCCCTGGTCACGGTGGGCCGGGTTCCGGGAATCGACGACGAGGCCTTCCAGCGGCACGCCGCCGCGGCCAAGGCCGGGCTGCCCGGTCAGCCGGGCGCTGGCAGCCGTTCCCGAGATCACCCTCGAGGCAACGCTGGCCGGCTGAGCCCGCCAGCCCCCGGGGCATCCCGCACTCGCGCCTCAGTCGGTCCCGGATGGCGCCTCTCCATGATCAACTCGACTTCCATGCGTTCCATTCCGCAAGTACATATCCGGACAAACCCGGACGGTACTCTTGCGTACCGCACGGAATGTCGCAACACGGGGCAGTCATTGAGGTTGCGCTGTCAAGCAACTATCCTGGCGGGCATGGCGGCATCGGCGGAAGCGACCCCGGCGTCAGCACCCGCGGAGCGGGCGGGGACATCGGCGAAGGCGGAGACCGCAGCGGCGGGGGTGACAGTCCAGCCGCTGACCGCCGCTGAGGAGGCCGCGTGGCGGGCGCTTGCCCGTGCGCTCGTCGTCCTGCCCCGCGTCCTGGACGCCGACCTGCTCGAGTCGCACGGGCTCAACCTGGCCGAGTACATCGTGCTGATGAGCCTGTCCGAGCAGCCCGACCACACCCTGCGGATGAACGAGCTGGCCAGCTTCGCGGCCCTCTCGGCCAGCGGCCTGACCCGGGTGATCGACCGGCTCGAGCGGCAGCGGCTCGTTGAGCGGGTCAGGGCCCGCAGCGACGGCCGCGGCCAGCTGGCGGTCCTCACCGACGCGGGGCTCGAGCGGCTGATGAAGGCCTACCCCAGCCACCTGCTCAGCGTCCGCAGGCACGTCATGGACCATCTCGGGGGCCTGGACCTCGAAGCCTTCGCCACCGCGATGGGCAACGTCGCCGCCGGCGAGCCCGGGCCGCCGCTGCGGCCGCGGCGCGCCGTGCCGCGCTGAAAGTCCCGGGAGCGGCGCATGACCGAGGCGGTCGTCTTCGACCTTGACGGGGTGCTCATCGACTCGGAGCCGGTGTGGGAGCAGGTGCGCCGGCAGGTGGTGGCCGAGCACGGCGGTCACTGGGCCCCGGATGCGCAGCGGCGGATCATGGGCATGAGCACAGGCGAGTGGGCGCGGTACCTCAGCGAGGACCTCGGCGTCGGCCTGCCGCCCGACACGGTCGCGGCACTGGTCATCGACCGCATGACAGCCCGTTATGCCGAACGGCTGCCGCTCATGCCCGGTGCGGTCAACGCGGTCCGGCGCATGGCGGCCCGGTGGCCGCTCGGACTGGCGAGCTCATCGCCGCCCTCGCTCATCGGTACCGTCCTGGACGCGGCGTCGCTGCGGTCGTGCTTCGCCGTCGCCCTGTCCACGGAACAGGTCGCGCACGGCAAGCCCGCCCCGGACATCTACCTCGCGGTGGCAGGACAGCTCGGCCATCGGCCGCAGCGGTGCGCGGCGGTGGAGGACTCGACGAACGGCCTGCGGTCGGCCGCCGCCGCGGGACTGCAGGTGATCGCCGTTCCGCACCCGAGATACCCGCCCGACCCGGACGCGCTCGACGCGGCCGCGCTGGTCCTCCCCGGGCTCGCCGGGCTCACCGCGGGCGCCGTGGCCACGCTACCGGTTAGCGGGGATGGCGCTGACGCCTGAGTGCGCCAGACGCCGACTGGACCACTGGGCGATCCTGCAGGTCAACGGGGAAACGCTCCCCGGCCGCCGGGTGACCGGAGCGCCGGGGCGGCCGACTCGCAACTGGCCGGAACTTACCTAGGAAACCCCAGGCATTTTAATGGGGGGAAATTCCCCTTGGCGAACCTCTGTATACCCGGTATTATGCTCGGCATGATACTTGAATGTGCCAGGTCATGACCGTCCGGCACGCGCTGCTGGCGTTGCTGAGCGAGGGGCCCAAGTACGGGCTGCAGCTGCGCGAGGAGTTCGAGGCGCGCACCGGAGAGGTGTGGCCCCTGAACGTGGGCCAGGTGTACACCACGCTGCAGCGGCTTGAACGCGACGGCCTGGTGGAGTCCGACGACACCGCGGACGACGGCCCGCAGAAGGCCTTCCGGATCACCCCCGAAGGGGCGAAGGAGCTGGCCGGGTGGCTGCGCACGCCGCCGGACCTGGCCTCCCCGCCGCGCGATGAGCTAGTGATGAAGGTGCTCGTCGCGACCCGGGTCCCCGGCACCGACGTGCACGAGGTGATCCAGGTGCATCGCCGGTACCTGGTGCAGCTCATGCAGCAGTGGACCCGGATCAAAGAGGACGAGGCCCAGTCCGACCTGAACCTCGCTCTGGTGGTGGACGCCGAGCTGTTCCGGCTGGACGCCGTGGTCCGGTGGCTGGACACCGCGGACGGGCGGCTCAAGCGCGCCGCCGCGGATCCGCTGCCGCCTGCTCCGGCGGCGCTGCCGCGGCTGCGGCGCCGGGTGGGGGTGCGGCGATGACCGGACAGGGACGGGGACGAGGATGCGAAAGCGAGGCGTGGCGATGAGCGTGCTGGAGCTGCGAGGAGTGTCGAAGACCTACGGCGCCGGGGCGGCGGAAGTGAAGGCACTGCGCGGCGTGGACCTGTCGGTGGACCCGGGGGCGCTGGTGGCCGTCATGGGCCCCAGCGGGTCGGGCAAGTCGACGCTGCTGACCATCGCGGGCAGCCTGGAGGAGCCGGACAGCGGGGAGGTGCTGGTCGGCGGGACGGCGCTGTCCGGGATGTCGCGCAACGCCAAGGCCCGGCTGCGCCGCCGCACGGTGGGCTATGTCTTCCAGGACTTCAACCTGCTGCCCGGGCTGACCGCGGCCGAGAACGTCACCCTGCCCATGGAGCTCGACGGAGTGTCCGCCCGGGCCGCCCGCGCGGCCGGCCTGCGGGCGCTGGACGAGGTCGGCCTCGGCGAGCGGGGGTCGCACTTTCCCGACCAGCTGTCCGGCGGGGAACGGCAGCGGGTGGCGATCGCCCGCGCGGTGGCCGGGGACCGCCGCCTGCTGCTGGCCGACGAGCCGTCGGGCGCGCTCGACTCGGTGAACGCGGAGGGCGTGATGCGGCTGATCCACGAGGCGTGCAAGCGGGGCGTGGCGGCGGTGGTGGTGACTCACGACGCGCAGCTGGCCTCGTGGGCCGACCGGGTGGTGTTCCTGCGCGACGGGCTGGTGACCGACCAGACCGCTCCGCTGCCCGGTCCCGAGTCGCTGCTCACGCCGGGCACGGGCCAGTGAGCACGGCGCTGCGCGAGCGCCCGGCGCGGGCGGCAGCCGGCAACGGCGGCGCCCCCGCCCGCCGCGCCGTGATCCGGTGGGCCTGGCGGATGTTCCGGCGCGAGTGGCGCCAGCAACTGCTGGTCCTGGCCCTCGTCGTGGTGGCGGTGGCCGCCACGGTCATCGGGGCCGCGGTGGCGACCAACACGCCGCCGTCCGCCAGCGCGGGTTTCGGCACCGCCCAGGACCTCGCCACGTTCCCGGGCTCGGACCCGCACCTGGCCGCCGATGTCGCTTCGCTGCAGCGCCGCTTCGGCCGGGTCGACGTCATCGAGAACCAGACCGTCGCCATCCCCGGCTCGATCAACACCTACGACCTGCGCGCGCAGAACAGCCGCGGCCTGTTCGGGCAGCCGATGCTCTCGCTGACCGCCGGGCACTACCCCGCCGGACCGGGCCAGGCGGCCGTGACGGCCGGGGTGGCCAGCGCGTTCGGCCTCAGGATCGGGAGCCTGTGGCACCAGGGCGGGACGGCCTGGCGGGTGGTGGGCATGGTGCAGAACCCGCAGAGCCTGCTGGATGAATTCGCCCTCGTGCTGCCGGGCCAGGTCCGGGCGCCGACCCAGGTCTCCGTCCTGTTCGACGCGCCGGGACGCACGCCCGGCTCGATCGGCCCGAATGTGCAGACGCCGTCATCTGCGGTGCCGGCCAACGCGTTCAACCCCGAGACGATCACGCTGGCGCTGGTCACGGTCGCGATGCTCCTCATCGCGCTGGTGTCGGTGGGCGGCTTCACCGTGCTGGCGCAGCGTCGGCTGCGGGCCATCGGGATGCTCGGCGCGCTGGGCGCCACCGACCGGCACGTGCGTCTCGTCGTGCGGGCCAACGGGGTTGCCGTCGGCGTGGCCGGCTCGCTGATCGGGGCCGTGCTGGGCCTGGCGGGCTGGCTGGCCTACCGGCCGAGCGCCGAGTCCAGCGCGCACCACCTGATCGGCCTGTTCCAGCTGCCGTGGGTCGTGATCGCCGCGGCGATGGTGCTGGCCGTCGTCGCCACGTTCTTCGCCGCCTCCCGTCCGGCTCGCGCGATCACCAGGATCCCGGTGGTGACTGCCTTGTCCGGCCGCCCCGCTCCGCCCCGGCAGATCCGCCGGTCGGCGGTGCCCGGCGTCATCATCTTCGTGCTCGCCGCCTTCCTGTTCTGGTACGCGGGCAAGAACAGGCAGGGCGGCGCGCTCGAGCTCGTCATCGGCTTCGTGGCCCTCATCGCGGCGGTGGTGCTCCTGGCGCCGTTCTGCCTGTCGGCGCTGGCCAGGCTCGGCCGCCGGGCCCCGGTCGCGGTACGGCTGGCGCTGCGGGATCTGGCCCGCTACCGGGCCCGCTCGGGTTCGGCCCTCGCGGCCATCAGCCTCGGCGTGCTGATCGCCGCCCTCGTCTGCATCCTGTCCGCGGCGCGGTACGGGAACGTCCTCGACTACACCGGGCCCAACCTCGCTTCGGATCAGCTCATCGTCTACACGCCCAACGGGGGTCCGGGCGGCGGCGGCCCCGGCGCCCCGACCGGGAGCAAGCTGAACGAGATGGCGGCGCAGGCGCGCGGCATCGCCGCCGCGCTCGGCTCCCGCGACATCGTCCAGCTGTACTCACCCGGCGTCTCGCTGCAGCACGCCGCGGCCGGACGCAACTGGGGCGGGGCGCTGTATGTCGCCACCCCGCAGCTGCTGCACGCGTTCGGGATCAAGGCTTCGCAGGTCAGCCCCAGCGCCGATGTCCTCACCATGCGGCCCGGCCTGTCCGGGATGTCCAAGATGCAGCTCTTCTACGGCAGCCGCGGCCCCGGCCCCGGCGGCGGCTCGGGCACGATCTCGCCGGGCTCCGGCGGCGGCCCGCCGGGCGGCGGCGGCCAGCCGGGCGGGGGCAACACCTTCCCCTGTCCCCCCAGCAGCTGCCTCGCCAACCCGGTGATCCAGGAGGTCAGCGCCCTCCCGTCCGGAACCTCGGCACCCAACACCGTGATCACCGAGCACGCCATCAGGCAGTTCCACGTGCACGTCAGCACGTCCGGCTGGCTGATCCAGGCTCCCCATCCCCCCACCGCGGCGCAGATCCACAACGCCAGGGCGACGGCGGCCGCGGCCGGCCTGAGCATCGAGACCAAGTCCAGCGCGCCCTCGCTGGCGCAGATCCTCAACTACGCCACGGCCTTCGGCATGCTCCTGGCGCTGGCCATCCTCGCCATGACCGTCGGCCTGATCCGCTCCGAGACGGCCAGCGACCTGCGCACGCTGGCCGCCACCGGGGCGAGCAGCTCGACCCGCCGCACGCTCACCGCCGCGACCGCCGGCGCGCTCGCCCTGCTCGGGGCGGTGGTCGGCACGGTGGCGGCCTACGTCGCGGCCATCGCCTATTCCTGGGGCAACCCGCTCGACTCCCTCTCCAGCCTGTCGAGCATTCCCCTCGCGAACCTGATCGTCGTCCTCGCCGGCCTGCCGGTCATCGCGGTGGCCGCGGGGTGGCTGCTGGCCGGGCGTGAACCACCCGGCATCGCCCACCAGCCCATCGAGTGAATCAGCTGCCCGGTACGTCCGTCACCGCCGCCTGCCGGGCCACGGTGCCGTTAGCCGCGGCGGTGATAAGGCCGCCGCGCTGGCTGCCGGGACCGTGCCCGCCGCGGCCTCGTTCATGACCGTGCGCGCCGCGGCCTCGCCCGTCACCGAGCCGTCGATCTCGTGCACGTACTTACCTCCGCGTAGCAGCGACGCCACGGCCGCGACCAGGCAGGCCACGATCGCGAAGTCGAACGCGACGGCCAGGCCGTGCGAGAACGGCGCCGAGATCAGCGACGGGAAGAAGGTGTGCCCGGTCAGGTAGGCGGCGTGGCTGGCGGGCAGCCGGCTGAGCGCGGGCCCGAGCAGCGTCTGCACCGGGTTGTAGCCGAGCAGGGCGGCGAACATGATCGAGACCGGCGGCAGCGCGGCGACCCGCGCCGCGTCCGCCGGCGGCACGCCCTGGGCGGTGAGGCCGTGGCTGAGGGCGGCGGGCAGCGTCGAGGCGAGGCCGAGGATGATCAGCGTGAAGAAGATGCCGATCGACAGCACCATGGCCGAGTTCTGGAACGTGGCGGTCACGCCGGCGCCCACGCCGCGGCTGTCGGCCGGCAGGCTGTTCATGATCCCGGCCCGGTTCGGCGAGGCGAACAGGCCCATGCCGATGCCGTTGAGCAGCAGGATGACGGCGAACTGCCAGTACGCGAAGTCAACGGGCAGCAGTTCCAGCAGCCCGAACGAGGCCGCGGCCACCACCATCCCGCCGGTGGCGAACGTCCGGGCGCCGTAGCGGTCGGACAGCCAGCCGGACACCGGCCCCGCGACCAGGAAGCCGACCGTCAGCGGGAGCATGGCGATCCCGGCCCACAGCGGGGTCTGGCTGAAGCCGTAGCCGTGGATCGGCAGGTAGATGCCCTGCAGCCAGATGATGAGGATGAACATGAGCCCGCCGCGGCCCAGGCTCGCCAGCAGGCTGGCCATGTTCCCGGCGGTGAACGGGCGGATCCTGAACAGGGTGAGCCGGAACATGGGATCGGCGGCCCGGGTCTCGATGACGCAGAAGGTCGCCAGTACCGCGAGCCCGCCGCCGATCAGGCTGATCACGAGCGGGCTGGTCCAGCCCATCGTGTGCCCGCCGTAGGGCTGGATGCCGTAGGTGATCCCGGCCAGGACGGCGACCAGTCCGGCGCCGAACGTGACGTTGCCCCACCAGTCCAGCCTGGCGGGCCGGCGAATCCCTAGCTCGCGCAGCTTCAGGTAGGACCAGATCGTGCCCAGCACGCCGAACGGGACCGAGACGAGGAAGACGTACCGCCAGCTGATCGGGCCGAGCACGCCGCCCAGCACCAGCCCGATGAACGAGCCGGCGATCCCGGCCACCTGGTTCAGCCCGAGCGCGAGACCCCGCTCGCCCGCCGGGAAGGCGTCGGTGAGGATCGCGCTGGAGTTGGCCATCAGCATGGCCCCGCCGACTCCCTGCAGGATCCGCATCACGATCAGCCACCAGGCGGCGGCGGTGCCGTGCATCCAGGTCAGCGACAGCATCACCGAGAACACGGCGAAGACGGCGAACCCGAGGTTGTACATCCGGACCCGGCCGAACATGTCGCCCAGCCGCCCGAAGCTGACCACGAGCACCGCCGTGACCACCAGGTAGCCCATGATCAGCCACAGCAGCAGGCCGGTGTTGCCCGGCTGCAGCGGGTTGACGCCGATGCCGCGGAAGATGTCCGGCAGCGCGATCAGCATGATCGACGAGTTGACCGTCGCCATCAGCACGCCGAGCGTGGTGTTGGACAGCGCGATCCACTTGTAATGAGGGCCGGTCCGGGGCACGAGCCTTCCTCCTTCACGGGCTTGACACCTTCAGGGGCTTGACACCCGGCAGCGGGCCAGGCCCGCGCCTGAGTGACCCCAGCAGATTCGCATTAGTTGTTTGATACAAAGCAACTAATGTTGGAGAACATTCCCACAGCGCCGCCCATCCAGGTGATCGATGCGGAATCGCCCACCACCGGCGGGAGGCAACTCCGCATTCATCGTGCTGATCTGATGGCCTCAGGCTGTGCCTCCCAATCTACATCGTGAATCTATATAGAAGTGCTATGCTTCTGACCGTGGACGAGGAGACGGGCGTGGACGACGCGCACGAGGCAGCAGAGGCCCCGGAGCAGCCCGAGCCTGGTGACCGGGCCGCAGCCGGGGAGGCGCTGTACGGCCTGGTCAGCGCGGCGGTGCGGCGAGGACCTCGCGAGATGAGCCTGACCTCTCTGTCGACGCTGGCCACCCTGGACCGTAGCGGCCCCCGGCGGGTCACCGACCTGGCCTTCATCGAGGGGGTGGCGCAGCCGTCGATGACCACGCTGGTGAGCGTGCTGGAGCGGTCGGGGCTGGTCGAGCGGCGGGGAGATCCGGCCGACAAGCGGGTCGCGCTGGTGGCGCTGACCCCCGCCGGGGCGGAACTGCTCAGGACTCGGCGCCGGTCAGGCGCCGAGGCGATCGAGCAGCTGATCGACAAGCTGCCGGCCGATGAGGCCGCTGCCCTGGCCGCGGCGGTCCCGGCGCTGCGGCACCTGCGCAAGCTGGACAATGAGGAACGCGAACCCGCCACCCGGCCAGCCGGCGGGGGCTCGCGGTGAGCGGCCGGGACGGGACGCCGGCCAGCCCGTTCCGCCAGCCCAAGGGCGTGTGGGCGGTCGCTTTCGCCTGCGTGGTGTCGTTCATGGGGATCGGCCTGGTCGATCCCATCCTGCCCGCCCTGTCTCATCAGCTGAAGGCGTCGCCGAGCTCGGTGGAGCTGCTGTTCACCAGCTACCTGGTCGTCACGGCGGTGGCGATGCTGGTGACCGGCTGGGTGTCCAGCCGGATCGGCGGCAAGCGGACGCTGGTCGCCGGGCTGGTGCTCATCGTGGCGTTCAGCGCGCTGGCCGGCTCCGCGGGCACCATCAACGGCATCATCGGCTTCCGGGCCGGGTGGGGACTGGGGAACGCCCTGTTCATCGCCACCTCGCTGGCCGTGATCATCGGCGCCGCGTCCGGCGGGTTCTCGGGCGCGATCATTCTCTACGAGACCGCGCTGGGGATCGGGATCGCGCTCGGCCCGCTGGTGGGCGGCGAGCTGGGCGGCATCAGCTGGCGCGGCCCGTTCTTCGGTGTGGCCGTCCTGATGGCGGTCTCCCTGGTGGCCACCCTGATCTGGGTCGAGCCCACGCCGAAACCGCCCCGCCGGACCTCGGTCCTCGAGCCGCTGCGGGCGCTGCGCCATCGCGGGCTGGCCATCATGAGCATCACGGCGCTGGGCTACAACTGGGGTTTCTTCACCCTGCTGGCCTACACCCCGTTCCCGATGCACCTGGGCATTCACCAGCTCGGCTACGTCTTCACCGGGTGGGGGATCATGGTGGCGATCTTCGCCGTGTTCGTCGCCCCGCGGATGCAGGCGAGGTTCGGCACGGCCCGCACCCTGTACGTGAACCTGGCGCTGCTGGCCGCCGACCTCGTGGTGATCGCGGCGTTCACCTCCTCCCAGCTGACCCTGATCGTGGCGGTCATCGTGTCGGGGGCGTTCGTCGGCCTCAACAACACCCTGACCACCCAGGCGGTCATGCTCGTCGCTCCGGTGGAGAAGCCGGTGGCCTCGGCGGCCTACGGGTTCGTCCGGTTCATCGGCGGCGGCCTGGCTCCGTTCGTCGCGAGCAAGCTGGCCGCCGGCTTCAACGTCCACGTGCCGTTCTACCTCGGTGCCGTCACGGTCGTCGCGGCGATCGGAGTGCTGGCCACGGGCCGTTCCCTGCTGAACCGGGCTGAGCACGGCGACACGGAGGTCGCGCTGGCTCCCGGCGCGGCCACGGCGCCGGCCGGCGGCCAGGAGTCCGCCAGCGTCGCGCCTCGCGGCCATGAGCCCGCCCCGGACGCCGGCCACGCCGGGGCCGGGTCGCCGAACGGGACCGGCCCGGCGCCGATCGTGGCGGCCGTGGACGGCAGCGCGCACGGCGCCCGGGTCACCGGCGCCGCGGCCAGGATCGCCCGTTTCCTCGGCTGCCCGGTGGAGGTCGTGCACGTCATCGAGGCCGACGTCGCCGGGGAGCTGGCCGCGGACACCGAGACCTCGCAGGCAGCAGGCCGCGCCGTCGCCGGAAGCCTCGAGGAACTCCGGACGGCCGGGGTCACCGGACACGGCCACCTCCTGCGCGTGGTCGGCGCGCACGGTGACGTCGGCCGCCGCATCGCCGACTTCGCCGCCTGCCACGGGGCGCGGATGATCGTCATCGGCCCGCCCACCGGGAGCAGCCTGGAAAGCCTCTTCGACGCCGACCTGACCAGCCAGCTGCTGCACCATGCCCGGTGCGCCGTGCACGTCATCGCGCCAGGCGCGGACCGGGCAGGCCACCGGGCCAGGGAACGGATCCGCTGACCATGCGCGGCGCGGGCCACCGGCCGCAGGACGCTCCCGGTCCCGGCCGCGGGCCTGCATTGCCGGCTCGCGGCTCCGCCACCGCGGCGGTGCTCGTCGGGCTCGACGGGTCCGGCACGTCCTGGGACGCCTTCTGGTGGGCGTGCGGGGAGGCCAGGCGGCTGGGCGGCCGCGTCGTGGCCGTGTTCGTCAGCTCCTCGATCGATGCCAGCATGGCGGCGATGGCCTCGGCCGCGGTAGGCGTCGCCGTGTCCGACTACGCGGTGGTGGACCAGGCCGCCGCCGCGCAGGCCGCGCAGCTGCGAGCCGAGGTCCAGGCATACAGCACCGACGGTCTCGACGTGGTCTTCGTCCACGCCCGCGGCGATCCCGCCAGGGAGCTGCTGCGGCTCGCCGGCGAGGTCGGCGCCGACCTGATCGTGGTCGGGAAATCCGAGAAGGCCCGGCACCAGATAGCCGGCTCCCTCGGGTGCCACCTCGTCGTCAAGCGCAGGGCGCCGGTCGTCGTGGTGGTGCCGTAGCCGCACCGCGCAGGCCGTACGGCACAGTCCCGCAGTCCCGCAGTCCCGCAGTCCCGCAGGCCGCGCAGTCCAGCAGTCCCGGAGTCCGGCGGGCCGCGCAGTTCCGGCAGACCCGCGCGCGGCACGGCAGACTAAGAGTGAGCCGGGCGCAGGCACGGATCCGCCCCCGGCCAGGCACACCGACGACCGGAGGCCAGCCGATGACCGCAGGCACCAGCCAGCCCGCTGGCGAGCCGCTCAGCGCGCTGCTCGCCCGCGGCGATCCGTCCAGCCCGGCGTTCATCGTGCCCGAGGACGGCCAGGTGCTGACCTACGCCCAGCTCGCGGCCAGGATCGAGACGCTGGCCGGGCGGCTGGCCGGCGCCGGGGTCCGCCGCGGTGACCGGGTGGCGCTCACGCTGCCGAACGGTCCGGAATTCGTCCTGCTGCTGCTCGCGGTCACCGTGCTCGGCGCGGCCGCGGCACCGCTCAATCCGGCGTACACGCAGGCCGAGTTCGGGTTCTTCCTTGCCGACATCGCGCCCCGGCTGTTCCTCATCCCGGCCAGCCGCCCGGCCGCGGCGGCGGACGCCGCGACGGCCGCGGGAACGCCGGTGCTGGGCGTCGAGGCTGCCGGCGACGGGGCGCCGGCCCTGCTCGGCGCCGCCAGCGGTGCGCCCGGACCGGCGCCGGCCAGCGGCCGGGGGCCGCAGCGGCGGTCCTTCGAGCCGGGCGGTCCGGACGACGTGGCCGTCGTCCTGCACACGAGCGGAACGACCAGCCGCCCCAAGCAGGTTCCGCTGCTCCAGCGCAACCTGATGGCCTCGGCCCGGACCATCGCCGCGCACTACCGGCTCGGCCCCGCCGACGTCTCGTTCTGCGTGATGCCGCTGTTCCACATCCACGGGCTCGTCGCCTCCGCGTTCGCGGCGCTGAGCACCGGCGGCGCGGTCATCGCCCCGCGCCGGTTCACCCCGCACCGGTTCTGGCCGCAGGCCCGTGAGCACGGCGCCACCTGGCTCTCGGCCTGCCCGACGCTGCACCGCATGATCCTCGACCGGGCCGACGAGGGCGGCCCGCCCGGCACGCTCCGGTTCACCCGCTCGTGCAGCTCGGCGTTGTCGCCGGCGCTGCTGGAGCGGGCCGAACGCAGCTACCGGGTGCCGATGCTCGAGGCCTACGGGATGACCGAGGCGAGCCACCAGATGTCCTCCAACCCGCTGCCACCGGCGCCGCGGGTGCCAGGCTCGGTCGGCGTGCCGACCGGCACCGAGATCGCCGTGATCGGCGACGGCGGCACGTTCCTGCCCGACGGGAGCCCGGGCGAGGTGGTGATCCGCGGCCCCGGCGTGATGTCCGGCTACGTGAACAACCCCGGCGCCACCGCCGAAGCGTTCATCGATGGCTGGTTCCGCACCGGCGACCGCGGGGTGCTGCAGGACGGCTACCTGACCCTGCACGGGCGGATCAAGGAGATGATCATCCGCGGCGGCGAGAATATCGCCCCGGCCGAGATCGAGCAGGTGCTCCTGGCCCACCCCGCCGTGCGCGACGCGGTCTGCTTCGGGATCGAGGACGACAAGTATGGGGAGCTGGTTGCCGCCGCGGTCACCCTCGGCCAGGACACCGAGGCCAGCGAGCTGATCGAGCACTGCCGCGGGCAGCTGGCGGCGTTCAAGGTGCCGGTGCGGATCGACGTCCTGCCGGAGATACCGCGCACGCCCACCGGCAAGCTGCAGCGCAGGCGGGTGGCCGAGGCCGTAGCGCAGCGGCGGGCCGCCCGGAACGACGCCCAGTGAGGGAAGCCCAGTGAGGGAAGCACAGTGAGGGAAGCCCAGTGAGGGAAGCCCAGTGAGGGAAGCACAGTGAGGGAAGCACAGTGAAGTTCGCCGTGCTCGGCGCCGGGGCGATCGGCGCGTACGCCGGGGCCGCGCTCGCCCGCGGCGGCGCGGACGTGACCCTGATCGCGCGCGGCGCGCACCTGGCCGCGATGGCCAGCCGCGGCATCCGGGTGCTGTCGCCGCGCGGCGACTTCACCGCCCGCCCGCACGCGACCGATGACCTGGCGGCCGTCGCGGACGCCGACGTGGTCCTGGTCGCGCTCAAGGCCTACAGCCTGCCGGAGATCGCGCCGCGCCTCGGCGAGCTGCTCGCGCCCGGCGCCGCGGCCGTCTGGGCGCAGAACGGCATCCCCTGGTGGTACTTCCAGGGCCTGCCGGACTCTCCTGCGGGCAACGGCCTGCAGAGCGTGGATCCGGGCGGCGTGATCGCCAGGTCGATCGGTCCCGAGCACAACGTCGGGTGCGTGGTCTACTGCTCGACCGAGATCGTGGAGCCGGGGGTGATCCGGCACATCGAGGGCACCCGGTTCACCCTCGGCGAGCCGGACGGGTCGCTGTCGGAGCGGTGCAGCGAGATCTCGGCCGCGTTCGCCGCAGGCGGGCTGCGGGCGCCGGTCGAGGCCCGGCTCCGGGACCAGATCTGGCTCAAGCTCGTCGGCAACGCGGCGTTCAACCCGATCACGGCGCTCACCCGGGCGACGCTGGGCGAGCTGGGCACGCTGCCGGAGATGCACGACCTGCTCCGGGAGATCTTCGCCGAGTGCGCCGCGGTCGCCGCCCGGCTCGGGATCAGCTTCCCGGTCTCCCTCGACCGGCGGCTGGCGGCCGGGCTGGCCGTGGGCGGCCACAAGACGTCGATGCTGCAGGATCTCGAGGCCGGCAAGCGGCTCGAGCTGGACTGCATGACCGGGGCGGTGGCCGAGCTCGCCGGGCGGCTCGGCATCGACGTCCCGCACGTCCGCACCGTGCACGCCTGCGCCAAGCTCCTCGACCAGCTGGCCGCCCGCCGTCAGCTCACGCCGGCCACCGGCCCGGCCGAGGCTCATTAATTCTCCCGAACGGCCAGAAGCAGATGTACCGCCCACGGAGCGCCGGCGCCCCCCGCGCGAACGGCGAGGCGCCGGTATACCCGCGGAGCCCGGTGCCGCGCGAGCCGGCCGGGAGGGGCCGGTCGCCCACCAGGCTTCGCCGTCGCATCGTGCGGACGGGCAGGATTAACAGGCTGGGACGGTGCATCGGACGGCGCCGCAGGCATCCCCTTGATCGATGTGAAGTTGCCTACCTCAGGTGGTAGGCAACTCCCCGTTGATCTTGGAAGCGGCCCGGGCGGGTGGGCCTAGTCGTCGACGAGGACCGGCATCGCGGGGGAAGGCTCGGCCTGCGGAACCGGCGGCGCGCGCAGCTCGTCCAGCCGGACCAGGGCGATGCCGGCGACGATCAGCACGCCGCCGGCCAGCTGGACGCCGGTGGGCAGCTGGCCGAGCAGCAGCCAGGCGATCAGCACGGCGAAGATGACCTCGGCCAGGCCGGCGAACGACGCGAGCGTGGCCCCGAGCATGCGCGCGGCGGCAATGCCCGCGACGTACGCGATCACGGCCGCGACCAGGGACAGGCCCGCGATCGGGACCAGCCAGCTGACCCGGTGGCCGACGAAGGTGACGGTGCCGAAGGTCGCGTGCATCGGCACCGCGCCGGTGCCCCCCAGCGCCAGCAGCGCGACCGCGCCGATCCCCATCCCCGCGCTGGCCAGCGCCATCGGCGGCAGGTCACCGCGGCTGTGCGAGCTGAGGACGTAGTACGCGGCGAGACCGACCCCGGCGCCCAGCCCCCACAGCACCCCGGCCAGGTCGAGGCGGACGTGGCCGATCACCCCGAGGACGAGCGCCAGGCCGGCCAGCGCCGCGGCCGAGCCGCCCACAGTCAGCCGGCGCGGCCGGTGCCCGTGCCGGATCCACATCCAGATCACCACCAGGACGATGCCCAGGTACTCCAGCATGAGCGCCACGCCGACCGGCAGACGCTGGATGGCGTTGAAATAGAACAGCTGCGCGCCGGCGACAGCGAGCAGGCCGTACCCGCCGACGGTCCCCATGTCGCGGCGCAGCGCATCCCAGCGTCCGCGCAGCGACACTGCGGCCGGGACAGCCAGTACCAGCGCGGCGATGCCGATGCGCGCGGTCACCGCGGCCGCGGGGGACCAGCCCGCGTCGATCAGCGACTTGCCCAGCGCCCCGGACGTGCTGAACGCCAGCGACGAGAACAGTGCCAGGCCGAGGCCAGCGCCGGAGCGCTGCTGGAGACGCATCGATCCCCCATCCTGAGAGTCTGGTCAGTACCAAGGTGTCATTGGCAAAAGTGGATTATGCTGATGACACTAGGGGCAGCGCCGTTAGGGAGTCAAATGCTTTTTGGTCATGACACCGAGGTGGCCTTGCAGGCCGCCGCGGCGCTGGTGAACACCGACGACTCCGGACAGGAGCACCTGCCGGACTGCCACGCGCTGGACGAGTTCGTCCGCACCTGGGGCTGGACAGGCGAGCGCCTGGGTACCGCGGCCGAGCTGCGGGCGGTGCAGGACCTGCGGCCCTGGCTGCGCCAGCTCTGGGTGGTCGGCCGCGACCAGGCCGTGGACATGGTCAACCGGCTGCTGCGCGAGGCGAATGCCGTCCCGCAGCTCGTCCGGCACGCGGAGTGGGACTACCACGTGCACGCCACACCCCCCGACGCGCCGCTGGCCACCCGCATGGCCGTCGAGGCCGCGATGGCGTTTACCGACGTCATCCGCACCGGCGAGCTCAGCCGGCTGCGCATCTGCGAGTATCCGGGCTGCGGCAACGTGGTGGTCGACCTGTCGAAGAACAGATCCAGGCGATACTGCGAGCGAGGCTGCGGCAACCGGGCCGCGGTGGCCGCGTACCGGGCCCGCAAGGCCGGGGCAGCCTGACCGCTGCTGACCGAGGGAGCAAGGGAGCGATGGTGCCGGAGACCGGTGTGCCGAGGGTGGGCGTGGTGTTCCGCCCCCAGTTGCCCCCCGAGCGGCTGCGGGAGTTCGTCACGCTGGCGGAGACGGCCGGCCTTGACGACGTGTGGCTGTGGGAGGACTGCTTTCTGGAGGGGGGCCTGACCAGCGCCGCGGCCGCGCTCGCCGGGAGCAGCTCGGTGCGGATCGGCCTCGGCCTCATGCCGGTGCCGCTGCGCAGCCCGGCGCTCGCGGCCATGGAGGTGGCGACGCTGGCCCGGCTGTTCCCCGGGCGCTTCGTCCCGGCCGCGGGGCACGGCGTCCTGGCCTGGATGGACCAGGTGGGGGCCCGGGCTGCGTCGCCGGTGACCCTGCTGCGCGAGTGGGTGACGGCGACCCGCTCGCTGCTGCACGGGCAGACCGTCACCGTGACCGGGGAGTACGTGCGCCTGCGCGACGTCGCGCTGGACTGGCCGCCGGCCACCGTCCCGCCGCTCCTGGTCGGCGCCCGCGGGCCGAAGACGCTTGCCCTGGCCGGCGAGATCGCCGACGGTCTCGTCCTGGACGCGGGCATCACGCCCGATGGCGTCCGCCAGGCGGTCGCGACCGCGGCGGCGGCGCGTCCGCACGAGGTCGTGGTGTACCTGCTGTGCGGGGCAGGTCCCGGGGCCAGCGAGCGGATCGAAGCCGAGCTTTCCGCCTCGACGCGGCCGGCATCGGACGCCGCCGCTGCCGTCGGGTCGCCCGCGGATGTGGCACGCGCGATCGTGTCGTTTGCCCGCGCGGGTGCGACGACCGTCGTCCTGCAGCCCACCGGAGACGATCCGGACGTGGCCGCCACGGTCCGGCTGGCCGGCGCCGCGCGAGCCAGCCTTCAGCCCGCGGCAGCATGAGGCCAGCCGGTTATCATCGCGACGCGGGGGAGACGCTTCTGGAGCTGGGCTGCCTGGGTGTCCTGGCCCTGGTCATTGTTGCAGCGGGCGGATTCGCCGTCTGGTACCGCGAGGCCTATAGGCGGTCGCGGCGGCGAGCGCGGCCAGCGTCAGCCCGATCGTCGCCGCGGGGGCGGATGATGGCATTCCGATGACGGTGTCCTGTGCCACACCGATCGCGTCGGGCTTCAGCCGGGCAGAGCTGCCTGGCACCGTCCTCGTGACCGCGACCGTAACGAATATGGCCTAAATCACATTAAACTGATCGACTGAGGGGTGATCAGCGGCCGCCGTCGCCGGCTGCTCCGGGGTCGCGGGCTGCTCCGGGATCGCGGGCTCCGCAGGGAACGCCGGTACCGTCCTGGCCAGGACATGCTCGACCAGGGTGATCAGGACCTCCTTGACTGAGGCGTGCTGGCGCGCGTCGCAGAGCATCACCGGGATGCGCCGGTCAAGGTCGAGTGCGACCCGGACGTCTTCCGGGTCGTAGCGGGGAGCGTCGTCGAAGCAGTTGATCGCGACGACGAAGGGCAGCCGGCACCGCTCGAAGTAATCAACGGACGGAAAGCAGTCGTCGAGCCGGCGCGTGTCGGCGAGGACCACGGCGCCGAGCGCGCCGTAGGAAAGCTCGTCCCACATGAACCAGAAGCGCTGCTGTCCGGGTGTGCCGAAGAGGTAAAGCACGAGGCGATTGCTGATCGTGATCCGGCCGAAGTCCATCGCGACGGTCGTCGTCGTCTTGTTGCCGACGCCGCCGAGATCGTCGGTTCCGATGCTCGCGCTGGTGAGCGCTTCCTCGGTGCGCAGCGGCCGGACCTCGCTGACCGCGCCGACGAGCGTTGTCTTGCCGGCCCCGAAGCCGCCCGCGATGACGATCTTGAACGCGGCCAGCAGTCCGTCGGCCGGGACGTCAGAGGGCGCGGAGCCCATGCAGCACCTCCTTGAGCAGGTCAGCGCTGGGCTGCTCGGCCGCCGGCTGTTGCGGCAGTACGGTGACCCGGCCGCGCAGGATGAGATCGGCAAGCAGCACGCGGATCACGCCGAGGGGCAGGGCGGTGGCGGAGGCCACGTCGGTCACGGTCACCGGCCGGCGGCACAGGCCGAGGATCGTGCGGTCTTCGGGGGTGAGGTCTATCGCGTCGCTGTCCCGCTCCGCGGGGTCGGTGGCGGCCACGATGGCGATCAGGTCCAGCAGTTCGCTGTCGGTCGGCTCCGTCCGGCCGCCGGTCAGCGCGTAGGGGCGGACGACCGGACCGGCGTTCTGATTGAGCCACTTGTCCCCCTGCGGCATGCTCTGATCACTCCGCCTGGATTCCGGCGGCCGGGAACCTGGGCTGGGCCGCAAGGTGCGGCCCAGCGCGTTTCACCAGCATCGCCATCTCGTAGGCGATGAGGGCGGGGTCGGCCTGCGCCGAGCAGAGCACGGCCAGGCAGCTGCCCTGGCCGGCGGCGGTGACGAAGAGGAAGGCCCGTTCCAGCTCGATGATGATCTGCTGGACGCCGCCGCCGCCGAAGTGGGCGCCCGCGCCCTTGGCCAGGCTCTGCACGCCGGCGGCCAGCGCGGACAGGTGCTCCGCGTCCTCCCGGCTCAGGCCCTTGGAGGCGGCAACGGTGAGTCCGTCGCGGGACAGGATGACGGCTTGCCGGAGGTGGTCCACCCGGTCGCCGAGGTCGTCAAGGAGCCAGCCGAGGTCCGAGCCGGCACTGGCGGTGCCGCGCTCGTCCATAACGTGCCCTCTCCGTGCGCCTGCCCGGAGTCCTGGCCTGCGGCTGTCCCCGGGCCGGCCTCGTGCGGCCTATCCGGAGCATCGGTCTCGTTGTCGCGCTGCCACCCGGTCCGGAACGAAGCCACGAAGTCGCGTGCCTTCTCCGGTGTCCGCTCGCCGGAAGGCTCCGGCGCGGGGCCGCCGGGCGACGCCCCGGCGTCCGGCGCCGGGTTGTCCCTCAGGTGCTGGGACAGGCTGGCCTGGCGGACGCGACGCGGGAGGCCCCGGTAGGTACCCCCGGCCGGGGTGCCTGCGGCCGGGGTGTCCGGGGCCGAGGTGTCCTCGGCCGCTGTGTCCGGGGCAGCCGTGCCCCGGCTGAACGGGCTGGGGAATCTGTCCGGTCCGCCGGGGCTGAGGGAACTGCTGCGGCCCGGCATGACCGCGGAGCCGTCACGACTGCCCAGGCTGAATGTGTCCGCGGAGCTGCCCCGACTGCCAGGGCTGAACGTGCCCGGAGAGCTGTCACGACCCAGGCTGAACGGGCTGGGGGAACTGCCCGGGCTGAACGGGCTTTGGTAGCCGGGCGAGCTTCCGGGGCCGAGGGAACTCGGGGCGCCGGGTGAACCGGCAGGGCTGAGGGAGCCCGGGGAGCTGTCACGACTGCCCAGGCTGAACGTGTCCGGGGAGCTGTCACGACTGCCCGGGCTGAACGTGTCCGCGGAGCTGTCACGGCTACCCGGGCTGAGGAAGCTGTCCCGGCCGGCGGAACCTTCCCGGCCGGCGGAGCTGTCCCGGCCGGCGGAGCCGTCCCGGGCGAGGGAGAGCCCGCCGCCGTCCCACACGGCTGGCGGCGGATCGGCATCGTCCGCCGGGGCTGGCACTCCCGCGTGCCGGCCCGTCAGGACGAGCGCATCCCTGGATCGCCGGTCCAGCGCGGCGGGTCCGTCGGCGTCGGGCGGCCCGCTGATGGCGGGCTCGGCCGCAGGGACGACGACGCTGTGCGGTATCAGCGCGACCGCCGTGGTGCCGCCGTAGGGCGAGGGCTTCAGCGCGACCCGGACGCCGTGCCGCGCGGCAAGCTTTCCCACCACGAACAGGCCGAGCCGGTCCGGGTCGGCGAGGGCGAAGTCGGCTGGGTCGAGCAGTTGCTGATTGATGTCGGAGAGCAGGGCTGGCTGTATCCCCAGGCCCCGGTCCTCGACTTCGACGACGAAGCCGTTGGCCACCCGCTCGGCCCTGACCTCGACCCGGGTGCTCGAGGGGGAGAACATGGCCGCGTTCTCGATCAGCTCGGCCAGCAGGTGGATCATGTCCGCCACGGCCGACCCCGTCACGGCGTCCCGGGCCCTGGTGACCACGCGTATCCGCTGGTAGTCCTCGACCTCCGCCACTGCCCCGCGCACCACGTCGATGACCGGCACCGGCTCGCTCCAGGAGCGACCGGGAGGCTCACCGGACAGGATGATCAGGTTTTCCGCGTGGCGCCGCATCCGGGTGGTGAGATGGTCGAGCAAGAACAGGTCCGCCAGCGCGGCCGGATCGGCCGCCTTCTGCTCCAGCGCGTCGATCAGCCGCAGCTGCCTCTGCAGCAGCGACTGGTTCCGTCTTGCCAGGCTGACGAAGACCTGCGCGACGCCGTTGCGCAGCGCGGCCTCGTCCTGCGCCGCGGCGACCGCCGTGTGCTGCAGCCCGGCGATAGCCGCCGCAGTCCGCCCGACCTCGGCGGTCTTGGCTCGCGGCCGGGTAAAGCCCTGGTCGGCCCCGGCCGCCTGCCCCTTTTCACGAAGGTTCCTGATGACCCGCGGCAGCTGCTCGTCGGCGAGGTGACGGGCACTCGCCTCCAGGCCCGAGAGGTCGCGCGACACCCGGCGAGCGAACGCTCCCATCAAGACGACCGCGAGCAGGACGACGATCAGGGCCCCGCCCGCGTAGATCGCCACGTCGGTCAGCCCCGGGTGGCTGCGCGAGAACAAGCCGTGCCTGACCACCGCGCCGGCCGGCGTGAGGGCCACCGCCACACCCCACAGCACCACCAGGCAGACCACAGGCAAGGCCACGAGAGTGGCGAACCTGAACCGGATCGAGCGGCGGGCCGGGTAGGGCCGGTCCGGGCCTGGCGAGCTAGCTACGCCCATCTGGTCACTCCTGCATCGTCCGTGGGTGGAGTCCTGCCACTCCCCGGCGAACAGCTGGCCGCCCGAGGTCATTCTGCGGCATTGGGTGGCAATTGTCAGCGAATTTCACAAAATACCAGCACCTCAGGCCGGTTGTCAGAGCTGTCCCCGTGCTGGGCGGCTGCGTGCCCGGCGTGCCCGGAGGCCGGCCCGGCTCGGTACCCGCCAGCCACCGCGCGGGCCCGGCAGGACGTTGATCAGCGCGCGAACCTCCCGGCCCGGACCGGCTGAGCGTCACGACCCGGGACACACGCCGTCTGGCGGCTCGCGCGAAACCGCAGCTTGTCCTTTTGCTTACGCTATTAGTATTGCGGCCGACAAAGCGGGAAGCCGGCCCGCGATAACTGCAATTCGCATTTTGCGAACGGCGAGCAAATCGGAATCCGGTCGCACCGGCGCGTTGCGCATCAGCGGACGGCATCCCCCGCGCAGCCCGTGATCCCAGAGCCGCAGCAGACGGAAGTTACCGGCAACGCCGCCCCTTCGCCCGGCCCCGCCGCGGCAGGGCTTGTCCGTAACCGCTGGCCCGGACAATGGATGACTGAGGCAATACCCAGTCGCCTATTCCGGCAGCCTGCCGAGGATCTGTCGTGCTTTGCGCTGCGCGATTTGCGCCTGGCGCGCCTCAGCCCTGGTGTCGTGCAGGCGGCGGCGCAGGTCGGTGAGCTGCTGTTCGAGCCGTCTGACGGTGTCCTGCAGTTCCTGCTCGGCCGTAAGGGCGGCCTGCACGGCCTGGTCGGCGTCGTCCAGCGCCTGCTCCGCTTCCGCCCGCGCCTGGCGGCGTTCTCGTCCGGCGTCGGCCAGCGCCTGCTCCGCCTCGGCCTGGCGTTGCCGTTCCGCGTCCGCCAGCGCCCGCTCCGCCTCAGCCCGGCGTTCCTGTTCAGCGTCCGCCAGCGACTCGTCCGGCTCCGCGTCCGCCTCGGCCCGGTCCCGGCGGACCCGCCCGGCACCGCCGAGCGACTCGTCCGCGTCCGCCTCGGCCCGGTCCCGGCGGTCCCGCCCGGCACCGCCCAGCGACTCGTCCGCCTCCGCCTCCGCGCTGACCCCGCGGCCCCGTGCGGCGTCCGCCCTGCCCGTCTCAGCGGCCGGGCTGGCAGCGGGCCGGCTGGCTGCTGGCGCCGCTCGCGCGGGCTTGCCTGCCCGGACGCCGGCCTGGCGGGTGTCGGCGGGCGGCGGCACCAGGGCAAGTGCCGGCGCCTGCGCCGACCCGAACCCGGCCCGCTGCACCGGGCGCAGCAGCGTCGCGTTTCGGATCTGCTCGGCGACCTCCGGGTCAGCCAGCGCCGCGGCCAGCGTGGTGGTGATTTCCTCCCGCAGAGCCGCGGGCGCGGCGTGCTGACCGGACACGGCGAGCGCCTGCCGCACCAGGGACGCGATCAGCTGGCGCCGTTCCTGCGACAGCTCGCGCATCCTGCTGCCGTCACCTGACCGCTCGGCGTCCCGCAGTTCCTCGCCCAGCGCCGCCAGCGACGAGGCAGCTTCGGGATCCGAGCGCGCCAGCTGGTTGATCACCCAGGCCGACCGGGTGGGCTTGCGTAGCCCGGCGATCTTCCTTGCCGCTGCCGCCTGGCCGGCCGAGCGTGCCTGGGCGGCAAGTTCCCCGCGGCGCCGGGTGAACTCCTCAGGGTCAGCCGAGTACAGCTCCTCGACCGCCTCGCCCAGCAAGTCAGCACTGGTCACCCGGCCATCCTGCCCCAGATGGCGGACAGCGAGTAGGCATGCTCATCCGCACCGGGCCGTGACAGCTCCCTACCCGACTCCCGGGACCGGTTGATGGGCGGTTTGGTGTTCACCGGTGAACACCAAACCGCCCACCAACGAGCCGAGCCGCCCGTGCCGTTGAGCCGACGGCCGCAGGGACCCGGGCCCGCGGCCGTAAATTGCGGGTCCGTCAGCCGTCCGCGACCTGAGCGAGGTGCGGGTCACCGGTCTCGGTCTCGCCGAGTTCGGGCACAAGCGGCTGGCCCGGATCGGAGCCGTTCGGGCTGGAAAGGGGTCCAGGCGCGAGCCCCGCAGCCGCGGCGGCTTCCCCGTGCAGCTGACCGCGCGGCTGACCGGGAATGAGGATGTCCCGCCCGGCCACCGGATCGGGACTCCGGCCCAAGCGCCATTCCGCGATCGCCATCGCGAGCAGGCTGGGCACCAGGTCGGTGGACCGGCGCAGTACCCACGCCGTGCCCTTGGTGGCCATCCAGGTCACTTCGGCCAGCCGCGACGGCGGCGGGTTGGCCGGCTCGGCAGCTGGCGCCGGCCCGACCTGGTAGCCGGCCTCGGCCAGCAGGGCGTGGAACCGGCGGGCGATGTACCGGTGGCCCCGCTCGCTGGGGTGCAGCCGGTCCACCGCCCACATGTCCGGGTCGTAGGACGCGGCGTCGCCGGCCGCGTCGAAGTGCAGCGTGCCGAACCGCCCGGCCACGTCGTCCATCACCAGGTTGATCTCGTGCGCACGCCGGGCCAGCGGCCTGGCCAGCACGTCAGGCACGCCGAGCATCTTCCCGGGGTCAGGCAGCCGCAGCGTGAGCACCGCGGCGTCGGCCGCCCGCAGCGCGCCGACGGTGTGCGCGGCCGCCGCCGCGATCCTGGCCGGGTCGAAGTTCGGCCGCAGCGTGTCGTTGATCCCGACCACCACGCTGGCGATGTCCGGCCGCAGCTGCAGCGCCTGCGGCAGCTGATCGCGCTCCACGTCGGCGATGCAGGCCCCGTTGACGGCCAGGTTGTGCAGGTCCGACTCGACCAGTCCCTCGGCGAGCAGGGCGGCCCAGCCGCGCCAGCCGCGGCGTGCCCGGTCACCCGCCCGGCCTGCAGTTCCCGCCGGGCAGGCGACCCGCACCGGATCACCGATGCCGAGGGTGATCGAGTCGCCGAGGGCAACGAACCTTGTCATGCGGGCACCTCTGTCCGGAGAGTTCCCGCGGCCCCGAGGACCGCCTGGTAGTGGGAAATCAGCTCGTCGCACATGTCCCGCCAGCCGCGGCCGAGCATCACCTGCCTGCCCGCGTGCCCCAGCGCCGCGCGCAGCGGCGGGTCCGCGGCCAGCCTGGCCACGGCGCTGGCCAGGGCCCCCGCATCACCGGGAGTGACCAGGAATCCGGTGGCACCGTCCTGGACGAGGTCGAGCGGCCCTCCGGCGGCCGGCGCCACCACCGGCAGGCCGCTGGCGGCGGCCTCCTGAAGCGTGTGGCCGAACGTGTCGTGCGGCCCGCTGTGCACGAATACGTCGAGGCTGGCGTAGATCGTGGCGAGATCCTCACCGCCGCGCTGGCCGAGGAACAGCGCGGAGGGAACCGCCCGCCGCGCGGCCGCCTCGGCCGGGCCGCTGCCGACGATCACCAGGCGCACACCGGGGAGCGTCGCCACCCGGGCCAGCAGGTCGATGCGCTTCTCCGCGGCCAGCCGCCCCACGTAGCCGACCAGCAGCTGCCGGTCGGGCGCGAGCTCGGCCCGCAGCCTGGCGCTCCGCTTGGCCGGATCGAACCGGCTGCTGTCGACGCCCCTGGCCCACAGCCAGACCCGCTCGAAGCCGTGCGCGTGCAGTTCGGCCGCCGTCGCCCGGGACGGGGCGAGCGTCCGGTCCGCCGCGTTGTGTATCTTGCGCAGCCGCCGCCAGCAGATCGCCTCGCCGGCCGGGCCGGTGTGATAGGCGCGGGCGTAGGCGGGCATGTCGGTCGCGTACACCGCGACGATCGGCAGACCCAGCCGCCGCGCTGCCGCGCAGCCGCCCGCGCCGAGGACGAACGGGCCCGCCAGGTGCACCAGGTCAGCCCGGTGGGCGGCGACTGCCGCACGGACGCGGGGCCCGGGCAAGCCGACCCGGAATCCCGGGTAGGCAGGCACGCCCAGTGACGGCACCCGCACGACCGGGTAGTCCAGTGCGGTGTCCGGGCGGGACGCCCCGCTGGCCGGCTCGGGCGCGATGATCAGCGGCGTGTGACCCCGGCTGACCAGGTGCTCTGCGACGCGGACGGCAGTGTTCGCGACGCCGTTGACATCCGGTGGGAAGGATTCGGTGACATACGCGATTCGCACGCTCACTACGGTGCGTGATGCAACCCCCTGGAAATGACCCTACGCAGTTAAAGCCGGGCGAACTGTGGATGACGTTTCGGGGAGCAGGCCGCCAGCCAGGCAGGATGCCGGAATCCGGGGAGGGACGAGGACGCGAACCGGTGGTGAACCTCTGATGGACTGGCGAGTTCCCGGCACGCCGCCCGGCGCCGGTGCCTACGGTTCAGGTGTGACCGTGGCGCGCGTGATCCTCGTGTCGGACACGCACCTGTCAGCCGCCGCGCCGGAGGCGGAGGCGAACTGGGAGGCGGTGCTGCGCCACGTCGGGGCGGCCGCCCCCGACCTGGTCATTCACCTGGGGGACCTCACCCTCGACGGGGTCCACAGCCCCGCCGAGCTGCGCGAGGGCCGCCGGCAACTCGACCGCCTGCCGGTGCCCTGGCTCGCGGTTCCCGGCAACCATGACGTCGGCGACAACCCCGGGCCCGGCGCGCCTGCCGAATGGACGGTGAACGACGCCCGGCATCAGCAGTGGCTCGGCATCGTCGGCGCCGATCACTGGTCGGCGACGGCCGGCGGCTGGACCTTGCTGGCGGTCAACGCGCAGCTGCTCGGATCCGGCCTCGAGGCGGAGGCCAGGCAGTGGGCGTGGCTGGCGGAACACCTCAGCGGGGTGAGCGAGAACCAGCCGGTCGCGCTCGTCACGCACAAGCCCGTGACGGCCGGCGAAGCGGAACTGGCCGCGGCGCCGCCCTACCGGTTCTGGCCCCCGGCGAGCCGTGACCGGCTCCGCGGCCTCGTCAAAGGCCAGCCGCCTGCCCTCGTGCTGAGCGGTCACGTGCACCAGCAGCGCCTGCTCCCGCTGGACGGCACCGATCATCTGTGGGCACCCACCACCTGGGCGGTCATTCCCGACGAGGTGCAGCCGGCACTGGGCACGAAGCGGTGCGGGATCGTGTCGCTCGAGCTCGCCAGCGGCGCACCGCCGCGGCCGGAGTTCGTCGAGCCCGAAGGCATCAGGCAGCTGACCCTGGTCAGCGACCTGCCCGACCCTTACCACCGCTGATTTCCTGGCCCGGGCCGGATGCGGTGATCTCGCTTACCTGTCCCGGGCCAGACGATGACGACGCCGAACGCGCTCAGCTTCCAGCCCATCACGCCCCTGCAGGCACGATGGCGCCGAACCCGCACGCCCGCAGCCGCCCCCGCCGGCGCACGCACGATGGCGCCGGACGCCCACGCCCGCACCCCGTCCCGGCCGCGTACGCACATGGCGCCGGACGCCCAAGGCCGGACCCGGTTCCGGCCGCGTACGCACATGGCGCCGGACGCCCAAGGCCGGACCCGGTTCCGGCCGCGTACGCACATGGCGCCGGACGCCCAAGGCCGGACCCGGTCCCGGCGGCGTACGCTGACGGGGAGATGTCTTCCCGATGGCGGCGGCGTGACCGCCGGCTCCCGGCGCGCGGTGCGCCAGTGCTGACGGCACAGTGCTGACGGCACGGTGCCTGGCGGCACGGTGCCTGGCGGCACGGTGCCTGGCAGCACTGGGCGCCGTATCCGTGCTGCTGGCCGGCCTGGCCCGGGTGACCGGGCACGTCCTGCTTGCTCCTCCCGGGCCGCCCGCCCTCGCCGTCACGGTGCTGGCCGGGGCCGTCCTGGCCGGCCTGCTCGCCGCGTGCCTCGCGCACGGCGGCGGGCTGGCCCGCATATCCGCGGCAGTCCCGCTGATCAGCCGGGCCGCGGCGCTGCGCGAGAAGTCCTGGCTGGCCGCGTTCGGCCGGCAGCGTGACCCGGACGCGGCGGGCCGTCCCCGTCCCCGGGCACCCGCGGCGCCCCCGGCGGCCGCCGCTTCGTGATCGCGATCACCACGCCCGCACTGGGCCGGGCCCTTTCCTGACCGTCGGCTCCGCCCGGGGCTGAGCGCGGCCGCCTCCAGCTGTCATCCGTCAGTTCTGACCCGCTGGAGGGTTGCCCGTCATGTCCGTTTTCCCTGGCGTCCCGGTGGACGCCGCCTATCACGTCGTGTCGGCGCTGGCCGGCCTGCTCACGCCGTTGCCGGGCGGCCTGGCCGCGGCGGCCGCGATCGTCCTGTTCACCGCCGGCGTCCGCCTGCTCCTGCTACCGCTCAGCTACCGGGCGATGCGGGGGATGGACGCGCAGGCCCGGCTGGCCCCCCGGGTGCAGGCGCTGCGGAAGCAGCACGCCGGCCAGCCGGACCGGCTGCGGCGCGAGCTCACCGCCCTGCAGGAGTCCGAAGGCGCGAGCCTGCTCGGCGGCTGCCTGCCCATGCTGCTGCAGTGGCCCTTCCTCACCGTCATGTACCTGCTGTTCCGGACGCCGAAGATCGGCGGTGCCCGCAACTCGCTGCTCACCCGGCACCTGTTCGGCGCGCCGCTCGGCGGTCACTGGCTCGGCGGCGGCGGAGCCCTCAGCGCTCAGGGAGCGGTGTTCGCCGGCCTGTTCGTGCTGCTCGCCGCCCTCGGCTGGCTATCTGCCCGGATGGCGCGGCGCCTCACCGCGGCCGGCGCTCCGGCGGCAGCGGCAGTGCCGTCGGCCGCCGCTCCGGCAGGCGCGGCTCCGGCAGGCGCGGCGGCCGCGCTGGCCAGGCTGATGCCGTTCGTCACCGTGGTGGTGGCCGCGTTCGTGCCGCTCGCCGCCGGGCTGTACCTGGCGACGACCAGTGCGTGGACGCTGGCCGAGCGGGCGTTCCTGCGCCGTCGCGGTCACCATCCGTAAATCCGGGTCTGGAGCTTGTGCAAGGGGCACTCGTCCGGGCCTGGATGGGCGATCATTACAGGGATGTCGTCGGGGTCGTGTCCTTCCACCACCGTGACCGCGTCGCTGCTCCGGGTCTCCCGGTGGGCCGAGCGCTTCCTCAGCACCCGCTCGCACCGGTCCAGGTCTTCCTTGCCGGCCGCGGTCCACACGACATACTGGACCCCGACGCTGCCGAGCGCGTGAGCCGCGCCCTGGCCCATGGCGCGCAGGATCAGCTGCGCTCCTGCTGCGGAGATCAGCAGTGCGGCGGTCGGGCTGCGGTCGGCAACCTCGAGCTCGAGGACATCGGTGTAGAAGCTCACCGATCTGCCCAGGTCCTGCACGAAAATGACCACCGAGCCGAGCGTGGCTCCCTGTGCCATCTGCGGACCCTCCGATCGCGGTAGCTGCGCGGCCCGTCAGCGGGCCACCACCAGTCTCGCCTGCCCGCCGTGCCGCCGGGGGGAGGGGCATCGATCTGCCCGACGGCGCGGCGCTGACCTGGCCCGGTCCGCGCGCGGTTGCGCCTGCCCGGCTCCCTGGCCCGGTCCGCGCGCGGTCTCGCCTGCCCGGCTTCGAGGTCCGCGCGCGGTTGCGCCTGTCCGGCTTCCGGCACAGGCACGTTCGCTCTCGCGACGGGAGCGGCATCAGCGCCGTTCGGGAAAAAATCCGTATTGCCAACCTGTACAACTATATGGTATAGCGGTACGGTCGGATTACTCCCGGTCACGGTCGCCGGGACGGAAGGCGGTGCCGGGTGGTTGCGAACGTCATCGCGGCGCCGAGCGCCCCGGCGGGCAAGGGCCTGCGGGCGGGGTCGCTCGGCCTGATCTCGAGCGTGGTCATCGCGGTCTCGTCGACCGCCCCCGCTTACAGCATGGCCGCCACCCTCGGCCTCATCGTCGCCATCGTCGGCGTGCACAGCCCGGGAACGCTGATCGTCTCGTTCCTGCCGATGCTGTGCATCGCGTACGCCTTCCGCGAGCTGAACAAGGCCGACCCGGACTGCGGGACGACGTTCACGTGGACGACCCGAGCGTTCGGGCCGGCGGCGGGCTGGCTGGGGGGCTGGGGCATCATCGCCGCCGACGTCATCGTCATGGCCAGCCTGTCCCAGATCGCCGGCCGCTACGCCTTCAGGCTCGTCGGCGCCGACGGGGTGGCCGCGCAGACCTTCTGGGTGACGGTGGCCGGCGTTGCCTTCATCGCGCTGCTCACCTGGATCTGCTACCGGGGGATCGAGGTCTCGGCCCGGCTGCAGCAGGCGCTACTCGCCGTCGAGGTGATCACGCTGGGCATCTTCGCGGTGGTGGCGTTCGTCAAGGCCGGCACCGGTCATGCCCTGCCGGGAGCGTCGAGCCCGTCGCTGCGCTGGCTCGACCCGTGGACCGGGTCGCTGCGCAGCCTGTCGAACTCGTTCCTGCTCGCGGTGTTCATCTACTGGGGCTGGGACTGCGCGGTCAGCGTCAACGAGGAGACCAGGGACCGGGCGCGGACCCCTGGGCGTGCCGCGGTCATCTCCACCGTGGCGCTCGTGGCCATCTTCGCCGTCGTCAGCATGGCCGCGCTGGCGTTCGCCGGGCCTGCCTTCTTGGCCGGCAACAGCAGCGACGTGCTCGGCGCGATGTCCTCGCTGGTGCTCGGCAGCACCGCGGGCAAGCTGCTGATCCTGTGCGTGCTGACCTCGGCGGCCGCCTCGACCCAGACCACGATCATCCCGACCGCCCGCGCGATCCTGGCCATGGCCGCGCACCGGGCGCTGCCCGCCTGGTTCGGCAGGATGCATCCCCGCTACCTGACGCCCACCGCGGCCACCCTGGTGATGGGGGCGGTGTCCGCCGTCTTCTACGTCCTGCTGACGCTGACCTCGAAGAACGTGCTCGCCGATTCGGCGTCCTCGGTGGGCTTGCTGATCGCGTTCTACTACGGGCTCACCGGGTTCGCCTGCGCCTGGTTCTTCCGCCGAGAACTGCTCGCCAGCCCGCGCTCGCTGCTGGTGCGGGGTATCCTCCCGGTCACCGGAGGCCTCGCGTTGCTCGCGGCGTTCGTCCTGTCGATCAAGTCGTACTGGCCGGCATCCAGCAGCTACTCCAGTTTTGCCGGGGTCGGCGGGATCTTCCTGATCGGCGCGGGCTCGCTGCTGGCGGGGGTGGTGCTCATGCTGATCGCGCGATGGCGGCTGCCGGCGTTCTTCACCGGCCGGACGCTCCCTCCGCTCCGCCAGCAGCGGGCGGCCGACGGCGCGCCCGCCCGCCCAGAGGCCGGGCCGGAGCCCGCGTCCGGGCCGGAGCCCGCGTCCGGCGCAGCAGGCGGATCCGCCGGATCGGGAGGCGCGGGATGACCCAGGTCGAACCCGCTGCCCGCCGCGGCCCCGCCCGCCGCGCCGGGCAGCGCAAGGTGCAGGTCCTCGAGGCCGCGGGCCGCGTCATCGCCGAGCGGGGAGCGGACGCCACCCGTTTCGCCGACGTGGCAGCAGAAAGCGCCGTCCCCGTCAGCACGCTGCAGTACTACTTCGGCTCCCGCGAGGATCTCCTCGTCGCCGCGTTCCGGCACGCCTCCAGCACCGAGATCACGGACCTGGAGGCCGAGCTGGCGGCGCTGGCGGATCCGTGGGAGCGGCTGACCCGCATCGTGGCCAGGGCGCTGGCCGGATACCAGCCGCCGGCGGCTCAGGCCTGCCGGCTGTGGATCGAGTCCTGGCACTTCGGGATCAGGGACGCCGAGATGCGCGCGGACGCGCTCCGCGACTACGCGGCCTGGCGCCGGCTTGTCGCCGACGCGGTGCGCTCCGGGATGCGCAGCGGCCGATTCAAGCCCCGGCACGCCCCCGAGCGGATCGCCGTGCTGGCCATCGCGCTGGCCGACGGGGTCGGCATCCCCCTCGCGCTCGGCGACCCGGACATCACCTGTGCCGGCGCGGCCGCGGAGGTCCTGTCCGTCCTCGCCGGGCTGCTGGGGATGGCGGCCGCGCCCGGTTGACCGGCCGCCCCCCTCATGCGGCGCCCGCCGGATCGTCCACCGTCGCCACGAACTCGGCGATCGCATCGGCCACGGCATCGGGGGCTCGCAGCGGCAGATGATGCCCTGCGCCTTCGATCAGCTGCAGGCGAGCGTCCGGCAGCGCCTGCGCGAGCCGGCGTGCGGTGGCAAAGGGAATCATGCTGTCCCGCGGGTCGGCGAGCAGGAGGACCGGCGTCCGCACCGATGGCACGGCGGACACTAGCTCGTCCAGCTCGCGCATCAGGGCGCGCTGCTCCGCCAGGAACGTGCGCCACAACTGGCCGTGGTCACGCCTGGCGTGCGCCCAGATCTGCCAGTTGACGTACTCGCCCGGGTCGGGCGGGGCGCCGCGCCGCCTGCCGATCCAGGCGAGCCGGGCGCGCGCCATCCACGGCGTCAGCCGCCACGCCACCAGCGAGCACAGCGGCCCGGCGCCGGGCGCGGCCAGCAGCCAGTCCCAGCCGTTCAGGCAGCCCGGGCCCACGCTGGCGAGCAGGACGACGGCCTCCACCCGATCCGGCGCGAGGCTTGCCGCCGAGAGCGCCACCCCGCCGCCGTAAGAGTGCCCCACCAAGATCGCGCGCCGGATGCCGCGGGCGTCGAGCTCCTCGAGCACGGCGCGCGCGTTCGCCGTGAACCCGCAGGCCGAGAGCGGGCTGGCTCCATATCCGGGCCGGTCCAGTGCGACCGCGCGCAACGGCGCGGGCAGCAGGCCGGCCAGCTGCTGCCAGTCCGCGGCTGAGCCTGGCTGCCCGTGCAGCAGCACCAGTTCGTGAGCACGCAACGTGCCGGACGTGCCAGCGGTCGCGGCGTCAGCGGTCATGGCGGTGTCCTGTTCCGGGGGGGACGCGCTCGGCAGGTTCAGCTCCGGCGCCGGCTGGGCCTCGGGGCGGCGGATCAGCCGGTCTGCAGGATGGTATGACACAGTGTCGCCCGACTACCAGATCAGCCGGCGCGCAGGGTGGGGCATGGCATCGTTCGCCGGGCCCCCCGGGCGCCCGGGCCCGGCTTGTCGTGCCGCAGCCGCAGCAAGACGAGCCAGCCGGCGGATGCCACCAGCCAGAAACTGGCGAGACGGTAGAGCAGCACCGCGGCGAGCGCCTGGCTGGCCCGCATCCCGGTCGCTACCAGGGCCACGCCGAGCGTTCCCTCGGCGACCCCGAGCCCGCCGGGAGCGAGATTGAGGCTTTGCGCGGCGATTCCCGAGCCGTAGACCAGCAGCAGCAGGTGCCAGGGTACCGACGCTCCTGCCGCCCGGATGCCCACCGCGAGGACCGCTGCGTCGGCGAGCCAGTTGCCCAGGGCCAGGCCGGTGACAGTCATCCAGCCCGCCGGGGAAAGCCGCAGCGAGCCCAGTCGCTCGGCCCAGGCCCGCACGGTCTGGCGGGGGTCGGTTGCCGGCCGCCGCAGCAGCCGTGACCCGTGCCGGAGCGTCCACGCCGCCGGCCGTTCGAGCGCGCCGCGCAGCCGCGGCCGCCGCGCGGCCGCCGCCAGCACGACCAGGACCGCAACCGCGAGCACTCCGCCAGGCACGGCGACTTCCGTGACCAGGATGTTGCCCGACGTCAGCGCGCCCCCGATCACGACGAGGGCCGCGGCGGCCGAGGAGACCACCCCGCCGGCCAGCAGCGACCAGCCGGCCAGCGGGGCATCCGCGCCTTGCCTGCTGAAGCGGCGGAAGGTGAAGGCCGTGGCGAGTTCGGGGCCGGCCAGGGGCACCGAGACGGACAGTGCGTTGGCCGCAAAAGCAGTGGCCAGCATCGGCCGGACACCCACGGCGGCGCCGCCGGCGGCGAGCAGCCGCCGCAGCATGATCGCGAAGGCGGCCATGGACGCCGCTTCCAGCGCGACCGCGGCCAGGATCCAGATCCAGTGCAAGTGACCCAGCACCGCGAACGACGCCGTCACGGCGGCGTGCTCGGTCAGCCCGGCGGCCGCCAGCGCCGTGACGGCGACGGCGGTGGCCCCGGCGCGGGCCATCCGCCGGCTGAGATGCCGGTGCGCCGCGCCGCCGGGCGGCCGTCGCGCCGGTTGTCCGAGCCAGGTCCGGCGCGGGCGGTGACGCGTGTCTGGTGATTGCCATCTCTGCCTGCCTGCGGCCGCCCGCGCAGCGGGGGCGCGTGCGGCCGCTGTCTCAGTAGCCGTAACCGGAGCCGGACGGGGCGACAGGCGCGGCGCCCGCCGGTGCGCCGGAGTTGCCGATCGGCGCAAGGCCGGGGGTGGCCAGGAAGAAGCCCTGGACTCCCTGGCCGGTGACCTGCCCGGGGTGATCTTGGATGAAGGTGTAGAGGAGGTGGCCGTTGTAGGCGACCTGGCTGCCGTGGGAGTCAGTGACCACGGTGAGCTTGCCGCCTACTCCGGCGGCCGGGACGGCCGAGGTCAGCGGTGGCCAGAATCCGGCCAGCGCTCCAGTGACGGCCGACTTCGCCGCGGTGTCGGGCGGGTAGTAGTAGAGCGGCAGGCCGCGGGAGTTGACCAGGATCGTCTCGGATTTGCCCGCGACCGTCGCGGTCGCGGTATGCACGGTCGCCGCAGCGGCGCTGTGGCCGGCTACCGGCTTGCTGCTGGCGGGCGAGCTGGCTGTCGCGGCGGCGGTGATGCCTCCTGCGGCGGCCACGGCTGCGAGGCCGGCGCCGGCGATGAAGATTTTCGGGTGACGCATGATGATCCTCCTGATGGGGGTGCCTGGTACTCTCTATTACTAAGACGGGTAGTAGAAGCGGGTGGTTCAACGTGCCGGAGGGGCGATGGCGGCGGTCGCGGACGCGGCTGCGAGCTGGGCGGGAGATGCCGTCAGGACGAGGGCGCGTACCTGGTCGCCGCTGATGGTCTCCTGCTCGAGGAGTGCGGCTGCGAGCTGGTCGAGTGCCTCCCGGTGCGCGGTGAGCAGTTCCCTGGCGCGTGCTTCGGCCTTGGTCAGCAGGGCTGCGACCTCCTGGTCAACCAGCCACTGGGTGCGCTCGGAGTAGCCGCGCGGCGTGCCTGGCCCGGCGTGCGGCGGACCGGCCGGCCCGCCGTAGCTCACCGGGCCGATCGCCTCGGACAGGCCGTAGACCTGGACCATCTGGGTGGCCAGGGCGGTCGCGGAGGCCAGGTCGTCGGCGGCGCCGGTGGAGGCCTCGCCGCGGATCAGGCGCTCGGCGGCCCGGCCGCCGAGCCGGACCGCGAGGGTGTCGGCGAGGTAGCTCTCGCCGTACAGCCGGCGGTCGTCGGCGGGGAGCATCTCAGTCAGGCCGAGGGCCTGCCCCGCGCCCAGGACGGTGACCCGGCTGACCGGGTCGGCGTGCGAGGACAGCGAGGCGACCAGGGCGTGCCCGGCCTCGTGCACGGCGACCGTGGCCAGCTCGCCCGGCGCTAGCGGCGCGGTGTGCCGGGTGCCGAGCAGCACCCGGTCGCGGGCGTCGGCGAAGTCGGCCGGGGTGATGGTGGTGCGGCCGGCCCGGACGGCCGACAGGGCGGCCTCGTTGACCAGGTTGGCCAGGTCCGCGCCGGAGAACCCGGGAGTCGCCGCCGCGACCTCGTCGAAGTCGGTACCGGGCTGCAGGTGCTTGCCGCGGGCATGGCTGGCCAGGATGGCGCTGCGTTCGGCGCGGTTGGGCAGCGGGACGAGGACCTCGCGGTCGAACCGGCCAGGCCGCCGCAGCGCCGGGTCCAGCGCGTCGGGCCGGTTGGTGGCGGCCAGCACCACCACCCCGTCGGACGGGTCGAAGCCGTCCATCTCCGACAGCAACTGGTTGAGGGTCTGCTCCCGCTCGTCGCTGCCGGGCAGGCCGCCGAGGTCGCGGCGGGCGCCGAGGGCGTCGATCTCGTCGATGAACACGATCGCGGGGGCGCGGGTGCGGGCCTGCTCGAACAGGTCCCGGACCCGGGCCGCGCCGAGGCCGACGAACATCTCGACGAAGCTGGAGCCTGACACCGACAGGAAGGGGACGTGAGCCTCGCCGGCCACGGCACGCGCGAGCAGTGTCTTGCCGGTGCCCGGCGGCCCGGCCATCAGCACGCCGCGGGGTCCGCGGGCCCCGGCCAGCTGATAGCGGCCGGGGTCGCGCAGGTAGTCGACGACTTCGCTGATCTCAGCCTTCACCGCCGGGTAGCCGGCGACGTCGGTAAACCGGGTGGCCGGCCTTTCGTCATCGATGACCCGTGTCTTCGCCCTGGTCATCCCCGTCGGCCTGCCCAGGCCGCCCGGGCCGTCGGCGTGCCGCCGGACGCTGCGGAACGAGTAATAGATGAGGCCGCCAATGAGCAGCAGGGGCAGCAGGCCGATCAGCACCGACAGCGGCGAGAAAGGCATCGCGGCCGTGGCGGTGGCGGTGACCTGGACGTGGTGGGCGGCCAGGTTGCCGGCGAGGCCGTTGCCGCCCAGCGCCACCGGGATGGTGGTGGTGAACGGCCGCCCGCCGGCGAAGCTGCCGGTGACCTGGCCGGCCGGTCCGATGGTCACCGCGCGGACCGTGCCGGCGCCGACATCGGCCAGGAACCGGGTGTAGGTCAGCGTCATGTTCGGGGCGGCGCTTCGCGGCAGCGCCAGTAGCGTCAGGACGCCGGCGAGGCCGGCTGCCGGCAGCAGCCACCGCCGCCAGGGGGCCGTGTTTACCTGGCCGGAGGGGCCGGGCCGGGACATGCGCATCGCAGTGCTCCTCTTGAGGGGCCCGGGGAACCGGGCCCGGTGATGTAGTCGGAATTTCGCCGGGTCTAGGGCTCTAGGGGGCTGGCGGTACGCCACGTCCGGTCAGCCCGGACGCCGCGGGCGCGGTCAGCGGGGGGTGTCCGGCGGACCGGTCAGCGCTGCTGGCTGTACTCGAGTTCGCGCGCGGCGGGCCGGGCCGCGGGGTGCGCGGTGCGGACGCGCGCCTGCCACACGCCCCAGCCCGTCGCCAGCAGGATGATCAGCGTCTCCAGGCTGAGCGCGGCGATGCCCAGCGGGCAGTGCCAGTTACCGACGTCGGCGTGATCACCCAGGAAGCCACCCGACAGCGAGCGGGTCAGCACGTAGCCGCCCATCGCGGAGACGGCCACGGCGCCGGCCGCTGCCCACACCATCCAGTGCGACCGCGCGATCATCCCGCCGCAGATCACGACCGCCGCAGCGATGATCCCGATGTACCCGAAGCCGACCAGCCGGTCCGGGCCCAGCGTGTTCGGCAGGTCAACCACGTGGATCACCGCCAGCCCGGCCAGCGCCATTGCGGTCACCGCGCGGGCGATCACATCCGTGGACTGCGCCATCGGCGCAGCGTCGTGACGAGCAAGCATGGAAGTCCTCCGTTGTCGGGCCCGCCCCCGCGGGCCTGGCGCCTCGGCGGGCAGCGGTGGTGACGCGTTCTTCTACTATCACGGCTAGTAGTCAGAGGAGGTTCAGCAGGACAGGCCCGTGGGGGTGCGACACGCGTCACACTGCGGGAAGGAGCGCACCGGCCGGATTCGCGCTCCGTCATTACATGTCTGGTTCGAGGGAGAACGAGCACGTCATGACGATCCGGCGGCCGAGTCCGGGGATCCGCTTGCTGGCGACCCACCGTGAGTCGATGGCCCAGCTGCTGGTGATGGTGATGCGCGGCGGGTCGCCCGGGCGCGTGCCGGCGGCCGGGTGCAGGTCGAGCTGGCAGGCCAGTTCGTGCTCACTGTCCTTCACCCGCAGCTGGCCGACGGCCCGCCATCCGGCCGGCACCCAGGCCAGCAGGTCTGACCGGAAGGTGATCTCCGGGAAGGTTCGGGCGTCCAGGAAGCCCGGTCCGGTCAGCAGCCGGTCCAGCGCGGGCGACCCGGTGCTGACCGCGCTCGTCTGCGCAGCCAGTCGGGCCGTTGAATACTCGACCGGCTCCGTGATGACGGCCCCGCCTGTCAGCGGCAGGCTTCCCCGGACGAGGCAGCCGGCCACCCGCGCGTCGAACGACGCCTGCGAATGTGCCGGATCGACCCGCCAGCGGCCGACGGCAAGCCGCGGCTGCCGGGAGTTGAGCTGAATGAGGGGCGTCGTCGTGGTCACGGACATCTCCTTCGTGTGCCGGGCCGGCGGCAGGCGGCTCCCATGCCTGGTATCCGCCGGCCTGCGTGGCGGGCTGCCAGGCAGGCCGGTCGTCTACTAACACGGGTAGGAGATATCCGTTGTTCATCAGGGGCGGGACGGGGAGCCGCGGCACTACCCGGTGGCGGGTGTCCCTCGCCAGTTCTCCGCGAGGATCGCCAGCTCTTGCAGGGTCGCCGCCGGCGAGCGTCCCGTTGCCTCCTGGAGCTCCTGCAGCAGCAGCCCGGAGACGACGTGCAGGCCGGCCAGGAAGTCACCCAAGGCCGTCGGGTCCTCCGGGATCAGGGCCTGCACGGCCCACGCCTCCAGCTCGTGTGAGTCGAGGCTCGCGGTGAGAACTCCGATCGCCATCTGCATCGCGGCGGCCATCGACCGGCTCTCGGCCTCCGCTTGCGGCGTGTGCCCGGGGGCCTGCTTCTGCCTGCGCCGGCGCGGCCGCCAGCGGCGGCGTGCGGCCGTGGTGTCTGTCATATCTTCCCGCGTATCTTCCCGCCGCCAGGCGGAGCCGCCGGGCAGGTCGTTCTGGCGATGGATGTTCATATCTGCCAACACGCATATGGCCCGGAGATTGTTCACCGCGCCCGCCCGCCGGCGCTGCCGGCGCCCCACGGTGGGGGCGTGGTGGCGCTTGCCGTGGGCGTGGTGGCGCTTGCCCCGGGGGTGGCAGTGCTTGCCGTGGGCGTGGCGGCGCTTGCCGTGGGCGTGGCGGCGCTTGCCGCGGGGGTGGCGGCGCTTGACGCGGGGGGCGTGGCGGCGCTAGGCCGCGGGCAGTGACGGGGGGTGGCTCCAGGCTGGCGGCGGCCGCCAGGCGCGCCGGGCCGCTCTCTGCCGGGCCGCTAGCCGACGGGAACGCGTCCCAGCGCGAGTGCCACCACGGCCGGCGCCAGGGCCAGCAGCACAGGGGTCAGGGCCAGCGCGGCGGCCGTGGCGCGCAGCATCTGCCTGCGGCCCCGCCCCAGCGGCTCGGCCGGGCCCAGCAGCCGGTGTATCCGCTGCACCGTGTCGGTGGCTGCCGCCGCGAGGGCGGGCGCGGGGCTGGCGGCCGTGGCCAGAACGACCAGGGCGGTAGCCAGTGTCCCGGGATCGTGGGCCCGGGTGGCGGTGTCGTCCGCGTGCAGCTCGATCAGCCGCGCAACCTGCGCCTCCGCGTCCCGCATCAGCGGCAGGAACGGCAGCACCTGGCGGCCGATCCTGGCCATGGCCAGCAGCCTGTGGTGGTGCCCGGCCAGGTGCGCCCGCTCATGCGCCAGCACCGCGCCCAGCTGAGCGCGATTCAGCGCCGCCACGGCGCCCGTGGTGAGGACTACCGTCGGCTGGCGCCCCGCCACGCAGTAGGCGGCCGGCTCCGGGTGCTCCACCAGCACGGCCCCCAGGGCGGGGTCGGAACGCCCGACCAGCCGGGCGGTCTGCGCATGCCGCAGTGCCTGCCGTCCGGCGGCACGAAGGTGACCGAAGGCCGCGAGCACGGAACGGGCCACGACGGAGCCGGCCAAGATGAGGCCGAGTCCTGCGACTGTTGCGCCCCCCGGCGTGGCGTACGTGGCGCGCAACCGCAGCACGCAGGCCCCGATCAGGTGACTCAGCCCCCCGCCCAGGGCAGTGGCATGAACCGCGAGTACCAGGCCAGCCAGCCCGAGCGCGGCAACGACCGACCATCCGGCCGCCAGGTAGGTCACGATGGCCAGCAGCGGCGCCCGGGCCGTCCACCTGGCCTGGCCCAGCAGCCGGGAACCGAGCGTGCCGACACTGGCCACGTACGCCAGCAGCAGAGCCCCGACGGTCACTGGTCCCCGCCGGCTTCCGGGCCGCCGCGCGCCTGGTCGAGCGCCTCCCGCAGCAGCGCGGCGTCGTGGGGGCTCATCTGCAGCACGAAATGCGCCAGCGCCGTGCGACGGTCCGCGCTGGTGCCCAGCGCGTCGTTCATCAGCGCCGCGGTGTACCCGGACCGGGAGCCGGAGGGCTCGTAGCGCCACGCGCGGCCGTCGCGCTCCCGCCGCAGCCACCCCTTGCGGTACAGGTTCTCCATCACCGTCATGACGGTGGTGTAGGCGAGCGCCCTCTCATCGTGCAGCGCGTCGACCATCTCCCGGACCAGGACGGGGCGGCCCCAATCCCACAACCGCTCCATGATCACGGCTTCCAGCTCTCCGAACCGTCGCATCCCTTACTCCCGGACATGCCTTGTTCCTGGGTGCCTTGTTCCTGGACGTGCCTGTGCCGGCGGCGCCCTGCCGCTACCTACTATCACGCATAGAGTAAGACGGCGGTTCAAGCAACGGCGGTCGCGGTGAACGGCGCAAGCCTACTACCCGTGATAGTAGACATGCGCACTCACACTCTCGTTCCCTGCGGCGAGCTGCCCGGCGACACCGATGCCGCGATCCGCCAGCTGTACTCGCATCACGCCAAGGCCCTGCGCGGCTATGTCGAGCGGTTCTGTCCCGACTCGGCGAGCGCGGATGACATCGTGCAGGAGACATTCATCCGGGCGTGGCGCCACCTGCCGCAGCTCAGCGCCGATGACCGGCCGGTCCGGCCATGGCTGTTCCGGGTCGCCCGCAACCTGCTGATCGACGCCGACCGGGCGGCACGGTCCCGGCCGGTGGGCGTGCAGGCGCAGCCGGCCGATGCTGCCCGCGACGACTCGGGGCTGGACCAGGTGCTGGACCGGCAGCTCGTGTCCGCCGCGCTCCGGCAGCTGTCGCCGGCCCACCGGGCCATGCTGGTGGCGACGTTCTACCACGGCGGAACCCCGGCGACGGTCGCCCGCCAGCTCGGGATCCCGCACGGCACCGCCAGGTCACGGCTGCACTATGCGCTGCATGCGCTGCGCGAGCAGCTGCAGGAACACGACGCGATCGCGTGCTGAAGACCCCCCGCCCGGCCGCGGGCGGGCCGCCCGCCGACTCCCCGCCGGTCGGCGATCCGGCCCGCGGTCACGACGGGGCGCCGGCCGGCGGTCACGACGGCACGATGGCAGTTGCCGCCGAGGCCCGGGCTGACCGGCACCTGATCGCCCTGCTGCTGCTCGCGGCGGCGGCCCTTGACCTGACCTGGTGCGGCGTCGTCATGGTGACCGCCGAACATCCCGGCCCGGCCGTCGGCCTTGTCGCAGCCGGGCTTGCCGCCGCCCTCGTGAGCCTGCGGACCGCGCGCGGATGCCGGGGCGGCCGGCGCTGGTCGGGCTGGGCCGCCTTGCTGATCGGCGCCATGTCGGCACCGCAGGCGGCCATGTCCGGCTTCCACCCCCCGTACATGATCCCGGACACCGCCACTGCCGCCGTCGGGATCCTGCTGACCGTGACCGTGCTGGCTACCGCCGGCCGTCCCGGTCGGCCGAGGCCCGGCACCGGGAACGCCTGTGTCATCTGCCCGCGCGACGGCGACCAGGATGACTAGACCCGGTAGCGTGCCGGCTGAGGGCGCCGAAGCGCCGTGTCGGGCAGGCCATCCAGCCGCGTGCAAGGGTCGTCATCATGAGCTCACAAACGACGAGGACGCTGACTGCCCACGCCGAGCGCTTGGGGGCAACGGCGGTCCGAGTCAGCACGCGAGGGTGCGACGTGGTCAGCTGGGGCGATGGAGCGCGGCCCCTCGCCGTCCATTCCATCCGGAAGTCACTGATCAGCGCCCTCTACGGACAGCTTCACGATAGCGGATCCCTGCGCCTGGACACGACCATCGGCGAGCTGGGGATCGATGACACCCCGGCCCCGCTCCAGATGACCGACTGGGACGTCTTCGAGCACGCTCGTTACCACTACCGCACCGATGTGCTCGGCGGGAACCTCCGCTATCCGTGCTGCCCGCTGTCGACGCCGTAGTGTGCGTGCTGGACGACCCTGCACCAGTGCCAGCTCCGTCGTCGCCCCCGGCCCGGGTGCACACCGAGGGTCTGACGGCCGCCGCATACAGCACCTTTTGCGCCAGGTCGTCCTGGAACTGAGCTGAAGACAATCAGGGCCCCGAGTACGGGGACGATCATGTGCACCTGGGTGAGCACCGCGCCGGCCAGGGTGTCCCGCCGCTGCACCAGCTGCCGGTAATCCAGCCGCCACGAGCTCGTGCCGGTCCGCTTGTCCGCCACACCCGCACCACTCGTCACTCGCGCAAGAGCGTGCGCTCATGATGGAGCGTTTGATCGGCGATGGCCCACCAAACGCTCCACCATCATCCGCGGGCTCCGCACGGACGGGCTCACCGCCCCCGCGAGGTGCTGGTGAGCCCGTCAAAGGACAGCGGAAGCTGTCAGCCCTTCGCATAGTTGCTGGCGCCCCACCAGTCCACGGCCACGACCGGCTCGTCGCCGACGACCCAGGCGTCGTGCCCCGCAGGCAGCGCCGTGACCTCGCCGGGCCCGGCGTCGAACTCGGTGCCGTCCTCCAACTGGATCCGGATCGTGCCGGAGACGTGGTACTGGAAGTGCGGTGCCTCACACAGGTCGGTGCCCGCGATCGGCTTGACGTCCTGCGACCAGCGCCATCCCGGCTCGAGCACGAGCCGGCCGATGTCACTGCCGCCGATGTGCATGAGCTCCACGCGGCCGTTTGTGAAGGTGCGGACCTCATCGGGCTCCGCGAAGTCCTTGTGCTCTACCTTGTCCATGATCATTCTCCTTGCTGTGCGCTGTGCTGACGGTTTGCTCGCTGACGGTGTGACGGTGTGACGGTGTACTGATGTGCTCGCGGGGCCGCGGGCTGGAGCTACTCGTCCCAGGCCTGGACGCCGGACTGGCGGGTGATGAGGCCGTCCTTGAGGTCGAGCACGGCGACGCAGCGGACGCTGGCGCCGCTGGGGTAGCTGCAGTCCTGGATGAAGGCGGCGTTGTCGCCGGTGACGACGAGGCGCTGCAGCTTGTGGGTCATGTCGCGGCCGCAGACGTCGGCGAAGTAGGCGCCGATGGCGGCCCGGCCGCGGACGATCTTGGGGTGGCTGGGCTGGTCGTTGCGGTCCACGACGTGCAGCTCGGCGTCGTCGGCGTACAGGCTCATGAGCGTGGCTGCGTCGCGCTCTTCGATCCCGCGGCGCAGTGCCTCGGCGTCGAAGTCCCGGCTGGTGCTGGTGGTGGTCTGGGTGGTCATTTCTGGTGCCTCCTGGTCGGCGTGGGTGGTGACTGCACTGCCGACGATGCCCGGGGACCGTCAAGCGAGCGTCAACGACCAGGTAGCAGCCATCTCCCCGGTCCTGGGGTCTGTCCACTGGTGGGCAGGCGTCTCTAGACTGACGGCAGCCATGCTTGTGATCAGGGTCATCGGCGAGCTAGAGGTACAGCTGGCCGGGACCACCGCGGAGTTGCCGGCCAGCAGACGCGCCAGGGCGCTCCTGAGCTGGCTTGCGATCCATCCCGGCCGGCACTCCCGGTCCCGGCTTGCGGGCCAGTTCTGGCCGGAGGTACTCGACGCAAGCGCCCGGGCCAGCCTCCGCAGCGCGCTCTGGGCGCTCCGCTCGGCGCTCGGCCCCGGCTTCGCCGGCTACCTGGCGACCGAGCGCGACAGCATTGCACTGGCCGGTGCGGGCCTGCAGGTGGACCTGCTGGAAGCCCGGCGCCTGCTCGCGGTCGGCTCGCCCGAGGCGGCGATTGACCTGTGCCGCGGCGAGGTCCTGCAGGAGTTCGATGACGAGTGGGTGCTCGAGGCGCGCGAGGAGTTCGACCGCGACATCGCCTCCGCGCTCGCCGAGCTGGTGAGCAGGGCCGCCGCGGCAGGCGACCGGGAACGGGCGGTGGCGTGGGCGCGGCGCCGCGCGGCGCTCTGCCCGCTGGACGAGTCCGCCGGGGCCGGCCTGATCAGTGCCCTGGTCCAGGCGGGCGACGTCCCCGCGGCCAGGGAGGCATTCGCCAGGCTGAAGCAGCGGCTGGACAGCGAGCTGGGCGTCCCGGTGTCCGCACAGACCGCCGCGCTCGTCGGCGCTCTTCCCGGCCGGCCCGGGCGGGCCAGCCGGAAAGACGGGAAAGAGGGGGAAGACCGGGAAGACCGGGAAGACGAGACGGGCCGGGACTCCGCCCGGCATGCGGCCGAGCCGCCGGCGGGCCTTGTCGGCCGGGACAGCGAGTTCGCCGAGCTCGACGCGGCCTGGCGGGCGGCCAGCGGCGGAGCGGGCAGCGTCGTGCTGATCGAAGGCGAAGGCGGCATCGGCAAGACCCGGCTGGTCGAGGAGCTGCAGGCCACGGCGCGGCGGGCCAGCCCGCAGGGCGCGGCGATCGCTGGCACGACCGCCGCCGGGCCGGGCCGCGGCGCGCCGCTTGCCCTGTGGACCGACGCGCTGAGCGAGCTCGTGGCCATGACCGGCCCCCCGCCCGCGGACCTCAACTGGGCCGCGGACCTGGCCCGGATGGTGCCTGCGCTGGCCACCAGGCACGAGGGCAGGCCCGGGCCGGGCGACCGCCGAGCCGCAGCTTGACCGGGTCCGGCTCTGCGAGGCCGTCGTCCAGTTCCTCGGCTGGGCCGCCGGCACGACTCCGCTGCTGCTGGCGTTCGAAGACCTGCACCAGGCCGACGCCGCCAGCCTCGAGCTCATCGCCTACGCCGGGCGCCGGCTCAGCCGGGCTGCCAGTGCTGCTTGTGCTGACCCGTCGCCGGCTGCCTTCCCGCCAGGATCTCGACGCGGCCCTCGGCGCGCTGCGGGCGCGGCACGCGATCACCGCCGAGGTCGCGGTCAGGCCGCTGAGCGACGACGCCGCCAGGGCGGTGGTGCGGGCGGCGGCCGGCCTGCCGGATGCGGCCGTCGAGCGGATCGTCACCCTGGCGGCGGGCAGCCCGCTGATCGCCATCGAGACCGCCCGGTCCGCGGCGCGCGACGACGGGAACCTGGCCGAGGGCCTCGGCGGGGCGGCGAGGCTGGCGGTCAGCACGCTGTCCGGTCAGGCCCGGGTGTTCATGGAACTCGTCGCGGCGGCCGGCCGGGATCTGGACCGGCCGGAGGTGGCCGCGCTCCCGCTGCCCAACCCGGCACGCGCGGCAGCAGAGGCACTCGGATCAGGGTTGCTCCGTGCCGACGACGGGCGGATCGGATTCCGGCACGCCCTGCTCCGGGACGCGGTCTACCTCGAGCTCCCCGACCCGATCCGAGTGCGGCTGCATGGCGAGCTCGCCCAGCTGCTACGCAACCGGGCACGGCAAGCGGGTCAGCGGGCGACGCCCGGCAGGGGCTCGCGGCGCGGCCAGCAGGCCGCGGAGATCGCCCGTCACCTCCGGCTGGCCGGCCAGGATGAGCTGGCGGTCAGCCAGTTGGTGATGGCGGCATCGGACGCACGCAGCGTGGCCGCGATGGCCGAAGCCGCAGGCTTCCTGTCCGAAGCCCTGGAAATCGAGCCGGGTGACGCGGAGATGCTGGTCGAGCTCGCCGAGGTGGAGGCGTGGCGCGGGCTGCTGGAGTCCTCGGATGCGGCCTTCGGCCGGGCGCTCGAGCAGACATCCCCGCACGACGCCGGCGGCCTGATCAGCGCCTGGCTCAAGCGCGGGCGCTGGATGCGCGGCGGGTTGTGCCACCCGCGGGAATCACGGCGTTCCTACCAGAACGCCCTGGACGTGCTGGACCGCGAGCCGGCCTCCGACCCCGCGGCCCGGGCAGAGGCGCTGACCGGTCTGGCGTGGGCCGAAGCCGTCGCCGGGGATGCGGCCGCCGTCGGCGGGCTGCTGGCCGACGCGGACCGGGTTCTCGGCAGCCACAGTCCGAGTGACCTGCTCACGCACGATATCGGCGTGGCACGCGCGCACACGATGATCCGGGCAGGACGGTTCACCGACAGTTTCGGCCCGCTGATCGCGGCCAGTGCCGCCGCCGGGCGGGCCGGCCGCCCGGACATGGCCTACAGCTGCCTCAGCGTTGCGGCGGCCGCGGCTGCCTGCGGCGGCGAGTTCGCCCGGGCGCTGGATTTCGCCGACCGGTGCCTGCCCTTGGTGGTGCCCAACGGGCTGCTGCGGCTCAGCGTCTACGCGCAGGTGGCGCGGTCAGCCCTCTTGCGCCGGCTCGCCAGGCTGCCCGAAGCGCGCCAGGCCTGCGCCGCAGCGGGCCGGCTACGCGGACCGGATCGGTCTCGCCGAGCTCGACGGCCTCGTCCACCACGAAACCGGGCTGCTGGCTCTGGCCAGCGGTGATCCGGAGTCGGCGGCGGCCGAGCTGACCCGGGCGCTGGAGCTGCAGGCCCCGGTCGGCCGGGCCGCGACCCGGCTGCGGCTAGCCGAGGCTCTGGCGCTGTCGGGGCAGGCAGACCTGGCCGAGACGGAGCTGCGGAACGTCGCGCTCGAGCCGGTAGCCGCCAGCGATTTCCCCGGCGCCCTGGTGGCGCAGATGAGCCGGGTGCAGGGCCTCGTCGCGTCCGCCCGGGGCGAAACCGCACTGGCCAGGCAGCGCCTGTCGGAGTCGGTGGCCGGCTGGCAGCGCATCGCCGGGACTACCGGTGACGAGCAGGCCGGGGCCGGTTACGTGGCTGCGCTCATCGATCTCGGCCGGCCGCCGGTCAGCTCGCTGATCGAGCCCGCCCGTGAAGCCGCCATCGCCAGCGCCGAGCTCTCCGCCCTGCACCCGCACCCGACATCAGCAGAGGTCCCAGCCACCAGCGGCATCCCAACCGCCACACCCGCCACCAGCATCATCTCGGCCGCCACACCCGCCACCAGCATCATCCCGGCCGCCAGGCCCGCGGCGCGGCCGCACACCAGCCACCAGGAGTCGTGAATGGAAGCCTTCGACCAGGCCGCGGTCACTCCGGCAGCCCCGGAAGAGGTGTGGAAGCTGCTGTACGACCCGGCCCGCTTCCCCGACTGGTGGGCGGGAGTCGGATCGGTGCAGCCCGGCGGCGAGGCCGGTGACTACACCATGTACCCGGAGGGATACCCGGACTTCCCGATGCCGCAGGAGCTGACCACCAGCCAGGACAACGGCACCGTGAAGATCTCGTGCCTGGTCTCGGACCTGTGTTTCACCTGGCGGCTGCGGCCCGCGGGCAGCGGCACTGAGATCTCCGTGCACGTGGAGATCCCTGATCAGGAGGCGCACCGGCTGCAGACGCAGCAGGACATTATCCGCAGATCGGTGGCGAACCTCGCCGAGCTCGCCGCCGACAGTCCCTCCGGTAGTCCGGCGTCCCCACAGCAACCAGGCCGGTCCTGAACAACACCCCGGGCGACCCACCCGTTTGTTACCGAAACGTCGCCGCCCGGGGGTATTCCGTTACGCGCGAAGTCGCGCCAAAGTATCCGCATGGCAACTACGCAGCAGCGTCCGGGCCGTCTCGAGGTCCGCTCGATCGACTACGTGCCGCTGAGCGAACGGCACGGCAAGGTCTGGCATCTCGGCCCGCTGTGGTTCATGTCGAACGCGCAGATCGCCACGCTGGCGGTCGGCCTGATCAGCATCAGTCAGGGCGCATCGCTTTTCTGGTCGGTGCTCGCCATCGTGATCGGGATGCTGGTCGGCACGCTGTTCATGGCGTTCCACTCCGCGCAGGGCCCGCAGCTCGGCCTGCCGCAGATGATCCAGTCGCGGCCGCAGTTCGGGTACGTCGGGGCGCTGCTCGTGTGGCTGTTCGCCTACGTGCAGTACGCCGGCTTCAACGTGTTCAACACGATCCTGGCCGGCGATTCGATGAGCACCACCGCGCACGGCTCCGCCAAGCTGTGGATCGTCATCGCGACGGTCGTGGCGCTGGTCATCGCGCTAGTCGGATATGACCTCATCCACAAGGCCGAGCAGTGGCTCACCTACCTCATGATCGTCATTTTCGGCATCTTCACGATCGCGCTGTTCGTGATCCACTACCCGCCGGGCACCTTCGACGTCGGCACCTTCAAGGCCAGTCCGTTCCTCGGCCAGTTCGGCGTGGTGGCCGGCTACCAGATCAGCTGGGCGATCTACGTCTCGGACTACTCGCGCTACATGCCGCCGGATGTCCCGGTGCGCAAGACCTTCTTCTGGACGTACTGGGGGTCCGTGATCGGCGGCGCGTGGATGATGATCCTGGGCGTCTTCCTCGTGGCGTGGGCGGGCAAGAGCTTCGACGGCACCGGTATCGCCGAGCTCAACAGCATCGGTGACCACGTCTTCACCGGCTTCGGTGCCATCGTGCTCATCCTCGCCGCGATCGGCCTCATCTCGGTCACGGCGCTGAACATGTACGGCGGCTCGCTGACGCTCATCAGCGCGATCGACTCGTTCAAGAAGGTGCGGCCGACCCTCAGCGTACGCGTCGTAACCGCGAGCGTCACGGCGGCGTTTTCGCTGGTCGGCGCGCTGGCCGCGACCCACCACTTCCTCACGAACTTCAACAACTTCCTGCTGCTGATCCTTTACCTGTTCATCCCGTGGACCGCGGTGAACCTGGTCAACTACTACATCGTGCGGCGGGGTTACTACGCGATCGCCGAGATCTTCAAGCCCGACGGGATGTACGGCCGGTGGGGATGGCGCGGGATCCTCGCGTATCTCATCGGCTTCGCCGCGATGACGCCCTTCTTCAACGTCGGCACGCTTTATGAGGGCGCGGCCGCCGAGGCGCTCGGCAACGCGGACATCTCATTCTTCGTCGGCCTCCCGATCGCGGGCGGCCTCTACTACCTGTTCAGCCGCTCGATCGACGTGGCGGCCGAGCGGCGGGTGGCCGAGGCCGAGGCCGGCGAACTGGAGAGCGCGGCGGCGCAGCACCAGACCCCCGCCGGGTGACCGGCCCCGCCGGCCGGCGACCGGCCCGGCCAGCCCGCCGGCCGGTGACCGGCCCGGATCAGCCGCCCGCCATCGCCCCCACGATCAGGTACGGCTCGGTCCCCGCGGCGACCGCGGCGGGCAGCGGCTCGTCCGGCTGCTGGTGGGACAAGTCCTGCTCGCAGGCGAAGAACCGGATGAACGCCCGCCGCCGGCCGCCGTTATGGTCGCGGATCGTGCCGCGCAGCACCGGGTAGCGGGCCTCCAGCGCATCGAGTACGGCGCGCTGGGTGACCTGGCCGCCGACGTCCAGCGTCACCTCGCCGTTCACGCGCGCGAGCGTCCGCAGGTGCGCGGGAAGGACCACCCGGATCATGACAGCGTCTGCACCTCGACGGACAGCACGGCCGGAAGGTCCCGGACGATGGGCGCCCAGCTGTCCCCGGCGTCCGCCGAGGCATACACCTGACCGCCGGTCGTGCCGAAGTACACGCCGCAGGAGTCGAGCGAGTCCACCGCCATCGCGTCCCGCAGCACGTTCACGTAGCAGTTCTCCTGCGGCAGCCCCCTGGTGAGTGCCTCCCAGTCATCGCCGCCGGTCCGGCTGCGGTAGACGCGCAGCTTGCCCTCCGGCGGGAAGTGAAGCGAGTCGCTGGTGATCGGGACCACGTAGACGGTGTCCGGCTCGTGCGCGTGCACGTCGATCGGGAACCCGAAGTCGGTCGGCAGGTTGCCGCTGACCTCGCGCCACGAGCCGCCGGCGTCGTCGGTGCGCATGACGTCCCAGTGCTTCTGCATGTACAGCACGTCAGGACGCGACGGATGCATGGCCAGCCTGTGCACGCAGTGCCCGACCTCGGCGTCGTCGTCCGGGATGCCTTCCGAGCGCAGCCCCCGGTTCACCGGCTGCCAGGTCTTGCCGCCGTCGTCGGACCGGAACGCGCCCGCGGCGGAGATCGCGGTGAAGATCCGCCCCGGCTCACCCGGGTCGAGGATGATCGTGTGCAGGCACATGCCGCCGGCTCCCGGCTGCCAGGACGGCGCGGAGACGTGGGTGCGCAGCCCCGGCAGTTCCTGCCACTGCCGGCCGCCGTCGGTTGACCGGAACAGGCCGGCGTCTTCCACCCCGGCGTAGACCGTATCCGGGTCCTCCGGCGACGGCTCGAGGTGCCAGACCCGGGCGAACTCCCACGGATGCGGCGTGCCGTCATACCACTGGTGCGTGCCGGGGATTCCGTCATAGCTGAACTCGTTGCCGACCGGCTCCCAGGTCGCGCCGCCGTCATCGGACCGCTGGATCACCTGGCCGAACCAGCCGCTGGACTGCGACGCGTACAACCGGGACGGATCAGCGGGTGACCCCTTGACGTGGTAGATCTCCCAGCCGGCAAAATGCGGCCCGGTCACCTCCCACTGCTCGCGCTTGCCGTCCGACGTCAGCACGAACGCGCCCTTGCGCGTGCCGACCAGCACCCTCACACCGCTCATGTGCACTCCCTTCCGACGTTCAGACTGCCGCCGGGCCGAAGACTCATCGCGGCAGCCCCGGCAATCCGCGCCGGAACCAGTCTGACTCCCCAGACCGTTCGCTGCCCGCATATCGAACACCCGGACGGTGTGCCAAGTATCCTCTTAACCGCCGACAAAAGGACTGACAGCTCCGCCAGTTGATAGGGAGTGGTGTGCGGTGGTCTTGCTGATCCGCACCGACGACGTGCCGGCCGGCCAGCGGCGCGAGGCCTGGCGGCAAGTGGTCTGCGACACGCTCGGCCCGCTCGACTTCCGGATGGATCCGGACGCGCCGCTGTCGGGTGAGATCGAGGCCGGCCAGCTCGGCGCCGTGCGCGTCGGGAAGGTCCGGACCGAAACCCCGCACAGCGTGCACCGCACGCCGGGGCTGATCCGCCGGGACAGCCCCGAGAACTACCGCGTGGTGCTGGCCATGGCGGGAACGCACCGGCTCGCCCAGGACGACAGGATCGCCCTGCTGCACCCCGGTGAGCTCGCCATCTACGACTTCGGCCGGCCGTACGAGCTGGACTACCGGGCGGCCGTCCAGCTCGCCGTCTTCACCTTCCCGCGGGCGCTGCTGCCCTTCTCCGCCGGCACCGTCGCCGCGCTCACCGCGATTCCCCTGGCGGGGGACCACGGGACCGCCGCCATCCTGCCGCCCCTGCTCCGCCGGGTCGCCATGGACCTGGAATCCTTCCCGCCGGCCAGCGCGGCCCGCCTCTCGACCGTCGTGCTTGACGTGATCACGACCGCCATTTCCGAACGGACACACCAAGACTCGGCGCTGACCCCGGACTCGCAGCGGCGCACCTTGCTGCTGCGCATCCATGCCTTCATCGAACAGCACCTGGCTGATCCGGACCTGTCCCCGGCCGTGATCGCCGCCGCCCATCACATCTCCAGCCGGTACCTGCACCGGCTGTTCACCCTGGACAACACCACGGTGGCCGGCTGGATCCGGCAGCGCAGACTGGAGCGCTGCCGCAAGGACCTGACCGATCCGTTCCTGCGCATGCTGCCGGTGAGCGCCATCGCGGCCCGCCGCGGCCTGCCCGATCCGGCGCACTTCAGCCGGCTGTTCCGCGGTGCCTACGGCCTGCCGCCCGCGGACTACCGGCGCACCAGCCTGGCGGCCGGGCCCGGATAGTGTGCGCTGAGCGTCAACCTGCGGGCGCTCATCGGCAAGACTCGCCTGGCCTGCGCGCGGCAGCCTGGTCATCATCAGCCCGGCTTAGCACGAGGAGTCCGCATGGCCATGAAGATGTTCGTCAACCTGCCGGTGAACGACCTGGGACGGTCGCAGGCCTTCTTCGAGAGCCTCGGCTTCGGTTTCTACGGGATGACCGGGGACATCGCGTCGGTCATCATCAACGACGACACCCAGGTCATGCTGCTGGCGAAGCCGGCGTTCGCCATGTTCACCAGTAAGCAGATCGCCGACTCCGGCACCACCGCGGAAGTGATCCTGGCCATCGGCGTGGAGACTCGCGACCAGGTAGACGAGATCGTCAACAAGGCGCTGGCCGCGGGAGGCACCGCAGCCGGCCCGGCCAGGGACGAGGGCGGCAGGTACCAGCGCGGGTTCTTCGACCTCGACGGCCACCACTGGGAACCGCTGTGCCTGGTGTCCTGAACGGCGCGGTCACGTCCGCCGACGGTACCCGCATCACCTTCGACCGCAGCGGCGCCGGGCCGGCCGTCATCTTCGTGCACGGAGCGTTGACCGACCGCACCTTCCCGGTGCTGGCCGGGCTGGCTGCCGCCCTGGCCCCGGAGCTCACCGTGTTCAACTACGACCGCAGAGGCCGCGGCGGCAGTGGCGACACGCCGCCGTATGCCGTCCAGCGGGAGGTCGAGGACCTGGACGCGCTGATCGGCGCGGCCGGGGGCTCGGCCATGGTGTTCGGCGGTTCCTCCGGCGCCGCCCTGGCCCTGGAGGCGGCGGCCGCGGGGCTGGCGATCTCGAGGCTGGCGCTGTGGGAGCCGCCGTACCACGTGGACGACACGGCTCCGGCGCTGCCCGACGACTTCGGGTCGCAGCTGGACGACCTGGTGCAGGCAGGCCGCCCGGGCGACGCCGTCGCGCTGTTCATGACGGAGGCGGCCGAGATGCCGGCCGACCAGGTTGCCTGGATGCGCGCGCAGCCGTCGTGGGCGCTGGCCGAAGCCATCGGCCACACTGTTGCCTATGAGGCCGCGGTCATGGGGCCGGGGAACGCCCTGCCGGCCGGCCGCATCGCCTCGGTCACGGCGCCGACGCTCGTTCTCAACGGCGGCGACAGCCCCGCCTGGATGACCAGCGCGGGGAAGGCGGTCGCCGGCCTGATACCCGGCGCGACCCGCCTGGTACTCAATGGCCAGTCACACAACCCGGCGCCCGAGTCGCTGGCCCCGGCACTGCTGGATTTCTTCCTCTGCAGATGACCGTGCCCGGGGCGCACCATGACGCCCCGGGCACGGCCTGCTAGCTGATCAGTCGGACAGCTTCCACAGCCCCCGGCCGTGGGTCGCGACCAGCAGGTAACCCTGATCTGGTGAGACCTTCAGGTTGACCGCCGGGGCGGCCGGGAGGCTGCTGCCCAGCCGCTGCCACAGGCCGGGAGAGGACGCCGGCGTGGCGAAGACGCCCACGTCGGTGCCGACCACCAGCAAGTGGTGCCAGACGACCGAGCTGTCCACCGGCGCGTCCGGCAGATTCCCGCTGATGTTGGTCCAGGATTCCGCCGCCGTTCGAGGAGACGAACACGTGACCGACTCCGCCGCCGGGGATCCAGTGCCGCGAGAAGGCGCCGAACGTGACCACGACATGCGCAGCGTTCTTCGGGTCGACGGTGAACGACGTGGGAACGCGGTTGGGCAGTACCGAGGAGCTGACCGTGTGCCACGTCCCGCCGAAGTTGGTATCGATACCCGAGGTGAACGGCGCGGTGCCGGCTGGGTTGCACCCGTTGCCGCACCAGCCCGCGTAGGTCACCGGGCCGGCGTCGGCGATGGCGTTGATCTGGTTGCCCGCGCCGGTGTCGTGGACCGGGATCCAGTCGCAGGCCGTGGCCGAGCAACTGGTGCTCCAGCCCTTGCCCTGGTTGTCCCAGACGAACTCACCGCCGGCCACCCAGTGGTTGATGTTGGTGACATCAGCGCTGTACGGGGCGATGAAACGGGGATTGGGATCGCAGGGGCTGGGGGTGTAGATCGGGTTGCGGCAGGACGGGGAGATGGTCGAGTAGGCCGGGGTAGAACCGTTCGAGATTCCTCCGTTCACGGTGGAGGCCATGGTCAGGTACACGTACTCGTTCACCGCCTGGTTTCCGTTAGCGGGATTGACGATGACGTCGCCGCCGTCACCCCCGAACGGCGAGACCATCGTCGCGGCGTTCGGCTTGAGCAGGCTGACGCCGTTGTCCTGCAGCCCGCCCCAGATGTAGTCGCCGCCGCCGCCAGGGGCCCGGCCGACGCCTGCGAAGTAGTACTGCAGGTCCCGCAGCGTGGCGTTCAGGTCATGCCACTTCACCTGGCCGGTGGCCGCGAGCGGGTGGGCGTAGACACCGCCGTCATTTCCCGTGTAGAGGGTGCCGCCGCTGATCGCCAGCGCGTGCTGGTCAGGGTGCGTGGTGTTGGGGCAGGTGTCCTGGGACGGGACGACGCTCCAGCACTTGTAGGGGAAGTTCCAGTACGGCCCGATGGTCGCCCAGCTGGCTCCGGCGTTGGTCGTCTCGAAGACCTCCTCGAGATCCACGATCACGTGATTGTCGTTCTTCGGGTCCACCGCCAGCGCCTGGTTGTACCAGGCCTGGTCGCCCGGCGTCCCACCGGAGAGAGCGTAAGCGGAATTGGCCTTGGCCAGCGTGCTGCTGTCAGCAATGAGCTTCCACGGCCCGGCGGGACTCGCGTTGGCCGACTCGTACACGCCCTTGAGCGCCACCGTGGCCGTGGACTCCACCAGGGCGTAGAGCACCTTGCCGTCGGCGGAGTAAGCGAAGGTGGTGCGGCCGAGGTCGGTGGCTCCGGCCAGGTCGCCGGTGAGCGTGAGCTTGGTGAAGGTCTTGCCGCCGTCGATGGACTCGTACCAGCCGTTGTAGGCGGTGTCGGTGGACAGGGTGCCGCCGCGCCAGCCCAGTGCGGCGAGAACCACCTGGCCGCCGGTTCGCGGCTGCACCTGCACGTCGGTGATGAAGGAGGTGCGGTAAGGAGAGTTGGCCGGGTTCGGGTCGGGCTTCAGTACCGTCGTCCAGCTCGCCCCCAGGTCCAGCGCGCTGCGCTTGAGCAGGCCCCGGTTGGTGGCGGCGTAGACGTATCCTGCGCCGTCGAACGTCAGCCGGTAGATGGAGTAGTTGAGCAGGGTGTTCCCGACTAGCTGCCACGTCCGGCCGCCGTCGCCGGACCGGAACACGCCGTTCCCGGTGTAGGAGTCCGCGTTCGTGTTTGCCTCACCGGTGCCGACCCAGATCGAGCGGTCAGCGGGATTCACGGCGAGCGCCCCGATGGACTGGTTGTTCTGCTGGTTGAAAACCGATGTCCATTGCTGGCCGCCGTCGGTCGAGCGCCACACGCCGCCGGCCGCCCCGCCCGCGTACAGGATCCCGCGGTCAACGGCGAGCGCGGTGATCCGCCCGGCCACCAGGCCCGCCCCGCCGCTGGAGTTGGACCAGACGTGATCGCGGTAGTGAATCGCGTCGGAGTTGTAGGGCTTGGTGGTCACCTCATCCCAGCTCTTGCCGGTCAGAGGCAGCTTCGCCGCTGCGGCGGCCGCGGCGGCGAACGCCGCCGAGCTGACCGAGGTAGCGGGAGCCGTGCGGACAGCGGAGAACTGCTGGGCCGATGCCAGCACCTCATCGACGTTGCCGTTGTCGGTGCCGGCCTGCAGGGACGTGTGCTTCAGGGCCGGCAGCAGCCCCGGCGGTCCCTGATGCGGCCTCGGCGAGGCGGCCGCGGACGCGGTTCCGGCTATGGCCATCAGGACGATCACCGAGCTGGCCGCCGCGAGCCGCGGCCCCGCCCATCGCTTATGACGCATCCAATCCCCCACTCTCGTCTCGATTCGGTGCCTATCCGCGCTCCGTTGCGCCGGCGCCACCACTTAATCGGAGAAGACTCTATGAGTACAAAGGGCGCTTTACCAGACTTTGGCAACTTCCGTTACCTAACAGGAGGCGAAGATGCCCTGACGATGACGCGGCTCAGCGAACGGCAGGCCTGACGACGTTCAGCAGCGGCTGCCCGGCCACGTGCCGGGCGACCTGATCAGCGACGAAGCAGGCGCAGCGCTCTGCGAAGGCAGTGGTGTCACCGCCCACGTGCGGCGTGATGAGGACGTTCGGCAGGCCCCACTCCGGGTGGTCTGGCGGCAGCGGCTCGGGGTCGGTCACATCCAGCGCCGCACGCAGCCGGCCCGCCTCGAGTTCCCCGGCCAGCGCAGCGGAGTCGATGACCGGCCCGCGGGCGACGTTCACGACGAGTGCCCCGGCCGGCAGGGCGGCGAGGACGGCAGCATCGATCAGCCCGCGGGTCTGCGGCGTGAGCGCGATGCAGACAAGCATGATGTCGGCCGCGGCGGCCAGCTCGCGCAGCTGCGACAAGGGAGCCACCCCGTCCCTGGCGGTGCGCGAGACCCGGCTGAACCGCGCGCCGAACGGCGCGAGCCGTTCCTCGGCGGCCGCGCCGATGGCGCCGTACCCGACGAGCAGGACGTGCTTGCCGTCGAGGCTGTCCGCGCGGGCGTGGCGCCATGACCGCTGGCCTTGCTGGCGGACGAAATCGGGGAGCTGCCGCAGGCTGGCCAGGATCAGCAGGGCGGCGAGCTCGGCCGTGCCTTCCTCGTGCCGCAGGCCGCGCCCGTTGCACAGGACCGCCTGCGGCGGCACGGCATCCAGCACGTCGTCGGTTCCGCTGCTCAGGCTCTGCACCACCTCGAGCCGGGGCAGGCCGGCCATCAGCGCCACCGCATCCGCGCCGCCCATGTAGGGAAGGCAGTAGAAAGTGACCTCGCCGAGGCGATCGCGCGGGGCGTCCTCATACCGCAGGATCGCCGCCTGCGGCAGCCGCGCGGCGACCGCGTCGGCGACCCCGTCAGCCGCGGGTAGCAGGATGGTCATGATCGTTGCCGGTTCCCCAGGTCATCGAGAATGGGTAGCAGCCAGCTTGTCATGAAGCGCCGGCCTCGTCAGCCGGGCCGGCGGCGTCGAGTACCCACCGGATGCCGCCCAGGACATGCTGCAGGTAGTGCGCGTCCTCGTACGCGGCGACGAAGTGCCCGAGCGCGGTATAGAAGGTCCGCACCGGCGGCCGCTCCACGCACCACGCGATCGGCAGCGTGCCGACGTCGGAGCCGCCGAACTCCACCGCCAGCAGCAGCCGCGCGTCGGGAACGAGCTGGCGGAACAGGTACAGCTCGTCGCGGAACCGCCAGGGGGAGGGCAGGTGCGCGGTGGCCGGGTGACCGGCATCCACGACGGTGATCGGCAGCTCGCCGGTGATCGGATGGCCGTTGAAGCGGCCGCCGAGCAGGCTGCCGATGGCCGGCCACTGGTAGGCGGCGTCGGTGGCTGAATGCAACCCCGCGATCCCGAGTTCGCCGGCCGCGGCCCGCCGCTCGATCACCTCGCGCTGAGCCTGCGTCCAGGGCGTCTCGCCGATCGTGAACAGCACGAGCAGCCGCGCGTTCTCCAGGTCCCGGGTGCTGATGTCCGGTACCCGCGCGGCGTGCCGGAAGCGGAGCCCGCAGAGCCCGGCGATCTCCTCCAGGGCAGTGGCGGCAGAGCCCAGCGACTGGTGCACGCCGGCCATCGCCGGCTCTCCCCGGTCTGACCGGTACGGTGATACGTCGCTGACGTACAGCAGGTCGCCCATGGCTTTCTCCTTCCCGGGACCGGCCTCAGCCGACGGGGCGGCCGGCCGCCCAGAGCAGTCCGCGCTCGACGATCACGCGCGCGGGCGTGACGTCGAAGTCGCTGGCGGCGTGGCCCCACGACACGTAAAAGACCCGGCCCTGATCCCAGCGCCGCCGCCAGACCGCGGGAATCACTGCCTCCTCGATCCACGGTGCTTCCGCCGGGCGGCGGAATGTGGTGGTGGCGAGCACCTCAACGGCCGGGTCAACGGCCAGGTAGTACTGCTCGGAGACGATCGAGAAGGACCCGAGGCCGGCGATGACCGGGTCGCCGGCCGCGCCGCCGGCGATGTCAATCGTGTACCGCGCGGCACTGCCGCCGGGATGTGCCAGCCACTGCCCGCCCGTCATGAACTGATACGCCGGCAGATGGCGGAAGGCATCGCAGAGCCCGCCGTGCCAGCCCACCAGCCCGGCGCCCGAGCGCACCGCGCCCGACAGCCCCTCGAACTGGCTCATGGTCAGGTCGCCGGTTGTCCAGTTCTGCAGGATAAGCGCCACCGACGACATCAGCGAGATGTCGGCGTAGGCATCCAGCGTGTCTTTTACGATGACCTCGAACCCGGCCCCGGCCAGGAACGGGACGAAATGCTTGACGGCCTCCTCGGGCTCATGACCGGGATATCCTCCCCACAGAACCAGGGCACGCTCAGCAGGCATTTACTATTCACTCCTCCGTGACTCATTGCGGTCCGGCGATCTGCTTACTGGTGGCTGGGATATTGATGTACAGTCAGCCCTCCTGTGGCCTATTGTGTGCGGTATGACTTATGTGACGAGCGAACTGGCCGATGAGGACCGGAGCGAACTCCTGCAGCTGGGTGCCGCGACGCTGGGGGAAAGCGGCGCGATAGCGCTGAGCCCGAGGATCCGGCCCCTGTGGAACGGTGCCGCGTTCGCCGCGCCGGCGCTCACCGTGGCGTGCGCCGCGGGGGACAATCTCGCCGTCCACGCCGCTGTCGCCGCCGCCGGGCCGGGGGTCGCGCTCGCGGTCGCCTTCGCTGGCGACTCGGTCCGCGGGTACTGGGGCGAGGTGCTCACCACCGCCGCGGAGGCGGCGGGCGTCGTGGCGCTGGTGATCGACGGGGAGGTGCGTGACGTCGCGGCGATCGAGCAGCACGGCTTTCCCGTCTTCGCCAGGGGAACCGCGCTGCGCGGGGCGGCGAAGGCGGGTCCCGGGTCGCTGCAGACGCCGGTCGTGCTGGGTGACGTGATCGTCCGGCCTGGTGACTGGCTGGTGGGGGACGCCGACGGGGTCGTCGTGATCCGCCAGGAGAACCTGGCGGACTGCCGTGCGGCCGGTGCCGCCAGGCGCGCGAAGGAGGACGGCTTCTTCGCCCGGCTCCGGTCGGGAGCAACCACGGTGGACCTGCTCGCGCTCGATGTCAGCTCGATCGAGAACTCCTGATGCGGGCTAGTGCGTCGTGTAATTGATCTCACCGGCGTCCGGGCAGGCGATCGCGAAGCAGAAGCACCGGATAGGCGCGTTCTGGCTTCCCGCGACGAGGCTGTGCACTTCGTTCGGCGGAATGTACACGAGGTCTCCCTGGCTGATTTCCCGGCTCTCGTCACCGATGATCATCTGGCCGCGCCCGTAGAGGACGTAATAGAACTCGTGCGTCGGGTGCGTGTGCGGATCCACGGCGCCGCCGCCGGTGATCTCGAATTCGTTGACGAGCTCTAGTGAGCCGCCTTCCGTGAATTCGCGCATCGTGCCGGGAGGCATGAGGTACCAGACCGGAGTCGTTCCATTATGTTCCGCGACAGGCTGCACTGCTGAGATGTTCCTGATGTCCATCCGATCTCCTTCTTGACCTATCGACAGGTGACCTTCCCGGGTTACAATTGCCCGAACGATATAAGCGAAAGGAAGCCAGTCATGGACGGCGTCGCCCGGACCATTGAAGCGCAGCAATTCACGCCGGCGCTGTGGGATCCCTTCGGCTGGGTTCCGCTTGCGGACACCGACGATCGGGACGGGCAGTCCACGCTTTTCTTCGAGTGGGGCGATGCGCACCTCAACCTGATCGGGCATGACTCCGCCGAGGTACCGCACACGCCCGGCGGCCTGGTGTGCGAGATGCTGTTCCGGCACCGCACGCATACGCAGGCGCTGATGGTGCTGAACTGCCCGTCGGTTGTCGTCGTCGCCCCCCCGGATGCCACCTTCGGCTCCGCTGCGGACGCGGCCAAGCTGCACGCCTTCCTGCTCCGGCCGCTCGACGCGTTCGTCCTGCACCGCGGCACCTGGCACTGGGGCCCGTTCCCGGTCGGCGCGCCGCGGGTGGACATGCTGAACGTGCAGGGCCTGCGCTACGCCGAGGACAACGACTGCTGCCCCCTCGGCGCCGTGGGCGCCAGCGCGGAGGTGCTGACCGGCCGCACGGACGGTCACTGAGAGTCCCCGGCGAGCGCCCGCGCAGTATCGACGTCGGTGACGAGAACCGTCACCAGCCCGCCGCGAAGCGCCGCGGCGATCGCCTCGACCTTGCTCGGCCCCGCGGCGGCGACGACCCGGACCGGCACCCTGGCGAAGTCCTCCAGGTCCAGCGCGATGACCCGCCCGTTGACGTCGTGACTGATCTGCAGCCCGTTGCGGTCGAAGAACCGGCCTCCGATGTCACCTACCATCCCCTCGGCCAGCAGATTCGCCCAGTCGGCCGTGGTGATGCACGCTCCCTGGTTGAAGTCGATGCGGTCATCACGGCCGCCCACTCCGACGAAGGCCACATCGGCGGCCGCCGCCCGCCGCAGCGTCTGCTCGATCGCCGGGTCGCTGCGTAGCTCCTCGGCCACCGCCTTGCTCTGCACGATGACGGGGGCGTGCAGGTGCTCGGCCGTGCCGCCGAACGCGAGGGCCAGCGCGTCGGTCGCCTGGTAGGGGTTGCCGCTGCCCTGGCCGCCCGTGCGCAGCGCACCCGCCAGCGAGACGAAGCTCGCCCTGGTCTGGCGAGCATGATGGAGCCACTGCGGCATCTCCGCGATGGTCCGGCTGAGCCCGACGGCCACCACGATGCCGTCACGCATGACCCGCTCCAGGTAGGAGGCGGCACCGCGCGCGAGCATGCTGCGCACGGTGCCGCCTCCGTTCCCCGCATTCGGCACGATGATGGCCTCCCGGACGCCGGCCGCACCAGCGAGCCGGTCTTCGAGCTCGGCAAAGGGGCTGACGTCGGAGGTCACGGTGATCTTGACGATGCCCACCTCCCTGGCCTGCTTCAGCAGCCTGGTCACCTTGACCCGCGAGATGCCCAGCGAGTCAGCGGTGTCCTGGTGCGTCAGCCCGAATTCGTAGTGCAGCCGGGCAGCCCGTTCCATCAGGCCCGAGACGCCAGCCGCGCGGCGCCGGCCTCGGCCGGACCGCCGGGCTGCGCTCATGCGGACTCGATGAGGCCATCAGGCATCCTCCTGGCTTCGTCGCCGGCGAACGTGCATGCAGCGGCTCCGTCAGCCCTGGGACTCGACGGTGCTGGCGCCGAGCTGCTGGCTGATGAGGCTGGACACCTTGGCCAGCGCCGCGCTGACGCTCATGCCGGGATTCTGGGCGAAGTCGCCGGTGACCGTGTTGAGCGCCCGCGCATAGACGGTGAAGTTCGTGTCGTTCGGCAGCGCGACACCGTACTTCGAGTACTGGTTGAACGCTGCCTGGAACGGCGGCGCGTAATTCACGAACGGCGCCTGCTGGCCGACACTCAGGTCCGGCGGGACGAAACCCGACCACAGCGCCGTGTGCAGCTGGTTCACCGGGCTCTCGGCGAGCTTGATGAAGTTCCAGGCCATGGTGGCGTTCGGCGACGACTTGGCGATGCCGAAAGCCCAGCCGCCGATGGTGGAGGCCGCGCCGGGGGCCTGGCCGTTCTGGGTGGGGATGGGCGCCACGCCGACGGCCGTGGCGCCTTGCGGCCACGGCGCGGCGGAGTTGGGCTGGACCCAGACCGTCGGGTACCAGTTCGACCCGACGGCGATGGCGAGCTTGCCCTGCTTCATCAGCAGCGGCGGCTGGCCGACCGAGTCGGTGCGGAACAGCTGCGAGATCGGCGCGCCGAGTCCCTGAGCGAACATCGTCTGGTAGAACTGCAGCGTCGCCCGCAGGCCGGGGCTGTTCACGACCCACTTCTTGGTCTTGGCATCGAACATCGTCGGGTTGACCGAGCCGTAGATCATGTTCCCGATGCCCTGCAGCACGTTGGTGGGACCGGCCGCGACGCCTGCGGCCAGCCAGAGCGGGTAGACGCCCGCGTCGTGCTTCTTGACCGCCGCGGCGGCGGTCAGGATGTCCTGCCAGGTCCTGGGCTGCCACGGCAGCTTGATACCCGCTTTGGCCAGCATGGACTTGTTGTACAGGATGGCCGAGTCGTTGTTGCCGGCGTTCACCGCGTACACGTTGCCGCCGATGGTGCTCATCGCCTGCACGCCCTTCGGCATGCCGGTCCAGAACGACGGCGCGGCGGCGCCGCTGACGAACTTGTTAAGCGGGGCCAGGTAGCCAGACCCGCTGAACTCGCCGACGTAGGTCGTGGGCAGCTGGATGACATCGGGGGTAGTCAACGCGCTGCGGAACATCACGGCGGCCTTGTTCATCAAGTCGACATCCGTGCCTCCGGTGCCGAGGAGGTTCAGCTTGACACCGGGGTACTGCTTCTTCCATTGCTGGGCGATGCCGTTCCACCACTGCTTCGCCAAGGCTTGGGAATTGAACACGTAATTGTTCGAGTAAAGGACGGTCAGCGACTTGCCGGATGCTGAATTTCCGGAACCGCCGCACGCCGCGAGGATTGCCGCGCCGAGGATGGCCACCCCGGCGAGCGCCGCGGCACGAATCGTGTGACGGGCTGTGCTGTGTCTGATCATCGGCTCTTCCCTTTCACGTGCCGAATGGGTGGTAGCGCTTATCCGAGTCGCATCCCGCTCGCGGTGTCGAACACCTTCATCTGCTGCGGGTCGAAACCGACGTTGATGGTCGCCCCGGTCTCGAATCCGGAGCGCGGCGGGAACCGGCAGATGAGGATTTCCTCGCCGACCCGGACGGAGACGTGCGTCTCGGATCCGAGCGGCTCGATCAGCTCGACCATGCCCTGGAAAGGCCGGCCGGGGCCGCGCCGGCCTGGCACGGCTGGATCTCCTCGGGCCGCAGCCCGATGGTCACCGCGTCGCCGTCCATCCGGTCGAGCACCGAGCCGAGGTCGCCATTCACCGGGATGCGGCTGCCCAGGCAGCTGATGACCGGCTGGCCATCGCCGCGCAGAACCGTGGCCGGCAGCAGATTGATCTTGGGGCTGCCGATGAAGCCGGCGACGAAGGTGTTGGATGGCTCGGTGTAGAGGCCCTCCGGCGGCGCGACCTGCTGGAGCCGGCCGTGATCCATGAGGGCGATCTGGTCGGCCATCGTCATCGCCTCGACCTGGTCGTGCGTGACGTACACGGTGGTGACGGGAAACTGGGCGTGGATGCGCTTCAGCTCGAACCGCATCTGCGCCCGCAGGGCCGCGTCGAGGTTCGACAGCGGCTCGTCGAGCAGGAACGCCTGCGGCTTCCGCAGCAGCGCACGCCCGAGGGCCACCCGCTGCCGCTCGCCGCCGGACAGCTCGGCGGGCTTGCGCCCCAGCAGCGCCCCGATCCCGAGCATCTCCGCGATGGCGCTGACCTCGCGCTCGATCTTCTTCCGCGGCTCACGGCGGATGCGCATCCCGAACGACAGGTTCTTCTCGACTGTCAGGTGGGGCAGCAGCGCGTAGTTCTGGAAGACCATGGCGACGTCGCGGTCTTTCGGCGGCACGTCGTTCATGACCCGGCCGCCGATCCGCACGGTGCCCTGGCTCGGTTTCTCGAACCCAGCCAGCATCCGCAGCGTGGTCGTCTTGCCGCAGCCCGACGGGCCGACGATGATCATGAACTGGCCGTCGGCAACCTCGAGATCGACGTTCTCCACCGCGACCTTGCCCTTGAAGGACTTCGTCACGCCGTCAATGGTTATGGTGGCCACCGATCCTCCAGATGTGCGCTCGGAAATGGCCGGGCTGTGTCATCGGGTTACCCCTTGATTCCGCCGGCGAAGGAGAAGCTCCCGCTCAGCCAGCGCGAGCTGATGATGTACATAATGATCACGGGTATCGAGAAGAGAACTCCGTACGCGGCCAGCGGGCCGAACTGAACCTGCCCGTTAGCGGTGATGAACTGGTAAATCCCGACGGCGCCGGGCGTGTCGCCCGGGTTCGAATCCAGGACGAGCGGGATCAGGAATGCTCCCCACGAGTTAATGAACGTGAGAATGGCGGAGACCAGGATTCCCGGCATGATCAGCGGGATGACGACGCGGAGCAGGATCATGAGCTGGCCGGAGCCCTCGACCGCCGCGGCCTCCTCGAAGTCCCGGGGGACCTGGTCGATGAAGTTCTTCAGCAGCCAGATGGCGAACGGCACGGACGTCGCGGCCAGCACGAGCGACGTGTAGAACGGGGAGTTCAGCCAGTTGATCTTCACGAACATCTGGTAGATGGGGATGAGCAGCAGCGTGACCGGCAGTCCGGTGAGGAAGATGACCCCGACCAGGATCGGGCCCTTGAGCGGCAGGTAGTGGCGGGACAGCACGTACCCGGCCAGGGTGGACACGACGGTCGCGACGACGGTCGAGACCCCCGCGAGGTAGAGGCTGTTCGTGATCGCCGAGCCGGCCCCGGCGTTGAATGCGGCGCGGAAGTTGGCGAAGGAGAAGGCCGGAGCGGACAGCCCCGACGTCGCGTGCGGGTTGAACGCGGCCAGGATCAGCCAGATCACCGGGAGCAGGAAGGCCAGCCCGAGAATGGCCATGACGGCGCTCGGGATGAACTTGTGACCGCCCGGCGCCCACCGGGCTGCCCGCGGTGCCGGGACGGACTGGCCGCCCCCTTCGGCGGCACGGCCGCTCCCGCCGGGTAGGTCATCGGGCCGGGACGCAGATGTCATGGCTGCCTCCGCAGGACGGGGGTCATCGCGTTCGCCGCAGCTCGGGGCGCAGCTGGCGGATGTAGAAGACGGACAGCAGGGCGCCGATCACCATCAGGGCCAGCGCGATCGTGGTGCCGTAACCGAGCGCGTTGAACTGGAACGCCTCGATGTACATGTAGACCGGCAGGATGGCGGTCTGGTTTCCGGGGCCGCCCTGGGTCATGGCGAAGATGAGCGTGAAGTCGGAGATCGTTGCCAGCGTGATCAGCAGCATGTTGATCATCAGAGTGGGGCGCATGATGGGCAGCGTCACGCGCACCAGCCGCTTCCAGTAAGACGCCCCCTCCAGCTGGGCAGCCTCGTCGGCCTCCTGCGGCACGTTCCGCAGGCCGGCGCTCAGGATCAGCATCGAGAAGGCGGTTCCGCGCCAGGCGTTCGCCACGCAGACGATAAGCAGGGGGACCGTCGAGAGCAGGTCGTCGTTCGGCTTGCCGATCAGGACGCTCAGCGTCCCGCCCGCCTGGCTGAACGCGTACCAGATGAAGGCGACGCAGATCTCCGGGAGCACCCAGGCCAGCACGACGACCGATCCGACACTGGCCCGGACGCTGATATGCGCCCGCTGGCCCAGCAGCGCCAGGGCAAGTCCCAGAACGGTCTGGGCTATGATCCCCGAGCCGACGACGAAGATCAGCGTCAGCTTGACGCTCGACCAGAAGACCGGGTCGTGCACCATCCGGTTCACGTTGGCCAGGCCGGTGAAGCTGTAGTTCTGCGCGGTGGGGCCGAGCAGCTCCAGGTTGGTGAAGCCCAGGTAGATGGCGTAGCCGACGGGCACCAGGAAGAGCCCGATGAGCAGGGCCGCCGCGGGCGTCAGCCAGGTCAGGGTGGCAATTCTCAGCCGCGGCCGGTCGGCGTCCGCCGGCGCCACCGTCGCGGCGGGCCGGTCGGTCACCGCTGTCATCGCCCGCTCCGTGCCGCAGGCTGCTGGTGATGGGTAGCCATGTCAGGCTCTCCTTGGTTGCCGGTGAGCAAGATCGAACTGCGGCAGGAACGGGGCGTTGACCGCGAGCATGTCTGTGGTCAGTGCCTCGATCTCGGCGGGCTCGAGCGTGGCGTCGAGCAGCGGGTCGGCCGTCATCGCCTGGCGCAGCAGATCGTGGTCTCCGGACAGGGCCGCCGCTGCCGTCAGCTCCTCGACCAGGGCGTGCCCGGCTCAGCACGGCGGCAAGGCCGGGCGGCAGCCTGCCGATCCCGACCGGGTGCACGCCCTCGGCGTCCACCAGGGCGGGCACTTCCACCGCGACCGTGCCGGGCAGGTTCGTGATCAGGCCGTCGTTGAGCGTGTTCACGACGTAGCTGTCGCCGCGGGCCTCGATGACCGACGCCATGATGTCGGCGACCACGATGCCCTCGTCCTCGGGGCCGTGCGGCAGGTCGCTGAGCCGGTGCTGCCCGCCCTCGGCGGCCCACCGCGCGGCCACCTGCTCCCAGGAGCGGACGCGCTCGCGCTGGGCGTCCATGTCGTAGATGCGCCGCCCGTAGCGCATCGCCAGGCCCTGCGCCCTGCCCTCGTACGGCTGCTCCAGGCGCTGCAGCTGGGGGAAGAACTCCGCCCAGTGCGCCCAGCAGTAGGGCAGCACGCCGAATGTCGCGATCGCCCAGCGCACCAGGGGATCCGGGCTGCGCTCGGCGACCAGGGGCAGGGCGTCGCGTCCGTCGCGCAGCCGCAGCGACATGATGCCGGTGCAGTGATTGATGCCGCCCACCCGGAGCGGCAGGTCGATCTCGTCCTCGCCGACCCCGGCCTGGGCGGCCAGCCAGCCGCGGTCGAACGGCAGCGGGGAGCAGGAACAGAGTGAGACCGAGCGCACGCCGGACGTCCTGGCCATGGCGATCGCGTTGGCGCTGGCGGGATTGGTGTAGTTGAAGACCATCGCTCCCGGCGCGACCTCGGCGAGATCCCGGACGACGGAGGCTACGACGGGCGTGTTCCGCAGCGCGCGGAAGATGCCGCCGGGACCGATCGAGTCGGCGATGTGCATGAAGACGCCGTACCGGGCGGGCACCTCGATGTCGTTCTCCCAGGCGCCCATGCCGCCGACCGAGATGGCGACGATCGCGAAGTCGGTGCCGCGCAGCGCAGCCCGCTGCTCGGTCGTCGCCGTGATGTCCAGCCTGCAGCCCTCGGCCGCCGCGAGCTGCGTTCCGAGGTCCCGCATGACGGCGGCGCGGCCGGCGTCGATATCCATCAGCCGCAGTTGCGCGCCCGCGTAGCAGGGGATCTCGATCAGCCGCCGGATCAGGCCGGGCACGAACATGCTGCTGCCGCCGCCGATGACGGCGATCGTGACGCTCACCGGTTCTCTCCCCGGACATGACGCTTCACCCAGTGCGGGCGCAGCTCGGGGTTGCGGACCGGCAGCTGGTCCCATCCGCCGCCTGCTGCGTAGAGCCCGCGGACCGCGGTCATGAGGATCTCCGACTGCCTGCTGCCGACCTCCGCCGTCGCTCCCGCCAGGTGCGGCGTGAGCGTCAGGTTCTGCTGGGTCAGCAGCGGGCTGGTGCTGGGGATCGGCTCTTCCGGGAACACGTCGAGCGCAGCGGCCCGCAGGTGGCCGGATTCCAGTGCGGCCTGCAGAGCGTCGTAATCCAGCACCGTCGCCCTGGCCGTGTTGATGAGGATGCTCCCTGGCTTCATCTTGGCCAGCTCGCGGCGGCCGACCACGATCGCCGCGCTCCTGGCGTGAATCGTGATCACGTCCGCGATGGGAAGCAGCTCCGCCAGCGGGGTCGGGATAAAGCCGCGGTCCTTGATCACGTCCGGCGTGTACGCGGGGTCGGCGACGTGGACCTCGTGGGCCAGCCCGCTGAACCTGCGCGCGACGGCCTGGCCGATGGCCCCGAAGCCGACCACCCCGACGATCAGACCGGACAGCTCCCGCCCCTGGTAGACCACGTACGGAACCGGGGCGGTCAGGTCGTCGGGCCGCCAGATGGCGTCGCCGGGGGCGGTGTGCGCCGCGCTCGGCGGCTGCGCTCTGGTCAGCTTCCCGGAGACGATGTCGTGGTGCGAGATGGCGATGCTGCGCGCGGCGGCCAGGCACAGGCCCAGGGTGAAATCCGCCACCGCCTCGGCGTTGCGGCCGGGGGTGTGCACGACGACGATCCCGCGCGCGGTCGCGGCCGCCACGTCCACGTTGACCGGCTCGGAGCGCAGGCACGCGATCAGCTGAAGACCGCTGAGCTGGGACAGCAGTGCCTCGTTGACCGGCTCAGCCTCGATGATCAGGGCTGCCACCGACGCGCGCTCGGCGGCCGGCATCGCCGCGACCGCCGCCGCGACGAGATCGGCATGCCGCAGGTCCCACGACCGCTCGCGGGCCAGCGCCGCGGCCGCTTCCGGGGTGAGGGTGGCGCTAACGAGCGCGAGCATTGCTCACCCGTCCCTCCAGCCCGGCTCCGGGGCGTACGGCGCGGTACAGCTCGGTGTAGCGCTTCGCCGCACCGGCCGCCGCCCTGGCCGCGTCATCGCGGGGTTCATGCACGCGTACGTCCTCCTGTTCAGCCTGGTCATCAGGCAGCTGGCCGCCGGTGACGATGGCCGCGCCCGCCCGGCCGGCGATGCGGTCCAGCGGGCGCACGCGCACGCTGGTTCCCGTCACGTCGGCGAGCAGCTGGACCCACGACGGGCTCCGGCTCATGCCTCCGGTGGCCACGACGAACGGCGCGATGGTCCGCGACTGCCGCATCAGGCAGCCGAGGGTCGCCCGGATCGCCAGGCAGATGCCGTGCAGGCAGGCCTGGTAGACATCGCGGCCGGTGTCGGCGTCCCGCAGCCCGATCACCGTGGGCGGCGGCGTGACCGCCCACCCGTCCGGCCCGAAGAACGGGTTGCCGGCCAGCACCGTCAGCCCGCCGCCGGGGCCGCCGGAGCCGCCGGAGCCGCCGGGATCGCCGGAGCCGCCGGGCTCGGCGGAGCCGCCGGGATCGCCGGCTGCCACGCTGATGCCCCTGGCCGCGAGCGCTCGCCGCAGCGCGCTGCCCGATTCGGCGCCGAGGTCCCGCAGCAGCATCGCGACGGAGCCGGTGGCCCCGGCGTTGCTCTCGAGCACCCGCTGGCCGGGCACGACGTGATCACTGACGAGCAGCGGGAACAGCTCGCCGGCCTCGGCGGGCGGACGGCTGCTGCCGACGGCGAGAACGGCCGGGGCCGTGGTGCCGGCGACGACGACGGGGATCCCCTCGCCGCCCCCGGCGGAAAGCGCCGACAGGTGAGTGTCGCCCCCGCCGATGTGCACCGGCGTTCCGGCCGCCAAGCCCGTCGCGCTGGCCACCGCGGGCAGCAGGCCGCCGGCCCGCGTGCCCGCCCGCAGCAACTCCGGCATCAGCCCCGCCGGGATCCCGAACGCGCTCAGCAGCCCAGTCGCCCAGCTACCCGCCCGCACGTCGAGCAACTGGCTCATCGCTGCCGACGACGGCTCGCTCGCGATGACGCCGGACAGCTTCCAGATGAACCAGTCGTGCAGCTGCAGCACCGTGCGAGCCTCCCGCCACGGGCCGGGGTGCTGGTCCCGCGCCCACAGCAGCTTGGGCAGGCCGAACTCGGGGGCCGGCCAGTGCCCGGTCAGCCGGTACAGGTCCGCGGCGCCCAGCGTGGCGGTGACGCGCGCGACGTAGCGGAGCGCGCGCCGGTCGGCGTTCAGCAGGCCCGGCATGACGGCCTCGCCGCGGGCGTCCGCCAGCACGAACGGGATCCGGATCGCGCTGACCGTGATGCCCAGGTAGCGCCCCGGCGGCTGATCCAGCCGCTGGCGCAGCGCGCGCAGCGCGCCGAGAGCGGCACGCCACCACGCCTCGGGGTCGAAGGTCCCCGGATCCGCCGCGTCACCGGCCGCGGGGTAGGGCTCGGCGACCTGGCCGAGGCTCAGCCGGCGCTCGCTGTCGTAGCCGCTGGCCTTGGCGGCGCTGCCGCCGATGTCCAGCGTCACGACGATGGTCGCCGCCGCGGAGCTCACCCGGTCACCCTCCGGCCGCCCTGCGGCCCGCCGGTGACGGGCTGGTCTTTCGCCTGGTACTTGGCCATCACGTCGGCCATCTGGTCAGCGGTGAGGATGACCGGGGTGCCGACGGCCAGCGCGCGGTAGTAAAGGCCGGCCAGGGTTTCCATGGCCTCCGCGACGCTGGCCGCCTCGCCGAGCGACCCGGCGGCCGCCACCAGGCCGTGGTTGGCGATCAGCACCGCCCGGGCAGGCGCACCGAACGCGTCCCGGACGTTGCGGGCCAGGTCCGGCGTTCCGTAGGTGGCGTAGTCGGCGATGCCGATCTCGGTGGTCCGGGCGACCGCGATCATGTAGTGGACGGCGGGAATCGGCAGGCCGAGCACGGCCAGCGTCGTGGCGTACGGGGAGTGCGTGTGCACGATCGCGCTGACGTCCGGCCGCTCGGCGTAGACCATGCAGTGCAGGGGCGTTTCCGACGACGGGGGCCGGTTCCCGGCCGCGGTGCTGCCGTCTGGCCGGACCAGCACGATGTCGGACGGCTCGATCACGTCGTAGTCCATCGAGGACGGGGTGATGAGCACCCGGTCGCCGGGCAGCCGGATGCTCAGGTTCCCGCTCGTCTGGCTCAGCAGCCCCCGCGACAGCAGAATCCCGGCCGCACGCGACCAGCTGTCCCCGTGCCTGGCGCTCGGCGCGATCCTCGCCGTCCGCCGCGGCACCGGCCGGGCCGGCCACCTGCACGGCCTGCTCAGCCGGCATGCGAAGGGACCTTCCTGGCCAGCAGCAGCGGTACGGCGCCGGCGGCGAAGACCGGCGTGGACGGCGTCACCGGCAACGCGGCCGGCCGCCCGTCGGCGACGGACTGGTAGGCCGCGAGCGCGATCTCCAGCGCCCGCCGGCCGTCCGGGCCGAACGACCGGAACGCGCCCTGCCCGGACGTGATCGTGTCCACGAGATCGTCGAAGATCTGGGCAGTGAACTGGGTCCGGCCCGGCGGGACGCGGTGGGTGACGGTCTGCCCGCCGGCCGAGCCGACGCGTACCGCGCGGACCGGCTCGCCGAAGTACCCGGCCCCCTCGTCGTACACGTAGGAGATGTAGCCGTCCGTGCCGTCGATCTCGAACCGGGCCGTGCCCTCGCCCCAGGCGATGTTCACCAGGCCGGTGCCGCCGCCGCCCATGGCCAGCTGGCAGTACGCGTGGTCATCGACACCGCTGGCGGCGAACCGCATGCCGGCCATCACCGACCGCGCGGGCTCCGGGTGCATCAGTTCGGTCAGGTAGAAGCTGTGCACGCCGATGTCCATCATCACGCCGCCGCCCGCCAGCTCGGGGTTCAGCCGCCAGCCAGGCCTGAACTGCTCGGCGCCCATCCAGGGCCGCGAGCCGAGCCCGCAGATCTCGGTCGCGACGACGTCGCCGATCGTCCCGTCCGCGATCAGCCGGGCTGCCAGCCGGTGCTCGAAGTAGTAGAGGTAGTTGTGATAGATGGCGAGCGTGACGCCGGCGGCCTGGCAGGCGGCGATCATCTCGTCAGCGGCGGCCAGGCTGATCGCGAGCGGCTTCTCGCAGACGATGTGCTTGCCCGCCGCGGCGGCGTCCCTGATGATCTGCAGCCGGGCGCTCGGCGGTGCCGCCACGCTGACGATCTCGACGTCATCGCGGTCAAGCAGCGCGCGGTAGTCCGGGTAGGCAGAGCCCTCGTCCGCCCCTGCGAGCCTGGCCGCCAGGCGCGCCCGGTCCGCGGACACGTCCGCGGTGGCCACGATCGTGACCCGTTCTGATTGCAGCATCGCCGGAATGTGATCGCGCTCCACGATCCAACCGCAGCCAATGAGCCCGAACCGCATCAGCGACCCTCGCAATTAAGTGCACAATTGTTCACTGACTAAGCTATTGTTCACAAGCGTAATCTTGCGGATGATCGTGTCAAGAGGTTGCGGTCAGGTCGTGCGAGAACGGTGAGGAATTTACCGACCTGCAGGTCGTGCACGTCCGCGGCGGCTGATACTGGCTGATACTGAGGCTTGTGAGCAACCGCCGTAACGGTGGCCAGCTCACAGTCAGAAGGCGGGTGGTCGCCGAGTGATCCGGACGCTGCGGTCGGTGCTGCGGTTCCGGCCGGTCGAGCTGAATCCGGTCGAGCGCCGGCTGAACAGGACCGCGAACGTCGCTGACCTGCGCGCGATCGCGCGCCGCGGCTGCCCCGCGGGTGCTTCGGCTACATCGACGGCGGGGCCGAGGACGAGCTGTCGCTGCGCCGCAACGTGGCGGCGTTCCGGCGCGCGGAGTTCCGGCCCCGGGTGCTGCGCGACGTCACCGGCATTGACCCGTTCGACGACCCTGCTCGGCCGCAGCCTCCCGCTGCCGCTGGTGATCGCGCCGATCGGCTTCACCCGGGTGGCCAGCTCCGGCGGGGAACTCGACATGGCCCGGGCCGCCGCCCGCCGGGGCGTGCCGTTCACGCTGTCCACGCTGGCCACCCGGTCGATCGAGGAGGTCGCGGCGGTCAGCGACGGCCCCAAGTGGCTGCAGGTCTACGTCTGGCGGGATCGCGGCCTGGTCAAGGACATGCTGGCCCGGGCGGACCGGGCCGGGTACGAGGCGATCGTGATCACCGTCGACACCGCCGTGCTCGGCCGCCGGGAGCGCGACGTGCGGAACGGGTTCACGCTGCCGCCGCAGCTCGGCCTGGGCACGCTGCTGGACGGGGCGCTGCACCCGGGCTGGACCTGGGACTTCCTCCGCGCCGACCCGATCACGTTCGCGAACGTCACCGGCGGCGGCGCGCCGGCCGGCGAGCAGGCGGTGAACCTGGCCGAGTACATCAGCGCCCAGTTCGACCCGGCGCTGTCCTGGCGGGACCTGGACTGGTTCCGGGCCGCCTGGCCCGGGCCCATCCTGCTCAAGGGGATCCAGACGGTGGCGGACGCGCGGCTCGCCGCCGACGCCGGGGTGGACGCGATCGTGCTGTCCAACCACGGCGGCCGCCAGCTCGACGGCGCGCCCGCCATCCTGGAGCTCGTGCAGCCGGTCGCCGACGCGGTCGGGGACCGGACCGAGATCATCTGCGACGGCGGCGTCCGCCGCGGCAGCGACATCGTCAAGGCGGTCGCGCTGGGCGCGCGGGCCTGCATGACCGGACGGGCGGTGCTGTACGGACTGGGCGCGGCGGGTGAACGAGGGGTCGAGCACGTGCTGTCCCTGCTCGAGTCCGACGTCCGCCGCACCATGGCCCTGACCGGCCACCGGCGGATGGCCGACCTGGGACCCGAGCTCATCCGCTGGCGCGGCACGCCCGGCTGACGCAGGCCTACGCGTTCGAGCTGCGCTTGACCCGCCCGCGCAGGGCGGCGAAGCACAGGGTCATGCTGATCACGCCGACCACCGCGATGGCCGCGAGCGCCTGGCCGAGCTGTCCCCACTGCCAGCCGCTGCCGAGCACGAGGGACCGCAGCCCGCCGAGCAGGTAGGTGACTGGGTTGAATCCGGCGACGGTGCTCAGCCAGCCGGACAGCTGGCTGCGCGGGACATACGAAGAGGTCAGGAACAGGAACGGGAAGAACAGCAGGAACATGGAGTTCACGGCAGCCGGGTTGCCGGTCTTGAGCGCTACCGCGTAGCCGAAGCCGGCGAAGGCCAGGCTCCACAGCGATGCGAGCAGCACGAACATCACCGCGCCGGCCAGCCCGCCGTGGAACCGCACGCCGAGGATGATCCCCAGGATCAGGATCGGCACGGTCAGCAGCGCGGCGACCGCGACGTCGGCGGCCATGTGGCCGAGCAGGATGGCCGTCCGCCGCACCGGGGTCAGCAGCAGCCGGTCGAGGTAGCCGGTCTGCACGTCCATCACAAGCGCGGGGGCGCGGGAAATGCCGGTGACGCCGAGCAGGATCGCCGTCGCCACCTCGAACGCCGGGTAGCTGAAACCCGGGTGGCTCCCGGTCAGTTTCTTGAGCGTGGCGATGTTCACGACGAAGAAGAACAGCGCGATGAACACCGGCGGCATCACGGCCGCGGGGTCACGGGGCACGGCGCGCAGCGCCCGCCCGGCGATGGCGGCCAGGTCGCGGGCGAACCCGGCGGGGTACGCCCCGATCACCTCGGCCGGGTCGGCGGGAGGGGCGGGAGCGATGGTGTCGGTGATGGCGGTCATGACGGGTCCTCCGCGGTTGTCTTGCGTTCGATGTGACTGCCGGTCAGTTCCAGGAACACGTCGTCGAGCGTCGGGGTGCGCAGGGTCAGGTCGCGCACCGTCAGCGCGCTGCCGGCCAGCGCCACGGCGACCGGGCTGATGGCCGCCGCGCCGTCGTCGGCCGCGATGACCAGCTCGCCGCCGTGCGCCTCGACGCTGCGCACCCCGGGCACGGCCTCGACCGCCCGGCGCGCCCCCATGGCGTCCCCGTCCACCCGGGCGACGATCACGTCCGAGCCGACGGACCGCTTCAGCTCGGCCGGCATTCCCTCGGCGACGATCCGGCCGCGGTCGATGATGCCGACCCGGTGCGCCAGCTCGTCGGCTTCCTCGAGGTACTGCGTGGTCAGGAAAATGGTCATGCCCAGCTGCTGGTTGAGCCGGCGGATCTCCGCCCACACCCGGGCCCGGCTCGCCGGGTCGAGCCCGGTGGTCGGCTCGTCCAGGAACACGATCTCGGGATTGTGCACCAGCGCCGCGGCCAGATCCAGGCGGCGTTTCATCCCGCCGGAGTAGGTCCCGATCGGCCGGTCGAGCGCGTCGCCCAGCTCGATGAGGTCACCGAGCTCGGTCATCCGCCGGGCCATGGCCCGGCGGGACAGGCCGTAGAGCCGGCCTTGGAGGCGCAGCAGCTCGGTCCCGGTCTGCTTGGGATCAAGCGCCGCGTCCTGCAGCGCGACCCCGATGCGCAGCCGCACCTGGCCTGGCTGGGTGGCGACGTCATAGCCGGCCACCAGCGCCCGTCCCCCGGTCGGGGCCAGCAGCGTGCACAGCATGCGCACGGTCGTCGACTTGCCCGCGCCGTTGGGCCCGAGGAAGCCGTAGATCTCGCCCGCCGGGATGCGGAGATCGAGCTCGTCGACCGCGCGGACGCCGTCGAAGCTACGGACCAGTGCCTCGGCCCAGACGGCGTGGCCAGCCGGAACGCCCGGCCCGCGCCGCGCCGCGGCGGTCCCGGGCGCCGGAGCTCCCGGCCGCGAGGTGAGTGTGCTCATGGAGTGTCCCCTTTGTCTGTGTCGGTTCGTGAGTGAGGACCGCCGCCGGGCACGAAGTTCATCGGCCGGACGGCCGGCCCGTCCTCTACCGATACGACGAGCGGGCAGCCGCCAGATCGACACGGTTAGCCGCGATTTTCGCCCGGCCTCATCGCGAACCGCAGATTTTCATGATCGATGTGAAGTTGCCGCCCCCAGGTGGGCAGCAACTTCACATCGATCATGGACGGGCGGCCGCGGCCGCTGACCCGCGACTCCGCCGGCCCGCCGCCCGCGCCCGAACGCGGTCAGCTGCGGTTCAGCGCCGCCAGGTAGCCGGCCAGCATGGCCGTCGCGACCTGGCCGACCGCGTCGTCACCGGGCAGGAACTCCGAGTGGTGCAGGCTGACCGGGCCGCCGGTGCCGACGAACAGCATCAGCGCCGGCGCGCTGCCGCGGTAGTAGGAGAAGTCGTCGGCCCCGCAGGAGCGGAACGACGTGTCCACCTCAAAGCCCGCCTCGCGCAGCAGCGGCCAACTCGCGGCCGCGAGCTCCTCGTCGTTGACTAGCGCGGGCTCGCCCGCCACGATCGTGACGGCGCCGCGGCAGCCGTGCGCCCGGCAGGTGTGCTCCGTGATCTCGTGCAGCGCCTGGTGCATGGCCGGACGGTCGGTCTCGTCCAGCGCGCGCAGCGTGCCGCGGGCGGTGGCGGTGCCGGGGATGACGTTCGGCGCCTGGCCGGCCTGCAGCATCCCGACCGACACCACGGCCGCGTGCAGGGGGTCGGTCCGCCTGCTCACGATCTGCTGCAGTCCGAGCACCACCTGGCACAGGGCCGTCACCGGGTCCGCCGTCAGGTGCGGGTACCCCGCATGGCCGCCCCTGCCCTCGACCGTGATCTCGAAATCGTCGAGTGCCGCGTTCACCGTGCCCGCTGCCGCCGCGACCGTGCCCGGCTGCAGCTGATGCTGCAGGTGCACGCCCACCACCGCGGTCGGCTGCTGCGCCGCGAAGGCAGCCGAGGCGACGATGTCCCGCGCGCCGGACGGATAGGTCTCCTCCCGCGGCTGAAGCACGGCGAGTAGCGCGGCCGGCAGCTCGACGCCGCGCGCGGCCCGGCCCAAGGCGACGAGGGCGGCCATGTGCACGTCGTGGCCGCACGCGTGCATCGCGCCGGTCTGCGACGCCCAGGGCACCCTGGTCTGCTCGGCCAGCGGCAGCGCGTCAAGCTCGGCGCGGACCGCGACGCACGGGCCGGCCGGCGGCCCGATCCGCACGATCCGCCCGGTGCCGCCGATCGCGGCCGCGTCCGGCGCCCCGAGCGCCGCCGCCACCGTGGCCGACGTGCGGTGCTCCGATCCGGAGGGCTCGGCGTGCGCGTGCAGGTCGCGCCGGAGCAGGATCGCGGCGGGCAGCTCGCGGGCCAGCGCGGCCCGCAGCTCGGCGGCCAGCGTGGCGCGCACCGCCGCCGGCAGGCTCGCGCCGGTCACGGCCCGGCCAGCCGGTACACCCGGCGGGCGTTCGCGGCCCCGACCAGATCCGCCACGCGGTCCGCGTCCGCCGCCGACCACGCGCCGTCGGCGACGAACGCGCCGGTGACCCGGGCCAGATCCCGGCGGAACCCGGCCGCCCCCAGGTAGTGCAGCTCGGGCAGCCCGAAAGCGTCGGAGGAGTACAGCATCTTGTGGAACGGGGTGAGCTCCATCGCCTCGGCGAGCACGGCCGCCGAGCGCGCGCCGACGTGGTTGAGCGCCTCGCCGACGTCCATGTACACGTGCGGGAACACGTTCGCGAGGTAGCCGGCCTGGCGCTGGTGCGGATAGCAGTGCAGCAGCATGATCGCCGTGCCGGACGACTGGGTCGCCACCAGGAAATCGTGCAGCAGCGACGGATCAGACCGGTGCAGCCGCTGGTCCGGATCACCGAAACCCGTGTGAAACTGCAGCGGCAGCCCGGTATCCACACCGGTCCAGATCAGATGCCGGAGAAGAACAGGATCCCGAACGGCTGCCGCTCGGCCACCCGCGGTCACGCCGGCGTCCGCACCCCGCAGCCAGCGCCCGGCCGCGTCCCTGACCTCGGCGGCGGTCGGCCGGGCCGGGTCGAAGTCCAGGCCGTACCGGTAGGCGGCGATGGACTTCAGGCCGGCCGCGTCTTTGACCGCCGCTGTGAGCTCCTCGGCGAACCGCGCGGCGAAGTTCGTGGCGCCGGCTCCGCCGGCGGCCACTCGCTCGGCGACCGCCTCGAGCCGGACAATCTCGTGCGCCGGCGTCCCGCTGATCTCCGCCAGCTCGCCGGGAGTAACCACCTCGCTGGTCTGGTAGCCGGTGTCCACCAGCCAGGTCTCCACGCCGGCGGCCCGCAGCAGCCGGCGGTTGACCTCGGCCGGGCCGAGCTCGGCGCGGCGGGCCAGGTAGCGGTCGGCGGGCGCCGACGGCTCCAGGTCGAGCAGCGGCGCGCACCAGCGCCGCACCGCGAAACCCAGCGGGCTGTCGAACATGGACGTTCCCGGCGGCGGCGGCCCGGGGGCTTCGGTGAGCAGCGCCTCGACCCCAGCGCGGTCGAGCGCGGTGCTGACCACGCCGTGGACGTGATGGTCGATCAGCGGCAGTTCCCCGACGCTCATCGCGGACCCTCCTCGTCGTCTGCGGGAATGCCGTGCGCCCTCGCGCCGCCCATGCCCTCCGTCGTCCGGGCGCTGGTGCTGTCCGTCGTCCGGGCGCCGGTGCTGTCCGCTGTCCCGGCGCCGGTGCCGTCAACTGTCCCGCCGTTCAGCGCGTCGTAGCGCTCCATCCGTGCTCGCGGCGCGTCGCCGAGCCGGTCCACCAGGGCGGCGATGAGCGCCTCCACCAGCGCCATCGCCGGGGTCAGCGCGTCGAACGGAGACGGCGAGGCGACGCTCGAGGTCAGGATGACGTCCGCCCGGGCGGCCAGCGGCGACAGGTAGGGGTCGGTGAATGCGACCAGGGTCGCCCCCTGGTCCTTGGCGGTCATCGCCAGCCGGACGGTGTCGAGCTGGTAGCGGCGGTAGTCGAACGCGACGAGCACGTCCCGCCGCCGCAGGTCGAGCATCGAGCTCACCCGGTCCGGGCCGGCCGCCGAGAGCACCTGCACCCGCGGCCGCAGGATCCGCAGGTGCGCGGCGAGGTGCTCGGCGAGCATGCTGCTGAACCGGCCGCCGATCAGCGTCACGCTGCGCCGCGAGTCGGCGAGCAGCCGGACGGCCTGCTCGAACTCGGCCGGGGGGAGCCGGGCGAAGCTTGACCGAATGCCCTCGCACAGCAGCCGCTCGCTGCGCTGCAGCGCGGCGCCGCGGGTGGCGCCCGGCCACCCGGCGTGCTTGTCCAGCGGCGACGACAGCCGGGCGGACACCTCTGATTTCAGCGACTGCTGGAACTCGGCGTAGCCGTCGAAATCCAGCTTGGCGACGAGCCGCACCACGGTGGGCGCGCTCACCCCGGCGGCGGCTGCGAGCCTGGCGACCGGCTCGAGCCCGGCGACCGGGTAGTCCGCCATCAGCGCGCGGGCCACCTTGCGCTCGGCCTGGGTGAGCGCGCCGAGCCGCAGCCGGAGCCGCTCGGCGACCGTCACTTCCGCGTGCACGTGGTCACCATCGCCAGCGGGTCGCGGCGGTGACGTCGTCGGGGCTGGCCCCGGCGAACAGCCCGGCCTCGCCGCGGCGTACCGCGAGGAACGCCTGCAGCAGCGGGTCGCCCATCGCCTCCCGCAGCACCGTGCTGGCGGCCAGGCAGCCGGCCGCCTCTTCCAGCGACTGGGGCAGCCGGCGGATGCCGCGGCGGTCAAGCTCGGCGGCCGGGAGGCAGGCCGGGTCACCGCTGATCTCCTCGGGCAGCGCGGCGCCCGACCCGAGGCCGGCCAGCCCGGCGGCGATCAGCGCCCCGGCGACCAGGTACGGGTTGGCGGCCAGGTCGAAGCACTTGATCTCGATGTTCGCCCTGGTGTCCTGCTCGCCGTCCGACCCGGTCACCAGGCGCAGCGCCGCCTCCCTATTCTCCAGGCCCCAGCAGTGGTAGGCGCCCGCCCAGTGCGAGGGAACGAGCCGGAGGTAGCTTGCCACGCTGGGCGCGCCCACGACGGTGAGCGCGGGCAGCGCGGCCAGGATGCCGGCGGCGAATGCCTCCCCCTCGCCGGACAGGCCGTGCCGCCCGGAACCGCCGGCCAGCAGGTTCTTCCCGTCCCGCCACACGCTGAGGTGCACGTGGCCGCCGTTGCCCACCGCCCCGGCGACGACCGACGGGGCGAACGACGCCTGGAAGCCGAACGCGGCGGAGACGGCCCGGATGGTCTGCCGCACCAGCACGCTGTCGTCGGCGGCGGCCACCGGATCGGCGGCCGCGACCGAGACCTCGAGCTGGCCGGCGGCATACTCCGGGTGGAACTGCTCGACCACCACGCCCTCCCGCTCCAGCGCCTCGACGACCGCGCGGCCGTAGTCGGACAGCTCGATGAGCCGGGTCATGCCGTAGGCCGGGCCGGTGCAGGCCGGGACGAAGGCGCCGTCCTCCTCGGTGCCGGCGGCCCACTCCACCTCGAAGCTCATCCGCAGCTCCAGGCCGCGCCGGGCGGCCTCGCCGGCCATCCGGCGGGCGAACGAGCGCTGGCAGCCGGCGTAGACCCGGCCCTCCTGGGTGTACCGGTTGACCGGGGCCCACGCCCAGCCGGGCTGCCCGGCGAGCACGGCAACCCGGTCCAGCTCCGGGACCAGGCGCAGGTCGCCGCCGGGGCCGCCGATGTGCTCGCTGGTGGTGATGTGGTCGTTGACCAGGAAGACGTCGAAGACCGGCGACATGCCGACGCCCCAGCCCGCGGCGCGGTCCAGCCGTCCCGCCGGGATGGCCTTCACCCGGGTGATGCCGGCGTTGTCCACCCAGCACAGCGCGATCATGGTGACAGCCGCCGTGCGCAGCCGTTCGGAAACGGGAACTGCCCGGCTCGTCCGCTCAGCCCGGTCACCGGCGGTCATGACTACGGGCCCCGTGCTGGCAGGGCCGCCGGCCGCGCGGGTCCCGGCCGCGCTACCAGCCGGCGTAGTCACCCAGCACCTCGTCGCTCACCTGACCGGCCTCCACCTCTCCGATCGCCTGGTCGAGGATGGCGACGCCCTCGTCCGCCTCGGCCTCGGTCATGATCAGCGGCGGCGTGATCTCCATGACGTTGGAGTAGATGCCGCCGTAGAACACGATCAGCCCGAGCTCGAAGGCGCGGTACACGATCTTCGCCATCTCCTTGTCGGCCGGCTCCTTCGTATCCCGGTCGCGCACGGTCTCCAGGCCCAGCATCATGCCCAGCCCGCGCACGTCCCCGATCAGCGGGTGCCGCTGCTGCAGCTCGCGGAGCCGGCCCAGCAGGTGGCCGCCGGTGCGGCAGGCCCGCTCCACCAGGCCGAGCCGCTCGATCTCGTCCAGGTGCGCCAGCGCGGCGGCGCAGGCGACCGGGTTGCCCGCCATCGTGTACATGTTGATGGCCGGCGCGACGTCCAGCAGCTCGCGGCGCCCCACGACGGCACTGATCGGCATGCCGCCGCCCATCGACTTGCCGAGCGAGACCGCGTCGGGGGTCACGCCGAAGTTCTGGTAGGCGAACATGGCGCCAGACCGGCCGAACCCGGTCTTCACTTCGTTGACCAGCAGCAGGATCCCGTGCTCGCGGCAGATCCGCTGCAGCCCGGCCAGGAAGCGCGGCGGCGGGACGATGTCACCGCCGTCGCTCTGCATCGGCTCCACGATGATGCCCGCGGTGTCCTCGGGCGGGCAGATCGTGCGCAGGATGTAGTTCTCCAGATAGTCGAGCACGGCGTCGCCGGGGTCGCGATCGCCGCCCAGCACCGGCCGGTACGGGTCCGGGTAGGGGATCTTGATCACGTTCCCGCCGCCGCCCGCCTTCGCCTGCGCGGTGTGCCCGCTCAGCCCGGCCGAGCCCGCCGTCTGCCCGTGGTAGCCGCCGATGAACGAGATCATGCGCCGCCGCCCGGTCGCCAGCGGTACCAGCTTGGCCAGGCAGTCGTTGGCGTCCGAGCCGTGCAGCCCGTACCAGACCTTCTTCTCGTAGTCGGCGGGGACCAGTGCCGCCAGCCGCTTGGCGAGCCGTACGCTCGGCTCGCTCATCATCGCGGTGAGAGTCCCGAACGACGTCCGCTCGAACTGCGCGGTGACGGCCTCGCGGACTCTCGGATTGTTGTAGCCCAGGTTCGCCACCGCCCAGCCGGCCGTGAAGTCCAGCCGGGTGACCCCGCTGGCGTCGGTGATCCGGCAGCCGTCTGCGCTGGCGATCACGAGCGGGAAGAACCGCACCTTCATCACCGACGCCAGGTGCCGGGCATCCAGCTCGCTGATCTTCCCGATGTCCACGCGATGCCGCTCCTCGGTGTTGGTTTTCCCCGTTCCGCCGTTCCGCCGGGCGCGGGCCCGGTCAGACGGGGGACTCCGGCTGGGGCTCAGCGGCGAGCTGGCCGGCCGCGGCGACGGACTGCGCCGCGATCTCGTCCTCGTGCCGGCGCCAGTCCGCGCCGTGGCTGAAAGCCCGGCGGGCGTAGCCCAGGTAGTAGGCCGCCCAGACGACCGTCCAGATCACGCCGACGACGATGGCCACGCCGCCGCCCGGGATCGTGACCGGCCCGATCTTCGTCCCCAACCCGCCGGTGAAGAACTGGCCGACGAGGGCCCCGAGCACGGTGATGATCGCGATGATCGGGGTCAGCGGGTACAGCGGGGTCTTCCACTTCAGGTTGCGGACCCACGCGGCGCCCATCTTCAGCCGGTACAGCGGCTGGCTGATCGCGATCATCAGCCAGGCGAACAGGAAGCCGAACGTGGACAGGCTGGCGATGAACACGTACGCGCTGGCCGGGAAGAAGTAGGCGAGTAGCGCGCCGATGAAGGTGCACGAGGCGGTGATCGCGATCGCCGCCGTCGGCACCTTGCGGCGCGGGTTGGTCCGGGCCAGCTGCGCCGGGAAGTTGCCTTCGCGCGCCTGGGTGAACAGCATCCGGGACGCGGTGTACAGGGCGCCGTCCACCGAGGACACCGAGGCGCTGATCACGATCCAGTTGAACACCGAGGCGATGACCGGGATCTTCAGGCTCTTGATCGCATCGACGAACGGGCTGGAGCTGGTCCCGGCGGTGGCCCACGGCGAGATGGCCAGCAGGACGAAGATGCCCAGGACGAACAGCACGACCACGATGGCCACGGTCCAGAACAGCGCCCGGGGCACGTCGCGGGCCGGGTTCACGCTCTCCTCCGCGGTGACGCCGACGAGCTCGATGCCCACGTAGGCGAAGAAGACGGTCAGCAGGGCGGTGAGCACAACCCCGGTGCCCTTCGGGAAGAAGCCGCCGTTCGCGGTGAGCTGGGTGACGTGGTGCGCGGGGAAGCCGATGCCTGCGATCGCGAGCACGCCGATGAGGATGAACGCGGCGAGCGCCACGATCTTGATCGTGGACAGGATGAACTCGTACTCGCCCATGAACAGCACGCCGACCAGGTTGATCGTCATCTCGATGGCGATGATGATCGCCGCCACGAGCCAGACCGGCGCGAAGCTGTAGAAGCTGTGGAAGTAGGTGCCGGCGGCGACCGACTCGGTGGCCGCTCCCATGACCCAGGCCAGCCAGTAGTTCCAGCCCGTGAGGAAGCCGGCCAGCGGGCCTATGGTGTCGCGGGCGTAGGTGGCGAAGGACGCCGACACCGGCTTCATCACGGCCAGCTCGGCCAGGCACGCCATCACCGCGATCGTGATGATGCCCGCGATCACGTACGAGATGATGACCGCCGGCCCCGCGATGCCGATCGCGGACCCGGCGAACAGCAGGAAGCCCGACGCGATCGTGCCGCCGACGGACAGCATCACCAGGTGCCGGACCCGCAGCGCGCGGCGGAGCTGGCCGCCGCTGCTCTCAGAGATCGCCTCAAAAGTGGACATGTGCCGCCTCCTCGTTAACGCCGAGGGCTGTGGCGCGGGCCGCACCGTGTGCGAGACGTTACAGCGATGCCCAAATCGAGTCAATAAGTAATGAAAACAACCACGTCGGCAGCCGGCGGCTCGCCCGGTGGCGGCCTCCCCGGCCCGCGCCTGGCCGCGGCGTCCACGAAGTTGATGGGCGGTTTGGTGTTCACCGGTGAACACCAAACCGCGTTTCGATGGTCACATCGACGGCGGGGAGGGGCGTCGTAACAAGATCATGCCTTGGGCAGCAGGGCCCTGATGGCGTCCAGAGCTGCCTGGATGTTCTCGACAGAGTTCGCGTAGGACAGCCGCAGGAAGCCCTCGCCGCAGGAGCCGAAGGCAGTGCCCGCCAGGGCCGCGACCCCGGCGTCCTGCAGCAGCCTGGCCTGCAGTTGCGCCGACGTCAGGCCGGTCTCGGTGATGTTCGGGAAGACGTAGAAGGCCCCGTGCGGTGTCCTGCAGGTGATGCCGCGAATGCCGTTCAGTCCCGCGACGATGACGTCACGGCGGTGGTGGAACTCACCGACCATCCGCTCGACTGGTTCCCACGGCCCGGACAGGGCCGCGATAGCGGCGTGCTGGCTGAACGCCGACGTGCATGACACCGAATTGACGACCAGGCGGGTCACCGGCTCGACCAGCGCCGGCGGGAAGACGCCGAAGCCGAGCCGCCACCCGGTCATCGCGAAGGTCTTGGACCAGCCATCCAGCAGGATGGTGCGGTCGGCCATGCCGTTAACGTCGAGCACGCTCGCGTGCGGCTGGCCGTAGCGGATCGCCCAGTACACCTCGTCGGAAAGCACGGTCAGGTCGTGCCGCTGCGCGATCTCCGCGATCGCCTCGCAGTCCTCCCGGGTCAGCGCGCTGCCGCACGGGTTGTGCGGCGAGTTGATGATGAGCAGCTTTGAGCGCTCGGTGATCAGCCCTTCCAGCTCGCTGACGTCGATGCGGAAGTCATTGCGTTCACGCAGCGGAACCGGGACGCCAACCGCGCCAGCGAACGCGCCGATCGACTCGTACATCGGGAAACCGGGATCCGGGTAGAGCACCTCGTCGCCCTCGCCACAGAGGGCGAGGATCGTGAAGAACATGATTGGCTTGGCGCCGGGCGTCACGATGACACGGTCGGGCGTCACCCGCATCCTCCCCGTGCGCTCGAGGAAGGCGGCCACCGCCTCACGGAGCGCCGGGACGCCGGGCGCGGGCACGTAATGCGTGTGACCCGCCTGCAACGCCTCGACCGCTGCCTCGACAATGTGACCGGCGGTCGGGAAGTCCGGCTCGCCGATCTCCAGGTGGATGACCTTGCCCCCGGCGGCCTCCATAGCCTGGGCGCGGGCGAGCACCTCGAAGGCAGACTCGGTGCCCAGCCTGGCCATCCGGTCTGCGAGGGGGGCAGCTGGCATGCGCCTGATAATAGGGCGACACCCGGATCGGGGTCTGGGCGCACGACTCCTGGTACTCCCTGGACCTGTACAAGCGTCTCGGCTACGCCGATAAGTCGGTATGGATCGGCTTCATCCACTACAACACCGCGGCAGAAGTTGATCGGCTACTGGAAGCCCTCGCGGATGCCTGGCCGCGGAGCCGTTAGGAATCTGAGCTGGTAAAGATTTCGGCCAGCGTGCTCAGGTTGATGTTGCCGCCCGATACCACGCACACGACCTTCCCGGTCCCGGCCCGGCCGGACAGGGCGGCGGCCGGCGCCAGCGCGCCCGCGCCCTCGGCGATCACCCGGACCCGCTCGGCGAGCGTGCGGACGGCCGCGGCGACCTCGGCGACCGGGATCGCCAGGGCGCGGTTGACGAGCCGCAGCACCAGGGGCCACATGCTGTCCAGCACGCCGCGGCTGCCGGCTCCGTCGACGAACGACCCGCGGTAGTCGATGCCGACCGGGTGCCCGGCGGCGAGCGCGGCGGCCAGCGCGGCCCCGCCCTCGGGCTCGGCGGTCACGATCGTCGTCTGCGGGCGCAGCGCCTTGACCGCGCTGGCGATCCCCGCGGTCAGCCCGCCGCCGCCGTACGGGACCACCACCGCGTCCGGGTCGGGCAGGTCCTCGAGGATCTCCAGCCCGATCGTGCCGTTGCCCGCGATCACCGCCGGGTCCTGGACCGGGTGCACGAACAGCCCCTCGACCCCGTCGAGGCGGCTGGTGACGATCACGTTCCACCAGTCGTCGTAGGGCAGCTTGACCACCTGGCCGCCCAGCCGCCCGATCGCCGCGAGCTTGGCCTCGGGCGCGTTCTCCGGGACGGCGATCGTGGCCGGTATCCCGAGCTCGCGCGCGGCCCACGCGACGCCCTGGGCCATGTTCCCCGCGCTGGCGGTGACGAGCCCCTTCGCCCGGTCGGCGGCCGGCGCGAGCATGACCGCGTTGGTCGCACCCCGGATTTTGAACGAGTTGATCGGCTGCAGGGTCTCCAGCTTGAGGTAAATCTCGGCCGGCGCGTCCTCGACGTGCAGCCGCACGAGCGGCGTGCGCACCGCCGCGCCGGCGATCCGTCCCCGCGCCGCCTCGATCTCCGCCAGCTGGATCATAGATCCACCTCCGTACCCAGGCCCTGCTCCGTTGCCGCCGCGACCGCCAGCTGCGCCGCCGCCAGATCCTCGATCGCCAGGCCGAGCGAGCGGAACAGCGTCAGCTCCCCGGCATCGCGGCGTCCCGCCGCGGTTCCCGCCAGCACCTCGCCGAGCTCGGCCCGGACGTGCTCCTCGCCTGCGATGAGCCCGTCGGCGACCGCGAGCCGGAATTCGCCCGCCTCGTTGCGCAGCGACTCGCGGCTGTCGCAGAACAGCGCGCTCGCGGCGACCGTGGCCGTGTCCAGCTCACGCGCCTGCGGCATGCTGGCGCCGACCGCGTTCACGTGGGCGCCGGGCGCCAGCCAGTCGCGGCGCAGCACCGGCTCCCGCGAGCTGGTCGCGGTGACGACGACGTCCGCTCCGCGCAGCGCGTCGGCGGCACTGGACGCGACGCACGACTTCTCGAACGCGTCGTCGGCCTCCTCGGCGAGCTCACGGGCGTGCGCTTGGGTGGGCGCGTACACGCGCACCTGGTCAAACTCGCGTACCCCGGCGAGCGCCCGCAGGTGGGCCCGTGCCTGCGTCCCGGCGCCGATGATCGCGAGCGTCCGGGAGTCCTGCCGGGCCAGCACGCTGGTCGCGACCGCGGTGACCGCGGCGGTGCGGATCAGCGTGACCGCCGAGGCGTCCAGGATCGCGGTCGGCACGCCCGTCTCGCCGTCGAAGAGCATGACCAGGCCCTGGTGGGCGTCCAGCCCGCGCGCGGGATTGCCGGGCATGATGGCCACCGCCTTCAGCGCGAACGCCGCGGCGGAGTCGTCGCGCAGCGCGCCCCAGGCCGGCATCAGCCCCAGCACGCCGGACGCACCCGGCGGCGTCATCACCGACCGCAGCGGCATGAACGTCTCGCCGCGGGCGTGCCCGGCGAGCACGGCCGCCATCGCCTCCGCGCACGCGTCGGTCGCCAGCGCGGCCAGCACGTCGCGGTGGCTCAGGACCAGGGCGCGCATCAGCCGGCCGCGCTCTGCGCCGGGCGGCCGGCCGCGCCGCCGACTGCGCCGCCGGCTGCCCGCTCGACCGCGATCCGCTCCTCGTGCGTCAGCGGATGCTCCAGCGCCTCGCGCACCGGGGCCAGGTGCTCAGCGCCGGCCGGGGCCGATCACGATCTGGGTGACCCGCTCGTCGGCGAGCAGCCAGCCGAGCGCGAGGCCGGCCATCGAGGTCCCGCGGGACGAGGCGATCGCCTGCAGCCGGCCGAGGACGTCGTAGACCGGCCCGGTGACGAACTCCTGGTACGGCTCGGGCCGCTGCGTCATCCGCGAGCCGGCGGGGAACCGCTCGCCGCGGCGGTACTTGCCGGTGAGCCAGCCCCCGGCCAGCGGGCTGAACGCCAGGTAGGCGACGTCCCGCCCGGCGCACAGCGGGAGGAGCCCGCCCGCGTCGCCGCGGTCCAGCAGCGAGTAGCTGTTCTGGATGGCCCGCGGCGTGCCCGCTGCCAGCGCGGCGGTCAGCTGCCCGGCGTCGAAGTTGCTGACACCGTAGGCACCGATCGCGCCTTCGGCCAGGGCAAGATCGAAGGCACCGAACGACTCCGATATCGGTACGTCGGTATCGCAATCGTGCGCAAGATACAGGTCCACGCGGCCGACTCCCAGCCGGTCAAGGCTGCCGCGCAGCTGGCGGGCGATCCGCTCCGGCGCCAGGCCGCGGTCCGCCCCGGCCGCCATCGGGTTGAAGGTCTTGGTCGTCAGCTGCGGGCGCACCCCGCGGGAGGCGATCCAGCGGCCGATCGCCAGCTCACTGCGGCCGCCGCCGTAAGCGTCGGCGGTGTCGAAGTGGCGGATGCCGGCCTGCCAGGCGGCGTCCATCAGCGCGAGCGCCTGGTCGTCGCTCAGCCCCTGGCCGAAGAGCTCCGGCGTCGAGCCGATCCCGCCGAAGTTGCCGCAGCCCAGCGCGATCCGGGGAACCGTGATCACTTGCGACATTCAATCACGGCTAAAGCTGTCCAGCAGCCGGTCGAGCATGGCGGCCTGGCGGCCGGCCGGGACCCGGTCCGGGTAGAGCACCCGCTCGGCGCTCAGCCCGTCGATGAGCGCCACCAGCTGGTGCGTCGCGAAGTCGATGTCGAGGCCGTCGGCGAGCTCGCCGCGGCCGGCCGCGTCGTCGAGGAGGCGGCGCAGCCGCGACCACAGCTTGTCGAACTCCGAGTGCTGCAGCTCCCGCAGCTCCGGCGTGCCCAGCGCGCGGCCCCAGAAGCTGATCTCGATCTGGGCTTCCAGGTCGCGCTGCGCGTCGAGCGGGAGCGCCTCGAGCATCACCGCCCGCAGCGCGGCGAGGCCCTTCAGCCCGCTGGCGACCGCATCCATCCGGGCGCCGACGCGGCGGTGCGACATGACCAGCGCCGAGCCGAGAATGTCAGCCTTGTCGTCGAAGTAGTGCGCCAGGATGCCGCGCGAGCAGTTCGCCTCGCGCGCGATGGCCCGGATCGTCGCCCTGGCGATGCCGTCGCGCGCGATCACCCGCCAGGTGGCGGACAGGATCTCGTCCCGCCTGGCGTCCCAGTCAACGATCTTTGGCATCTGCCCCGTTGCTGACGCTGTTTTTTTGCCGGACGTCCGTCTAACATCCTGGGTAGTGTATCGCCCGGAAGCTCCTCAGGCTCGCGTGCTCGGCGACGTGGTCGTCATCGGCGCGCACATCCTCGACGTGCTCGGCAGGCCGGTGGAATCCATCCCGGCAGGTCAGGGCAGCGCCCGCCTCGCCGAGATCCGGGCCACCGCCGCGGGGACCGCGGCCGGCACCGGCGTGGACCTGGCCAAGCTCGGCGCGCGGGTGCGCGCCTTCGGCGCGATCGGCGACGACCTGCTGGCCGACGTCCTGGTGACCGCGATGAACCGGCACGGCGTTGACACCACCGGGCTGGCGCGCAAGCCCGGGATCCAGACATCGGCGACGATCCTGCCCATCCGGCCCAACGGCGAGCGGCCCGCGCTGCACGTCCCGGGCGCCACCCCGCTGCTCGAGCCCGGCGACGTCGACCCGGCGGCGGTCCGGGCCTGCCGGGCGCTCATGATCGGCGCCCCGGACGCACTCGGCCCCCAGGCTGGCGGCTGGCTGCCCGGGGTGGCCCGGGGCGCCCGGGCCGGCGGGGCGCTCGTGCTCGCCGACGTGCTGCATCCGGGCGGCCCGCGCGACTTCGAGCGGATCGCCGGCCTGCTCGCCGCCGCCGACTGGTTCCTGCCCAACTCCGACCAGTTGCTCGCTCTCACTGGCCGCAGCGACATCGCCGCCGCGGTGACCGACGTGCTGGAACTCGGCACCGCGGCCGTGGCCGTCACGCTCGGCGCCGCCGGGTGCCTGGTAACGGCGGAAGACGGCTCGCTCACGCACGTTCCGGCCCCCGGCGTCGACGTCGTCGACACGACCGGCTGCGGCGACGGCTTCAACGCCGGGATGATCGCTGGGCTGCTGCTCGGCTGCGGCCGCGTCGACGCCGCACGGCTCGGCTGCGCGTGCGGCGCGCTGGTGGCGACCGGGCTCGGCTCGGACGCCGGGATCGTCAGCCTCGACCACGCAGTCGGGTTCCTGGGCCGGCACCACCCGCCGGCCGCCAGCCGTATCCGCGGCCTGCTGGCCGCGGCCGCGGTCCCCGCGTACACCCAGACAGGAAACGGAGATCCCATGGCTGACCAGTCCCGCAGCAGCGCAGCCGCCGACCCGCGGCCCCGGGAAGCGGACCGGGCGCTGCGCGAGCGGGCCCGCGCGGTCATCCCCGGCGGGATGTACGGCCACCAGAGCATGGCGGCTCTGCCGCCGGAGTACCCGCAGTTCATGCGCGGCGGGCGCGGTGCCAGGGTCTGGGATGCCGACGGCAACGAGTACGTCAACCTGGTGTGCAGCTACGGGCCGGTCGTGCTCGGCCACCAGCATCCGGCGGTGGAGGCGGCGGCCCGGGCGCAGGCGGCGCTCGGTGACTGCCAGAACGGCCCGGGCGAGGTCATGGTGGCACTGGCCGAGACGCTGGTGTCGGTCGTGGACCACGCCGACTGGGCCATGTTCGCCAAGAACGGCACCGACGCCACCACGATGTGCTGCACGATCGCGCGGGCGCAGACCGGCCGCAGCCGGATCCTGGTGGCCCGCGGCGCCTATCACGGCGCTGCGCCGTGGTGCACGCCGCGGCCGGACGGCACCACCGCGGCCGACCGGGCCAACCTCGGCTACTTCGAGTACAACGACCTGGCCAGCGCCCGCGCCGCGGCGGCCGACGCCGGAGACGACCTGGCCGGCATCCTGGTTTCCCCGTTCCGGCACGACGCCGGGTACGACCAGGAACTCGTCAACCCCGCGTTCGCCCGCGGGCTGCGCGAGCTGTGCGACCAGGCCGGCGCCGCGCTCATCCTGGACGACGTCCGCTGCGGGTTCCGGCTGCACCTGGGCTCCAGCTGGGAGCCGATCGGGGTGCGGCCCGACCTGTCGGCGTGGAGCAAGGCGATCGCGAACGGCCACCCGCTGGCCGCGGTCACCGGCACCGACGCGTTCCGGGACGGCGCGTCCCGGATCTTCGTCACCGGGTCGTTCTGGTTCTCCGCCGCTGCCATGGCGGCAGCGGTGGCCACGATCGCCGCGCTCCGGGCCGAGTCGGCTATCGCGGCGATGCAGCGGGCCGGCGCCGCGCTGCGGGCAGGAATCACCGCGCAGGCGAGCGCGTGGGGATTCGAGATCAGCTACACCGGGCCCGACCCGATGCCCTACCTGACCTTCGCCGGTGACCGCGGCCACGCCCTCGTCAGCGAGTTCGCGGCCGAGGCGGTGCGCAGGGGGGCCTTCGTCCATCCGCGGCACAACTGGTTCGTGTCCGCGGCCATGACTGACGCCGACATCGCGCTCGCGCTGACGGCGACCGACGAGGCGTTCGGCGCGATCCGCAAGCGGCTGGGCCAGTGAGCCGGCCGGTGACCTAGATGAGTGATTTCGACTCGCCGTTCAGGCCTGAGTTGGGAATCACTCATCTGAGCTCCGTACCCCCGACCTAGGAGGCGCAGCATGTCAGGCACAGCACCGGAACCCGCCGGGCCCGCCCCCGGCACCGTGGTGCCCGCGGCACAGCCCGGGACGGACGAGGACATCCTGCGGCGGGCCGGGTATCAGCCCGAGCTCAGGCGCTCGCTGAAGTTCTTCTCCATGTTCGCGATCGCGTTCTCCATCATCTCGATCACGACCGGCATCTTCCTCAACTACGGCTTCGCGATCACGCACTGGGGGCCGGCGTCGATCTGGACCTGGCCGATCGTCGGGTTCGGCAACCTGATGATCGCGCTGATCGTCGCCGAGCTCGGCACCCGCATCCCGCTGGCCGGCTACGCCTACCAGTGGAGCGCCCGGCTGGTGAACTCGACCTACGGCTGGTTCGTCGGGTTCGCCGGCCTGCTGTACATGACCGTCGGCGGCGGCGCGATCATGCTGGTCGCCGCGGCGCCGCTGCTGGTGAGCGAGTTCAACGTCAACCCGGCCACGAACGCGCACCTCGTGCTCGCGGTCGCGATCATGCTGATGGTGCTGCCCTCGATCATCAACATCATCAGCATCCAGGTGGCGGCGCGGGTGAACAACGTCGCCGTGTTCACCGAGATCATCGGCACCGTCGTGTTCGGCGTCGTGCTGTTCTCCCTGTGGGCCGCGCACAGCAAGCCGTCGCCCTACGGGTTCGGCATCCTCGCCAACACCACGAACCCCGGCAAGAGCCCGCTGCTGTACTCGTTCGCGCTGGCCGGGCTGCTCGGCGCGTTCACGCTCGTCGGCTTCGAGCTGGCCGCCGACATGTCCGAGGACGCCGTCAACCCCCGGCGCAGCGTCCCCCGGGGCGTGCTCTGGGCGGTGGCAGGGTCGGCCATCCTCGGCATGATCGCGCTCATCGGGTTCACCGTCGCGATCCCGTCCATCGCGGCGGTCGAGGGGAACAGCACCCCGCTGCTGGTCGTCGCCGGCTACTGGCTGACGTCCTGGCTGCTGAAGGTCTTCATCGCGTTCGTCATCTTCTCGATGTTCGCGATCCTGGTGGTGGGGTCGGGAGCCCAGGCGCGGCTGGCCTACTCGATGGCGCGGGACAACATGCTGCCGTTCTCCGGGTTGCTGCGGAAGGTGAACCCGGCCACCCAGACGCCGATCGTGGCGCTGCTGGTGTTCGGCGTCATCGACGTCGGCGTCCTGCTCTACGGCTACAACCAGCCCAGCGCGTACGGCACGCTGGTGGGCGCGACGGCCATCATCCCTTACATCATCTACTTCCTGATCACGGTCGCGTACGCGGTCAAGCGGCGGACGACCGATTCCCTCCCCGGCGCGTTCTCGCTCGGCCGGTGGGCCTGGCCGGTGATCGGCTTCGTGCTCGTCTACTCGGCGCTCATCATGGTGATCCTGTCCGTGCCGGCGATCTTCTACGGCTCGGACAAGTTCCTCGGCTACGGCCTCGCGCTGGCGCTGCTCTGGTACGTCACCGTCCTGTACCGGCGGCTGCGCAACGGCACCGCCGGGGTAAAGCCGATCGAGGAACTGGCAGACGAGCGCTGACAGAGCCCTCTTAGCCGACGATCAGGCTGACCGAGTCCTGCCCCGGCCTGACGACCGCCACGGCCAGCCGGGCGGCACCGGGGCGCCACGACGTCAGCTCCAGCTTGGTCGTGAAGCTCAGCTCGGCGACCAGGGCATGGCTGTCGGCAGGCCAGCCGAAGCCGGCCAGGGCGTCGCTGCTGGCAAAGGTCTGGGGCACGACCGTCAGGCGGCCGCTGGCCGCCGAGGCCACGACGAGCTGCGTCGCCAGCGCGCCGTTGTCCGTGCCGTTGTAGAGGCTGACTTCGAGCGCGAGGGACTTCCCGTTGGGGCTGAACGCGGCGTTCGCCGCCGAGCTCGCCCCGGGCAGCCCGACCACGGTGTCCCGGCCGGTCGCCAGGTCCAGCACGTGCACCCGGCACAGCGGGGCACACCGGGTAGCCCAGGCGATCTTGCCTGCGCTCGCCGCGATCACCCCGCTAAACGTGCGGACGGTCCGCGCGGCGGACGGATCCCACAGCCTGTCCGCGGTCGCCCCCGGCCGCTGGATCACCGGCGCCAGCAGCAGGCCGCGGCCGGTCGCCTGGTAGATCCGGTACCCGGCCGGCAGCCTGACGGGCGGCCCGGGTGGCTGGCCGGCGGCGCTGACTTCCCGAGCCGTGCCGGCGGCCGTGCTCATGTCGGCGCCCGGCGGGTAGCTGGTCAGCCACAGCGCGCCGGCTACGGCGGCCGGCGCGACCGCGTCTGCCGTCCCCACCGGGGTCACGGACCGGGCGCGGTCGCCGAGAAAGTAGACGGGCACGGGCGCGCCGGCGCAGCTGCCGCAGCCGGGCCGGACGGCAGAACCGGGCTGGACCGCCCAGCCGCCGCCCACCCGGGTGAACGAGTAGCCCGACCCGTCACGGGGGAGGCCGCCGATCCGCTGCAGGTGGCCCGTGGCCGGCCAGAACCAGGCGGGCTGCGCGCCCGTGACCGGCAGCCGCAGGCTGCCCGGCCACGGCAGGGTCGGCCCGGCGACCCCGACGGGCTCCCCGGACAGGCCGGCCACGGCCGGACCGGTCGCAGAGACGGACAGCGGCCCGGAGGTCCCGGTGGCAGCGGCCCGGCCGGGCCGCGCCGCGGCATGCCGGTGGCGCGGGAGATGCGTGACGATCGCGACGGCCACCAGCAGCAGCGCTGCGATCGCCGCCACCCGGCGCGGCCACGGCCTGGGCTCGCGGTCCCGGCCCTGGCTGAGAATGTCAGGCACGCACGAACCCACCGCCAACCGCCCGCTGATGTCAGGACAAGACGATACGTCAGCGGGCCGTGCTGAGCAGGTCCTCGATCCGGCGCAGCCTGCTGGTGAGCTCGGCGACGTCGTCCTTGGTGGCACTCTGCTCGCCGGGCTTCAGGGTCAGCACGAGCTGGCCGGTCGGCTCGAGGCTCCCGCTGCCGATCTCGCTGATGTCGTCGCCGTTCTGCAGCCGCACGGCGTGGTCAAGCTCGCCGCGCCGGATGCCCAGGCGGCGCAGCGCCGGGGCGACGACCTGGCCGTCCCTGACCACGGTCGTGGCGTGCCCTTCGAAGATCCGCGCGGCGAGGGGGCTGACGGTGATCAGCCGGTTGAGCGCGGCGTTGACGGCGACGAGCGTGACGGCTCCGATCGCGCCGCCGATCAGCGAGGTGTCGTTGCCGATGATCGCATTCTGCACCACGTTGGACAGCACGAAGAGCACGATGATGTCGAACGTGTTCAGGCTCGCCAGCCCGCGCTTGCCGGTCAGCCGGAACAGCACCGCGATTATCGCGTAGATGATGATCGTGCGCAGGATCTTCTCCGCCAGCGGGATCTGCTCGGCGAACATGGAATGCCACACGACGCTCTCCTCAGAAGATGGCAACGGGGTTGACCGGAGAACCGGTCCCCCCGGGCAGCCGGAGCGGGGCGATCACGCACAGGAACGACCACCGGCCCGCGGCCTCGCACGCCGGCACCAGGTACTCGAACTGCAGGTAGTCCACCAGGTGCAGGCCCAGCGCGTTAATCGCGAGCACGTGGACGGGGAACGCGACGCCGTCCACCCCGCTGGGCGCCGGATCGCTGTTGCTGTCGCTGCCCAGCGCCGCCACCTCGCGCTCGGCCAGATACTCCACGGCCTGCGGCTGCAGTCCTGCCCGTGACCGCGCGACATCCCAGGACCCGAGCTCGTCGCGCCGCAGCCGGTGGCCGACCCGGACGAACAGCAGGTCACCGGGGCCGACCTGCACCTGCTGCGCGGCCTGCGCCGCGTCCAGCTCGTCCGCGGTCACCTGATCGCCCGGCTCCAGCCACCTGGTGCCGCGCAGCCGCGGGATGTCCAGCAGCACCCCGCGCCCGACGATGCCGTTGCGCGCGTCGTCGATCGAAAGCACGCTGGCTCCCTGCGACGTCACGGCGTCCGCCGGGACGCCGTTGTACAGCGTCCCGCCGTAGCTGACATGGCACAGCGCATCGATATGGCTGTCCACGTCGCCATGCACGTTCAGCGCCAGGTGGTCGGCCGCGAACGACAGCCCCGGCACCGGAGACGGCTCGCCGGGCAGGTGCTTCATGTGCCGCGAGCCCGGCTCGGGGTTGTCCGCCGCGCTGCCCGACAGCGGCGCGGCCATCGTCACCGTCCGGCCGAGCCGGACCTCACCCGCCGCCGCGGCGGCCAGCCGCTCGGGCGTGATGTGGTTCAGTGCGCCGCGCCGGTCACCGTCCCCCCACCGGGCGCGCTCGCGCAGCCGGGCGTACAGCCCGGCGAAGCCGTCGGCGGTCAGATCGGATGGTCCCATCGGCTCCTCGCCCACTCGGTCGGCCGCACCCGCCCAGGCCAGCCAGGACGGCACTACCCGGGCGGCCATCGGTCACACGTGACTCACGCCCGTCACACACACCGGTGACTCACACCCGTGACGTGCGGCTGGTCACTTTACTGGCCTGACCGAGCCGTCAATCCATTGATCATCTTGACCTTGCACACGTTACGACCAAAAACCCGGGCGATTTGTCGCGATTACCTGGTCGTAGCGTGTGCAAAGTGCCTGAATGTCTCACGATGCGAGACGGGGCACGGCTCACGCCGGACTGCTGCGACAATCTGTCGGTGAGCTCCGAACGCGCCATGCCGCAGCCGGCCGTCCAGGCGCAGCTCTCGGTGCGCGGCGGCCGGTCCGCGGTGGACTTCTACCAGGCTGCCTTCGGGGCCGTGGAGGTGTTCCGGTTCGGCGGGACAGATGATCTCGACGAGGTGGTCGCGCAGCTTGCCGTGGGGAACTCGCTGTTCTGGGTCGAGGACGAGTCCCCGCCGGACGGGAACTTCAGCCCGCAGACCGTAGGCGGGGCGACGACGAGGATGCTGCTGGTCGTCGATGACCCGGCGGCGGTTCTGGAGCAGGCGGTGGCCGCCGGTGCCACCGAAGTCAGCCCGGTCAGCCACGAGCACGGCTGGCAGCTGGGGCGGATTGACGATCCGTTCGGGCACCGGTGGGAGATCGGCAAGCCGCTCGGTGACTGGCCGCCCGCTCACAGCTGACCGGCCTGCAGGGCGGCCGCCAGCGCCGTCACGGCATCCAGAGTCAGGCCCGCGGCCGGGCTCTGCGCCGTGGGCCACGTCAACAGCTTGACCACCACGGTCTGCGAGGGCACGTGCACGAAGACGTGCTGCCCGTTGATGCCCCACGCGCAGAAGAACGGCAGGCCCGGGTCCTGGATCCACCAGCAGTTGCGGTAGTGCGCCCCGTCGCCCGGACGGGGCGCGTTGTCCCCGGCGGTGAATGCCTGCGCGCCGTCCGGGGCGCCGCGGATCGTGTCATCGATCCACGCGGCGGGAACGACGACCCGGTCCCCGGCGCGGCCGCGCCGCAGGTACAGCTGGCCGAACCGGGCCAGGTCGCGGAGGGTCGCGCAGATGCCACCGTCCGCCATCGGGTTGCCGTTCGCGTCCACCGTGATCTCGGCGTCGAACTCCGCGCCCATCGGCTGCCACAGCTCCCGCGCGATGAGCTGGTGCAGCCGTTCCCCGGCCGCCCGGTCGATCACCCACGCCAGCACGTCGGTCAGGATCGAGCGGTAGCGGAACGGCCCGCCGTGCGGCCCGTCGTTCCGCAGGGTCGGGAAGTAGCCCAGGGCGTCCTGCGGCCTCGGCCGCCCGTCGTCCGGCCGCCACAAGTACACCCGCTCGTAGGTGCGCACGTCGGCCTCGGGATTGTCGTAGCTCTCGTCGAACCGGGTGCCCGCCCGCATGTCCAGCAGGTCCTGCACGGTCGCGCCCTGGAACGACGTGCCGCCGAGCTCGGGCACGATCTCCTCGACGCGGGCGGTGACGCTCAGCTCGCCGCGGCCTGCCAGCACCCCGGCGACCGCCGACGTGACCGACTTGGAGACCGACATCAGCAGGTGCGGGACGTCTGGTGTCATGCCGTTGAAGTAGTGCTCGGCCACGATCTCGCCCCGGCACAGCACGAGGAACGCGTCGGTGTAGGTCTCCTCGAGCATTTCCGCGATGCTCAGCTCCCGCTCCCCGCGGCGGAACCGGAAGCCGAGCACGTCACGCTCCGCGCGCCGCAACGGCCAGGCGGGCTGGTCGCCGCGCGGGATCCTCGCCGTGGGGATCAGCTCGCGGACATGCTGGAAGGCCCACCGGTTGAACGGCGGGTCCTGCCAGTTCGCGAGCGTCACCTGCGACGGCGGCGGGAACGGTGGCGCCCCGCTCATCAGTCCGGGGCCCGCTGCCGGCTTCATATTTTCCTCCTCGTTCCTGCGCGGTGCCGCTGGTGGACGGGTCAGGGCTGGTGAGCGCGTTAGGGATGCTGGTAGGCGAGCTGGCCGCGGACCCAGGTCAACGTGACCCTGGCCTGGCCGATCTCGTGGCCTGGCAGGTGGCTGAGGTCGGCATCCGTGACCGCGAGAATCCGCGTCGAGGCCTGCCCGGATGGACCCGGTCACCGCGTCGAGGCCGTTGACCCGGGCGCTGCCGGAGGTATAAGCGGCCAGGATCGATGCCAGGTCGAGGGCCTGGCCGGGCAGGAAAGGCTCGCGGCCGGCGTCAGGGCCGCCGGCGGGGCGCCCGGCCGCGGCGGGCAGGCTCCTGTTCACCGCTACGTGCGCTCCCCACAGCGGGTTGGGGCTGCTCACCGGCCAGTCGCTGCCGGCGCACAGCGCGGTCCCGGCCGCCTGCAGCGAGCGGAACGGGTACTGCCAGCCGGAGCGGCGCTCGCCGAGGAACGGGATGGTCAGCTCGTCCATCTGCGGCTCGTGGGTCGCCCAGAGCGGCTGCATGTTGGCGGTCGCCGACAGCCGGGCGAACCGCGGGATGTCGTCGGGGTGCACGACCTGAAGGTGCGCGAGGTGGTGGCGCTGCCCGGGCCCCGCCGGCGGCCCTGGCGGCCGCCTCGACGGCGTCCAGCGCATGGCGGACCGCGCGGTCGCCCAGGGCGTGGAAATGCACCTGGAAACCCGCACGGTCGAGCGCGGTGACGAAGCGCGGAAGCTCGGCCGGATCAATGAAGTCAAGGCCGGCCTGGCCGGTCGGGCATCCGTCAGAGTCGAGGTAGGGCTCGAGCATGGCGGCGGTGTGGTTCTCGGCCACGCCGTCGAGCATCATCTTCACGCTGGTGGCGCGGAAGCGCCCCGCCTGCCCGTCCGCGCGCAGCTGGAGCAGCCCGGGCAGCTGCTCCAGGCCGCGCTTGCGGTCCCACCACAGGGCCCCCACGACGTTCGCCACCAGCGTGCCCGCCCCCGCGGCCCTCAGGTAGGCGCCCATCGGGTCGGCCATGTCATGCCCGCGGCCGCGGCCGACGATGGCGTCCTGCCAGCCCGTGATGCCGAGGGACAGCAGGTGCGCCTGGGCTGCCAGCAGGGCCTGGTACCAGTCCTCGTCGGTCACCTCGGGCAGCAGCCGGGACACCAGGTCGGCCGCCCCCTCCTGCAGCATGCCGCCGGGCTCACCGGCGGCGTTGCGCTCGATCCGGCCGTCCTGGGGATCCGGGGTGGACGCGTCAATCCCCGCCAGGGCGAGCGCCCGGCTGTTCACCCAGGCCCCGTGCCCGTCGCGGTTGGGCAGGAAGACCGGCCGGTCCGGCACGACGGCATCCAGCGCGTCCCGGGTCGGGATCCCGCCGGGAAACGCGTCGATCGACCAGCCGCCGCCGGTGATCCACTCCTCGTCTGGGCGATCCCGGGCGTAGGCGGCGATCAGCTCGATGTATCCGGACGCCGTCGCCGCCGGCCGCAGGTCACAGCGCCGCAGCTGGTTGCCGGCGAAGACCGGGTGCGCGTGAGCGTCGATGAAGCCGGGAAGCAGGGTGCCGCCGTGCAGGTCAACGGGCTCCGCCCGGCCGATGGACGCCACCGGGGCCACCTCAAGGATCCGCCCCGCGCGCACCCGGACGCAGGTGCCTTCGGGGAGGAACCTGCTGCCGTCGAAGACGGTGCCGTTGTGGAAGACGACGTCATCACCGGTCCGCAAAGCTGGCCTCCCGCAGACAGCGCAATGCCCACGATTAGATCATTGCGCCCCTGCGGCCGCAGTGCTGGATGCCGCGGGCCAGGGCGGCTCGCCGAGTTCCGGACATACAGGGATTAGCGGATACATCGGACATTCGTTCACGAATTGTTGATGTGTGCAGTGAGATTTTTATGTCTCTTTGATAAATAAACCTTTACGTTGCTGCGCAGGGAGCGCGCTCAAGAACCTGTTTAGGACCAGATGCGGGATGCAGCCGCTGATCAGCCCCGTCTTAAACAGGCTCTCATCACACGACGAAGTGAAGGAGCGAGCGATGGGACCCCGGTTGTCCGATCCCGGCAGGCTGCGTAAGTTCCCGGTACGGCGGAAGTCAGTCCGTCGCGTGGGGGTCACGGCAGCCACCGCGGCGGTGGCGCTGGCCATAGGAATGACCGCCTCGGCGGCCACGGCAAGCCCAGCAGGCCCGGCAGCGACGGGAAGGTACGCCTCAGCGGGCGGCCGCCCCGCCTATCTCAATCCCAGCCTCCCCGTCCCGGCCAGGGTGACTGACCTGCTCGGCAGGATGACGCTGCCGGAGAAGATCGGCCAGATGGTGCAGATCGAGGCGACGCAGGTCACCGACAAGACCACCGCCTGCACCAGCACGGGTGGCTTCAACATGCCGAACCCGGTCTGCGAGCAGAAGATCTTCGTCACCAACAACGTCGGCTCGATCCTGGCCGGCGGCACCGACGTCCCGCCCGACACGACCGGCAAGGGCGGCGCAGGCAACACCGGCCTGGACTGGGCCAATGAGTACAACATCATGCAGTCCTACGCGATCAAGAACTCGCGGCTGCACATCCCGGTGATCTTCGGCGTCGACGCCGTGCACGGCTTCGGGCACCCCTGGCAGGCGCCGCTGTTCCCGCAGTCCATCGGGATGGGTGCCACCTGGGATCCGGCCGCAGCCAGGACGGGCGGTCAGGTCACCGCCAACGCGCTGCGCGCCACCGGGTGGAACTGGGACTTCGCCCCCGTCCAGGACCTGGCGCGGGACAACCGGTGGGGCCGCTACTACGAGACCTGGGCCGAGGAGCCGGCGCTGGCCGCCGCGATGGGCGGCGCATTCGTGCAGGGGATGCAGAGCATCACCGGCCGCGGCCTGGGCGTCACCGCCACCGTGAAGCACTTCGCCGGGTACTCCGAGTCGATCAACGGGCACGACCGGGTGCAGGCGGAGCTGCCGATCCGCTATCTGCAGGACACGTTCCTGCCCTCGTACGCGGGCGCCATCCGCGCGGGGGCGGGCACCGTCATGGTGGACTCCGGCTCGGTCAACGGGATCCCCGCCACCGCCTCGCACTTCCTGCTCACCACCGAGCTGCGCGACCGGCTCGGCTTCAAGGGCGTCGTGATCAGCGACTACGGTGACGTGGGAGCACTGGCCAGCACGTATCACATGGCTTCCGACCTTGCTGGCGCGGCCGCCCTGGCGATCAACGCCGGCGTCGATGTGACCATGCTGCCCTTCAACGCCGACCAGTGGCAGACGGCCGTGCAGCAGGACGTGTCCAGCCACGCGATTTCGGTGGCACGGATCAACCAGGCCGTGACCCGGATCCTCACGATGAAGTTCCAGCTCGGGCTGTTCGACCACCCCATGGTCAACGCGACCAAGGCCAATACCGCGGTCCAGGCGGGCCGCAGCGCCACCCTGCAGGCCGCGCAGGAGTCGATCACCCTGCTGCGTAACCAGAACAACGTCCTGCCGCTGTCGCCGTCGAGCAAGCTAGTGGTGACGGGGCCGAACGCGGACAACATGGCCTGGCAGCTCGGCGGCTGGAGTGTCAGCTGGCAGGGTGTCTACACCAGCGGCCATGTGTGCTGCGAGGGCCCGCCCGGCATGATCCCGCCCGGCACGACTGTCCTCAAGGGCCTGCAGAGCCAGGACAGCAACGTGACCTACGCTCCCACCCAGGCGGCGGCGGTCGCCGCCGCCGCCTCGGCCGATGCCGTGGTCGTCGCCGTCGGCGAGAAGGCCTACGCCGAAGGACTCGGCGACAACCCCTCGCCGCAGCTCACGCCGGACCAGCAGAGCCTGGTCAGCGCCCTGGAGAAGACCGGCAAGCCGGTGATCGTCGTGGTGGTCGCCGGCAGGCCGCTCGGCCTCGGCCCGGCCGAGCAGGCTAACGCGATACTGATGGCGTACCAGGGCAGCACCGAGGCGGGGCAAGCCGTGGCCGACGCCATCTTCGGCAAGATAAACCCGAGCGGCAAGCTGCCCGTGACATGGCCGTCCGACGCGCCCGCGGTGGGCGGGGACTTCCAGACCACGGCCCCGTCACCGCTCGGCGACCAGCCGAAGGTCTTCGACCAGCTCCCTTACACCGGCTCGGGCCAGGGCAGCGGGTACAACCCGCTCTACCCGTTCGGGTACGGGCTGTCGTACACCACTTTCGGTGTCAGCGGGCTATCGGCGACCAGCAGCGTGTCCCGCACCGGCACGGTGACCGCCACCTTCACTGTGTCCAACACCGGCAGCCGGGCGGGCACGGACGTGGTGCCGGTGTACGTTCACCAGCCAGTCAGCGCTGTCTTGGTCCCCGACCAGCGGCTGGTGGGGTTCACCCGGGTGACGCTGAGTGCCGGCCAGGTCAAGACCGTGCGGGTCACGTTCCCCGTCTCGGAACTGGCGGTCACGCCCGGCGATATCAGCGGCATAGCCAGCCCGCAGGTGGAACTCGGCGCCTACGAGGTGCAGATCGGCACGCCAGCCACGCTGACCGCCGGTTTCACCATCCACAGCTGAGGAGTTAACAGGCAAGAGTTAACGGCAGGTGCGACCCCGGCGGCAGCAGCTCGATATGTATCCCGAACGGCTGCCGCCGGGGCTCGTCCCGTCAGCGGAAGGCCGCCCAGCGGGGCCCCGGGGCGGCTACTGGCCCCGGCGCTCACGGATCTTGAGCACCACCAGGATCAGCACGATAAAGACCAGCAGCGCTCCCGCTATCGCCCACTCCACGATGCCGTCCGCCTCTCGTCTCTGCTGAGAGTAGCTGGTTCAACCCGAGCACGCGGATCCTGGCTCACTAGAGTGATGACCGCATTCGTCATATGTTTGCGTCATGGCAGAGCCCGGTCAGGAACCCCGGCCGCAATCAAGTGGAGGGGCGTTGTTCTCCAACTGGACCAGCTACGACGCCCCGTTCGCAACCAAGGTGCGGCTGGCTGTCTCCAACACGCTCATCAAGCTGCGCAAACATCAGGCGTGCTGCGGCAACAACGGCCAGCCCGGCTGTTGAATGCCGGCCGACCCGCCCCGTGAGGGCGGACCCGCCACCGGAGACCATCCACATCAGCATGGCCACGGGCCTCATCAGCACGGCCACGGGCACGACCACGGTCAGCCCGGCTAATCCGTTCCGGAACGGACGCCTCACCGGTTGTCATTTCGTTCCGCTCGAGGGGCGCTGCGGCGTATGTTGTGCCAATGGCGCCCGCGGTCGAGTCGATGGTTGCCTCGACGTATGTCAGGGATATCGACATCTCGCGCGCTTTCTATGAGCTGCTGGGCTTTCGTGAGCAGTCGGCCGGGAAGGCTGACACCTCGGCGTGGAGCTACCTGGAGCACGACGGGCACTTTGTCCTGCTGGCATCGACCCGGCCACCTCTCGACATTCCGCCGCTGCCGCTGCTGTTCTACTTTTTCTATGATGATCTTGATGCCGTCGTCGGCGCCGTGCGCGCCGCCGGCGTAGCAGCTGTCCTCATGGGTCATCCCCCGCACGCGCTCGGCGGCGAGATGAAAGTGCTTGACCCCGATGGCAACACCGTGCTGCTCGGGCAGCGGGAGCGGTCGGCGTCCCAGCCGGAGCCCGATGAGGGGGAATCTGGCCAGTTCTCCCTGCTCAAGGAAGCCGCGGCCCTGGTAGCGGCCCGCGGCGGGACGACAGTCACCTGCCAGATCAGGAACATTGACGAGATCGCATGCGCGGAGCAGGCAGACATCAAGGTAGCCGATTCCAGCGGGGAAGCGGCGTGGGCGTGCCTGGCCCACGCCGAGGAGATACTCCTGTCGGTGCCCGGCGCGTTCATCGCAAGCCAGGGCGAACAGGGAATCGCGGGATTCCTTTCCAGCCGGCGCTAACCCGCCCTGCTCCGCCACCAGGACGAAACGGGTCCGGGCTGCATCGCAAACTACCCGTTATGCTGGTGTGCTGACGTGCAGCAGCGATGAGACGGAGAGCGGTGGATCCTGGCCGGCGTCCTGGACGCGGGTCCCGGCGACCATATCGTCCTGTTCTACCGGGACGATGACGAACTCGTCGAGCGGGTCAGCGAGTACCTGCTGCAAGCCGTCCGGGCCGGTGGCGCGGCAATCGTGATTGCCACCCCGGCTCACCGGCTCCGGCTCGAGGGAGGGCTGGCGCAGGCCGGGGTGGATATCGCCGCAGCCCGTGCGCGTGGTGCTTATCTCGACCTTGACGCGAGCGAGACGATGCGCGGGTTCATCGTCGCTGACTGGCCCGATCCTGCCAGGTTCTGGCAAGTGATCAGCCCGCTGGTGCGGCAGGCTGCCAGCACCGGGCAGCCTGTTCACGTCTTCGGCGAAATGGTCTCGCTGCTGTGGGACGCCGGCCTGGTAAGCGCCGCCATCGACGTCGAGGCGATGTGGAACGAGATCGGCGCCCAGTACCGGTTCACGCTGCTCTGCGCTTATGCGGCGCAGTCAGTCAGCGGCCACCAGCACCATGACGCGCTGACCGAGGTGTGTCACCTCCACGCGGCAGCCGTCGGCGTCCCGGCAGAGCCGGAGTAAGCAGAGCCAGCCCAAGCTCAGCTGCCAGCCCAGGCTCAGTTGCGCCCGTAGCGCACGCGCGCTACATCGCGGTACACTTTTCTGCCGCATGGGACGGCGGCGCAGGAGACGGCGGCGCGGCGGACAGGGACGTCGGGGGCGACGGCGCAGGAGACAAGAACTCAAGGAGGTCCTCGTGGCAACGAGCACATCATTTCGCATCAGCGACACTGCCAAGAGGCGGCTAGCGTCACGTGCTGCCCGCGAGGGAATGACCGCCACCATGTTGCTTGATCGGCTCATTATTGAGGGCATCGATCAACTTGACTGCCCGGGGATCGTATTCCGGGGTCCCGCGCACGATCGGCGGGCCGCACTTGCCGCTGGCCCGGACGTCTGGGAGGTCATCGCACGCCTTCAAGAACTTGACGGCTCCGAGGAACAGCGAATCAGCCTGCTGAGCAGCGAGTCGGATCTACACCCACGGCTCATTCGCATCGCTCTCGACTATGCCGCTGAGCACCCAGACGACGTCCAGACGCGCATTGACCGCAATCGAACCATGGCAGAGCGAAGCCGTAGGACGGCGCAGCAGCGTGAGGCGCTACTTGCGTGACCGCTTTCTTGGTCAACGAGATGTTTCCGCCGGCCGTGGCCGAGCTTCTACGTGATGCTTACGGCCATGATGCGGTCCACGTCACCGAGATTGGCCTCAGCTCGGCCGAAGACGTGCAAGGGGCGGCAGTGGCACGAGCGGACGGCCGAGCTGTGGTCACCGAGAATGTTGCGGATTTCTCCCCCGAGCGCGACGTAGTCCTCGTATTCGTTTGGAAGAAGAACCTGCCTGTAGGCGGCGGCCAGGCTGCCGCGCTCGCCAAGGTCCTCGACCGCTGGACGCACGACTACCCGGACCCCTACCTCGGCTCTCACTGGCCACGGGTGGACTAACCGACACTCGGGCGGCCTGCCCCTCAAACTGCCCCTCAAGGTGATCTTCTGGCTGCCGATAGTCCCGATCGTCATGCGGAGCAGAGACTCTCAGCTCCCACGATGAGCAATGACTTGGCCCCCCTCCGGGCTGCCCCGGGGACGCCAGCTACGCCGAACTGACCCGGGCGTCTGCAGACACGTCTCGTCGCGGCCCGGAGGGCTCAGCGGCCGTGATGTTGGTCGTACCGGAAACCTTGCGTGCCGACGAAGACACGGGTTCCGCTCTGGAGCGGGACGGGGACATGGGGCTCCAGCACCTGGTCTGAACCCTTATCTGGCGGCCGGATCCGGGTACCGTTCTTCGAGCCGAGGTCGATCAGGAAGACCCGCCAGCCATCCAGCCGAACCCGGGCGTGGATTCGCGACACCTCGGGGTCGATGATGCACAGCGGGCGGCCCTCACCCGCTGCCACGGAGGGATCCACGCCTAGCGGGGTTCGATGGCGATCTTAATGCGTATTTGAGGTTCACGGTGAGGGGGACGCCAGCAGCATGCAGGCAGTACTCCCGGCCCGCGCCGACACCGCCGTTAGTGGCACCGACCCCAGAAGTGGCTGACCGCGTCCCGCAGGCCGGGCTGGGAAGCAGGGCGCAGAACCCCGGCTACGTGCCAGTCCCGCGGACCGGAACGGATGCGGGCCACACGGTTCAGGCCAGGGCATTCGGCCGCTTCGGCTGGCTAAGAGCGCGGTGCATGGGTTGCGCTGCTGAGCTTCTGGTTGCTGGCTCGATGGGTGATTTCGGGATTAGAGTGCAGCCGTGGTGACGTGCGGTCAGTGTGGTGCGTCCCAGGGGGCGGGTGACCGGTTTTGCGGGGATTGCGCGCTCCTCTGGTGGTGGGGTGTCCGTCGTGCGGTGAGCCGGCGACACCCGGCAAGCGGTTCTGTCACGGCTGCGGGTCGGCACTGGCCGGAACGGAGTCAGTCCCACCGGTTCCTGGCCCGGGTGCGCAGCCGGTCGCTGAGCGGCGGGTGTGCTCCGTGTTGTTCTGCGATCTGGTGGGATTCACGCCATTAACGGAGTCGCGGGATCCGGAGATCGTCCGGGAACTGCTGTCCGGGTATTTCGCGACGGCCCGGACCGTGATCGGCCGCTACGGGGGGGTGGTCGAGAAGTTCATCGGGGATGCGGTGATGGCGGTGTGGGGGACTCCGGTTGCGGCTGAGGGCGATGCGGAGCGGGCAGTACGCGCCGCGCTGGACCTGGTGGCCGCGGTCGGGGAGCTGGGGAGCGAGGCAGGGGTTCCGGGGCTGGCAGCCCGGGCGGGGGTGGTGACCGGTGAGGTGGCGGTGACGCTGGGGGCGACCGGGGAGGGAATGGTCGCCGGTGACGCGGTGAACACCGCCGCGCGGGTGCAGTCGGTGGCGGAGCCGGGGTCGGTGCTGGCCGACGCGGCGACGCGCGGGCTGGCAGGCGGCGGGATCGGGTTCGCTGAGGCGGGGTCGCACCGGCTGAAGGGGAAGGCGGAGCCGGTGCGGTTGTGGCGGGCCACCCGGGTGCTGGCCGGGGTGGGGGGTGTGCAGCGGGTCGATGGGCTGGAGGCGCCGCTGGTGGGGCGGGACGCGGAGCTGCGAACGGTGCGGGAGCTGTTCCACGCAGCGGCGGAACGGCGGGTGCCGCGGCTGGTGCTCGTGTCCGGGCCGGCCGGGGTGGGCAAGTCGCGGCTGGGGTGGGAGTTCGAGAAATACGCCGATGGGCTGGCGGGTGAGGTGTGGTGGCATCGGGGCCGGTGCCTGTCTTACGGCGAGGGGGTGGCGTTCTGGGCGCTGGCGCAGATTGTCCGGCAGCGGCTGGGAATTGCCGAGGAAGACCCCGCCGATGCGGCCGCGGGGAAGCTGGCTGCGGGGCTGGACGAGTTCGTTCCCGATGCCGCCGAGCGGGCGTATGTGGGGGTGCGGCTGGGCCGGCTGCTCGGCGTTGCTAACGCGGGGGATGCTGGGGCGTCGTTGACTCGGGAGGAGCTGTTCGCGGGGTGGCGGCTGTTCTTCGAGCGCCTGGCCGGGGTGCGGCCGGTGGTGCTGCTGATCGAGGATGCCCAGCATGCGGATGCGGGCCTGCTGGACTTCCTGGACCAGCTGATCGACTGGACCCGGGATCTGCCGGTCTACGTGCTGGTGTTCGCCCGTCCTGAGCTCGGCCAGATCCGGCCCGGGTTCGGCACCGGGCGCAACCGCACCACGCTGACCCTCGACCCGCTCGACCCCGCCTCGATGGACTCTCTGGTGGAGGCCCTGGTGCCCGGGATGCCGCCGCCGGCCCGGTCGGCGGTCACCGCACAGGCGCAGGGCATCCCGCTGTTCGCGGTGGAGACGGTGCGGGCCCTGATCGACCGCGACATCGTGCAGCCCTCGGGCGGGGTGTACCGCCTGGTCGGCGACGTCGGGGAGCTGGCCGTCCCGGACAGCCTGCATGCGCTGCTGGCCGCCCGGCTTGATGCGCTGGACGCCGGGGTGCGGCGGCTGGTCGCCGACGCTGCGGTGCTGGGCACCACGTTTCCCGCCGAGGCGCTGATCGCGGTGTCCGGGCAGGACGAGCCCGCCGTGCGGGCGGCGCTGGCTGAGCTGCTGCGCCGCGAGGTGCTCAGCGTGTCCGCCGACCCGCTGTCCCCCGAGCGAGGCAGCTACCAGTTCGCCCAGCAGATGCTGCGCCAGGTCGCCTACGACACCCTGTCCCGCCGCGACCGCAAGACCCGCCACCTCGCCGTGGCCGCGCACCTGCGCGCGGCGTTCCCCGGTGACGGGGAGGAAGTGGCCGACGTCATCGCCCGGCACTACCTCGACGCGCTCAATGCCGTCCCCGGCGACCCCGACACAACTGAGATCCGCGGTCATGCCATCGGCGCGCTGACCCGGGCCGCCGGACGCGCCGAGCGCACCGGCGCCCCCGCCCGCGCCGCCGCTAGCTACGCCACGGCCGCCGAGCTCACCGACGCGGACACCCCGGACGGGCAGGAAGCCGCGGCCGCATTGTGGGCACACGCAGCGGAGTCCGCCATCGCCGGTGGCGACTACGCCGCGGCGATCGAGCAGGCCGGCCGTGCCCGCAGGCTTTACCTGCAGATCGGCCAACTCCGTGCAGCCGCCCGCGCCCAGGCCACCGCGGGGGGGGCACTGCGCAGGTGGGGCCGGCACGCCAAAGCGCGGGATCAGCTCACCGCCGCGATTGACGTCCTGCGGGCCGATCCCGACGCCGACACGGTGCGCGCCCTGGAGCAGCTCGCGGTGCTGGAGGTGTTCGACGGCTCGCCCGACGCCGACAGGCTCACCGCGGAGGCGCTCACCCTGGGCCAGGCCCTCGACGTCGGCACCGGACAGCTCGCCACTCTGTTCACCTCCCGAGGGATCCACCTCAGCATGACCGGGCGGTGGCCCGAAGCGGTCGCCTATTTCCGCGAAGCCGTACGGCTCGCCACGCAGACCGGCGACAACGTGGCCCTGGGACGCGCGCTGGCCAACTTGTCGGACTCACTTGCGGTCACCGACCCCGCGGCCGCCGCGGAGGCCGCACGCGCCGCCGCCGGGCATCTCCGCCGGGCCGGCGATCGACACCTGCTGGCCTCTGCGACTGCGACCCTGGTGGAGGCGCTGCTTTCCCTAGGTGACTGTGAGGCCGCCGAAGGCGTCCTCACCGAGGCGGTGGACACCGACGGGCTGGCCGACTTCCGATACGTCACCTGCTACCGGGGCCAGCTGGCGGCGCTCCGCGGCGACGCCGACACCGCCGAGACGATCCTGGTAGCTCTGCCAGACCTGCGGGCCAGCGAAGACCCGCAGGACAAGTCGGCGATCAGCCTCGTGGAAGCCTTCACCGCCGCCGCCCGGGGCCAGCCGCAGAACGTGCTGCGGCACGCCCGCGGCACCCTCGCGCACGCCGGCGCACTCGGGATCAGCGCCGAAGCCGAGCGCTGGGCCTGGCCGCTGGCTGCCCGCGCCGCGCATGACCTCGGTGACACCGCCGCCGCCGGCGAGCTGCTGGCCCTGCTCGACTCCTATCGGCCCGGGCACCTGGCCCCGATGCTGCGAGCCGAACGCGACCTGGCCCGCGCCCGCCTCGCCAGCCGCAGCGGTGACCCGGCCGCCGCGGCCTCCCTCGCCTCCGCCATCAGCGGTCTGCGCGAGCACAGCACCCCCTACCACCTCGCCCACGGCCTGCTCGACCACGCCGACCACCTCAGGCAACTGCTCGACACCGACGCCGCGGCGGCCGCCATCGACGAAGCCAGCAGCATCGCCCGCCGCCTGCGCTGCCAGCCGCTGCTCGACCGCGCCGAAGCCATGGAGCCTGCGAAGCCCCGGATACGGGCCTAGAGATGGGGGGGCCACCGATCCCTGCGAATCCGTCTCCGCGGACCCGCCCGGGCAGGCCGCAACCCCCAGCGGCGGCGCGAAGACCGCCGCTCGGCGCGGCCGGTACCGTGACGCGCTGCGCCACCGCGACCTGCGGCTGTTGATCGACGCATTCCTCGTCAACCAGGTCGGCACCTGGTCATACGCCGTGGTGATCTCGGTCTACGTCTTCGACCGCACCCACTCCACGCAGTGGCTGGCGGCCTTCGCCGTCTGCCGCTGGGGCCCGGCTTGCTGCTGGCCAGCTACGGCGGGCGTGATCGCGGACCGCTACCAGCGCACCACCGTCCTGATCGTCTCCTCGCTTGCCCGCGCGGTGCTGATGGCTGGGATGGCGGTCGTCGTCGGCTGGGCGTGATCTGGACGTCAACGGAGCTTCCGGAAGTCGGCCAGTGACCAGCACAGAGCATCGATCTGGCTGCTCAGCATCAAAGAAATGCCGATCTCAATCGAGAAGTTGACGCCCATCCCACTTGCGTGCGCATGCTGACCTGTGCATAAACATGCATGCGGCAACGCCCGCTATTCGGCACTGATGCGACGGCTCAGGACGAGCCGGTGGCCGGGATCCACGCGCGCTGCACCAGCCAGTGTGCGCCCGGTTGGAGGACCCCAGGCGGCAAGGGATGCCCACCGCCGTCGTCGTGTCACGATGAGTCCTGTGCGTCCGCAGCGGTTCCGCGCCGTCATCACCGCCAGTCCTCAGGGCCGCGCCCTCATCACCGCCAGTCCTCAGGGCCGGGCCTCATCGCGGTGCCGTTCAACCCGGACGCGACCTGGGGTGCCAAGGCTGACCATCCCGTCGGCGGCACAATCGACGGCAAGCAGGTCCGCGGAAGGCTTTCGCCGGGGGTCAGCGGATGGGTGCTGACGGTGGGCCCGATCTGGCTGCGCGACACCGGCGTCGCGATCGGCGACGACGTGACCGTTGAGCTGGCACCAGAAGGTCCGCAACGCGGCGATCTTGCCGACGACATCGCCACGGCGCTGGCGGCCAACCGCGCTGCGGGCGCATTCTTCGATACGCTCGCGCAGTTCTACCGCAAGGCGTACATGCGCTGGATCGACGCGACCACTCGCCGTCCTGATCTCCGGGCGGCCCGCATCGCTGAGGTAGTTGATCTGCTCGCGGCCGGGATCAAACAGCGGCCACGATCATGATCCGCAGGACCTGACGGGCCGGGCGGTGGCAGCGGTTCCGTTCCGCCGGAACCGACCAGCCCTGCGCGGCAGGCCCATTCATTCCGCAATAGCCGAAAGTGCCCTACCGCCCGCGGCGGTGCAATGCGTAACCGAGCGCGCAGACAGCGGGAATCAGCGTGGCGGGCACAAGGTTGGCGGGCACGCCGGCGAGCCGCGGAAGGTGCCCCGGCTCGTCCTCGACAGCGGTGCCCGGGGTGGAGAGCGCGAAAAAGAACGGCGCCCAGGAGATCGCGGGAAGCAGGGCGGCGGTGGTCACGGCCAGGTCATTTTCGCCCGCTTGCTGACCGGGCCGCCACAGCAGCCACAATGCGAGCAGCTGCGAGCCGGTAACGGTGCCCCAGCCGGCGGCGCCATGGAACCGGGCGTGCGGCGGCCACTCGGGGTTGAACACGTGCGTGTGGTTGAGGTCGGCGCGCCCGGTGCCCAGGATCGTGCCGAGGGCTGCCCCGGTAAGCACCACCCGGCTGATTCTCATGGCCGTGCCTCTGTTCGCGGCGCAGAATCGTCAGCCGTGTCAGGCCCGGCGGCTGCGCCAGCGCCCCTGCTGCGGAAGCGTGCGGCGGACTGGCCCGCTTTACGGCGTTGCAGACCGCGGGGTAGCAGCGGCACCAGGTGCATGACGGCCCGGTAGGCCCGGCCGGGGAAGACCAGCGGCGCGCCGCGGTCGAAGCCGGCCAGCGCCTCGCGCGCGCACCGGGCCGCGCTGATCCGCAGGAACTGTGGCGGTCCGCCGGTCATACCGCCCGCCGTGCCTGCTACCTGGTCGAACTCGCTGTCCACCGGGCCCGGGCAGACCTGGGTGACGACCACCCCGGTGCCGGCCAGGTCAGCGCGGAGGGCTTCGCTGAAGCCATCGACGAAATGCTTGCTGGCCGAGTACGCCGCGGACACCGGCATGATGGTCAGTCCTGCCCCCGAGCCCACGTTGAGCACGCCGCCGCGGCCGCGCGCCACCATCGAGGGCACCAGGGCCGCGGTCAGTTGCGCGACCGCGACCACGTTGGTCTGCAGCAGCTGGCGGGTGCGGCTCCAGTCGGCCCGGTCGAACAGCTCCTGGTCGCCGACGCCGGCATTGTTGACCAGGATGTCTACCGGCCCGGCCTGCTCACGCGCCTCGGCGACGACACGGCCCGCCTCGCCTTCGTCGGACAGGTCGACGGGCAGGGCCACCACCTTCAGCCGCGGGTGCTGTGCCAGCAGGCTGGCCCGCAGCTCTTCGAGCCGTCCGGCGCGCCGCGCAAGCAGCACCAGAGTCCCGGCCCGGGCCGCGAGCTGGACGGCGAGCTCACGACCGATGCCCGCCGAGGCGCCGGTGACCAGCACAGTGCCGCCATCCACCGGAGGGCGCGCGGCCGTTACCACATGACCGCCTCTCTCCTCGCGGGACAATCTGCTGCGGCCCGGCCACGGCGCGAGCCGGCTCGCCGTGGCCGCGCACCCGCCGGGCTTCCCAGGAGAAAACTACCCGCGCCAAGCTTGAGAGGGAAGGTCCTGCCCGGCGACCGCGCAGCGCAGCACGCCGCCGGGTACCCAGGCGGCATCAGCCCGGTGCCGGGGATTCCTCCGGCGGCCAGGTGCGGCGTGATTCGTCGATCGGACTCATCAGGCCGACGTCGTTGCCGTCGGGATCGGCCACGATCGCGTAGCGCGCGCCCCAGAAGGCGTCGAAGGGCGGCTGCCGCCCCGCATGCCCAGCGGATGTCAGCTCCGCGTACCGCTCGTCGACAGCTTCCCGGGTAGGGAGCGAGAACCCGATGACGACGCTGGCGCTCGCCGGATCGGCGCGCCAGCCCGCGTGCCACGTGCGGGCCGACTCGGCCGTATCCAGCTCCAGGCTGAAGCCGCCCGGCATTCTCAGCTGCAGGTGGGAACCGGCCGCGTCCCCGTCGGCTGGCACCGCGATCCCCAGCCGGCGATAGAAATCGAGGCTAGCCCGCATGTCATCAACAACGAGGTTGAGCATGTGCAGGTCGGGTCGGCTTTCGTTCATCAGATCGCAGTCTGCCAGAGCACAACCCGCCTCGCTGCAGAGCCCCGCCAGGGTGCCCGTGACGCGCGTTGGATCGGCAGGTTGCGGCATGCTGAGGGCTTCCGGGACTGCCGGTGGAGGGCGCGCTGCACAGTGCCGGCGATACTGAAAGGGTGCTGGGCAACGATTCTGCCGAACGGCTCCGGGGCAGAGTCGGTGCGGCCATCTTCGCGCGGGTGGCGGGGCCAGAAGGCCCGGCGCGGCGACAGGTGATCCGTGACCCTGCTGCCGAGCGCTGGTTCGCCGAGGACCGCCCGGTGCGCCGGGTGCACGGGGACTCGTCGATGTTCATCGGCGGGATCAGGGCGCTGCTGCTGCAGTCGCTGCACCCGCTGGCGATGGCGGCGGTGGCGGGGCATTCGGATTACCGCGGCGACCCGTGGGGGCGGCTGCAGCGGACCAGCTACTTCCTTGCCGTCACGACATTCGGCGGGATCAGCGACGCGCAGGAAGCGATCGGACGGGTGCGGGCGATCCACCAGCGCATCTCTGGGACCGCACCGGACGGGCGGCCGTACGCGGCCGCCGATCCGCACCTGCTGACCTGGGTCCACATCGCCGAGGCCGACAGCTTCCTGCGGGCCCACACCGCCTTCGGCGCCCGTCGGCTGGACCAGGCCGGACGTGACGGTTACGTCGCCGACATGGCCCGTATCGGCGCCGCGCTCGGCGTGCCGGACCCGCCGCGCACCGAGGCCGAGCTCGCCGCCAGGATCACCCGGTACCGGGCCGAGCTGGCGAGCACCGCCCAGGCCCGCGAGGCTGCCCGGTTCCTGCTGCTGCGCCCGCCGCTGCCGCTGCTGGCCCGTGCGCCCTACGGGGTGCTGGCCGCGGCGGCGGTGTCGTTGCTGCCCGGATGGGCCCGCCGCCCTCTGCGCCTGCCCCGGCTGCCGGTGACCGAAGCCGCCATTGTCCGCCCGGCGGGGCAGGCCATTACCGGCGCCATCCGCTGGGCCATCACGGCGCCCCCGCCGGCGCCGGCCGCCTGACCGCGCACCATCACCGCCTCGCCCGGGCGTGTCCGCACGAGACAGCCAGGCAATACAGTTACCCTCGTATACTTATTACATCTGCGAGTCCGGCCAGGTTCCCTCCGAAGGGATCCAGGCCCGCCAGCCCGAGGGGACTGCGTGGACGCCGTCAAGGGGATCTCGACCGTCCGGGTACCTAAAGCCGGCGAGATGGTGGCGGCGAACCTGCGCCGCCAGATCGTGCTCGGTGAGCTGAAGGAAGGCGATCAGTTGCCTCCGGAGAGCGTGCTCATGGAGCAGTTCGGCGTGTCCCGGCCCACGCTGCGCGAAGCGTTCCGCATCCTGGAGGCCGAGGACGCCATCAGCGTGCGGCGCGGCGTCCGGGGCGGCGCCAGGGTACAGGTGCCCGACATCACCGCGGCCGCGCGCCAGGTCGGCCTGCTGCTGCAGTACCGCGGCGCGCTGCTGTCCGACGTCTACGACGTCCGCACCGTACTCGAGCCGGCCGCGGCCCGGATGGCCGCCCGGCGGCGTACCTCAGCGGATCTGGCGCGGCTGCAGGAGGTGGTGGACCGGCACCGCGAGTCCGTGGATGACCCCCGCGCCGCATTCGCCGCGGACGCAGAGTTCCACCGGCTGATCGTCGAGATGTCCGGCAACGAGACCCTCCAGGTCCTGGTCGGCATGGTGGGCAAGATCATCCGGGAGGGCGACCGCTCCTACGCCGACAGTCGCGACGGGGAGCAGGAGCAGGAACTGGCCAAGGTCGCGATCCGCGCGCACGGCCGGCTCGTCGAGCTCATCCGCAAGCGCAGCGGCGACCAGGCCGAGGAATTCTGGCGCAAGCACCTGGCGGAGTCGGCCAAGGTGGTGCTGGGCAGCCGCACCACGGCAACCGTCGTCGAACTGGTGTCTTGACCGGTGCCTGCCTGGGCCGTGCCCTGTCATGAGCGGGCTGTCCCGGGCAGAACCTGGTGCCCAGGGCCACTACTAGCGCACTGAGCGAGCAAGGCCTGCTGAAACCCGGTTGCAACGCCAGTGCAACGATCCGTCGCAGCCTGGCTGGTGATGCGCGTCCCTACCTGGTCGTTGACGCTCGCTTAACGGTCCCGGCGAAGCGTGGGCAGCGCAGACACCACCCGTGCCGACAGGAGGCCGGAGCAATGAGCGCACGGCCCTGGCAGCACACCCTCGTCAGGAGGCAATGAGATGAGAAGACTCGCCCGTAAAGCCGCTGGCGCGCTGTGCGCCATAGCGGTCATGCTCCCCTTGGAGTTCCTCGGCGCCGCCGCAGCACAGGCGGCCACGTTCACCCCGCTCACGCTCCAGAATGGCTGGACCAACGCCCCGTTCGGCACGTCCAGCGCCGCGGTTGCCAGGGTCTCCGGGATCGTGCATCTCAAGGGCGCTGTCGCGACGACCGGCACCAACCCGGTGCCGTTCACCCTGCCGGCGGGCTTCCGCCCCGCCACGGCGGTCTATCGTCCCGGTGGATCTGTGCGACGCCACCAACGGGCGGCTGTTCATCCAGCCCACCGGCGTGGTGACCGTGCAGGCCGAGGGCAATACGTTCTCCAACGCCGCGTGCTTCACCTCGCTGGACGGGGCGTCGTTCGCCAAATCGGCGAGTTCCTACACCCCGCTGACGCTGCAGAACGGCTGGACCAACGCCCCGTTCGGCACGTCCAGCGCCGCGGTGCGCACGATCTCCGGGATCGTGCACTTCAAGGGCGCCATCGCGACGGGCGGAACCAACCCGGTTCCGTTCACTCTCCCGGCGGCGTTCCGCCCGGCCACGCGGGTGCTCATTCCAGTGGATCTGTGCAATGCCACCAACGGGCGGCTGGACATCCAGCCCACCGGCGTCGTGACCGTGGAAGCCGAGGGCGGGACCTTCTCCAACGCCGCGTGCTTCACCTCGCTGGACGGGGCGTCGTTCGCCAAATCGGCGAGTTCCTACACCCCGCTGACGCTGCAGAACGGCTGGACCAACGCACCGTTCAGCACCTCGAACGCCGCGGTGCGCACCATCTCCGGGATCGTGCACTTCAAGGGCGCGATCGCGACGACCGGCACCAACCCGGTTCCGTTCACCCTGCCGGCGGGCTTCCGCCCCGCCACCGCGGTCTTCGTCACGGTGGACCTGTGCAACGCCACCAACGGGCGCCTGGACATCCAGCCCACCGGCGTCGTAACCGTGGAAGCCGAGGGCAGTGCGTTCTCCAACGCAGCGTGCTTCACCTCGCTCGACGGGGCCTCGTTCGCGCCCTAGAGATGTCGCGTGCCTAACGGCCCGCTAACGGCCCATTTGCAGGCCGTTAGCGGGACCGTTCACTGGGTCGCGGCGTACCGCGCGGGGAGCTCAGCGGTCCGGGACACGCTGACCATGTCGCGGCTGGCCTCGTCGAGGCGGGCGAGAGGCTCCGTGTCCGCGAGGCCGGGGACCGACACGACCACGCCCGCGGCCAGGTCGGCGAGACTCGCCGCCACGATCTGGCGGGGCTCCATGCGCGGGACGGCGCTCATGTCCATGTCCTGCCGGGAGTGGAACTCCGTGCGCACCACCCCGGGGCAGACGACCTGAACCCGCACCCCGCCGTCGCGCACCTCGTCAGCCAGCGCCTGGCTGAACGTGACCAGGAACGCCTTGCTGCCCGCGTAGACGGCCCGCTTGGGCAAGATCGCCGACTGCACGGCGCCGCTGAACGCGAGCAGCGAGGCGACGTTGATGATCGAGCCGCGGGACCGGGCCAGCATGCCGGTGACCACCGCCCGGGTCAGCAGCACCGGAGCCAGGACGTTGAGGTCCACCAGCTCCCGGGCCTGGCCGGGCGGGAGATCCGCAAACGGCATGTAGTGGCCCAGGCCCGCGTTGTTGACCAGCAGGTCAACGGGCACGGCGCCGATTTCGCCGCAGACCCGCTGCACGTCATCGGAACGAGCCAGATCGGCCTGGAGGGTTCGCACCGGCACCGCGTGCGCTTCGGTCAGCCGCGCGGCGAGCTGGCGAAGACGCTCCTCCCGACGGGCCACGACGATCAGGTGCCACCCGTCAGCCGCCAGCCGTTCGGCATATGCCTCGCCTATGCCCGACGAGGCGCCGGTCACCACCGCCAGCCCTGGCATATGTTCCTCCCGAACGCGCTCCCCGGCCCGATCCTGTCATCATCGATCATCCCGCAGGGTCAGGTCCAGCGAAGGGCGCGGCGGGGCGCTCAGGGTACCGAGCGTCCGCAGTGGTGGAACTGGTGGACACTGTCCACTTTGTTATCCTGTCGGCGTGACGGGCGGCCGGTCAGCAGGGGAGATCCACGACGAGAGCCTGGCGTAAGCCAGTCCGGGAGGGCGGCGGCGTGGACATGCATCCCGGCCAGCTGAGCGTCTCCGCCGAGACGGTGCGCACGCTGGTGGATGACCAGTTCCCGCGGTGGCGGAGCCTGCCCGTCCGGGCCGTGGATGCCGCGGGGACAGTCAACGCGATCTTCCGCATTGGCGGCCAGCTCGCCGCCAGGTTCGCCCTGAAGCCCGGTGACGCCGGGCCGGTGCGCCTGCTGCTGGCGTCGGAGGCGGCCGCAGCCCGCGAGCTGGCCGGCCGCACCCGGTTTGCCACGCCGCCGGCCCCCGGCAGGTGTTCCGCGACGACCTGGGGTGTGACGACCTGGAGTGGGAGCGCGGTAAGGCATGGGCCTTCGAGCAGGCGATGGGGGCAGTCTGGTACTACATCGATGCCAACCCGGCCATGAGCCGGATGGGCCGGCGCACCCTCGAACGCATCCGGGCAGACACCTCACCAGCCCAGGCCTGATGACGATCACGCACCCGGACACCAGTACGCCCCCAGGTTCAGCGAGGATATCCTTCTGGTAACCAGGGGTCCTGAGTGTCAGGAGAAGACTCGTCTTGAGCGTGACCGCCGGCACTCGCGCGGTGCTGCGCGACCAGGCGGCCGCGGTGCTGCACGGCAACGACGCGGGCAGTTGGACGAAAGCGTCACCGCATCTGTATCCGCACCAGTGGAGCTGGGACAGCGCCTTCATCGCGATCGGATGGGCGCACCTGGACGTCCGGCGGGCCATGGCGGAGCTTGAGGGGTTGTTCGCGGCGCAGTGGTTGACGGGGATGGTGCCGCACATCGTGTTCCGGGCGGGCCCGGACGAGCCGTACTTTCCCGGACCGGAGTGGTGGGACTGCGCCAGCGCGCCCGCGGCGCCGGCGCCCCCGGTAAGGACGACCGGGATTCTGCCAGCCGCCGGTGCATGCCCTGGCACTGCAGCGGATCTGGCAGCTGACGCCGCAGCCGCAGCGGCCGGAGATCCGCGCGCGGATCCAGGCGCTCTACCCGCGGCTGGTCAAGTGGCATCACTACCTTGCCACCCAGCGCGACCCCGAGGCATCGGGACTGGTCACCGTCTACCACCCCTGGGAGGGCACGGACAACTCCCCGCGCTGGGACCGCGCGCTGGCGCGCATCGAGGTAGCCAAGCCCGGCCCGTACACCCGCGTGGACACCAGCCAGCTGGGCGACCCGTCGCAGCGGCCCACCGACTGGGACTACGACAGGTACCTCTGGCTGGTCGGCCTGCTGAGGAAATACCGGTACGACGACGCGGAGATCTACCGCCAGTACCCGTTCCTGATCAAGGACGTGTTCTTCAGCGCCGTCCTCGTCGCGGCGAACGCCGCACTCCTCGACCTGGCCGACGTCGCCGGGGCCAGTGACGGTGACCGCGGGCAGCTGGCCTGCTGGCTGGACCGCGGCCGCGAGGCGCAGGCGCGCCGCTTCGACGCCGAGTCCGCCCTCTGCCTCGACTACGACGTCCGCGCCGGGGAGGACATCCGGCTGCGGACGTTCGCGGCTTTCGCGCCGCTCTTCGCGCGGGCCGCGGAGCCCGGCCAGCGCGCTGCCCAGATGCGGCTGCTCGACTCGGAGGACTTCTGCGGCAACCCGCGGTTTCGCTGGCGCGTGCTGCCGAGCACGAGCCCCGCCGAGCCGGCGTTCGAGCCGAACAACTACTGGCGGGGCCCGGCCTGGCCGGTCATCAACTGGCTGCTGTGGCACTCGCTGAGCCTGCTCGGCTACTCCGGCCGCGCGGACGAGCTCCGGCGCGACTCGCTCGACCAGATCGCCGCGGCGGAGGCGTTCGCCGAGTACTTCGAGCCGTTCACCGGGAAGCCGCTCGGCTCGCCGCAGCAGTCCTGGACGGCCGCGGTCGCGCTGGACTGGTCGGCCGGCGATCACGGCGGCGAAGCAAGCTAGTCGCGGTGCGCGAGGCGCCATAGGGGCGTAGTCGGCGGTGGGTCAGTATCGCTCGGGGGTGGCTTTGGCAGGCCTTGAAGGTCGTGGGCTTGGGCGTAGTGGGTGGCTGCTGCCCTGTCTCGGGATATCTGGTCTTGGCGAAGATCCGGTTGATGTGGCTCTTGACGGTGTGGTTGCTGAGGACGAGGGCTGCGGCGATCTCGGGGTTGGTCATGCCCCTGGCGATCAGCGCCAGGATCTCGGCCTCCCGGCGGGTGAGGCCGTCGGGCAGGTCACGGATTTCAGCCGCAGGCGGCGTGCTGCCGGTTGCCGCGGCGGCGACCAGGGTGGCCTGGACTGCGGGGTCCATGACCGACAGGCCGCGGGCGGCGCTGTGCAGTGCCCGGGCGATGTCGGCGCGGTCGGCGTCCTTGGTGAGGTAGCTGCGCGCGCCGGCCCGGAGGGCGGCCAGGACCGAAGTGTCGTCGGCGTAGGTCGTCAGGATGATGATGGCTACCTCGGGATTGCCGGCCGTCAGGATCCGGGTGGCCTGGATCCCGTCGAGGACGGGCATGTGCAGGTCGAGCAGGATCGCGTCGGGTTGATGCTCGGCCGCCAGTCGAGTGCCTGCTGGCCGTCGGCAGCGGCCGCGACGACGTCGATGTCGGGCAGCAGGCCGAGCAGCAGGACCAGACCCTCGCGGACGCTGGCCTGGTCATCGGCGATGATAATGCGCAGCGGCGCCGCCGCTGGCTCGCTCACCGGGGAACCCGCGCGGTGACGGTCCAGCGGGTGCCGTCGGATGCGGTGGCAAGGCTGCCGTCGATCAGTAGCAGCCGTTCTCGCATCCCGGTGAGGCCGTATCCGCCATTGACGGTGCCGAACGCGGCTGCGGGGTCCGGGGTGCCCCGGCCGGGGTCCCGCAGCGGGTTGGTGATGCTCACCTGGACTTCGTCTTCGCCGTAGTGGAGACGCACGTTCACGGGCTGCTGCGGGGCGTGCTTGGCGGTGTTGACCAGAGCCTCCTGTGCGGTGCGGATCAGGGCGACGGTCGCCTCCGGCGGCAGCGGCCGCGGCTGCCCGCCCACGCGGAAGCTGACAGTGACCTGATGCCGGCCGCGGTGGGTATCGACCAGCGTGGTGAGCTGCTCGTCCAGCCTGGCGGTGTCGGCGCGTAGCGCGTGCACGGCCCGCCGGGTCTCGATCAGGCCGTCCTTGGCTATCCGCTGCGCCTGGTCGAGCAGGCTCAGTGCCCGGTCGGTGTCGCCCTGCTCGGTCAGCAGCGCTCGCACGGCCTGGAGCTGGATCCCCAGCGCGCCGAGGGAGTGGGCGAGCACGTCGTGGATCTCGCGGGCGATGCGGGTCCGCTCGTCCAGCACGGCGGCCCGGCGCTGCTCGGCGCGCAGCTGCTCCATCTGGGTCACCAGCGCGGCGGACTGCTCGGCCTGACGCCGGTAGGCGGCCCTGTTCCGGCCGCTGATGAAGGCCACGATGAGTAGCAGCGGGAATCCCAGCGCGCTGGTCGCGCTGGACCCGGTGACCAGCGCGCCGGCCTCGACGCCGACGATCCCGGTCGCGGTGGTGGCGCAGCCCGTGAGCAGGCTGCTGCCAGCCCCGCTGGCGATCGTGGCCATGAACGCAAAGCCGATCAGCGGCTGTCCGTGCGCGCCCATGCTGGCGAAGCTGGACGCCGCGGCCACCACGATCACGGCGCCGGCGAGGACGTGTGGGTGCCCGTGCTGCGAGCGCAGGTCGGCCACCATCCAGTAAGCCACGACCACGGCCCCGAGGCCGAAGGCGATCGCCTCGATGACGAGGTCCCGGCCGGAGGCGGCGGAGTAGCCGAACGTCACCACGCCGATCAGGGCGGACGCGATCCCGCGGATCAGCCAGGTCAGCGCGCGCAGCACGGGCTTGGCCTGCTCACTGGCCTCGCGCGGCGGCGTCGCGGCGGAGCTATCCGTCCCCGGGCTGGCTGCGAGCTGCGTGGTCATGGGCTACCGTCGCCGGTGGCGCCGGGCCCGCCACTCACCGGCCAGGCGGGCCAGCATCTCCAGGTCCGCGACCGCCCCGCCGCCATGCGGCGGAGCTGTCCCGCGCGGGCCGGCTGGATCGTCACCGGCCGGCGGCGGTACCAGATAGGGATACCTGGCCGGATCCGCCCCGTGCTGGCTTTCCGGGCCAGATGCGGATGGCGGGTCCGGCTTCCGGTAGCGGGGTCCGCGCTGCGGCGGGTGCGGGATGGCGGTCCCGGGAGGGCTGGATGCGGCGCCGCCGATCTGGCCGGACAGGAAGGACCTGCCGTCCTTTTCCGGGGCGAACGGGATGCCCGTCGCCAGGGCGTGCCGCATCACGATGGCGGCCTGGCCGAGGCGGTTGATCCCGAGCAGCATGATGATCGGCGCGCTGGAACCGGCGACCTTGGCGCCGACGACGTGCGCGATGACCGTCATGATGAGCCGCGATCCGACCAGCAGCGCCCACAGCCACAAGGCACGTACCGGCATCTGCCCCCACAGCGCGCCGTTCCTGCATTCCAGCCGTATCATGCGGCCTTGCAGCAGGCCGATCGTCACCGCGATCAGGCCGCTGATCACCAGGAACACAACATCGGCAGGCTCGACATGGCGGCTGTGCGTGCCCAGGTCGGCCACGCGGGCGACAGCCAGGACGACCGGCAGCAGCACCACCCGCTTGCCCCGCAGCGGCTCTCCCATCAGCTGCCGCCCGATGACGTAGCCGATGACCGCAATGACCGCGAGCACCCTGATGACCTCTGACACGACTGTTCCTCACCGTGGTCTGGACTGTCCCTCCCGACGCTAGAGACGGCCGCGAGCCGTCACATCCAACCGCGGGTTGACTCCGGGTGGAGAAACCCGGCGTGATCTTCATGCCAGCGGGCACGAGAAGCCGGCCTCCCGCTGCATGCCGGAATTGAGCCCGCGCTCCGACGCGCTGCACCCGCAGGTCACGGCAGCCTCAGGGACGTCAGCGAATCACCAGTTGCCCTGCTCGAAGGAGCGTCACCGCCATGTCCACACTGAGCCAGGCCCTGCTCATCAACGTCATCGTCCTGATCGCCGTCCTGGAGGCCGACGTCGGCCCGCACCGCAAGATCGGCTGGTTCCGCATCGCGCGGCCGCTGGTCCTGGCCGCGGCGATCGTCCCGATCTACCTGAAGTCCCTCACCACTCACGGCACCGGCCTGTACCTGGAGCTGGCCGGGACCACCGCCGGCATCCTGCTGGGCCTGACCGCGACCGGACTCATGAAGGTCTACCGCAGCCCCAAGACGGACAGGCCCGTCAGCCGCGCCGACTTCGGCTACGCCACCCTCTGGATCGCCGTCATCGGCGCCCGGTCCGCGTTCTCCTACGGCTCCGTGCACTGGTTCGGCCCGCAGCTCGGCACCTGGATGGCCGCCCACCACGTCATTCCGGGAGCCATCACCGACACCCTCATCCTCATGGCCGTAGGCATGCTGCTCACCCGCACCCTCGGCCTGGCCATCCGCGCCGGCACCCTGCCCCCCGCCACCACCCGCCACCTCGACCGCGCCCCGGCCAGTCGATGACCTCCAGCCCGCGGGCGCGACTCGCGAGGGGCGATCCCGCCACCGCGGGCGGGGAAGGGCGGTGAACGGGGTCATGGACGACTACGAGCTGACCGTCGAGGTCCGCTACGGACCCCGCTACGTGCTCGTCACCGTGGCCGGGGAGATGGATATCGCCACCGTGCACCAGCTACACGACTGGCTCGGCGCGCTGGCGGGCGGCGGGCGGCCGCTGATCGTCGACCTGGACCGGGTCACGTTCATCGACGCGGCCGGGCTGCGGGTGCTGGCCGGCGCCGCCAGCCAGGCCGCCGCGCACGGGGTCAGCCTGACTGTGGTCTGTGTCCATCACCAGGTCTGGCGGCTGTTCGCCATCACCGGCCTGGACCGCCGGATACCGCTCGCCCGCACCATGACACAGGCACGCCAGAACCTGGCGGTGGCCCGGGACACCCCGGTCAGCGACCACCGGCAGCCCGGCGCGGATGGGGTGCTTGATCAATCCCGGCCGGGGCCTTGATCAGCCCTGGGCGGCGTCGCCGAGCAGCGCCCTGGCGATGATCACCTGCTGGATCTGGCTGGTCCCCTCGTAGATGCGGAACAGCCGCGCGTCCCGGTAGAACCGCTCGGCCGGCACCCCGCGCATGTACCCCGCGCCGCCGTGGATCTGCACGGCCCGGTCGGCGACCCGGCACACCATCTCGCTGGCGAAGTACTTGGCTGCGGACGGGCCGACCCGGGTGTCCTCGCCCGCGTCGAAGCGCCGGGCCGTGTCGAGCACGGCCGCCCGGCCGACGTAGTAGTCGGTCATCGAGTCGGCGATCAGGCCCTGGATGAGCTGGAACGAGCCGATCGGCCGGCCCGACTGGCGGTGCTGGCTGGCGTACGACACTGACTCGTCCACCAGCCGCTCAGCCATGCCCACGCACACCGCCGCGATGTGCACCCGGCCGTGCGCCAGGCAGCCCATGGCGATCCGCAGGCCGCGCCCGACACCGCCGTCCTCGCCGACGACCGCGGACCCGGGCACGCGTACCTCGTCCAGGTAGACGTCCGCGGTCCAGGCGCCGGCCTGTCCCATCTTGTGATCCTTCGGGCCCACGGCCAGCCCCGGGGTGCCGCGCGGGACCAGGAACGCGGAGATCCCCCGGGCGGCCGGGGCGTCCTGACCGGTCCGCGCGAAGACCATGAACACGTCGGCCACCGGGGCATTGGTGATATACCGCTTGGTCCCGCTGATCACCCAGTCCGAGCCGTCCCGGTCCGCGCGCGTGGTCAGCGTCGACGGGTCAGAGCCGGCCTCCGGCTCGGTCAGCGCGAACGACGCGGTCACCTCGCCGCTGGCGAGCCGCGGCAGCCATTCCTCCTGCTGGGCTCCGGTGCCGCCGAGCATCAGCACGTGCCCGGCGATGCCGTTGTTGGTGCCGAACATCGAGCGCATCGCCGGGGTGGTGTAGCCAAGCTCGAACGCGAGCTGGACCTCTTCGATCATGGACAGGCCCAGCCCGCCGTGCTCCTCGGGCAGGGCGAAGCCGAACAGGCCCATCTGCCGTGCGGCCTGACGGATGTCCTCCGGGATCTCGTCCTTCTCGTCGATCTCCGCCTCGAGCGGCAGCACCCGCTCCCGCACGAAACGACGAGTCCCGGCCAGCACCTCAGCGAAAAGTTCGGCGTCCACGTTGCCTCCACTGTCTGCCAAGACCCCGGGCTGCAAGACCCCGGGCCCTGTACATTCCAGCACTGCCTGCCGGCGCGGACGATAAGGGCAGGCGGTGGCGCCGGACCCCCCCGGTTCCGCCTGCGCGGCGGCCTGCACGACGGCTTTCACCTGCTCGCCCATCTCCGCGCCGGGAACGCCTCGCCGAAGCAGACCCAAGCCAGACCACCGCCTGGCGAGCCCGCTTGGCCACCTGATCCACGGCCTCCCACGATCGGCGACCAGCGCCATCCCTGTCCACCGGCCCCGGCTTCGCGGCCGGCCCGTCCCTCGCTGGTGATCATTTGCCCGCGGTCACGGCCTTCAGCTCGCCGAGCGACTCCCGGATGAGCCGCGGCAGGTCTGACTCGCCGGGCTCGGTGATCCAATGCTCGAACGCGATCTTGAAGACGGCGATCCCTGCCTCGGCGGTCAGGCTCGCGGCCAGGTCGCTGACGCCGCGCAGCCGCAACGCGCCGGCGATCGCCGCCGCGAGCGACGCGAGCTTGATCAGCTCGCGCTCCTGGAGTTCGGGGTTGGCGGCGATGACGGCCTGGCGCCGCCGGGCATGCTCGCGGCGCTCCTGGAGCGCCGCGCCGGCCGCCTCGACGGCAACGGCGACCGCGTCGATCGGCGCCGCGGTATCCGGCGCGCCGGCGACGGTGCCCACGACGAGTTCCTGCAGCGCGCCCTGGCCCCAGAACAGGACCTCGCGCTTGTCGGCGAAGTGCCGGAAGAACGTCCGCTCGGTGAGCCCCGCCCGGCTGGCGATCTCCGCCACGGTGGTCTGCTCGAACCCGCGCTCGACGTAGAGCTCCAGCGCGGCCTGCTCGAGTCGGCCGCGCGCGTTCGGCTCCCATCGGCTCATGCCCCGATCGTACTTGATGACAGCGACTGACATCAGGGTGCTATAGTGATGACAGCGACTGACATCGATCTGTCCGAGGGGCACGCCCCGTGCCAAGGACAGGCAGCCAACCTGGAGGTTCTTCACATGCGCGTATTCGTCACCGGCGCGTCCGGCTGGATCGGCTCCGCCGTCCTTCCCGAACTCATCGGCGCCGGCCATCAGGTCACCGGGCTCGCCCGCTCTGATTCTTCCGCCGCCGCTCTCGCCGCGGCCGGGGCACAGGTCCAGCGCGGCACGCTGGATGATCTCGACACGCTGCGGAGCGCGGCGGCCGCGTCGGACGGCGTGATCCACCTTGCGTTCAAGCACGACATTGCCTTCTCGGGGGGCTTCCAGGACGCTGCTGACTCCGATCGCCGCGCCATCGAGACATTCGGCGAGGCGCTTGCGGGTTCTGACCGGCCATTTCTCATCGCCTCCGGGACGCTCGGGCTCTCGCTCGGGCGGCCGGCGACCGAGCGGGACGGCCATGATGCCGGCTCGCTCCCGGCCGCCATGGGCGAGGGTCCGCGGACGCGGTGGGCCAGTTCCGAGTTCGTGCTCTCCCTCGCTTCCCGCGGCGTCCGCTCGTCAATCGTGCGACTCCCTCCGACCAATCACGGCGACGGAGACAATGGCTTCATGGCCGCCCTGGTCGGGATCGCCCGCGACAAGGGCGTCTCCGGCTACATCGGCGACGGGACCAACCGGTGGCCTGCCGTGCACCGGCTCGATTCCGCGCACGTGTTCCGCCTGGCGCTGGAGCAGGCCCCGGCGGGATCGACGCTGCACGCGGTCGCCGACGAGGGCGTGCCGATCCGCGACATCGCCGAGGTCATCGGCCGTCACCTGAACCTGCCCGTGGTCTCGATCTCTCCCGAGGACGCAGCCGGGCACTTCACCTGGCTGGCCGGTTTCCTCGCCGCCGACAGCCCGGCCTCCAGCACGCTGACCCGCGAGCTGCTGGGATGGCAGCCGACCCAGCCCGGGCTCATCGACGACCTCGGCAAGGGCCACTACTTCCACAACCCGTCCGCATGATCAGTCAGGCCGGGCCGGGATCGCCTCGGCCCTGGGCTGCCGCGGACGCCGGCGCCGGCGCCGGTGACGGGCAGCGGCGGTCCACAGCGGCTCCCGCCGGTCCAGCACGTACTCCTGCTACCGGCCCGACCGGTACGGGATCATGAAGTAACGCGCTCCCGGCTCAGCCGCCGCCCCGGCGGCGGAACGAGCGTCGGCTCCGGGCGGGACCCTGGGTGCGTTGTACCTTCCCGGCGTCCTTGCCCTCACCCCCGTCACCCGTACCAGCCTCCTGGGCGCGCTTGCGCTCCAGTGCCTCACGGAACTTGCGTCTCGCCTCGTCCTCGGGATCGTCAGGATCCTCGGGACGCCCGGGGCCCGGCCCGGCGTCAGTCATGCAGACCTCCTGCCTGCGTCTGGGTACTTCCACAGCTTCCCACATCCGGCGCGGCTCCGAGCTGCCCGGCTGGCCGACATAGACCGCAATCACGCCGGCGACGTTTGGGGGGAGGACTTCTACGGTACGAGCGGGTGACAGCCGTAGACCGGCCGGGGTACGGTCAAGAGTGACCAGGCTGAGCGGCTGGCCAGGGAGCGGTCTGCCGAGACGGGTGAGACGCTGACCCTCGCCGAGCGGACCGGACGCCCCGTGCTGTGCACGGGCGACGCCTTCGCCGCGACGGACATTGCCGCGGTGCGCCCCGGGCCGGCTACGGACGCTGCCTAGGCTGCCGTGTCCACGGAAACCGAGTGGGCCGCGGGCCGGGACAACGTGCCTCAGTTCGCGCTGCCGCTGGTCATCCACATTGAGCGGGCCGAGCCACCAGGCCGGACCGACGCGCTCGAGGCCGCGGCGCGTGCGGTGCTCGTCTTGCTGACCGACCCGAGGGCGACCGACGGGGAATGGGCGGACCGGGTCCGCGCGTGGGAGGACGGGCGTATCCGCAAGGTGGTGCGGCGTGCCCGGGGCGCGGGGTGGCGGCGAGCGCTCGCGCTCCCCGGCATTACCGTGATCAGCGGCAGCGCCGAACTGCGGGCCTACCCGCCGGTGCCGGTGGACGGCTGGCCGGAAGATCTCGCCAAGCTGCAAGTTGCCGGCACTGAACTGTCAGATGCCGCGATGCCGCCTGACCTGGATCCCGCGACACCGGTGCTCTGGCTGAATCCGCAGGTGCCTATGACTGCTGGCAAGGCAATGGCGCAGGCGGGTCATGCCGCGCAGCTCGCGTGGTGGCAGCTACCGGACACGATCCGGGCGCAGTGGCTCGCGGCCGGCTTTGACCTCGCAGTGCGGACCGCCCCGGCGGACCGCTGGCCGACGCTGGTGGCCAGCGGCCTGCCGGTGGTCAGGGACGGCGGATTCACCGAGGTCACGCCCGGCACGTGCACGGTGGTCGCCGACCATCCGGCGCTGCGCCGGTAACCCCCCAGGCGGTCACGGCGCCTGAGGCGGCACGGTGACCGAAGCGGCCAGGTAGAAGACCCCGAACGGGGCATCTGCGTACAGGATCTCGGCGGCCGGGGACCGGCCGGGCATCGCCCCGGCGAGCACCTGCCAGGCGGGCCTCCCGGTGACCAGCAGCTCGCGGGCCAGGCCCTCGTCCATGGCCCCCAGCGCGCCGAGGTCTCCGCCGCGCACCGCCCGCTCGAGTGCCGCGTCGAAGGCGGCCGCGCGGGGGTCAAGGTAGCCGGGGGCACGCAGGCCGCGGCACGCGCTCCCGTCGGCCATGACCAGCAGTCCCACCCGGCCGCCGAGGCTGCGCAGGCCGGCGCCGAGCCGCAGGCAGGCCGCGGCCGGGTCGCCGCCGCTGACGGACTGCAGCAACCGCGGCCCCGGGTACCCGCTCTCGTCCAGCAGCCTGGCGCCGAGCCCGAGCGGCAGCGGCAGCGGCGGCTCCGCCCCCCCGGCCCGGGTGCCGAGCGCGGGCGCGAATGCGGTGAGGTCGAGGCGGCCTGCCGCCGGCCAGGTGCCCGTGCGGCGCCCCGCCCCGATGACGGCGATGACCTCCGGCCCGGACCGCACCAGTCGCTCTACCGCTGCCGCGCATGCCTCGCGAAGCTCCGGGATGACGGGATCCCGGCCGGTGAGCTCGCGCGCGAGAACAGGCGCCGAGGGGCAGATCGCCGCGTCGGCGATCACCCCGGCCGGCCGATCCGCGTCAGGCAAGTCCGCGCACCGCGCGGGCAGGCGCGAGATCGCCGCGAATGGCGCATACCATGTCCAGGACCTGGCGGGTGCGCCTCACGTCATGCGCACGGAAGACGCGGGCGCCGAGCCACGCGCACACCGAGGTCGCGGCCAGCGTTCCGGTCAGCCGCTCGCCGCGCCCGGCGTTCAGCGTCTCGCCGATGAAGTCCTTGTGCGACAGTGAAACCAGGACGGGCCAGCCGGTCGCCACCATCTCGCCCAGCCGCCTGGTGATCTCCAGCGAGTGCCAGGTGTTCTTGCCGAAGTCGTGCGCGGGGTCGATGAGCACCCGCGCGGGGTCCACGCCGCGGGTCACGGCCCGGTCGGCCAGTGCCAGCGTCCGCTCCAGCACGTCCGCCATGACGTCGGCGTACTCGACCCGGTGCGGCCGGGTCCTCGGCAGCAGGCCGCCGGCGTGGCTGCACACCAGGCCCGCGCCGTACTCGGCGGCCACCTCCGGCAGCCGCTCATCCCAGCCTCCCCAGGTGTCGTTGAGCAGATCCGCGCCGGCCCCGCACAGCTCCCGCGCGGTCTGGTGCCGCCAGGTGTTGACGCTGATCACCACCTCCGGGTAGGCGGCCCGGATCGCTGCCACGAAGGGGACGGTCCGCCGGATCTCTTCGGCGATCGTGACCTCCGCGCCGGGTGCGGCCGGCACGCCGCCGACGTTGACGATGTCGGCGCCCTCGGCCACGACCGCGTGCACGCGGTCCATCGCGGCCGCCTCGTCCCAGGTGGCACCGCGGTCGTAGAAGGAATCGGGAGTCCGGTTGACGATCGCCATGACCAACCGCTGCTGCGGCCCGAACGACCGTTCCCCCAGCCGCAGCGCGCGCTGGCCGGCGGTGTCACCGGAGCCGGCCACGTTGCTGGGCGCCTGGCTGCACACCCTGATGACTCCCTAGCTTTCTCCCGCGCCTTACGAGCTCCCGCGCCGCACGAGCGCACCCGTGGCAGCAACGCCCGGCAAGGCGGCACGCGCCGGGGGTATCAACGGTACGTCGTGCCCCGGGCCAGCCAGGCCGCCCCGGCGCCCTGCACCGTCCCGGGGCGTTCCCGTCTGCGTCGCACGGGATTCAGGACGTGCCGCCGAAGTCCACATCCTTGGTCTCGACGGTCCCGGCGGTCCGCCCCGGCGCCGTCTGGTAGGTCCAGTACAGGTTCGTGTGCGCGATGACCTGGTCCGGCGGCGGCGCCCCCCATGCCGTCTGGTCCTCCGTCGTGTGGGCGTCGCTGACCAGGGTCGCGTCGTACCCCCTGACGAGCGCGCCGTGGAGCGTCGAGCGGATGCACGCATCGGTCTGCGCGCCGACGACGAGGAGCCGCCCAACGGCGAGGCCCGACAGCACGGTCTCGAGGGTGGTGTCCTCGAAGGAGTCGCCGTAGTTCTTCTCGACAAGCGGCTCGGCGTCGCCGGGACTCAGCTCGGGAACGATCTGCCAGCCGTCGCTCCCCCTCACGGTCTGCTCGTCGGAGTGCTGGACCCAGACAACGGGGACCCCTTCCTGCCGCGCCTTCTCGACCAGGCTGCCGACGTTCGCGACGACCGTGTCGCGGTCGTGGTTCCCCTCGACGACGCCGCTCTGCACGTCAACGACCAGCAGCGCGGTGTTCGGCCGGTTCTCGAGTGTGGTCATTGGTCTCCCCTTGCTCACACTGGACTCCTGTCTCCGCCCACGCTAGCCACCCCCACCGACAGCAGGTGCACGCGTCAGGGGACGGTGCCGCGTGGTACGACCCATTGCGTTGACTGGCCAGTGACCTGGTGGCCCAGCCAAGCTCGAACTCGATGACGCCGCATGTGGCTACGGCTCCGGCATCGATGAGCGGAATCAGCACCGCGGCGACGGGGGCATGACCGAGCCGGGCCAGGGCGCTGGTGTCCGCCAGGTGACTTGCTACCGCTGCCACGCGGCGCCGTCGGGCCCATGAGGCCGACCGGACATGAGCAAGAGTTAGAAGCCGAACGGCTGCCGGAGCAGGCCGTGGTTCATCCGGCCCGCCTGTCGGGGCGTGTCGGGCGCGTCCGCTTCGCGGTGGCCCGCTTGCCCGGGTCCGCCGGTACGGATGTCGGGGCACAGGCTGTGGCGTGACGTCCGTGACGGACGGCTGGCTGAGCAGGAACCGGGGCTAGTCGGTCCCGCATATCGAGCCCAGGGCGGACATCGTCCGGGTACCCGGGACCGATGCAGAACTGGATGTCGGCGTGCTCGACCGGCTGGCCGCACGCGACGCAGACGACCTGGCTGACCACGCTGTGCCCGGGCTCGTGGTGCTGCAAGGTGACGGGCGCGCCGCCTCCGTCGTCGAGCCACTTGTCTCCCCAGGCGAGCATGCTCGCCAGGACCGGGAAGAAGTCGCGGCCCATCTCGGTGAGCAGGTACTCATAGCGGGGAGGATTGTCCTGGTAGAACCGCTTGGTCATGACCCCCGCGTCCACGAGCTTGCCGAGCCGGTCGGACAGCGTGTTGCGGGCGATATTCAGGGATCGCTGGAACTCGTCGAAGCGCTTGAGTCCCTGCAGCGCGTCGCGGACGATGAGCAGCGTCCAGGAGTCACCGAAGACCCCGACGGCACGCGCCAGCGAACACGGCCACTCGGAGAACTCGCGCTTCATCGGTCTAGTTTAGCGACTGAGTTGCTCGATGCGGACGCGGCTCTCCCCGCGGCCGTGTCGGCAGGGTCCTCGGCCGGACAGGCCGCCGACGACCCCACCGCGTTCAGTGAACCGCGAGGCTGCCTTTACCGGACCGGCGGAAGCGGCCGGGACGGCACGCCGTTCCTCGTGTGCGGCACCGCAACGGGACTCGCCGTGGTCGGGACCGGCACCGGGAGCGGCTTGCACAGAATGTCCGGACCACTGCCGGGCTCGCGCTTCGGGAGCTGGCCGAGCGCCAGGTAGTTCGCGATCCTGGTGTCCACGCAGACGTTGCCGGACAGCGAGTCGGCGTGAGTCGTGCCGCCCGGCTCGGCCAGGAGAACCGCGTGCGGGTACAGCTTGCGGACCTCGAGGCTCCCGGGGAACGGCGTCGCCGCGTCCAGGATCTCGTCGATCAGCAGGGCACTCGACACGTGCGTCCCGTTGATCTGCAGCGGCTTGGCGGCATTGGCGGGCCAGTACAGGCACGGCGCGTTGAACCAGGCGTTGGCCCAGGTCTCGAACGGCGCCTTCCGGTATACGGCCCAGTTGTCCCTGGACCACCTCGTCCAGCTCCGTGGCCACTGCACGTCGGTGCACTGGACGGCGTTGTACACCGCGAACCCGTTGTCGTTGCCGAGGCCGTCGGCCGAGATGTACAGCGCCTTGATGGTCTTCCAGTCACCCTTGTGGACGAAGCCCGCGAACGCGCTGCCCAGCGACAGCCAGGTCTGCTGGAAGTAGCCGGCGCCGAGGAAGGTGTCCACCCACTCGTCGGGACCGATCACGCCCCCCGCCGGATGCTTGAGCAGGCGCGCCTCGTCGTTGTAGAAGAGGTCCTGCACCGCCTCCCCGGTAGCGCCGAGGTGGTAGATCTTGTGGTACTTGGCGATCCACGCGAACCAGATGTTGATGTTCCGGTTGAAGGCGATGTCCTGGTCGAGGTTGGCGCCGTACCACACCCGGCGCGGGTCAACATTGCTGTCCAGGACCATCCGTCGCACGGTTAACGGGAACAGGGTGCTGTAGACCTGGCCCAGGTACGTCCTGTACGAGAAGCCGTAGTACGTGATCTGCTTCTGGCCGAGCGCGACCCGGATGCTGTTCATGTCCCGCGCCGCGTCGATCGTCGTCATATGAGCGAGCAGCGGACCGCCCTTCTTGCCGCACGCCGTCGCGTACGCCTTCGACCGCTTGAGCCAGGTCTGCACGAGCCCGGCGCTGGTCGGGATGTAGTTCGGCCGGTCGAAGCTGAAATAGTTGGGCAGGCAGCTCAGCGCCGGCACGCTGGAGCCGACACCGCGCGGGTCGAAGCCGATCCAGTCGTATTCGTTAGCGGCGGCCGCGCCGTTCGCAAGCTTCTCCTGCCGAAGGGCCGGAACCAGGAATGCGTTCAGGTTCAGCCCTGATCCGCCGGGACCGCCAGGGTTCGTCAGGATGATGCCTTGGTACTTGGGTGCGGGTGAGGTGTGCCGGATCCGCGAAACGGCGAGCGAGATCGTGGCGCCGTTCGGGTGGCTGTAGTCCAGCGGCACCTTCAGGAAGCCGCACTGCGCGTGCACCTGCTTGAGGCTCGGATCCGAGCAGGGCCCCCACGTGATGTCGGCGGTGGCCGTGGTGGCCGTGGCCGACGTGGTGGCCGCGTTAGCCGTGGATACCGCCGTGCCGGCGGCCGTGACGCTCGCCACGGCCAGTCCATTTGACGGTAGGCGGGCTGCAGGAGATCCTTGCGCGGTTTGAGCGGCTCGCTGGAGATTTAGATGAGACTTTGTCATCCCTAAAGCGGCGATGCTGTATCGATACATGTTTTCGGAGTTTTTGAACCTTGGCGGGCGTGCGTGACCGGCATCTCCGGCTCGAGGTAGCGGGTGCGGGCAGCGCCGCTGGCTGCCGGTCGCCAGCACCTTGCTGCGCGAGTTTCCCGGCAGCGGACCGGGCTGGCACACTCCGCTGGCTCACCGCTGGGGTCGCCGCGCCACCGACCGGGCCGCCGGGTTCCAGGCTGGGATCAGTGCGGGTGCAGGCCGCCGCCGCGCAGCGCTTGGTAGGCGCCGTAGGCCTCGATGAATGCCTGGACGGTCCCGTACTGGCTGGCGAACGAGGCCGAGCGCCACTTTGACTTCCTGCCGTCGCGGTACTGCAAGTCGAGCCAGACATCCAGCCGGACCTGGCGGCTATCGGAGAAGGTGCTCCCGCTGACCCGCAACATGATCCCGGAGAGGTCGTCGAAGTCGACCACCGCGCCCGGCTTCTTGCTGTCGATGTACTCCACCACGCCGTCCGGGGTGATCACGAGCAAGGGATCGGGATCTGCCGATGTCCCGCGCAGAAAGCCGCGCACGCGACCTCTCTCCTTCGTGAAGACCCGCCAGGTCGCCGGTGCCCTTCCTTGGCTTGCCTGGCTAAGAACTGCCTGCGGATCAAGCACGTCCGGCTCCCGGATCTCGGTTTCCGGCGATTCCGCGGTCGCCGCGCATCCTCATTATCGCGGACCGGCGCCATCTGACTTCGATGAAGATGCACATCCTCGTCAGCTGCGGCTCACACTAGGAGTGCAGGTGCGGCCGATCGCATGCTCCAGCTGCTGGGGCCCGCAGCGCCGGGGGACTGAACAGATCACACGTGGCGCTGCGCTAAGTCGGCGCTTAACTGGAAGGAGCCACAGGTGGAGGTTGTCGAGTTCCGCCCAGAGCGCGGGCAGTACGCATTCACGTTCGGCGGCGTGGCACCCATCCGGAAGGTGAAGCCGGGGACGCTACTGCGGCTATGGACGGAGGACGCGTTTTGCGGCAGCATCCGGCAGACCACGGACTTGCCGAGTACGGCGCTGACCATGCCGTTCGTCAACCCGCAGACCGGCCCGTTCTACGTGGAGGGCGCCGAGCCCGGTGACACGCTGGCGTTGCACCTCGTGGACCTCAGCCCGGCGCGGAACTTCGGCGCGTCGTGCACGATCCCGCTCTTCGGCGGGCTGACGAGTACCGACCGCACCGCCACGCTGCAGGACCCGCTTCCGGAACGGACATGGATCTACGAGGTGCACCGGGAGCGATGGACCGTCGAGTTCCAGGCTCAGGCCAGTGACTTCCGTCTGGAGCTGCCGATGGATCCTGATGCTCGGCACCGTGGGCGTGGCCCCGGCAGCAGGTGAGGTGCGCTCCTCGCTGGTGCCGGACACCTTCGGCGGGAACATGGACACCCCGGAAATGCGCGTCGGCGCGACGTGCTACCTGGGGCTCAACGTAGACGGCGGGTTGTTCTCGGTGGGCGACGGGCACTACCGGCAGGGCGAAGGCGAGGCGTGCGGCACCGCAGTGGAAGGCGCGATGGACGTCACGCTCATCGTGGACTTGATCAAGGGCGGCGCGCCGGCCTGGCCGCGCATCGAGACCGATGACTATCTGATGGTGGTGGGGTCGAGCCTGCCGCTTGAGGACGCCTGGCGGGTGAGCCAGGTCGGCATGGTGATGTGGCTTAGCGAGCTCTACGGCCTGGACAAGATGGACGCCTACCAGTTGCTATCGCAGACCAGCCAAGCCCCGCTGGCCAATGTCGTGGACGCCAACTACAGCGCCGTCACGAAGGTGGCGAAGGCTCTGCTTCCCCCGGCGGTCGCCTACCGCGGCATGCACCGGAACCTGCGGGATATTGCCACGACGGCCAGCCCGTAAGGGTGGGAGTGACGCGGCGGAGCGATGTGCTGGTTAATCGAGGAGGCGGAAGTGGATCTAGGCCTGCAGGGGCGGCGCGCACTGGTAACGGGCGGCACCAAGGGGATAGGGCGGGCAATCGTGGACGCGCTCGCCGCGGAGGGCGCCGCCGTCGGGTTCTGCGCCCGCACCGGGCGCGATGTGAGCGATGCGGTTGAGGCTCTTACCAAGCGCGGCGGTACCGCGGTAGGTCATGTCCTCGACGTCGCGGACGAGCAGGGCATGCAGGAATGGGTCGGCAGCGCCGCTGCCGATCTCGGCGGCATTGACATCGTGGTGGCCAACGTCAGCGCGCTGGCGATCCCTGACGAGCCAGCCAACTGGCAGGCGAGCTTCGACGTGGACATGATGCACACGGTCCGGCTGGTCAATGCGGCCATGCCGCATCTGGAAAGCAGCGACGCGGCGTCGATCGTGACGATCGCGAGCGTGTCCGGCCGGGAGATCGACTTCGCCGCGGGACCTTACGGCGTATTCAAGGCCGCCCTTATCCACTACACCCAGGGGCTGGCATACCAGCTCGCCGCCAAAGGGATCCGGGCCAACAGCGTGTCACCAGGCAACACCTACTTTGCCGGTGGTGTCTGGGAGAACATCGAGCAGAACCTTCCTGAGCTGTTCGCCCAGGCCATGGCGCTGAACCCGACCGGCCGGATGGCTAAACCCGAGGAGATCGCGCGTGCGGCGGTATTCCTGGCCAGTCCGGCGGCAAGCTTCATCAGCGGTACCAACCTGGTGGTAGACGGCGCGCTGACCCGCGGCGTGCAGTTCTGACGCGGCGCTACGGGGTGTAGCGCAGGATGTCGGTCTTGATGGAGCCGCCCTTGACCGCCGCCAACATGCCCGTCGCCCACCAGGAGCCGGCACCGGGAACTGCGACGATGCCGCTCGCCGAACCGGCGTAGCCCTGCTGCGCCGGGGCGGGCTGGCTGATGAAGGTTGCGTCCCGGTAGTCGACGATGTCGCTCGCGTTGGGGTTCGCCGGGTCGGTGGCGGTGAACCAGAAGCCGCCGTGGCCGTCCGGGGTGAGCCCGCTGACGCCACGGAGCTCGCGGTTCCTGGCCACCGTGCGCCAGGTGGAGCCGTCCCAGCGGAGCAGGATCAGGCCCGGTGGGCTGAACCCGGTCTGCTGGTTGACCGCTGGGGTCTCCGCCACCCACACGTCATGGGGACCTGACGCCGAGATCGCGGTGGCGACCCATGGGTTGCCCTTGTGCACAGGAGGGAACGTGGGCAGGCGGGGCGCTGACCACGCCGCGCCGTTCCAGTGCATCGCGACGATGGTCTGGTGAACGTCGTGGACAGTGGCCTTCGACACGCCCAGTGCCCAGATGTCGTCCGGAGCGACCCCGTCGATGGTGACCGGTGTGCCGACTGGTACCGAGACGGGCTGCCACGCCGTGCCGTTCCAGTGCCGGACCACCGCGGGCCCGTAATCGGGGAAAGACGCGCCAGCCTCGCCGAACGTCCACACGTCGCTGCCGCTGAAGACCGCCGCGCCGAGTACGGTGTCAGGGCTCGCGGTGACCTTGGAGATCCGCCACGCCGAGCCGTTCCACCAGACCGCGTACTGGACCGGGGTGAAGTGGTCGGGGAGGACCGGGAAGAACCAGGTGTCGCTGGATGATGTGGTGTATATGCCGGAGTACAGCTCCCACGGCCCGATCACGCCCCTCAGCCGGGCGGGCAGCGCGATGGGCACCCAGCGGCTGCCGTTCCATCGCTGGGTCACAAATGTCGGCTCCGGGGCAGGCACGAGCCCCAGCAGCCAGGCGTTGTCAGCACCACTTGCGGCGATCGCCTGCAAATCGAGGAAGTGAGACTTCTCGAAGACCCTCTCGATCCGCCAGCCGGATGTTGCCTGGGCCGGGACCTGCGCGGCCGCGATCACCATCGCCGTCCCCACGGTGAGAGCCGTCGCGGCCCATCGTGTTCTCCACCTCATGCCAGTCTTCCCCCGCTCCTGGGCCACGCGGCATCGTGCCGAACATCCCATGACAAACGGGCTGGCTCTGGATCCGGCAACCGGCCACGTCCGCCGCACGTCAGCTCATACATTCCTTGGACGTCGGGACATCGCCCCCGGTTGCACGCGAACTTGCTCGGCCTCCCTTCGCGATGCCGGACCGATGTTCGTCGTGGACGGTCCGGTTCCCGTCAGCCTTCAGCGATACAGCGGCTGGCCAGGCGCTGATGGGAAGATTCACGTGTGTGTTCACACGACGCAGGAGCCGAAGTCGGTGACACGTGAAATCGCGACGGCAGATTTCCGGCGGGGATTGGAGACGTTGCGGCAAGTCATCGCGGCTGATGATCGCCTTCAAGTGATAAACGAGTACGGGGCCGTCTACGAATACGTATACGACTACGAAACCGGCGGGGTTGCTATTGGCCGCGCGGCAGAGAATGGCACCGTCACGATGCTCTAGCCACAGCACGTGCCGCAGTTGACCTGTTGCTAAGAAGGTCGTTTCGGGCAGCCTCGTTAGCTGCTCATGTCCAGCTCGGAGGGCAAGCGGGTTCTCCGTGGGTGACCGCTGATGGGCCCGGATTTCCGGCTGTTCTGGCACGGCCGTGGCACGGCCGTGCCCGCTCGGGTGCCTCATCCGGCTGGCCTGTCTTTGCCCTGTGTGAAGTGGTCTGCACCGCATTTTGGACAGTTCCGGAACGCCTCAATCTGCTGGTTCTGCGCCGAGATTGACGTGACCTGTCTGCTCAAATCGGTGGAGTCGGTGGTTTCCCCGGTGTTCGTGGTAACCCACAAATCCGAGAACATACGGAGCGACCTAAAACGCCGCCGCCTTGCCCACCTGGGCACTTGCCAGGTGTAACCGCATTCGACGCAGGTCCTCGTATATTCCTGCTGCCACGGGAACCGCATGCGACGATCGTCACTGCACGACGGGTACGAGTCAAGCGCCTCCGGCCCAGCGCGGCTGCGGCGGTCATGCTGCGTCCCCGCCACTCTCGTGGTCCTGGTGCGCGGCGACCCAGGCCACGGCGCAGGTCCAGTGGCAGGGCTTGCCGCGTGGTGAGCGCAGGATAGCCGCCTGGCGGCAGATGACTCAGGGCGCGAGGTGCTGGGCTGCGGTCCATCCCCGGTGATCAAGCTCGATAGCCATCGGTTCCTCCTGAGCTGGCAGGGCCGAGGCTCTTGGGTGCCTCATCCGATAGCTGCCAAAACACGGAGGGGGGCGGGACTGTCAACGCTTCGCGGCGCGGGGCACGTGCCGGGCCTGGCGGGGATGATCCGGATGATACGGGGCCGCTGTTTCCCGCGGGGCCGTGCGCGTGCGGCCGTGATCTTGCGGACACACTGACCTGGAGGTTTCAGGGTCGCATTGGCTTGCGTGACGATCTCCTCGCTACTACGCGTTGTCTGTCAGTGGGTGCCGCCCGTGGCGGGCGGCACCCGCGCAGGGATGGGTCAGAGGCCGTACTTCGCCTTGGCCTCCGGGGTGACCGGCGTGAAGAGGTTGACCAGTCCGCCGTCGGGGTCGCGCAGGATTATCGAGCGGTTGCCCCATGGCATGTCGGTCGGCTCCAGCACGATCTCGGGGACGGTCTGGGGGACCAGGCCCTTGACTCGCTCCCAGGTGGCGTCAACGTCGTCGGCGCGCAGTTCGATGAAGACAGAGCGGTTCTGGCCGGGCGCCGGGGCGGCGGCGCCGAGCATCTCAACGGTCGCCGGGGCGCCTATGGCGATGGTCCCGGTCGGCGTCCGGAGTTCGGCGAAGACCGGGACGGGCCGGGCGGCGGGCAGGCCGGTCACCTGTTCCCAGAAGGTCGCGAGACGCTCGACGTCGTGGGTGATCACGCGGACTGAGACGAAGTCCATGGCATTTCCTTTCGCTGCTGAGGGTGGCGGTGTGGGGTGGCAGTGCTCATGTCGTTGACGCTAGATGGAATACTGGACAGTTTCCGCCCACTATTTCGGGGGAACTTGCTGGCATGGCTAAACCCCTCGCCCGCGTGCTGGCGCTGCTCGACATCCTCCAGACCGGCGGCACGCGCACCCTGCACGAGCTCTGGCCGGCTGGGCGTCGACGAGCGGACTGTCCGGCGCTACGTCAACCACCTGCTCGACCTCGACGTGCCGGTGGAATCCGTGCGTGGGCGGTACGGCGGTTACCGGCTCGCGCCGGGTTACCGGATGCCGCCGCTCATGCTCACCGACGACGAGGCCGTCGCAGTGCTTCTCGGCCTGGTCGGGACACGGCGCGCAACCTTGCAGCCGGACACCGCGGTCGCCGTCGAGAGCGCGACAGCCAAGGTGCACCGGGTGCTGCCCCGCGCGCTCGCCGCCCGGCTCGACGCCCTCGTGACGGCCACCTCGTACGCAGATAAGGGGCGCATCCCGACCACCCCCGAGACGGGAGTGCTGCTCACCGTCGCCCAGGCCGCTGTCCAGCGTCGGCCGCTCGCCGTCACCTACCGCGACAAAAACGACCGGTCCACCGAACGCCTGTTCGAGCCGCATGGCATCGTCGCTCTCCAGGGACGGTGGTACGCCACCGGACTCGACTCGCTCAGCGGGCAGGTGCGCTCCTTCCGGCTAGACCGGATCGTGCACGCGGTCATCCAGCAGGGGCAGTTCTCGGTGCCGGGCGGGTTCGACCCGGCGGCGCAAGTAATTGAGGCGGTCTCGGGGGCGTCGTACCGGCACGCGGTCTCGGTGCGAGTCCAGGGCAGCGAGCGAATGGTGCGGATGCGGATGCCCGGATCAATCGCCACCATCGAGCCGGTCAGCGGGGAACCCGGGTGGGTGCGGGCGCGATGGCGAGTTCAGCGGCTCGACTGGGCCCCGTCGGTCCTTGCCGGGCTCGACTGCCCCTTCGTCATCGAGGAACCCGACGAACTACGCGAGCGAGTACGGGCGCTGGCAGAACGACTCGCAACGTATGCCGAATCCCGGTGACGGGCGACCTCAGCCAGCCGCGACCTCAGCTACCCGATGGACGGCCCGGCCCGCAGGCAGCCACTCGGGCCGAGTACCCGTCTCTTCGAGGCCGAGCTTGGCGCCCGCAGCGCGCATATCCACCCGCTATGCACGACCGCAATCGCAGAAAATTCATGCTCACGAGCCGTTCATAGCGGCGGCGATGCGCGCGGCTTGTGTTGGCGGTTGGGTTACGCCGTGCGACCTTGTTATCGGTGAAGTTGGACCGGCGGGCCCGGTTGGGAGGCCGGCCGCGGCCTGCCACCGCCACCGGGCAGGGCTGGCGGGTACCTTCGGCGCCATGGAGAACTCAGTTGCACTGGTCACCGGTGCCAGCAAGGGCATCGGCAAGGAGATCGCGCGCCAACTCGCTGCCGCCGGTCTCGCCGTGTACGTCGGCTCCCGCGACGCCGCGCGCGGAGCACGCACCATCGAGCAGATCGGTAGCGACGCCCGTCTGCTCGTTCTGGATGTCACCGACACCGCGAGCATCACCGACGCTGCACGCCAGGTCCACTCCCTGGACATCCTGGTCAACAACGCGGGCATCTCCGGCGACGGCAAGACAGCAGACCACGAAGACCTCGGCACCTTCCGCCGCATTTATGAGACGAACGTCTTCGGGGTCGTCGCGGTGACCAATGCCTTCCTGCCAGCGCTGCAGCGGTCCGCACACCCGCGGATCGTGAACATCTCCAGCGGCACCGGATCGCTGGCCTGGGCTACCGGGCCGCAGTTCCCGCACCGGGGCACCCACGCCGCCTACCGGTCGTCCAAGACAGCACTTAACGCGCTGACCGTCTATTACGCCCACGCCCTGGCCGATGACGGCATCAAAGTCAACGCGCTGGCACCGGGCCTGCGCCGCACCGACCTCAACGCCACCGCCGCCGCCAGCGATGGTGACCCAGCAGAGGCCGCGGCGGGCGCGGTCCGGCTGGCGCTCCTGCCAGACGACGGGCCTTCCGGGGAGTTCTTCTCCTGGGACGGGACACCAGTCCCCTGGTAGGGGCGGCATCTAACGATCTTTCGGGCGGTTGTCCGCGGCGGTCGGCGAGTAGCGTTAGTCACTGAGCGTGACCACGTGCCTGTCTGGCATGGCCGCAGGGCCGGGGGTTGGGCCACCGCAACACGATGTCAGCGTTCAGCGATAGGTCCCGGCCATCCCGCCGGTCTATGTTGTGAACGCTTCATCCGATCGCAGAAGGAGTCGTGATGCCCCGCACCCGGGTCCACAACATGAACGTCTCCCTCGACGGCTACGCCGCCGGCGAGCATGTGACGTTCGACGCCCCGATCGGCGGTGCCGAGCGGCTGTTCACGTGGTTCGATGGCCGGGTAATCCATGGCGTCGATAAGGCGGATGCCCCCGTCACGCTGGACCGCGCTCTGACCAGCATGTGGAGCCAGGGCATCGGCGCCGAGATCATGGGACGGCGCAAGTTCGGTCCCCAGGTTGGTGACTGGCCCGACGACGGGTGGCGGGGCTGGTGGGGCGACGAGCCGCCATTCCAGACACCGGTGTTCGTCATGACCCATCACCCGCATCCCACGATTGACTTCCCAACGGGACCAGCTTCCGGTTCGTGGACGGGCCTCCGGAGGAGGTGCTCCGCCTAGCCCAGCAGGCTGCTGGTGGTCGTGACGTCCGCATCGGGGGAGGACCCTCGACGGTGCGTCAGTTCCTCCAGGCCGACCTGGTCGACTTCATGCACCTGGTGATCGTGCCGATTACCCTCGGGCGGGGCGTATCCCTCTGGGAGGGATCAAGCGGCCTCGAAGACCGCTTCACCGTCGAGTCGGTCACCTCGCCTAGCGGCCTTACTCACCAGCTGTGGAACAAAAACGACCACGCCTGAACCCGGACCCCCAACCGGGGACTGCCCCCCGCGCCCGACTGACCAGATCTGCACACCTCAACGGCCAGCGGCGATAATGCCACAGGCCACGCAGATCGAGGCGGCTCTTCGCGCGCCTGTCACAGGATTACCGGCTACGCTCTGCAATCGGAGTCGGGCTGGTGACACAACTGCATCAACCCGAGCAGAGGTCCCTGATGCACTCGGTGATCATCGGCCGGGACCGCGGACCCGCATGTCAGGCCATAGCACTCGCGAGCGTGCCTCACGATCACCTCCATAACAAGCAGATGCGGATGTTCGATGGGGCGCGAACCCCCACGCCCACTCAGCAGTGAAACACCGACCAGCAGATGTCGTTCCGCAACCTCTGGTCGTCAAGCACGAGCTCGCGAATCGCCCCCGGGAGCTGGTCACGCTGCCAGTGGCACTCGAGTCGCCCTGCGGCCTCGCTCTTGCCTTCTGGCGCGGCAGCAAGTACAGCCTTGATCGCATAGGCGGCTGCACCGAGTTCGTGCGCGGCGACGTGTGCGACGGCCCCGGCCTGGCCAGCAGCGTACGCGGCATCCCGTGCTGCCCCACGCAGGTCTCTGGCCGCGCCCATTGCATGACCACCCGCCGCGCGAGCCTCCATCATCTTGACCTCACCACGCACCCAGGCGCGGGCGTGCTCGATCGCTTCACGTGGTCGCGGGTCCTCAGGCTGCGCCGATTCGAACAGGTGAAGGACGTGCTCCGCGCACGACGCCGCCCAAAGAGCGAGGAGATGGTGATCCGAATCGGTGAGGGTCCCACCGCGACGAATCGTCACGAAGCGAGGGTCCCGAACCTTCGGGAGGATCATGGTTCGGCGCTCTTTCTGCTTGTGTCCGTGCAACCCCACAGGGCGCCAAAGGCGGGCCGCGTCCTCAACGGTAGCGCCGTTCGCGCACCAGAGCCGACCTTCGGTGTCGTGCGACCTGGCCCGGGACCGAGTACGCCCTGTATTCGGCGCGACCGCGCGTTAGGCGGCCGTGCCCACGGGCGCAGATCACCCGGATCGGCGCTATCAGGGTGCCGCCGGGCCGGGGCGGCCCAACATGGTTCGAACACGCAGAACATGCAGATCTGCGTCCGCGCCGTTGAGCCGCATCGGCTCGCGTCGCAGGCCGCGGAGAGCGCCATCGAACTGGCCCGCTGCCTGCGCGACCTGCTGCTGCCTCGCGCCGACCGCAGCGGCTTCGGTCATCGAAAGGCGCTCAGGCTTGCGTGACAGCCACGTCCCGGGAAGGGTGACCAAGCGCGCGTGCGTGCCCGGTCGCTTCCCTCCCAGCGCCATTCCCAGCGCCGACCCGCTGCCCCACACTTCCTGGCCGGTAGTCGCCGCCGGGAATCATCGGCAGCGGCGTACCGAGCAGGCCCGCGGCGTTGACGACGTCGAGCGGGTTCACGGCGGCTGCGTATACATCGACCAGCACCTCCCCCGGGCCCGGCTCCGGCACCGGTTCGGAACGATAGGCCAACGACTGCGCTGGCGGCCCGCTGGCCTGGATGGCGACTGCGTCCATCTGCTTGTTTTACTTGATTGGCAGTTGCTGGTGTCCTCAGGACAGGGGCGCCTCCGCGGCGAGGCCGGCCAGGGATTGATAGGCGGCGTAACTCAGGAGGCTGGAGTCGTAGATGGCGGTCAGGCGGCTGATCTTGCCGGCTTCGTCGAGCTCGATGCAGGTGTGGCCGCGGCGCATCGGGGCGGCGTCCGGGGCCGCCGACCACTCGTAGCCGCCGCCCTGCCGGCTGCCATCGGCGTGAACCAGCGCGGCGCCCGGGCCGTACGGGAGCTGTCCGAGCGCCCGGGTGTAGTAGCGCTGGGCCTGGAACTGGCCGCGGACGCGGGTGTGCGCGGCCATGTCCTCGTGGACCACGTCGTAGGACATCAGCGCGACGGCCGCGGCGGCGTCGCCCGCCGCGAACGCGGCCTGGAGCGCCTGGGCGGCCTGGACGACGGCGGGATCCGCGTTCTGCTCGGAGTCCCTGAAGTCGGCGGGGTAGCTGCTGGTGATGGCGTTCTGGATGAGGGCGCTGCGGCCATCCCAGTAGTCAACCCAGCGGATGATCTTGTGTTTGCTGTCGAAGGTGACGGAGGACAGGGCCCGGAGCTCCTGGGGCACGAAGAAATCGGGGGTGTCTACGAGCTCGACCGCGGCGCTTCCTGTGTCACCGCCGATGCGCAGGGGATAGGAGATCGCCGAGGCCGGCGCGCTCGCGAAAGCCGCGGCGAAGGTGCTGTCCACCGCCTCCCAGCTCGGCAGGCTGATACCCAGGCACGCGTCTAGGTAGGTGGTGTTTGCCGTGGAGAAATAGGCCATGAGCGCGCTGAGGTTGTGCTCGCTTTTGGCGGTGAAGAAGCCGCGGAAGATCTCGGCGGCCTCGGGAGTGCAGTGAGAAGTGTCCGTGACACCGGACGGGTAGGGGAGCCCCCGCGCCCCGCTGCCCGCCGCCGAGGCCGCGCGCGCCGTCCCGGTCGCGAACAACCCGGCGGCGCCGAGAGCCGCAGCCGTCCCGGCAGCCGCCCCGGCGCGGAGCATCGTCCGCCTCGTAGTTCCCTGCTGGTTCACGTGCTGCATCTGTGATGTCCTTTCCGTGCTGGAGGGTGCGGAGATGGCGGATGGCACTGGTGCAGGCGATGCCTTCGCTGCCGGTCTCCTCGCCGGGCGAGCCTCCATGAGCTCGTCAAGCGCAGGCAGAGATGCGCGCCTGCTCCCGTCAGGAAGCAGCGGCTATCACCTGTGCTAGCGGAGTGGGTTCCCGTCGGATGAGGCCGGCCATGTCGTGGCTGTCGGTGCCGGCGTCGCCGATGGGGGCCTCAGTTAGTGCTCGGACTCGGCAGCTACTCGGGCTGCTGCTGCCATATCACCAGGTCGAACTCGTTGCCCTCCGGGTCGGCGAACGTGGTCTGCCTGACCGTGTAGGTGATGAGCCCCGAGCGGACCGCCGGGAGCTTGATCTCGTTGAGCGGCCTGGCGCCCAGGCCGGTCAGCCGCTCGATCTCCTCGTGGTAGTGCTCGGTGACCAAGACAAGATGCATCCCCTTGGGCTCGGGGACGTTGCGGAGAAGCATCCGGGGGCCGCTCTCGGGGCCGGTGACGTTGACCGCCGTGTCCCCGGCGACCGCGCCCGGGCTGACCGGACGGCCGAGGGCCTTCCCCCAGAAGTCCGCCAGCGCAGCGGGATCGGCGCTGTCGATGGTCAGGGCTGCGACACTCAGACTGACAGTAGCGGTGATGATTGGTTCCTTCCGATGGGTTCATTCATGCACGTTCGCGCTCGATGTACGGCACCAGCGGCTCTGGCGCATCAACGAGGAGGAGGTACTTTACTGACTTAACGCGTTAACTGACGATACCCTCATGTCACTTCACGATGCAAGTGATCAGAGTGCTGAATCACTTCAGGCTTTAAGTTATCCTGTCCTCATGGACGCCCCGCGGGAGCCCCGCTGGCTCGACGCCGAGGAAAGCCAGGCCTGGCGCGCCCTGGCCAGCACGCTGATCAGGCTGCCGGCCGCGCTCGATGCCCAGCTGCGCCGTGACGCCGGGCTCAGCCACTTCGAGTACCAGATTCTGGCCCTGCTGTCGGAGGCGCCCGGCCGCACCCTGCGGATGAGCGAACTCGCGACGCGTGCCGAGGGCTCGCTGCCGCGCCTGTCCCAGGTCGCCGCCCGGCTGGAGCAGCGCGGCTGGGTGCGCCGCACCCCCGATCCGGCCGACGGCCGCTACACCCTGGCGACCCTGACCGGCCAGGGCCGGGCGAAGGTAACCGAGGCCGCGCCCGGCCATGTCCAGGAGGTCCGCCGCCTGGTCTTCGACCCGCTGACCAAGACCCAGTCCCGGCAGCTGCGCGAGATCGGCCGGCGCATCACGCGCGCCATCGACCCCGACGACCACCGCCCCGACGACCAGCCGCTGCCCGCCGCCACGCCCGCGCAGGCGCCCTAGCGACCGGCATCCTCAGCCCGGCCGTCCCGGCCGCGTA
>CAVOOC010000022.1:0-109204 GCA_963697445.1 uncultured Actinomycetes bacterium
AGCCCGCCCCTGGCCAGGGCCCCGGCCGCGGCCAGGCCCGCGACTAGCAGCGGCCCGCCGCAGCAGGCGGCGGGGACCAGCAGCAGCCACCGGCCGCCGGGCCCGGAACGCTGCCCGCCGCGCCTGGTCACGCGAGCCCGGCGCCGAAGACCCGGGCGGCGTGGCGGCGGGCCAGCTCGACCGCGTCGCCGAGGGTGATCACGAAGGTGCCGGGGTGGGTGGCGGTCCAGCGCTCCGCGCTGGCCGGGCCGGTGAAGTGCAGCACGTAGTGGCAGAAGGTGGACACCACGTCGTCGCCCCAGGGCTGGTCCGGGCGCAGGAACGACAGCCCGCGGTCGGGTGCGAGGCACCGGTGATGCTGCCGCCGGCGCCGATGCGGTAGCTGATCTCCTCGCCGGTGAGCGGGTCGGCGGTGGCCACCTCCAGGTCACCGATGACCCGGGCCAGGAACAGCGGAATCCCACGCGCACCAGGCGCTCAGGTCGGTCCCGGCGCGGCGAATCCGGTGCGGCATCCCAGGCAGCGCCAAGCCCCAGAAACCGGTCACCCGCTCATCGTCGTCCCAGAACACCGCCGGCCACGACCGCAGCACCTGCTCGGCCCGCTGGCCGGGCAGCCCGGCCGCGGCGGCCGCGGCCGGGATGCTGACCGGGGCGCCGGCGGCGAGCAGCCGGAGCACGGCCACGGCCAGGCGCTGCTCATCCTCGCCCGGGTTCCCGGCTGCGGCGGCGAGCGCCGCGTCGATAGCGTCGAGGGAGACGGCGGTGGTTTCTGCGGTCATGGGGATGCACTCCTTGGTCTAGGCAGGCCCGGGCGGGCGAGCGGCCCGGCGGTTGGCGCCGGGTGATCAGATTGCTACGCTAAACCTTCCATCTGGCTAGAAGGTCAAGGGGCGCGTGATGAGGATCGGCGAGGTCGCCGGGCGGGCCGGGGTGCCGGCCAAGCGATCCGGTTCTGGGAAGACCAGCACCTGCTCCCCGCCCCGGCCCGGACGCGGTCCGGGTACCGGGACTACCACCCGGCGATCCTGGAGCGCCTGGCCTTCATCCGGCAGGCTCAGGCGGCCGGGCTCACGCTGGAGCACATCCGCCAGGTCGTGGACATCCGCGACGGCGGCCAGCCGCCGTGCGTGCACGTCACCGGCCTGATCCGCCGGCGCCTCGCCCAGGTCGAGGCCCGGCTGGCCGAGCTCGCACGCACCCGCGACCAGCTCGCGGCGCTGGCCGCGCGAGCCGCGGCGCAGGACCCGGCCGACTGCCGGGGCTACTGCTCGATCCTCACCGCCGAGGCGCCACCCGCTACCCTGGACCATCCGGCAACGACGAAGGCCTAGCGCACCGTCAGACGCCCGGGCAAGGAGCTGGTCCCGTGGAGCTGCAGGAGCCCTAGATGCGCCCGGCTCCCGAACTGTCGCGGTAACGATCGCCCAGGGGACAGCGCAGCGAACGGGAGCGTTCCCGCAGGAGCGACACCCTGACCGCCGTGCGACCAGGTGTTCATCGGCAAGACATCCGGCAAGCTGGCCCGCTACCCCGGTCACCCCCGTCTGGCGATGCCGTCACAGTGGGCCGAAACAAGCCGTCCTAACCACCCGTCACCGCTGCCACATCGCCGATCCGGCAGCAGCGGAATTACTGTTGACCTTCCCCTGTACAGGAAGGCGGAGGATGGGGCTATGGGGATCACCCGGGACGAGGTTCGCCGTCTCGTCGAGGCTGGCGCGCAACTCGTCGAGGTGCTGCCCGGGACGAGTTCGACGACGAGCACCTGCCGGGCGCCATCAGCTTGCCGCTCAAGTCACTGACCGCTGAGACATCGGGCGTGCTCGACAGGTCACGGCCGGTGATCGTCTACTGCTGGGACGGGCTTTGAGACATGAGCCCGCGAGCCGCGAGCGGCTCACCCAACTCGGGTTCGCGCCCGTCTACGACTACACCCTCGGCAAGGTCAACTGGATGGCTGCCCGGCCTCCCCACCCTGCGGGCGGGACAGCCCGGCCGCAGGGTCCTCGACGCCGTCCGGCGTGACGTGCCCACCTGCGCCCCCGACGCCCCCGCCGGGCCGGCGCTGCAGCAAGCACACGCCCAAGGATGGGACCGCTGCGTGGTCATGGCCGGGGATCGCATCGTGGCCGGGATGCTGAGAGCTGACCGGATCAGCGCCGGTGAGCAGGCCCCGGCTGCCGAGGTGATGCAGCCCGGGCCGACCACGGTGCGCGCGCACGAGGACCTCGACGCCACCCGGCAGCGGATGAACGAGCGCCACGTCGCTCACCTGCTGGTCACCACCCCAGACGGAACCCTCATCGGCGTCGTGGACGCCGCGGATAGCTGACGTTGGCTGCCACCCGCACGAGACCTCGGCTGACCCTCAGGGCTTGATGGCGGCGGACTGTCAGTCTTGCCTGGCAGGCTCGGCCTGGCTTGCGAGGTAGCGGTGCAGCGAGGTCTTGGGAATGCCGGTCTTGGCCGCGATCTGGCCGAGTGATCTGCACCGGCGGCCGCGCAGCCAGTACCGGCTGCCATGGACGCGCGAATCCGGGGCTGCCGCCGCACAGCTATGGGACTGGGCAGCCGCGCAGACGAGCATCGACAGCGATTGAAGAGCCGGCCCTGATGCCTGTCGCGGTTCGGGTTTGCGGCAACTCCGGCCTGGCCGGAGAGCCCGTCGATGTGCTCGGGCCGCGACTGGATGCGCCTCAGGCAGTTGTAACGAGGTGCCAGCAGCGCGTGAGAGATTAGAGGCTGAACGGCACGAGCTGGGCACCCTGCCGCTCGTCATGTCGCTTCAATGCACTCCGATCTGGGAGCAGAGACCCAAGCGTCCGAATAGTCAGACCAACGCGATCCCGATCCGCCGATCTGCACGGATATTTGTTTCAATGCCAACCAGATTCGGGCCAGTCAGATCCGGGTGATCTGGATGGCCCGACGAGATGGTTTCCAGCCGAGTGGGGGCGGATCTGCGCGCGCTGGACGGCTGTCCGCTTCCGGTAGCGCGGGGCTGAGTGCTCAGGAGGCGGCCTCGGCGAGCGCGGTGAGACGGCGCAGCGATTCCCCGAGCTTGCCGTCTGCGGGACCATCGAGGGTGTGGGCAGCCGGCTTGACGGCGACCTGGTAGGCGACAACCCGGCCGCGGCATACGCGGCATCGTCGCCGGCGGCTGTCGCGGTGTTTCGCCGGGCCGGAGCACTCGACGCGCCGTGCGCGGTGTCCTACGGACCCGTGCCCGGCTCGGTCTATGCCGGGCACCGTTTCCTGGACGTGCTGGTCCATGGCTGGGACCTCGCGGTAGCGACCGGGCAGGACTACGCGCTGGATCCGGACCTGATGGAGGCGTGCACGAAGATCATCGAGCCGCAACTCGATGCGTTCCGCAGCGCCGGCGCTCTCGCCCCAGAGGTGGCAGTCCCGGCCGATGCCAGCGCGCAGACCCGGTTCCTCGCGAAGCTCGGCAGAACGGTCTGAGCGCCCATGCCCACGACCCGCGCCGAACTGGGAAATCTGCGTGCCATCACCCGATCACTCCGACCCATCTCGCAGCAGTGACGACGGTAAGCTGGATCTGCCCAGCGGCGGCCACGGCGAGCTGTCCGGTGGCGGACAGCGCGATTACTTCGTGTGACTGCTGTCCATGGCGGAGGCGCGCACGTAGACGCCGATCGGTACCGCGAGTAGCTTCGGGAACATGGCCGTGACGTTCGAGACTCCGTTCACGACGTTGGTGGGGTGCCGAGCGCCGATCCAGCTCGCGGTCATGGGCGGTGGTACCGGTACCCCCGAGCTTGCAGCTTCGATAAGCGAAGCTGGCGGGCTCGGGATGATCTCGTCGACATTCCCGCTGCCAGTCAATGCCCAGCTGAGTTGGGTCCAGGCGCGAACCGACGAGCCCGTCGGCGTCGGCTTCTTCGCCTTCGACCTACCGGGCATGACCAGGGAGCTCGAGCTCGCGGCCACCAGCGCACGTGTCGTCAACGTGTTCTGGGGTGATCCTGATTCCATAGTCGTGAACCGCATCCACGCCGGTGGCGCGCTGGCGTTCTGGCAGGTCGGCTCCGTCGATGAGGCGTTGGCCGCCGCCGACGCCGGATGCGACGTCGTGGTTGCCCAAGGCGTGAAGCCGGCGGGCATGTGCGTGGCACGGCGCCGCTGCTCAGGTTGCTCGCCCAGGTCCTTCCCGCAGTTGATGTTCCGGTCGTCGCTGCCGGTGGCATCGGCACTGGAGCTGCGCTGGCGGCCGTCCTGAACGCCGGTGCCGCGGGGGCCCGAGTCGGCACGCGTTTCCTCGCCAGCGCCGAGTCTGGGGCGCACCCCGAGTACGTGGCCGCGCTCCTGGCAGCGAGCGCTGAGGACACCGTTCGCACGACCGCCTTCGCCGAGGGCTGGCCAGACGCGCCCCACCGGGTCCTGCGCGCCGCCACAGAGCACGCCGCCCGTGCGAACGACGTCGTCGGGCAGGCGGCGTACAGAGACCAGCGCTGGGAGATCGCTCGCTGGTCCAGCCAGCCACCGACGGTATTTACTACGGGCGACGTAACGGCCATGGCCATGTATGCCGGCTGTGGTGTTGGTGATATCAGCGACGTGACGAGCGCAGCGCGAATCGTCAACCGAATGATGGCGGACGCCCTGCCCCTGTTGTCTCACGCGGTGCCCTGAGGCGCCCACAACCTTGAGACACTGGGCATAATCGGCAGGGAGTCGGCCTTCTCCTATTTCTCGAGATGGGCCTGCAGCGCGTTGGCGGTATCTCTCAGGTTCTTGCGGCCGATAACGCCCATCATTGGCGCGAACGGCCCAGACGATCCCTTTCGGCCGCATTTCGAGTTCGTGGTCAACGCGCGTGGCGTCGCCTTCCGGCGTGAGAAGGAAGCGGTGCCCGCCCTCGAGTGTCTTAATGTGAGGAACAATGCGCACGCGTCTGGGTCGTGAGAACTCCTGCAGTTCTTGCGCGACCTTGCCGAGCCCGCGCAGATCCCACTCAAAACGCGTTCCGTTGCCGACTTCGCCGGAGTCGAGCCGCCGCGACGCACGCACGGTGGGATTCGAGGATGCGAAGTTTCCGCACTCCCGTGAAGATCAAGTCCACCCACCCGCGAGCATCATCGCGACCGGAGAACAATGACGCCAGGGCGCGCCACCACCTCACGGCCAGACCTGCGCAAGAAGGTCCAATTACCTACGTTTACCCAGCTCAGGCGGCGGGCGAGTCGGCCTGTAGGCCGGGTTCTGTGCACCCGCTCGCGCGGGCCGGCGGCCATCCATCTGGGACTGCCGTTGCCGGCAGCCTCGTGCGGTCTACCCGCGAGCATCGGGCGGGCCGCCCTCAACCGCTCGCGCAGCCCCGCGGCACCAGGCCGCGAGGCCTTCTTGACCTTGCTCCGGGTGGGGTTTGCCAAGCCGCCGCAGTCACCTGCGGCGCTGGTGGTCTCTTACACCACCGTTTCACCCTTACCCCGGGACACTGTCCCGGGGCGGTCTGTTTTCTGTGGCACTTTCCCGCGGGTCACCCCGGGTCGGCGTTACCGACCACCCTGCCCTGCGGAGCCCGGACCTTCCTCACCGGGGACAAACTGCCCCGGCGCGGCCGCCCGGCCGGCTCGCCCGCCGCCTGGCCATGATACGCCCAGCCACCAGCGGATCACATGCCGCGCAGGTGCGCCGTGTCGTTGAAGGAACGCAGAACGGAGGGGCCGTCCGGGTACCAGTCGATCTCGGTGAGCGACGCCACGTCGAGCTGCATCCGGTGCATCGCCGCGGGCGGGGCGAGCAGCACCCGGGTCACCAGCGTCTTGACGGGCGTCACGTGGCTGACGATCAGCAGCGTCCGGCCCGGGTTCGCCGCCACCAGCGCGTCGAGCGCGGCGTTCACCCGCCGGCCGGTGTCGGCGAAGCTCTCGCCGCCTGGTGGCGGCGCGCCGGGGTCGGCGAGCCACGCCGTCATCTCGCCGGGCCACTGATCGCGGGCCTCGGCGAAGCTCAGGCCCTCCCACTTGCCGAAGTCGGTCTCCCTGATCCCGTCCTCGACCTGCACCGGCGCGCCGGTGGCCGCCGCCACCTCGGCCGCGGTCTGCCGCGCGCGGCGCAGCGGCGAGGTGACGATCAGGTCGATGCCGCCGCGCGCCGCCAGCCAGCCAGCGGCCGCCTTGGCCTGCTCGATGCCGAGCGGCGTCAGCGGGATGTCGCCCGTCCCGGCGAACCGCCGCTCGGTGGACAGCGGCGTCTGCCCGTGCCGCAGCAGGACGGTACTCACCGGCGGCCCGGCCGCCGCCTTCCAGGACCCGGCCTGCGGTGCCACGGCGACGGGATTTTCTTCCGAACGGCTGCCGATTCCCCCCTCACCGGCACCTTCGCGTCCGGCCGCATCCATGGCCTCGTTGGCGAGCCGGTCGGCATGGGAGTTCCGTTCGCGGGGCACCCAGGTGTACGTCACCGTCCCCAGCTGGCCTGCCGCCTCGCGGGCGGCCTCCGCGAGCGGGCGCAGGTCGGGATGCTTGATCTTCCAGCGGCCCGACATCTGCTCCACGACGAGCTTGGAGTCCATCCGCACCTCGGCCGCCGCGCCGGGGGCCAGCCGCGCGGCCGCGCGCAGGCCGGCGATGAGGCCGCGGTACTCGGCCACGTTGTTGGTGGCCCGGCCGATGCTGGCCTGCTCCTCGGCGAGAACCTCACCGGTATCCGCGTCCAGCACCACCGCCCCGTAACCCGCCGGGCCCGGGTTACCGCGGGAGCCACCGTCGGCGGCCACGATGAGGTGACGGCTCACCTCGGCGTCACAGCCCCGATTCGGGCGTGCGGACGAGGATCCTGCGGCACTCCTCGCAGCGCAGCACCTCGTCCGCCGGAGCGGCGCGGATCCTGTTCAGGTCCGTCGTGTTCAGCGACAGGTGACAGCCCTCGCACCTGCCCCCGCGCAGCGCGGCCGCGCCGACCCCGTGCTGCGCTCGCATCCGCTCGTAGAGTGCAAGCAGGTCCTCGGGTACCTGGGCGGCTACGCCGGCCCGCTGGTCCGCCGCCTTCTCCGTCTGCTCGCCCAGCTCGCCCAGCGCCTCGTCGCGACGGGCCGCGGCCGTTTCGCGACGCCCGGCGAGCTCGGCGCGCTCGGCGGTCAGCGAGTCGCGGCTGTTCTGCGCGGCTTCCCTGCGCTCCATCACGTCGAGCGCGACTTCCTCGAGCTCGGTCTGCCTGCGCAGCAGCGAGGCTATCTCGGACTGCAGGCTCTCGAGCTCGCGCGGCGAGGACACCTGGCCGGCATCGAGGCGCTGCCGGTCCCTGGCTGACCTGGTCCGCACCTGATCGACGTCCGCCTCGGCCTTCGCCTGCTCCCGGGCGAGATCCTTCTCGCTCGTCTCGGCGGCGACGATGGCGTCTCGCAGCTCCGCGTCCCGCGCGTCCATCCGGTCCACCTCCGCGACCTCGGGCAGGCCGCGCCGCCGGTGCTCGAGGCGGCCCAGCTCCGCATCGAGGTCGGCCAGCTCAAGGAGACGCAGCTGCGTCTCGGGAGATGCCTTCACGGTCTCCAACGTAGCCTGCCCCGGCGGATGCGCGCGGCCGGGCGGCTCCACGTTCGCCAAATCGGTATATGTAGATCGGCCAAGCCATGCGCCTGGCGGCCGCCGGCTGCGGTACACAGGCGCTATGGAGTTCCCGAAGGTCAGCCGCCCCTACATGCCCGGCTACGGCCTCTCGCCGGCAGCCGAGGGCAGCGGCCTGCTGCCCTGGTCCTGGGCGGCGGAGCGGCTCACCAGGTCGCGCAACTACTGGCTGGCCAGCGTGTGGCCCGACGGCCGCCCGCACGTCATGCCGGTCTGGGGCATGTGGGACGACGCCGTGCTGTGGGTCAGCAGCAGCACCGGATCGCGCAAGGCCCGCAACCTGGCGGCCGACCCGCGCTGCTGCGTCACCACCGAGGACGCCGCCGACCCGGTGGTGCTGGAGGGGACCGCGCAGATCGTCACCGACCCGCCGCTGCTGCAGCGCGTCACCGACCTGATGAATGCCAAGTACGGGACCGAGTACAAGGTCGACTTCCTCGATCCCAGCCAGAACGCAACCGTCCGGATACGGCCGCGCCGGGTGTTCGGGCTGCGCGGCAGCGACTTCACCGGATCGCCGACCCGCTGGGTCTTCGAAGAGTGAGCCCTTACAGGCCCGGCCGCAGGATCGGCGCCTGAGCCCCTTACAGGCCCGGCCGCAGGATCGGCGCCTGAGCCCCTTACAGGCCCAGCCGCAGGATCGGCGCCGTCGTCGGCCTGGACGCGCCGGCGGCCGGCTCGACGGTCAGCTCCACCATGTCCCCGCCGCGCAGCCCGGTAGCGATCACCGGCGAGGTCATGCCGTGCGCAGGCCCGGGCAGCATGGCCGCCGGGCGTCCCCCGGAGGGCCCCATCAGCCAGAGCTCGTAGGCGCTGCCGGCGGGCAGGGGCGGCAGGCCGGCGGTACTGAAGGCCAGGGCGTGCTCCCGGTGCGACATGACGACCGTGGCGGTCCCGCCGCCGGCCACGGGCGCGGTCATCATCTTCGCGTCGGGCGCGGTCATCACGGCGGCGAGCAGGTGATCGCGTGCTTGTGCCTGGCTCAGGCTGTGCTGCGTGGCCAGGGCCACGACGCCGAACGCGATCGCCGCGGCCGCGAAGGCGGCCGACAGGGCCAGGGCGAGGGGCCGCGCCCACGGCGGCTGACGCCGCGGGCGGCCGCGCGCCAGTGACGCCCCGCGAGCACGCCACGGCCAGCGGGCCGCGCCCGCATCCGGGCCGGCCAGGACCGGGGGCAGCTGCCTGGTCCGCGCCGCCTGCGCCAGCACCCGCTCCCTGAGGCTGCTGGCCGGCGGCACGGCCACGGCGGCCGCCAGCCGCGCCGTGGTCTCCTGCAGCCCGCGCACCTCCTGCGCGCACGCGTCGCAAGCGGCCACGTGTCGCTCGAACCGCGCCCGGTCACGCGGCGGCAGCGCGTTGAGCGCGTAGGGGCCCGCGAACGTGTGCAGGTCGGCGCGCCGCCGTGTCATCCGCTCACCCCCAGGCAGTCACGCAGCCTGATCAGCCCGTCGCGCATCCGCGTCTTCGTGGTGCCGAGCGCGATGCCGAGCAGGGCGGCGACCTCCCGGTAGGTGTAGCCGCCGTAGTAGGCAAGCACGATCGACTCGCGCTGCAGCTCGGTCAGCGAGCCCAGGCACCGCCGGACCCGTTCGCGCTCCATCTTCGCCTCGACGGCCTCGGCCACGCCCTCGTGGCTCTCGCCGGGCAGCGCCGCCTGGTCGTCCCGGCGCGCCGCCGCCTGCGCGGACCGGACGCGGTCGACGGCCCGGCGGTGGGCGATGGTCGCCACCCAGGCCTGCGGGCTGCCCCGGTCCGGCTCGAACCTGGCGGCCGTGCGCCAGACGTCCAGCATCACTTCCTGGGCGACCTCCTCGGCCTGGGCGGGGTCGCGGAGCACCCGCTGCACCAGGCCGAACACGGTCCCCGCGACCTGCTCGTAGACGGCGCTGAACGCCTCCTCGTCGCCGCGGCCCACCCGGCTCAGCAGCGCCACCAGGTCAGCGGCGCCCGGCCCGCCGCTGCCCGCCGCGGGCTCGCCGCCTGCCGCCCTGCCCGGCCGCAGGTGGCGTGGCTGGCCATCAGTCATGCCCATACCCGCCATTCGGACCCGGGGCGTGGTTGGCTTGGTCCGCCAGCGGCACCAATCCGCGCGCGCGGGAGCAACGAATAACCACCATGACATCCGAGACTGACAGATCGCGGCCGTTCTTCGGTGCTGTGGCCGGCCTACTGGCCGGCCTCGTCGCCGTGGGAGTCGGCCAGTTTGCCGCCAGCCTCGGCGCGCTGGGCAGCGCCCCGGTCTACGCGGTGGGCGAGGCCGCCATCGGCCTGACCCCGCCGGCCGTCAAGGACTTCGCCATCTCCACGTTCGGTACCAACGACAAGACCGCCCTGCTGGCCGGCATCTACATCGTGCTTGGCCTCTACGCGATCGTGGTCGGCGTACTCGCCACCAGGCGCCGGTGGTACGGCCTCGCCGGCCTCGGCGCCTTTGCCGTCGTCGGCCTGGTCGCCGCCGCGACGCGGCCCGGCGCCAACGCGGGCTGGCTGGTCCCGACGATTGCCGCCGCCGCGGCGAGCGCGCTCGTCCTGTTCGTCCTGCTCCGCATGATCCCCGCCGCCAGCCGTGAGCGCAGCGGCGCGCGCTCGGGTGCAGGGTTGTCCGGCGGCGCACAGGGCGCCGGCGCCGCGCCACGATCCGGCGACGACCTGCCAGCCGACGGGCCGCCTGACGCGGCGCCGCCCGCGCGGGGCGGGGATGCCGGCGCCAAGCCGCCCGCGGGCGCGTCATCTGCCGGAAAGCAGGCCGCTGCCTCCGGGGATGCCGTCGGCGGGCAGTGGGTACCCGCCTCGCCGCCGCCCCCCGCGTCCGCGCCGCCGGGCGGGTCGCGGCGGCAGTTCCTCGTGACCGGCACGGGGGCGGCCGGCATCGCCGCCGTCGGCCTCGTGGCCGGGCGCCTGCTGGGCGAACGCGGCGCGGTGACGCAGGCCAGGTCCGCGCTGAAGCTGCCGCGGGCCGCCGCCGTGATCGGCGACCGCCTTCCGCCGGGCACCGACTTCCGCATCCCGGGGCTGAGCCCGTTCGTCACGCCGAACGCGACGTTCTACCGGGTGGACACGGCGCTGATCCTGCCCCAGGTGCCGCCGTCCGGCTGGCGGCTGCGGATCCACGGCATGGTCGAGCGCGAGATCGACCTGAGCTTCGACGAGCTGATGCGCCTGCCGCTAATCGAGACCTACGTCACGCTCACCTGCGTGTCAGACCCGGTCGCCGGCCCCTACATCGGCAACGCGCGGTGGCTCGGGGCCAGCCTGGCCAGCCTGCTGCGCGAGGCACGCCCGCGGGCGGGAGCCGACGAGATCCTGTCCACCTCGGCCGACGGGTACACCTCAGGCACGCCGGTGCAGGCCGTCCTGGACGGCCGGGACGCGCTGCTGGCGATCGCCATGAACGGCGCGCCGCTGCCGGTGGAGCACGGGTTCCCGGTCCGGATGGTGGTGCCGGGACTGTACGGGTACGTGTCGGCGACCAAGTGGGTCACCGACCTCAAGCTCACCACCTTTGCGGCCGAGACCGCGTACTGGGCGCAGCGCGGCTGGACGCAGCAGGCCCCCATCAAGACCGAGTCCCGGATCGACGTGCCGCTGGCCGCTACGACCAGGCGGGCCGGCCGCACGCCGGTCGCGGGGGTGGCCTGGGCGCAGCACAAGGGCATCGACGCGGTGCACGTCCGGGTGGACCACGGCCGGTGGCACCAGGCCACGCTCGCGGCGGTGCCGGGAATCGACACCTGGCGGCAGTGGGTGTGGTACTGGGACGCCACCCCCGGCGCGCATGTCATCGAGGCCAGGGCGACCGACGGCACGGGCTACACGCAGACCGCCCTGCAGGCGCCGCCGCCGCCCGACGGCGCCAGCGGATACCCCGCGATCCAAGTCAAGATCAACTAGTGGGACTTCAAGCTCTGTTCGCCCGGACGGCAGGCCATGATCGTTTCTCATGATCGAAGTGAGATCGCCCACCACCGGTGGTATGCGATCTCACTTCGATCATGGTAGTTGATCTTCGCAATGCGGCGGCCGGAATCCGGCCCGCAGGAGCGCAGATCCGACCAGGGCGGACGTTACTTGCCGCGGCACTAGGTAACAGCAACAGGTCGCGGACGTCGGCCGAGACGTAGACACTGTCGCCCAGCCGGCGGCTGAGCGCCTTTACAGCAGTTGGTCGCGGACGTCGGCCGAGACGTAGACACTGTCGCCCAGCCGGCGGCTGAGCGCCTTTACAGCAGTTGGTCGCGGACGTCGGCGGAGATGTACGCGCCCAGCCACCGGCTGAGCTCGTCGTACCGGTGCCTGCGGGCGGCCCGGTCGGCCCTGGCCTGGCCGGCGGGCCAGGCGCGAGCGTCGGGCCGGCCCCGAGGGTCCGGCCAGGCGCCGACGTCCGGCCAGGCGCGCACGCCCGGGACGCTGGCCAGCCTGAGCGAGGTGACATGCGGGCCGAGCCTGGCCGGCGGCACCGCCCGGCCGACGGCCCCTGCCGCCGCGGCGTTCACCGCCGACGGGCTCATCACGAGCACCGGGCAGGAGATGTCCAGGCCGCGCCGCAGCTTGCGCTGACCCCGGGCCAGCACGTCGGCCGACCGCTGCTCCGCCCCGGTCCGCGCGCCCGCCGCGGCCGTGCCCGGCTGGCGCACGGCGAGGAGCCGGGCGAGCCAGTGCTGGCCCGGCCCGAAGTCGGGGTCCGCCAGGATGAGCGCATCTGGTGACCCATGGCCGTGGCGGGCGTGGCACCACAGCGCGGCTATCACCGCGCCCGCCTGGTGGGCGCTGACCAGGACGATCCGGTTCCCGTCGGTGTCGCGGACGCGGCGGCAGGCCGAGTCCAGGTACCCGAAGTACTCGGCCAGGGTCGCCTCCCTTGACCTCGGCCGGGCGGCGCGGAGGTCCGCCACGTAGAAGTGGAATCCGCGCTCCAGGTACCACGCGGGGAGGTCGGGCTGGACGTAGGGATCGGACATGCAGTGCACGTAGAGAACGGCCCGGGTGCTGCGCCGCGCGCAGGACCGGCGGACCATGGCCGCCGTGAGGACGGCTTCGTCCCCGGACGCCCGCGGCAGCGGGACTGCCTGGTAGCCCTGGTCGCGCTCGCCCTCTGCCGTGATGAGGCTCATGAGACCGACCCCCGTCCCCGCCGGCGCGACCCCCGTCGCCGGCACTGACGTGCCGCGTGCCTGCCGGCGGCGGCGTTCCGCTAGCCGCGCCCCCGGGCCCAGCGCGGCGTCTATGCGGAGTCTGGCACTGCGCCCGCGGCTGCGCACGGCAAACGCGTTATAGACCTGTTACTCGTTGTCGCGACCGGGCCGCCGGACCTCCGGCATCCTCACGTGCGTGGTTTCCGCAGGCACCGGGGGTATCGGTATGCAGTGGAGTATGGCGGAGCCGTTCGGGCAAAGGGGTTGTTCATTTCCCCATTCTTGGGGGTACGAGCACATTGCATCTCGGGCCGGAAGCATGTGTCCCATAATTGGCGGGGGATGTCCCGGCACACGGGGCTGACGGGAGTCGACTAGATGACGTCCGAGACGGCAGAGGGGGCGACGCTCGTGTCCGGCACGGTAGCCGCGAGCACGACGCTGGTGACCGACACGTCCGAGGCCAGCCCGCAGCCCGGCCCCGACAGGGCCGCCCCCACCCCGTCGTTCGTGCCCGGCCCGGCCGCCAGGACGCTCATCCTGGGCATCGACCTGTCCGGCCGGATCCTGCAGTGCGACCGGCACGCGCCCAAGGTTCTCGGCCGCTCCCCCGGCGAGCTGCTCGGCGCCGAGCTCGGTGACCTCACCGCCGGCACGGCAGAGCAGAATGACGCGCTCGCCGGGCTGATCGACGCGATGCGCTCCGGCAGGGAGAGCACGGCGATGCTGTCCCTGCAGACGGAAAAGGGGCGGACGGCCGAGGCCGTCGTCACCATCCAGCCGATGACGGCGACCGATCCCGACCTCACGGCGCTGGCGGTGATCCGGCTGCCGGTGCCGAGCGATGAGCGTTTCCTCGACCCGGCGGTGATGCGCCGGGCCCTGCTTGATGATCCGTTCACCCGGCTCGGCGGGACCCTGGACGTTGACCAGATGGCCCGCGAGCTGATGGACGTCATCGTGCCGCACTTCTGCAACGCGGCGGAACTGTCCATCCTGGAAAGCCTGGTCGGCGCCGACGAGCTGCCGGCCAGTGCCCTGGACTCCTCGCACCTGCTGCGCAGGCTCGCCGTCGGCTACGACGACAGCGACCAGGGCTGGGACGCGGCCTTCCCCACCGGTGAGGTGCTGCATTACCCGCCCGGGACGCCGTACGTGCGGTGCATGGACACCGGCGAGCCGATCCGCGAGCCCAACCTGTCGGAGCAGGACGCGGCGGAGATCGCCGAGTCCTGGCAGCGCAAGCCGGTGGCCCAGCTGCTGTCCAGCTCGTCCATGCTGGTGCTGCCGCTGATCGCCAGGGAGACCAACCTCGGTTTCCTGGCCTGCATCCGCAAGCCCGGTTACCGGCGGTTCGACCCGTACGACACCGAGATCGGGATGGAGTTCGCGTCCCGGGCGGCGCTGTTCATCGACAACGCCCGCCGCTACAGCCGGGAGCGTGCCACCGCGCTGACTCTGCAGCGCAGCCTGCTGCCGACCGGGCTGTCCGCGCCGTCGTCGGTGCAGGTCCGGCACCGCTACCTGCCCGGCAGCAAGCTCATCGAGGTCGGCGGCGACTGGTATGAGTCCATCGCGCTGCCGGGCGCCCGGGTGGCCCTGGTCATCGGGGACGTGGCCGGGCACGGCGTGCACGCCGCGGTCACCATGGGCAGGCTGCGCGCCGCGATCCACACCCTGGCCGCTCTCGAGCTCTCGCCCGCCGACGCCCTGCAGCAGCTCGACGAGCTGATGCAGACGCTGGGCGAGCGCGAGCCGCACTTCGCCACCTGCGTGTACGCCGTGTTCGACGCGGTGAGCGGCACCTGCGAGATGGCGTCGGCCGGTCACCTGTCACCGCTGCTGGTCCGGCCGGACGGCACCAGCCAGTTCCTCGATGTCCCGCCGGCGCCCCCGCTCGGGATCGGCGGCGGCCCCATCGAGAGCAGGCAGTTCACGATCGACGACGGCAGCCTGTTCGTGCTGTACACCGACGGGCTGGTGGAGAACCGCACGAGGGACATCGACGACGGGCTGAACCGCCTGCGCAGCGTCTTCGGGCCGGGATCGACGCAGCGGCCGCTCGAGGAACTGTGCAAGGCGACGCTCGACGGCGTCTACGCCGACCATCAGCGCGACGACATCGCGGTGCTGCTGGCCCGGCTCAGCCGCATCCCGGACGGCCATCACGCCTCCTGGACGCTGTCGCCCAAGCCGACCTCGGTGCGGCGGGCTCGCGCCCTGGTCAAGATCCAGCTGGACCTGTGGGATTCTGGCCGACCTGGCTTATGCGACGGAGCTTCTCGTCTCCGAGCTCGTCACCAATGCGCTCGCCTACGCCTCCGGCGAGGTCTCGCTGCGGCTGATCCTGGACCGCGCCATGGTGTGCGAGGTCTTCGACGACGCCGCGGCGATGCCCAAGCTCAGGATGGCCGACGACAGCGACGAGAACGGCCGCGGGCTGCACGTGGTGAGCCAGCTGGCGCAGCGGTGGGGAACCCGGCGGACCCCGGCCTGCAAGGCCGTGTGGTTCGAGCTGGCGCTGCCCGAGGGCATGTCCGTTCCCGGTGCCGCCGACGACGGGACCGCGGCGTCCGCCGGGTGAGTCCGGCTGGTGAATCCCGCTGCGGGTCCGGCCCCGCAGCCAGCCGCGCCGCCCCGGCCAGCCACGCCGCCCGCCGGGAGAAATCCCCGCCTCCGCCGCCCCGGCCAGCCGCGCCGCCCGCCGGGAGAAATCCCCGCCGCCTCCACGTCCGCGGCGAGCCGCCTGCCCGCTCGTGAGGTGGGGCGATACAGTGGTAGGACGCGAAGGGGAGTAGCTCCAACGCCGGACCGCCGTCAGCACGGCCCGTTACGGGCCCGGCGCCCGGGGCACCGCGAACGTGCTGGGCGAGACCTTCGGCCGCAGCTTGACGCTGCCGTGCCGGAGGAATCGCTACGCGACCGGCACGCGCGGAGAGGAGCCCCGCGTGACGAGCGTCGCGGTCGCCCTGACCACGTTTGCCGTCATCCTCCTCGCCGAGCTGCCGGATAAGACGGCCCTGGCCAGTCTCGTGCTCGGCACGAGGTACCGGCCCGCGCCGGTTCTCATTGGCATAGGCGCAGGGTTCGTGGTGCAAGTCGTGCTCGCCGTCGTCGCGGGCAGGCTACTCAGCCTGCTGCCGCATCGCACCCTCGAGATCGTGGTCGCGGTGCTGTTCCTCACAGGGGCGGTGCTGCTGGTCACCGGGCGCAAGCGGGCCGCCGCCGCGGAGACAGGAGAGCCGGAGCACCGCACCGAGCGGTTCTGGCCCGCCGCCTGGACCAGCTTCGCGGTGATCGTGGTGGCCGAGTTCGGCGACCTGACGCAGGTCGTCATCGCCAACCTGGTGGCCCGGTTCCACGACCCGGTCGCCGTCGGCCTCGGCGCTGTCGCCGCCATGTGGGCGGTCGCGGTCATCGCCGTCGTCGGCGGCAAGGCTCTGCTGCGGCTGGTGCCCGTCACCCTGGTCACGAGGATCGCGGCCGCGTCCATGGTTGGGCTGGCCGGATTCACCCTGGCTGCCGCCTTCGGCTGAGCGAGCCGTTCACAGCGAGCACTTCACAGCTACCTCCGAGGATGCACGCAGCAATTCTGCAGGCATTCCGGCGACACTGGTGTCACCCGTAAGGGCAACGCCGGAGCCTGGAGGCCCACGATGGAGACCCGTCAACTGCACGCCTCCTCCGCCGCGACTGCGCGGCACCATCGCCGGCCGCTCCAGGCCCGGCCATCGGGCGCCGTCCCCCCGGCGCCCGGCTGGCGCGGTCGCCGCGGCTTGTGCCGCCGGCGACCGCGCCGGTCGCGAGCTGCGCGCCGAGCCACGCGACATCCGGCGGATCGTGATGCCGGCCGTCGCGGCGGGCCGCGGTGAAGCGGACCCCCCGGACGGCTGGACGGCGCTCGGCGCCAGCGTCCAGCTCGTGGTCACCGACCCGGCCCGGCTGGAGCGCGGCCGCGCGATGCTGGAAGCCGAGCTTGCCGCGATGGACGCGGCCTGCAGCAGGCTCCGGCCCGGCTCCGAGATCGCCACACTCGACGGCCGGGCCGCCAGTCCCGTCCGGGTGAGCCCGCTGCTCGCCGACGCCATCGTGGCCGCGCTGCGCACGGCCCGGCTCACCGACGGCGACGTGGACCCGACGGTCGGTGATGCCTTCGCCGATGGGGACACCGGCGGGAACACCGGCGCCCAGTCCGGCCCGGAACTGAACGCCTTCCTGCGCCCGGCCCCCGGCTGGCAGCAGGTACGGCTGGACGCCAGGTCACGGCTGCTGTGGCTGCCGGCCGGGATCCGGCTCGAGCTGGGCGCAACGGTGAAGGCGTGGGCCGCCGACCGGTGCGCGGGCCGGCTGGCGGGCACGCTCCGCTGCGGGGTGCTGGTGGGCCTGGGCGGTGACATCGCGGTCGCCGGCCGGGTCCCGCCGGGCGGCTGGCGGATCCGCGTGCAGGACGTCACCGGGTACCCCGAGGGACCGCCGCCGGGCGGCCCGGTCGCCGTCGTGGCCATCAGCGACGGCGGGTTGGCCACGTCAAGCGCGGCCGCCCGCCGCTGGCGCGGCGCCGATGCCGTGCACTACCTAATGGATCCGAGGACCGGGGTACCCGCCGCCCCGTTCTGGCGGACGGTGTCGGTCGCGGCCGCGAGCTGCGCGTTCGCCAGCGCCGCGAGCACGGCCGCGATGATCCGCGGCCGCCGGGCGAAGGAGTGGCTGTCGGCTCTGCGACTGCCCGCCCGGCTGGTCAGCCTGGACGGACGGGTGCACACGGTAGGGGGCTGGCCGGCCAGCGGGTAGATCCGGGGCCGAGCACTGATCCCGGGCCGGCGGGCTGATCCCGGGCCGGCGGGCTGATCCCGGGCCGACGAGCGCTCACCCTGCGGCGAGGCCCGGCGGGGCGCGCCCGGACGCGCCCCGCCGGGGTCCTGGCCTCCTTGACCGAAGAAGCCGCTGGCTGCCGCGCTCAGCCCGATCCGACCGGGCTGTGAGCCCCGGCGTGCGGGCAGTTGCCAGTCCTCGGAGCGGCTGCGTGACGGCCGGGTGAGGTCGCCTTCGGCGCTGAGCTCTTGGGTGACGAGGTCGCTGCCGATACCGAGCTACTGGACGAGCCTGAGGTCGCGGCCGCCGGGCTACCCGAAGTGGCCGCAGCGGCGATCCCCGCTCCAGCGCCGAACCCGGCAACCGCCACCGCCCCGCCGACCGCGACCCTGCGGAGCATTCCGGCCGATCTCCCACGGGACATAAACGACCTCCTCGTCCTGCTGTCCGGCACGCCGCCATTCGGCTACCGGTGCAGCCAGGGTCTGCGCCGAACCTGGCAGGCGGCTGCCGCGTACCTCTCAAACCCGTCTCAGATCCGAGGGTTTGGGGGGTAGACCTTCATCGGAACCGGAGCCGGGGCCGCGGTGCGTGCCGGTCCGCGGTGCCCCCAGCGCGAGGAGTGGCCGGGATGCCCGGCGGGTCCCGGTCCGGCGTACCCGCCCGCGTCTGCGGTGCCCTCGCACCCGCAGACTGAGAGCAGGTTGAGAGGAAACGCAGAGAGACCGTTGCGCCTGACCGGGCATCTTTTATCTGGGGGCCAGGGGCCCTGTGCGACCGGAGCAGAATAGAGCCGACCATGACCATCACGAACTCAGCCACCGCCACGGACCTGGGCGCGCCCGCTGGCGACGCCCCGGTGCGGGTACTCGTCGTTGACGACGAACCCAGCCTGGCCGAGCTGCTCTCCAGCGTGCTGCGCTACGAGGGCTGGGACGTGCAGACCGCCGCCGACGGCCTGGGCGCGGTCCGGACCGCGCGCGAGTTCAAGCCTGACGCCGTGGTCCTGGACGTGATGCTGCCCGACATCGACGGGCTCGAGGTGCTGCGCAGGCTGCGCCAGGAGCAGCCGCGGGTGTGCGTCCTGTTCCTCACCGCGCGCGACGCCGTCGAGGACCGGGTCGCCGGGATCACCGCCGGCGGAGACGACTACGTGACCAAGCCGTTCAGCATCGAGGAGGTACTGGCCCGGCTGCGCGGCCTGCTGCGGCGGGCTGACCTCACCCGTGAGCACGGCGAGAATGAGCTCGTCGTCGGCGACCTGACGATGGACGAGGACGCCAGGGAGGTGCGCAGGGGCGGTGCGCTCATCGAGCTCACCGCGACCGAGTTCGAGCTGCTCAGGTTCCTGATGCGCAATCCGCGCCGGGTCCTGTCCAAGGCGCAGATCCTGGACCGGGTGTGGAACTACGACTTCGGCGGCCAGGCGCACGTCGTCGAGCTGTACATCAGCTACCTGCGCAAGAAGGTGGACGCGGGCCGTGATCCGCTGATCCACACCGTTCGCGGCGTCGGGTACGTGCTGAAGCCGGCGACCTGATGACCGGCGCGGCCGGCACCCCGGACGAGACGGCGCAGCCGTCCCGCCCGCGGGCCGCGCGCGCGCCTGGTCCGGCCGGGCCGGCCCTCGGCACCGGCGCGGCGACCCTGCGGGCGGCCGGGGCGCCCTGGCGCTGGCTGGCGCGGCGCACGCTGCGTGGGCGTCTCATCGCCGGCCTGCTCGTGCTGCTGGCACTCGGCTGCGCGGTCGTGGGCGGGACCACGTACTTCGCCACCAGGCATTTCCTGCTCGTTCAGCTCGACAGCCAGCTCCAGTCGTCCGCCAGGGCCTATGTAAACGCCTGTACGAAGCACGGGCCGGCGCCGGGGCCGCCGGGTGGCGTCCCTGATGGCAATGCGGACAACTCGGGCTGCGGGACCTTCACGGGACAGGCGGCGAACACCCTGGACGCCAACCTGAAGAACGGTCACTTCACCAACCAGTACGTGGTCAACGGCCCGTGCGACCTGACCACGGAGGAAAGCGCTGAGCTGGCCCACCTGCCGGTCGACGGGCAGCCGCACACCGTGGATCTGCCCTCGCTGCACGGTGACTACCGGCTGACCGCTATGTACAGCGGCCGTGAGAAGGACGACGTGCTGGTCACAGGTCTTCCCATGACCGGGATGGAAGCGACCCTGCACAACCTCGAGGTCACCGAGCTGATCGTGTTTGCCGGGGTCCTGCTGCTGGCAGGCGTCCTGGGCACCGGCCTGGTGCGCGTCTCCCTGCGCCCGCTGCGCCGGGTGGCCGCGACCGCCGCCCGGGTCAGCCAGCTTCCGCTGGATGACGGGCAGGCGACGCTGTCCGAGCGGGTGCCGGAGACCAACCCGAGAACCGAGGTCGGCCAGGTCGGGACCGCGTTCAACCGGATGCTCGGGCACGTGGAGTCGGCCCTGACCCGGCGCGCCGCCAGCGAGGCCAGGCTGCGCCGGTTCGCCGCCGATGCCAGCCACGAGCTGCGCACGCCGCTGGCCGCGATCCGCGGCTACGCCGAGCTAGCCAGGCGGCATCCCGGTCCCGTCCCCGACGAGGTGTCCCACGCGCTTGCACGGGTGGAGGCGGAGTCGGCCCGGATGAGCGTCCTCGTCGACGAGCTGCTGCTGCTCGCGAGGCTGGACGCGGGCCGTCCGCTGGCCAGCGAGCCGGTTCGACCTCACCCGGCTGGCCATCGACGCGACGAGCGACGCCCGGGCCGCCGGCCAGGATCACAAGTGGGTGCTGGAGCTTCCGGACGAGCCGGTCCTGGTCCGAGGTGACGAGCACCGGCTCCACCAGGTGCTCGCCAACCTGCTGAGCAACGCCCGCACGCACACGCCGCCGGGGACCACGGTGACCGTGCAGCTCGCGGCGGCCAGCGCGGCCAGCGGTGCGGGCGCGGCAAGCACGGCGGGCTCGGACCAGGTGGAGCTCGCCGTGACCGACGACGGGCCGGGCATCCCCGCCGGGCTGCAGCCCGACCTGTTCGACCGGTTCGTCCGCGGCCACAGCGGCCGGGCCCGGACGTCCGGCGGGACCGGCCTCGGCCTGGCGATCGTCAACGCCGTGGTCACCGCTCATCAGGGCACCGTGACGATGACGAGCAGGCCCGGCCGGACCCGGTTCGTGATCACGCTGGCCCGGCTGAGCGGTCAGGCAGCCGACGGCTGACCGGCCGAACGGTACGTGCCCGGGGTGATGCCGTAGTACCGGCGGAACCAGCGGGTCAGATGCGCCTGGTCGGCGAAGCCGACCGCGGCAGCCACGTCAGCACCGGGACGGCCCTCGGCAAGGAGCCGGCGCGCGGCGCGCAACCGCAGCTGGCGCTGATAGTCGCTGGGGGCGCCAGTAGCGCGCCCAGTCAGCTGCCATGCCCCCAGTATGCCGGCAGTCCAGCGGACCGCCGCGCGCACCAGCGTTCAAGACCGCCGGCCGCGGGCGATGCTGTCAGCGTGCGCTTCGATACCAAAATCGCCATAGCCGTGCGCGCCGACCTGGCCGCCTGGCAGAAGCTGAACGTGACCGCGTTCCTCGCCAGCAGGGTGGCGGCGAGCCTGGACGGCCTGGCAGGCAAGCCGTACGAGGACGCATCGGGCAACCGCTACCTGCCGATGTTCCGCCAGCCTGTGCTCGTGTACGCGGGCGAAGCCCGCGCGCTCGCCGCGGCTCGCGAGCGGGCCCTCGGCCGCGGCCTGCCGGTGGCGATCTACACCGAGGAACTGTTCGGGACCGGGAACGACGACGACAACAGGGCCGCGGTCAGCTCGGTCGCCGCAGCCGACCTGCGGCTGGCCGGGCTCGCCGTGTAGGGTCGGCGCAACGCCGTGGACAAGGCACTCAAGGGCCTCTCCTTGCACAGCTGAGGCGGTCGCTGGCGCAGTCGGACAGCACTCCGCGTCGTCGATGGCTAGTTTTGACCCTCAGGTGGGCACCGGATCGGCATCGATCATGAAAATGGATCACCGCAGACGTTAGCGCGGGGCCGGTACTGCCAGAATTGGAATCGCCGGAGCCGACTGAGGGGGTGTGGTGCCCGACGCCTCGCATACCGCAGCAAGAGCCGAGGCGCGGGACGCAGCCGCTGCCGAGACGCGGGACGCAGCAACAGCCGAGACGCGGGACGCAGCCGCTGCCGAGGCGCGGGACGCAGCCGCTGCCGAGGCGCGGGACGCAGCCGCTGCCGAGGCGCGGGACCCAGCAACAGCCGAGAGGCCGGACGTGGCTGCGCGGATCGCGGCGGCGCTGGAGGGCATGGGGCCTGTCCTGGGGGTCGATGCGGGCGGCAGCGGCACCCGGGCGGCGCTCGTGGTTGACGGCGTGACCACGCAGCGGTATTCCAGCGGCCCCTTCAACTTCCTGCTGTCCGGCGATGGCGTCCCGCAGATGGCGGCGCTGGCCAGGGCCGCCCGCCCGGCGGCGGTCGGCATCGGCGTCCCCGGCATCGCCAGGGAGCCGGGCGCGGCGGCGGCCTTCGCCGCCACTGTCAGCGAGGCCTGCGGGACGCCGGCGCGGGTGGCTTCGGACGCGACCGTCGCCTGGCTCGGCGCGTTCCTGGGCAGCCCGGGGATCGTCGTGATCGCCGGGACGGGCTCGGTGGCCGTCGGGGGCTCCCCCGGTGCCCTCCAGCGCACTGGCGGCCACGGTCACCTGGTCGGCGATGAGGGCGGTGCTTACTGGATCGGGAGGCTGGCCCTGCGGGCGGCGCTCGCGGCCGCCGAAGGCACCGGGCCGCCCACAAGGCTGCGCGACGCGCTCGCCCAGGCGGTCGGCGTGTCCCTGGACGAGCTCGTACTCCGCGTGCAGCGCTCCCCCGGCGACCGGGCCGTGCTCGCCAGCCTCGCGCCGGTAGTGGGCCGATGCGCGGCGGCGCCGGACGAGGATCCGGTGGCGTGCGCCATCATCGCCGAGGCGGCCGCGGCCCTGGCCGGGCTCGCCGGCGTGCTGCGGCAGCGGCTCGGCGAGCTCCCGGTTGCGGGGGTAGGCGGGGTGTTCGCCATGCCGCCGCTGCAAGCGGCCTTCCAGGCCGCGACCGCCGCCGTGGAACCGCTGGCCCAGCCGGAGGTAGGCGCGGCGCTGCTCGCTGCGGGGCTCGACGAGTGACCGGCACGGGCGGGACAGATGACCGGGGCAGCCGGGCCTGGCCGGCGCTGCTCGTCGCGGGGCCGGCCGCGTGACCGAGCACGGGCGGCAGCGGGAACCGGGTGGGCACGGGTGACCGGGCACAGGCGGCAGCGGGAACCGGGTGGGCACGGGTGACCGGATGCTGGCACTAGGCGACGGGGTGACCTGGGGTGCGGCCGGAAGCGGGTCGGGGGCCGTCCGGGAGGTACTGGCCGCGGCGGTCGGCTCGGGCACGATTCCCGGTGCGGTCTTCGCCGCCGGCACGCCGGGCCGGCCCGCCGACGTCGTGGTCGCCGGCCACGCCCAGGTGCGGGGCGCCCCGCCCCGGGCCATGCACCGCGACACGCCGTTCGACCTGGCGTCCCTGACCAAGGTGGTGGCGACGCTGCCGGCCGTGCTGCGCCTGGCCGGGCTCGGCGCGCTGACGCTGGATGACCCGGTGACGAGGTTCCTCCCGGCGTTCGGCGGTGAGGGCCGCGACGAGGTCACCGTGCGCCAGTTGCTTGCCCACACCGCGGGGCTGCCGGCCGGCATCCCGTTCTGGAGCGGCTGCCACGACCCGGACGAGGCCGTCCGGGCTCTGCTCCGCGTGCCGCTCAGCCATCCGCCGGGGAGCCGGGTCGTCTACTCGGACATCGGATTCATGCTGCTGGGCCGCATGGTGCCGGCCATCACCGGCACGCCGCTCGACGTCAGCGTCGGCGAGCTTGTCACCGGGCCGCTCGGCATGAGCAGGACCGGCTTCCGGCCGGACACCGCGGAAGGCCAGCGGGCCGCGGCGACCGAACTGCAGCCGGACGGCACCGCTCTGGCCGGGATCGTGCACGACGAGAACGCCCGCTTCTTCGGCGGGGTGGCCGGGCACGCCGGCCTGTTCGCGCCCGTCGATGACCTGGTCCGGTACCTGGACGGGGCATGGCTCGGCGGGGAGTTCCTGTCCCGCGCGTCCAGGCGGGAGGCATGCCGGACGCAGACGGCGGGCCTGGACGGGGCGCGCGGGCTCGGCTGGGCGCTGCGCGGGGATCCGGCCGACTCGCTGGGGCCCCGGTGGCCACCGGGCAGCGTCAGCCACACCGGGTTCACCGGCACGAGCATCGCTTGCGACCCAGCCAGCGGGGGCTGGGCGGTACTGCTCACCAACGAGGTCCACTTCGGCCGGGGCCGGGGCGTCATCCGGCGGCTGCGCGAGGCCGTCCACGACCGCTGCGCGCCACAGCCGGACTGACCGGCTCAGCGCCAGCCGCCCGGGCCAGCCGCCAGACCAAACAGCCAGACCAGCCGCCCGGGCCAGCCGCCAGACCAGCCACCCGGACCAGCCGCCCGGGCCAGCCACCCGGACCAGCCGCCCGGGCCAGCCGCCAGACCAGCGCCAGGCCAGCCGCCCGGGCCAAACCGCCGGCCAGCCCGCGTCAGCGGCTGGAGGTGCGCCGGCGGCCGATCGCCGCGTAGGTCCGCTCCAGGGCGTCGACCGTCTCTTCGAAATTGCGCTGGGCGACCAGCGCGAAGAGGCAGTCGACGACGGTGAACTGCGCGATCCGGCTGGTCATCGCGCCGGTCCGGAAGGTCGTCTCGCGGGCCGCCGTGGTCAGCACCAGGTCGGCGGCGGTGGCCAGCGCCGACCGGGGGTGGTTGGTCAGCGCCACCGCCAGCGCGCCGTTGGCCTTCGCGACCCGGACCGGGTCGATCGTGTCCAGCGTCGTGCCGGTGTAGGAGATGCCGATCGCGACGTCCTCGGCGCCGAGCATGGCCGCCGAGGTGAGCGCCATGTGCGTATCGGTCCAGGCATAGACGATCTTCCCGAGCCGGTGCAGCTTCTGCTGCAGGTCAAGGGCGACGAGCCCGCTGGCGCCGACACCGTAGACGTCGATGCGCCGGGCGTTGATCACCGCGTCGACCACTTTGCCGAGCAGGTCGAAGTCGATCTGGCCGATCGTCTCCTCGACGGCGCGCGCGTCCGCGTTGCCGACCTTCCGCACCACGGTGGCGACGTCGTCGTCGGGGGCAATGTCACCCGACACGGAGCGCCAGGTGCCGGCGGCACCGTGACCGGCGGTGGCGGCCAGGGCGATCCGCAGCGCCGGGTAGCCGTCGAGCCCGATCGCGCGGCAGAACCTGATGATCGTGGTTCCCGAGGTCTGCGCGCGCTCGGCGTATTCGGAGATGGTCCACCGTGCGGCCCGGCCGGGGTCGCTCACCGCGAGGCGGGCGACACGCTGCTCGGCCGGGGCGAGACTGGGCATCAGGGCGCGGATCCGCACCACGACATCGACGGGGCCATCAGGTTCCTTCGCCTGACTGCCGTGACGTCCAGCCGAACCCCCAGGACGCCGGGCAGTGGCGGATCGCCGAGCAGCCATCGCCACCGAACCTCCATTCACCGTAGACCGCCGCTACGGGTAAGCACATCCGCGCCGGACCCGTCATGACAGCCGTATGCGGGGCCGGCCAGCGACGTCACCCAAGCGGCGGGCCTCCGCGGCAAGGCAGGCGGGGAGCTGACCGGCGACCCGCCGGCTATCCCCGGCCCGTCAGTCGATGGCCGCTCCATGTTACTCGGCGATCAGCCTACAGCGAACGCCTGCACAAACGCTTGCACGAGATGCTAGGCGCGCCGTAACCCGGCCCTCAGATATACGTCATTTACTAAAACGACCACTAGTCTAGGTATCTAAGTCACTTATAGCCTACCGTGAACGTTCCGTAGTGCCGCCGGGACGCGTCGGGTGCTACCTCGCAGTGGAGGCACGTCTTGACGACCGCCCGTGATGCCGCACTCCTGGCCCGGCTCGCGACCGAGCAGGCCGATTCGGAGTTCAGCGACCTCGACCAGCTGTCCGTCCCCGACCTCGTGACGCTGATGGCGGAGCAGGCGCGCCGGGCAGGCGACGCCGTGGCCGACGCGGCCGGGCTGATCGCGCCCGTGGTCGATGCGGTGGTCAAACGGCTGGCGATCGGCGGCCGCCTCATCTATGTCGGCGCGGGCACGGCCGGCCGGATCGGGATGCTGGACGCGGCCGAAGCCGGGCCGACGTTCAGCGTTCCCGACGGCATGATCGACGCCATCATGGCGGGCGGGCAGGACGCGTTCGGCTCCGCGCAGGAGAACGTGGAGGACGACCCGGCCGCGGGCGGCGACGCGCTTGACCGGCTGGGCGTCAGCGAACGGGACGCGGTCCTCGGCATCTCGGCCAGCGGCCGGACGCCCTACGTCCTGGGGGCGATGCGCCGCGCCAACGAACTCGGCGCGCTCACCGCGGGCCTCGCCTGCAACGAGAACACGCCGCTCGGCGCGCTCGCCCAGTTCCCGGTCGAGATCCGCGTCGGGCCCGAAGTGATCGCGGGCTCGACCCGGCTCAACGCCGGCACCGTGCAGAAGATCGTGCTCAACATCGTTTCCACGGCGGCCATGATCCGGCTGGGCAAGACCTACGGCAGCCTGATGGTGGACGTCCGCCCGACCAACACCAAGCTGCGCGAGCGCGCCGTCCGCATCGTGACGGCGATCAGCGGCGTGTCCTCGCGCGAAGCGCGCCGCGCGCTGGTCGCCAGCGGCTGGCGGCCCAAGGTAGCCAGCATCGTGGCTGCCTCCCGGCTCGACCCGGACGAGGCCAGCATCCTGCTCGAGCAGTACGGCGGCCGCCTGCGCGACGCGCTCGACGCCGCCATCCTCCGGTAAGGCCGGGGCGCGGGCCAGGGCATCAGGCCCGGCAGGAGAGCGCGTACCGGCGCGGCGGCATCCCGAGCAGCGCGGAGAAGTCGCGGGACAGGTGCGCCTGGTCGCTGTAGCTGAGCCGGGCGGCCAGGTCTGCCCAGTTGACGTCGCGCTGCAGCCTCGCCTGCTCGGCCGCCTCGTACAGCCGGTACCGGCGGATCAGCGCCTTGGCGCTGATGCCGACGTGGTCGGCGAACCTGCGCTGCAGCTGACGGACGCCGACCCCCGCCCGGGCCGCGAGCGCGTCCACCCGGACGAGCGAGGGATCGGCCGCCGCGCGCTCGGCGATCTCGGTGGTCAGCTCGGACGGCTGCGGGCCGGCCGGCACGACCGCGGCCAGGAAGCCGTCGGCCAGCGCCGCCATCTCGGCCCCGCCCTCCTCGCCGCCGGCCGCCTCGGCCACGCGCCGGCTGAGCCCGGCCGCCGCCGGGCCGAACAGCTCCGGCAGCGGGATAGCCCGGTCCGTGATCGCCGAGGCCGGACCGTCGAGGAACGGGCGGAAGGCCGGCCGGAACATGATGCCCAGCGCCCGGCCTGCGCCGCTCAGCGTGCGGGCGTCGATCCGGGTCTTCACCCCGTGCGCGAGCGCCGTGCCGTCGGTGAAGACCACGTTGACGACCGGGTGGGCGAGCACCTGCTGGGTGTAGGGCGGGCGGCCGCGAAGATCCCAGGTCGCCACCCAGTAGCGGTCCACGAACCGGGCCGCCGCCGGCGACGGCGGGTACCTGTCCAGCCGGAAATGCGCGAGCCCCGCCTCCGGCGCGACGATCCCGCGCGCGTCTTCCCGTACCGGCCGGACCATCCTGACAACCTAGCTGACGGCGCTGACAACCCCTAGATTCGATTCTCCCGAACGGCTCCGATCCAGCCATGATGGGAACCTCAGGTGATCACGTCCGCACCAGACCGGTAGGAGAGCCATGACTCCGGAAGAGCTGCTCGGTCACTGCCTGGCCAAGCCCGGCGCGTGGCAGGACGAGCCTTGGGAGGGCGACGTCGTCGTGAAGGTAGGCGGCAAGATATTCGCGTTCCTGGGAGCTGAGCCGGTGACCTCGGTCGGGGTCAAGTGCGGCCGGAGCAGGGAAGCCGCTGACGAGTGGCTGCTGCGCTATCCCGACGACGCCTCGGTGATGGCCTACATCGGCCGCTCCGGGTGGAACAGCCTGCGGATCGGCGGCGCAATCGGTGACGACGAGCTGCTCGAGGCGATCGACGCCTCCTACGACGCCGTGGTCAGCAAGCTGCCGAAAAAGGACCGCCCGGCCTGACCGGGCACGGACCGCTCGCCGCACGCGCGAAGGGCCGTCGCGGGGCCCGCGACCGGGCCCCGCGACGGCGGGTTTGTTCCTCCTGTTGCCTAGTTGTGAATGCTGACCTGCGCGGATGCCACGTTGACCACGGCGTTCAGCGGCAGTCCGAGCGGGTTACCCGGCACGGTCACGATCAGCTGGATCATGATGACGTGGATCGAGTTGGACGTCTTGAACACGCGGTGCAGCCACAGCGTGCCGATCCCGGCCAAGGGAATCCTGGTGTTCGGCGCGGGGGTACCGCCGATCGAGGATCCGTTCACCGACAGGTCCAGGAAGGACGAGTTGTCACCGAGCGCCGGCGGGTTGCCGTTCGCGGTGACATCCGCCTTGACTGCTGTCGCCGTCACCAGCCCCGAGAGCAGGTTCAGGTCCTGGATGGTAGAGGACGCTTCGTCCGACGGAACGTCCGCATCCCCCGTCGTTGTGTCGGCAGCGGTCCCGCTGATCGCGAGCCCGGGAACGCTCACCAGCGCGCCAGCGTTCGTCTTGGTCACGCCGTCGTCGAAACATTTCAGCGGCTGCGGGAACTCCTGTCCCAGAATGAGGACGCCCAGCGCCACGTTCGCCGACGCCGCATACGCGTAGCCGCTCAGCAACCCATCGACCGGGCCGCCCAGGCCGCTGTTGGCGAAGGACACGATGACGTCCGTGCCGGCCATCGGACCGGCCGTCAGGACCACGTGGATCCCGATGACGGTTAGATCTGCGGTGTTCTTCCCGACGTGCCCGGTCTGCTGGTTGAGGATCACGTATCCCAGGCCGAGGGGCAGGTTGATCTTGGTGTTGGGCGCGGGCGTCCCGCTGATCGTGGCGCCGGCGACCTTCAGGTTGACGAACTGGGTGCCGGCGGCGCTCGTGCTGAACGCCCCGGTCGTGTTGTTCCTGCTGGTGGTGCTGACCGACGTCACGGCGTCGGCCGTGATCACGCCGCCCAGCGCGCTGACATTCTGGATGGTGCTGCTGCTCGTCGAGGCGACACCGGTAGCGGTGGTCTCCGACGCGACGCTCGTGTCGATCGTTCCCGTGCTCAGCACGCCCGGGACGGTTACCCCCGCCACGCTGTTCGGGCGCGTCACGGGCACCGCGGACGTGCAGCCCAGGGTGGTCAGTGCCGACCGGCCCGACTTCACGACCGATCCGACACTGACCGATGTGCCGAACGCAGTGCCCTGGAAGCCAATCTCCTTGGCGGCGGCCAGCGCGGGTGGCGCCTGGACGAGCACGCCCGCCATTAAAGCCGTGCTGACCGCGATCCCGAGCAAGCGGATTCTTCGAAACATGACCCCGCCCTTCTGTTCCCCTGCCGGGTGCTTCACCGCACCCGGCCCCTTGGGGCCAGCGTAACCCCACGGGACACTTGTGGGAACCCGTACGACACCTTTGACTACCCTCCGTATCCATCTGGTGGTGAACAGGGCAGATGCCCGTTTTCACCGGAATACCCGGCCCCATTGGGGTGCCGGGGGTGCCGCTCGGCCCGGCACATAGGGTGCAAGGCGTGCGACGAACGATGCCTGAGAGGCCGGCGCCGGACCGCCCGCGGGGCGCCACCTACCGCGTCCAGCTGCACGCCGGCTTCGGTTTCGACGCCGCCGCGGCGGTCACCGGGTACCTTGCCCGGCTGGGTGTCACCCACCTGTACTGCTCGCCCGTGCTGCAGGCGGCCGCGGGCAGCACGCACGGTTACGACGTGGTGGACCACGGCCGGCTGAACTCCGAGCTCGGCGGCGCCTCGGCGCATGCCCGCCTCTCCGCGCGGCTGGCCGAGGCCGGCTGCGGCAGGTGCTGGACATCGTGCCGAACCACATGGCGGTCGGCGGCCGGGCGAGCGCCTGGTGGTGGGACGTCCTGGAGAACGGGGCGGAGAGCCGGTTCGCCGGCTACTTCGACATCGACTGGGATCCGCCGCGATCCGATATGGCCGGCACCGTGCTCATGCCGGTGCTCGGCGACCACTACGGCCGCGTCCTTGACGCGGGCGAGCTGACCGTCGAGCAGCCCGGCGGAGCGCCGTCGGTCCGCTACCACGAGCATGAGGCGCCGGTGTCGCGCCGCACCCTCGACGGGCTCGACCGCGACGACGAAGGCCAGCTCACGGAAGCCGCGGTCCAGGCGCTGAACACCGATCCCGACGCACTCGACGCGCTGCTGCGGCGGCAGAGCTACCGGCTCGCTTACTGGCGCACCGCCGCCGAGGAGCTCAACTACCGGCGGTTCTTCGACATCACCACGCTCGCCGGGCTCCGGGCGGAGGACCCCCAGGTTTTCGCCGACACGCACCGGCTCATCCTGCGCTTGGTCTCGGGCGGGACCGCGGACGGGCTGCGCGTCAACCACGTGGACGGGCTCGCCGATCCGGCCGGCTACCTGGAGCGGCTGCACGAGGCGACCGGCGGCGGCTACGTGGTGGTGGAGAAGATCCTCGAGCCCGGCGAGGAACTGCCCGCCTCCTGGCCGGTGGCCGGAACCTCCGGCTACGACTTCCTGACCGCGGTCAACCAGGTCTTCACCGACCCGGCCGGCGAGAGCGCGATGCGGGCCTGCTATTCCCGGTTCACCGGCCAGACGGAGGACTATCCCGAGGTCGTCCGCGCCGCGAAGCTGCAGGTCATGCGCCAGAGCCTGGCCGCGGAGGTGGAGCGCCTCACCAGCCTGCTCGCCCGGGTCTGCGACCGCCATCGCCGCGGGCGCGACTTCACCCGCAGGCAGCTGCGCGACGTGCTGCACGAGATCATCGCCGCCTTCCCTGTCTACCGGATCTATCCGTGGCCCGGGCGCCCGCTGACGCAGGCGGACCGCGACCACGTGACCGCGGCCGTCGCCGGCGCGCGGCAGCGCCGGCCCGGGCACGACGCCGGGCTCGCGGAGTTCGTGGGCGAGCTGCTCACCGGAACGCATCCCGGCGGCCCCGAGGCCGATTTCGCGGTGCACTTCGCCCAGGTGACCGCGCCGGTCATGGCCAAGGGGGCCGAGGACACCGCCTTCTACCGCTACCACGTGCTGGCCTCGCTGTGCGAGGTGGGCGGCGACCCCGGCCGGTTCGGCAGCAGCCCCGGGGAGTTCCACCGGGCCATGTCCGCCGCGGCGGAGCAGTGGCCGGAGGCGATGCTGACCCTGTCCACCCACGACACCAAGCGCAGCGGCGACGTCCGGGCCCGGCTCAGCCTGCTGGCCGAGCTGCCGTTCGCGTGGGAACAGGCCGTGCAGCGCTGGGTGTCGCGCAACGGGCAGCACAAGCCGGCCTGGCCGGACGCGAACGCCGAGTACCTGATGTACCAGGCGTTGGTGGGCGCGTGGCCGATCGACGCCGCGCGCGCCAGGCAGTTCATGGCCAAGGCGGTCAAGGAGGCCAAGGTGCACACCTCCTGGACCGATCCGGATCCCGGCTACGACGAGGCCGTGGACGCGTTCGTCACGGCCGTACTCGCCGACGAGGAGTTCGTCGCCGACCTGGAGAAGTTCCTGTACGGGCAGCAGCTCATCGAGCGCGGCCGGGTCAGCTCGCTGGCCCAGATGACGCTGCTGCTGACCTGCCCGGGCGTTCCCGACATCTACCAGGGCACCGAGGTCTGGGATCTGTCCCTCGTCGATCCGGACAACCGCCGCCCGGTCAACTACGCCGCCCGGGAACGGCTGCTGGACGCGCTGGCCGGCGCCGGGCCGGAGGAAGCGCTGGCCCGGGCCGACGAGGGCGGCCCGAAGCTCTGGCTCATCCACCGCCTGCTCGGCCACCGGCAGCGGCACCCGGACGCCTACGGCCCCGGCTCCGGCTACCAGCCGCTGGACGTCTCGGGGACCGCGGCCGGTCACGTGCTGGCCTTCACCCGGACCGCCGGGCTGGCCGTCGTGGTGCCCCGGCTGGTGGCCCGGCTGGGCGGCGGGGTCTGGGGCGCCGGCGCCTGGGGCGATACGTCGGTCACGGTCCCCGAGGGCTCGTGGACCGACGTGCTCACCGGCGAGCCCGTCACCGGCGGCAGCGTCAGGGTCGAAGCGCTGCTCCGGCGGTTCCCGGTCGCGGTCCTGGGAATGCAGGGCTGATTCCCGGTGGCGGCGGCGGGCAGGAAGGGCTGATGCACGAGTTCCGGGTCTGGGCGCCACTGCCCGGCGGGGTCGAGCTCGTCCTGGGCGAGCGGCGGATCCCGATGACGCCGGCCGCGGGCGGCTGGTGGGCGGCCACTGCCGACGAGGCCGGGCCGGGGACGGACTACGCCTTCAGCCTGGACGGGGGCCCGCCGCTGCCTGACCCCCGCTCGGCCTTGCAGCCCCGCGGCGTGCACGGGCCGTCCCGGGTGGTCAACCACGCGGCCTTCGGCTGGCAGGACACCGGCTGGCGGGGGGTGCCGCTGGCCGGATCGGTCCTGTACGAGCTGCACGTCGGCACGTTCAGCCCCGAGGGGACGTTCGACGGGGCGATCGCGCACCTGGACCACCTCGCCGGCCTGGGCGTCAACGCGATCGAGCTGCTCCCGGTGGCCGAGTTCCCCGGCGACAGGGGGTGGGGCTACGACGGCGTCAACCTGTTCGCGCCGCACCACGCCTACGGCGGGCCGGACGGGCTGAAGCGGCTGGTCAACGCGGCGCACGCCCGTGGTCTGGGCGTGGTGATGGACGTCGTCTACAACCACCTCGGCCCGCTGGGGAACTACCTGCCGCAGTTCGGCCCGTACTTCTCCGCCCGGCACCAGACCAACTGGGGCGATGCGGTGAACTTCGACGGCCCGGGCAGCGACGAGGTCCGCCGGTTCGTCACCGACAACGCGCTCATGTGGCTGCGCGACTACCACTGCGACGGGCTGCGCCTCGACGCGGTGCACGCGTTCGCCGACGACTCGGCCATCAGCATCTGCGAGCAGCTCGGGGCCGAGGTGGCGGCGCTGGCCGCCCACGCCGGCCGGCCGCTGTTCGTCATCGCCGAGAGCGACCTGAATGACCCCCGGTTCGTCCGCGGCCGGGAGGCCGGCGGCTACGGCCTGGACTCAGCCTGGGCCGACGAGTGGCACCACGCCCTGCACGCCACGCTGACCGGCGACCGCAGCGGCTATTACGAGGACTTCGGGCCGCTGGCGCTGCTGGCCAAGGCGCTGCGGCAGGCGTGGGTCTACGACGGCACCTACTCGCCGCACCGGCAGCGGGTACACGGCCAGCCGCCGGCGGGCCTGGCCGGCAGCCAGTTCGTCGTCTGCACCCAGAACCACGACCAGGTCGGCAACCGCGCGGCCGGCGAGCGCAGCAGCGGCCTGATGAGCGAGGGCCGGCTGCGGGTCGCCGCGGCCCTGCTGCTCACCTCGCCGTTCGTGCCGATGCTCTTCCAGGGCGAGGAATGGGGTGCCAGCACGCCGTTTCAGTACTTCACCAGCCACCCCGACCCTGGCCTCGGCCAGAAGGTCAGCGAGGGGCGGCGGCAGGAGTTCGCCTCCTTCGGCTGGGACCCGGCGGACGTGCCCGATCCCCAGGACCCGGCGACGTTCGAGCGGTCGCGGCTCGACTGGGCCGAGCCCGCGGCCGGCCCGCACGCCGCCCTGCTGGACTGGTACCGCGAGCTGATCGCGCTGCGCGGCCGGCTCGCCGAGTTGACCGATCCGCGGCTCGATCGGGTAAAGACCGCATACGATCAGGAGGCAGGCTGGCTGATCGTCCGCCGCGGACCGGTGGCGGTGGCCGCCAATCTCGGCCCGCTCCCCTGGACTTTCCCGGCCAGCCCGGCGGCGGCGCTGCTCGCAGCGTCCGCCCCCCAGGTAGGGCGCTCGCGGCAGGGCGTCGTCCTCCCCCCGGACACCGTCGCCATCCTGACCGAAGCGCGCATGTCATGACCACTGCCCGGAACCCTGCCGGTCCGGGCGGGCCTCCGAGCGGAGCCGTTCGGGGCCCATGAATGAAGACGTGAGAGGACTGTCCAGATGACGGATGCCATCGAGATATGGCCGGGCCGTCCCTACCCCCTGGGCGCGACCTACGACGGCGGCGGAACGAACTTCTCGCTGTTTTCCGAGGTCGCCGAAAAGGTCGAGCTGTGCCTGTTCGACGACGACGGCAACGAGCAGCGAATCGCCGTCGAGGAAGTAGATGCCTCCTGCTGGCATGCCTACCTGCCCTCGGTGGTGCCCGGCCAGCGTTACGGCTACCGCGTGCACGGGCCGTGGGCGCCGGAGGAGGGGAAGCGCTGCAACCCGGCCAAGCTGCTGCTCGATCCGTATGCCAAGGCCATCGAGGGCCAGGTCGAGTGGGACCAGGCGTGCTTCCCGTACAACTTCGGCGACGAGAACTCCCGCAACGACGACGACAGTGCCCCGCACGTGCCCAGGTCAGTCGTGCACAACCCGTACTTCGACTGGGGCAACGACCGGCCGCCGGACATCCAGCTGAACGAGTCGGTCATCTACGAGATGCACGTCAAGGGGTTCACCGCCCGCCATCCCGGCATCCCGGAGGCGCAGCGCGGCACCTACGCCGGCCTGGGCCATCCCGCCGCGATCGAGTACCTCACCGAGCTGGGCGTCACCGCGGTGGAGCTGCTGCCGGTGCACCAGTTCGTGCACGACTCTCAGCTCGTCGAGCGCGGGCTGCGCAACTACTGGGGCTACAACTCGATCGGGTTTCTCGCCCCGCACAACGAGTACGCCGCGGCCGGTCAGCGGGGCGAGCAGGTCGCCGAGTTCAAGGCGATGGTCCGGGCGATGCACGAGGCCGGGATCGAGGTGATCCTCGATGTCGTCTACAACCACACCGCCGAGGGCAACCAGCTGGGCCCGATGCTGTCGATGAAGGGCATCGACAACGCGGCGTACTACCGCCTGGTGGCCGAGGACCCCCAGTTCTACTACGACACCACGGGCACGGGGAACAGCCTCAACGTCGGCCACCCGCACACCCTGCAGCTGATCATGGACTCGCTGCGGTACTGGGTCACCGAGATGCACGCAGACGGGTTCCGCTTCGACCTGGCCGCCAGCCTGGCCCGGCAGTTCCACGAGGTGGACCGGCTGTCCGCGTTCTTCGACCTGATCCAGCAGGACCCGGTGGTCTCCCAGGTCAAGCTCATCGCCGAGCCGTGGGACATCGGCGAGGGCGGCTACCAGGTGGGCAACTTCCCCGCGCTGTGGTCGGAGTGGAACGGCAAGTACCGCGACACGGTCCGGGACTTCTGGCGCGGCGAGCCCGCCACCCTCGGCGAGTTCGCCACCCGGCTGACCGGCAGCTCCGACCTCTACCAGGCCGACAGCCGGCACCCGGGCGCCAGCGTCAACTTCGTCACCGCGCACGACGGTTTCACGCTGCGCGACCTGGTCTCCTACAACGAGAAGCACAACGAGGCCAACGGCGAGGACAACCGGGACGGCAGCGACGACAACCGGTCGTGGAACTGCGGGGCAGAGGGCGAGACCGACGACGAGAAGATCCTGGCGCTGCGGCGGCGGCAGCAGCGCAACTTCCTCGCCACCCTGTTCCTGTCGCAGGGGGTCACGATGCTGCTCGGCGGCGACGAGGCCGGGCGCACCCAGCGCGGCAACAACAACGCCTACTGCCAGGACAACGAGATCACCTGGCAGGACTGGGAGCACATCGACGAGAACCTGCTCGAGTTCACCAAGCAGCTGATCGCGCTGCGGCGCGAGCATCCGGTGCTGCGCCGGCGCCGGTGGTTCCAGGGCCGCCCGATCCGGGGAACCATCGACCTGGGCTGGTGCAAGCCCGACGGGACCGAGATGGGCGACGACGACTGGGACAGCGGGCTCATCAACTCGGTCGGCGTCTTCCTCAACGGCGAGGCGATCACCGACCGGGACCGCCGCGGCCAGCACGTGACCGACGAGTCGTTCCTGGTGCTGTTCAACGCGCACGAGGAAACGCTCGACTGGTCGCTGCCGCAGCAGTGGGGCAAGCGGTGGGAGGCGGTCTTCGACACCTCGGCCCGCGACCGGGGAGGCGACTTCTTCGACAGCGGCCAGGCGCTGCCGGTCGCCGGGCGCTCCATCGTCGTGTTCGTGCGCAGCGACAGCAGCGAGGCCAAGCAGGCCTGACGCCGGGTTTCTGTCGGTGCCTGCTGGTATCCCGGTGCTGTACGGGGTGAGCCGGGGAGGTGCTGGCGCGGATGGTGACCGAGGAGGATGTGCGCGCCTGGGCGATGACCCTGCCGCGCACCGAGGAGCACCTCATCCACGACCACGTCAAGTTCCGGGTCGGGAAGATCGTCTACGCGTCGGTGTCGCCGGACGAGACGACGATGGGCTTCGGCTTCCCCAGGGAGGAACGTGCCGCGCTCATCGACGCCGAGCCGGCGAAGTTCTGCCTGCCGCGGCTCAGCGACCAGCGCTACCACTGGGTGCACGCGAAGATGGCCGCGATCGACGTGGCCGAGATGCGCGAGCTGCTCACCGAGGCGTGGCGCATGGTCGTGCCCAAGCGGGTCGCGGCCGCTCACCTGGGCTACGGCGAGCGGCCAGGGACCGAGGCGAGCCGCCGGGCCTGAGCCAGCCTGCTCACCGCCTGCTGCCAGCTTGCCGGTCGCCCGCGACGGACGTGCCGCCCGTCCGTGGCGGACGTGCCGGCCGTTCGTGACGGACTTGCTGGCCGCCTGCGACGAGAGGCCGGCGCCCCGGTTATCGTGGGCTCCGTGGCCGAACGACTGCTCACCGACCGCCTCGCGCTGCGGCCGTGGAATGCCGGCGATGCCGGGCCGGCGCTCGGCGCCTACGGCGACGCCGAGGTGGCGCGGTGGCTGGCGCCGGCGATGGACCAGGTGCGCGACCAGGCGGCCATGCGCGTCGTGCTGCAGCAGTGGATCGCCGAGGACGCCAGGATGCAGCCGCAGGCCGGCCGCTGGGCGATCGAGCTGCGCGACGAAGGGCGCCTGATCGGCGGGGCGACCCTGCTGCCGCTGCCGCCGGACGATGAGTTCGAGATCGGCTGGCAGCTGCACCCGGACGCGTGGGGTCACGGCTACGCCGCCGAGACCGGGCTGGCGCTGGCCGAGTGGGCCTTCAAGCAGGGCATCGAGCAGGTCATCGCCGTCGTCCGGCCGGCCAACACGCGCGCGGTGGCCATGGTCCGCCGGATCGGCATGGAGTGGGTCGGCGAGACCGAGAAGTACCACGGCTTGCGGCTGCAGGTATTCCGGATGCGCCCCGGGGACCTGGCCGCGCAGCCGCGCTGAGCAGCTGGCCCCGGCGCTGAGCCGGTGCCGCGCGGCTGAGCCGGGGCGGGCAGGCGGCTGGACTTCGCGTCGCTGCCCCCTTAGGCTTGACTGTATGGTCAGTCAAACCTTCGCGCCGGCCGCCGCTCCCCTCGATCCCGCCGGGCTGGCCGAGTCGCTGCGGCCGTTCGGGCAGAGCAGGATGCTGCCGCCGGCTGCCTACGTGGACCCCGCGGTGTTCGCGTGGGAGCAGCGTCACTTCTTTGACGGCGGCTGGGTATGCGTCGCCCGCAGCGACCAGCTACCTGAGCCCGGTGACCAGCTCGCCGAGACGCTGGGCACCGGCAGCGTCCTGCTGGTGCGCGGCGAGGACGGCGTGCTGCGGTCGTTCGCCAATACCTGCCGCCACCGCGGCCATGAGCTGCTGGCCTGCGGTGCGGCGGCGCAGCGGAATGTCATCATCTGCCCGTACCACTCGTGGACCTACTCGCTGAGCGGGCAGATACGGGCGGCGGCGGGCTTCAAGAACCACCCGGGATTCGCCGCCGGCGAGTGGGGGCTCACCGAGCTGCCAGTCACCGAGTGGCACGGCCTGGCGTTCGTGGACGGATCGGGTACGGCGGCACCGCTCGCGGACTCGCTGGCCGCGCTGGCGGACCTCGTCGCACCGTACGAGATGGCCCGGCTGAAGGTCGCCGGGCGGCATGATTACGACGCCCGCGCCAACTGGAAAATCCTGTCCGAGAACTATCACGAGTGCTACCACTGCCCCACCATCCACCCGGAGCTGTGCAAGGTGTCGCCGCCGAAGAGCGGGGAGAACTACGCGCTGGCGGGGCCCTGGGTCGGCGGCTGGATGGACCTGCGGGACGGGATGGCGACGATGTCGCTCGACGGGCGCAGCCACGGCGCGGCGCTGCGGGGCCTTGACGAGGCCGGGCGACGGACGGTGATCTACGTCCACATCTTCCCGAACGTGCTGGTCAGCCTCCACCCCGACTACGTGATGGTGCACCGGCTGGTCCCCCTCGCCGCCGACCGGACCCGGATCGAGTGCAGCTGGGCGTTCGCGCCCGAATCGGTGCAGCAGCCCGGGTTCGACCCCGGCTACGCGATCGAGTTCTGGGACATCACCAACCGGCAGGACTGGCAGGCGTGCGAGTCGGTGCAGCGGGGGCTGTCCTCGCCTCATGCCGCGCCGGGCCCGCTCTCGCCCCAGGAGGACGCGGTCTACCAGTTCGTGACCATGGTGGCCCGCGGCTACCTCGGCGAGCCGGTGCGGAATCCCGGCCGGGTGGCCCAGCCTGCCGGATAGGCCGGTCGCGCCCGCTGACCGCGGCCTGTCCTCATCGCTGGCTCACGGCGGCGAGGGTAGTCTTCCCGTGAGCGGTACCTCGGGCTGGAGGCCCGGCGCAACCTCCGGGGTCCTCCAGCCCACGGGCCTGAGGGGAAAATAATCGAGCCCGCCGGCATATACGACGCCCGCTGGGAACAAGGGAGAGCCTGAAGCGAGAGGCGGTCGTGAGTAGGCCGGGGCGCTGAGAGGGTTCAGCCGTTGTCTGGCAACGAGCAGGAAATTCATGAGTCGCGCGGGGACGGCCAGCGGCTGCGCGCCGGTGCGGCCGATCCTGGCGGCGCTGCCGATCCTGACGGCACAGACGGCACGGCCGATCCTGGCGGCGCTGCGGCCCCGGCGGCGCGGCCTGCCCGGTCACGGCTCCGCGGCCTGCCCCTCCCTGGCCGCCTCTGGCTGCTGATCTTCGGCAGCTCGCTGGGGCTGTTCCTCATCCGCTTCCTGGTCCCCTCGCCGGTCGGCCAGGCGGACAACCGTGACGGCCCGCGGCTGATGTGCGGCGTCCTCGGCCTCGGGCCGGTGTACTCGCACGGGTACCCGCGGTACTTCCGCTACGCCTACTTCCAGTACGCCCCCGCCAGCTGCGGCCGCGGGCCGTACCTGACCTCGGAGATCGTGCCGCTGGAACTGGCCAGGCTCCTGACGCCGGTATTCGGCCTGCCCAGCACGCTGAACCTGATCGCGCTCGGGGTGCTGATGTGCGCGCTTGCGTCGGTCGCGATCGCGAGCCTGGCCACCGGCCTGCGGGTCCGGCTGCGGGCTCAGCTGCTGGTGGCGGCGACGCTGTGGGTCATCGTCGCGGACGCGGCGTTCTTCGACCTGTTCGCGAGCCCGTTCAGCGAGCCCGCTGCCCTCGTGGGCCTGCTGCTGGTCGCGGCCGGCCTGGTGTACCTGGGGCGGGACCGGCGGGCGAGCGCGCGCGGCCTCGCCCTGGCCGGGACCGGAGGCTTCCTCGCTGTCTTGTCCAAGCAGGAGTACGTGTTCCTGGCCGTGCCGGTCTGCCTGGCGCTCGTCCTGGCCGGCGCGCGCCGGGGCGGCGGGACCGGGCTGCGCCGGTTCCTGACCGCGCAGACGGGAGCGGCAGCGGCGGTCGCCGCGAGCCTCGCGGTCTTCGCCGTGGCATTCGCGGTGTGGAATGGCCATAGTCCCTACGAGCGGCGGACGCAGCCCATGCGGGCCGTGGACACGATCTTCGAGCACATCGTGAACCCGGGCGACACGACCAAGCGCGCCGACCTGCGCGCGCTCGGCCTGCCACCCAGCTGGTCGAAGTACGCCGGGACCTACTACTGGGCCAGTAATTCGGTCCGCAACGACCCGCTCTACCGCCGGTACAGGCGGCTGCTGACCGACAGCCACCTGGCGGGTTACTACCTGTCGCATCCGGGCCGGATCATCAGCGTCGGGCAGCAGGCCGCCGTCGAGGACCAGCCCGTCCGGGTGACCGGCCTGGGCGACTACGCGCCAGACGCCGGCCACCCGCCGGGCGCCGTCAACTCGCGGGTGACCGTGGTCAGCTGGCTGGCGCAGCGGCTCCCGCCGCGCCTCGGCCTGCTGTGGCTGGTCCCGCTGTGGGCGGCGACGGCGGCGGTCGCGCTGCTCGCGCTGCTTCGGCGGGGCCGCAGGCCGTGGCACAGGGACGCCGCGGTGGTCGTGCTGTGCCTGACGGGGTGCGCCATCGCCGGGTTCATCCCGGCCGCCTATTTTGACGGGATCTCCACCGCCAGGCACATGGTCGGCACGAACCTGGCCGACGCGCTGGCGCTGGCGTTCACCATCATGCTGGCCGGCTCGCTGATCCGTCACGCCGCCGACGCCCGGGTGCCCCGGCGCACGGCGGCAGCGGCTGCGCCCGCTGCGGCCGAGCCGGCCGACCAGCCGCAGCAGGCTCCGTAGCCCTCGGGTGCCAGCCGCCCCTGCCGGCCGCCAGCCGTGATCGCGAAGCCTTAGGTATGCCTGGACGGTGCGGGTCAGGCCAGTGAGCCGGGGCCGCGCTTGGTCATCTGGCCGGCGATGATGGCCCGCTGGATCTCGCTGGTGCCTTCCCAGAATCCGTTCCACCCGCAGCTCGCGGTAGAACCGCTCGGCCACGTTCTCCCGCATGTAGCCGCGGCCGCCGAAGACCTGGACCGCCCGGTCGGCGACCCGGCCGGCCATTTCCGAGCAGTACAGCTTCGCCATCGAGCACTGCGCGTGCGCCACCTTGACGTCGCCCCCGCGGTCGATGCCGCGAGCCGTCTCGTAGCCGAGCGAGCGGGCCGCGAAGAGCTCGGTCATGCTGTCCGCCAGCATGCCGGCCACCAGGCCGTACTCGCTGACCGGCCGGCCTCCGGCCCGCCGTTCGGCGGCAAACGCGGTCACCTCGGCGACGAGGCGCTCGGCAGCGCCCAGGCAGCGGGCGGCCACCATCAGCCGCTCGAACCGGAACCACTCGTAGGCGAAGGCCATCCCGTCGCCCTCCGCGCCGATCAGGTTCGCCGCGGGGACCCGGACACCGGTGAACTCCACGATCGGGTGGTGGTGGCTGATCGTGTGCGCGTAGGCCGGGGTGCGCACGACCTGCACCCCCGGGCTGGGCAGGTCCACCAGGAACATCGCGTGCTCGCCGTGGTGCGGCCCGCCGTCCAGCTTGGCCTGGAAGAAGGCGTAGTCGGCGGTGTTGAACGAGGTCACGTGCCATTTGGTGCCGTTGAGCAGGTACCCGTCGCCGACGCGGCGGGCGGTCGCCTCGATCGCGTCTACGTCGGAACCCGCCCCCTCCTCGGTGATCGCGTAGCACTCCTCCCGCTCGCCGCGGACGGCCGGCCGCACGTAGCGCTCGACCTGGTCGGCGGTGGCCACCTCCGGCAGCCACGACGGCGGGGTGGCTGCCGCCCAGCCGAGCGCGTTGGTGACCCGGCCGCACTGCTCCTGCACCAGCACCTGCTGCAGGGTGGTGAACCCGCCGCCGCCGAGCTCGGCCGGCATGTTGGCCGCGTACAGGCCGAGCTCGCGTGCCCGTTCGGCGTGCTTCGCGGCGACGCCCGCGGGCAGCTCGCCGCCCGCCAGCTCAGCCTCCTCCTCGAGCGGGATCAGCTCGTCGGCGAAGCTGCGAGCGCGGTCCTGGATCTCGAGGTCCTCATCTGACAGCCCGTACATCTGGTCCGCGCACCCTTCCGTCCGCCAGCCCGCCGTCGGCCAGCCCGCCGTCGGCCAGCCCGCCGTCGGCCAGCGAGCACCCCGGCCGGCTCCCGCTTCCGTTGACTGAATGTTCAGTTTATGGCAGCATCGGCCTCGTGCCAATGGCATCCGCCGCACTCCCCGCCACTGCCGACGCGGTCGTCGTCGGGGGCGGGACCGTGGGCGGCTGGTGCGCCTTCTTCCTGCGTGCGGCCGGCCTGCGGGTGGTCCTGCTGGAGAAGGGCGTGCTCGGCCAAGGCGCGAGCAGCCGGGCGGCCGGCGTGGTCCGGCTGCAGGGCGGCACGCCCGAGGCCGTGCGGCTCGGACGCTGGTCCCGCGAGTTCTATCTGCGGCAGCGTTCGGAAATGAATGTTGACTCTGGATTCGTCGCCCAGGGCTACCTGCTGCCGTGTTTCACCGCGGCCGAGGTTGCCGCCGCGCGCGAGCGGATGGCCATGCAGGCCGCACTGGGGGTCCCGGTGCGGTGGCTGGACAGCGCCGGGGTGGATGCGGCCAACCCGGCGCTGGCGCCCGGGCAGACGCTCGGCGGCACGTTCTGCGCGGACGACGGGTACATCACGCCGCCCCGCAACGTCACGGCGTACACGGCCGCGCTGGCGCGCAGCGGCGTCGAGGTGGCCGAGCACGTCGCCTTCGCCGGGCTGGACCTGGACGGTGACCGGGTCCGCGGGGTGACGACGAGCAGCGGCCGGATCAGCACCGGGCTGGTCGTGCTCACCGGCGGGCCGAAGCTCGCCGAGGTGGGCGCGCTGGCCGGCGTCCGCATCCCGGCTGGCGGCGTCCGGCACCAGGTCGCGGTCACCGAGCAGCACCCGGACCTGGCTCCGTCGCGGGTACCGATGGTCTTCGACGTGTCCGCCGGGCTGTACTGGCGGCCCGAGGAGGGCGGCCTGCTGTTCGGGATGAGCAACCCGGACGAGCCACCGGGCGAGAACCGCAGCGTGGACATGGGTTACCTGGGCCGGATGCGGGACCGCCTGGCCCGGCTGGTGCCCGTCACCGCCGGCCTCGGGCTGCGCCGGATCTGGGCGGCCACGATCGACTTCACCCCCGACCACCTGCCGATCATCGGCCCGGCGCTGCGGGCGGACGGGCCGCTGCCGGGCGTGACGGTCGCCTGCGCCGGCGGGGCGGGCATGATGTGGGGCCCGGCGGTATCGCGGGCGGCCGCCGACGTCGCGCTCACCGGGTCTACCAGCGTCGCGGACGTCTCGGCGCTCGGCCTGGACCGCTTCGATGAGGCGGGCCGGAGCAAGCTGGCGGCCGACCCCATCGCTCTGCCGTTCCCGCAGACGCTGTCCTCCGCGTGAGAACCGGCGTCCGGCCATGCACCGCCCGGCTACGAGACGACCGCGCCGCAAGCTCTACGTGCTGTTCTAAGATGCCGTCCTGACCGTAGGAGGCAAGGATGGCAACGCCCGCGCGGCCGCTGAGATTCGGCCTGGTCGGCACCGGTTACTGGGCCCGGACCACGCACGCGCCCGTGCTCGCCTCCACCGAGGGCATCGAGCTCGCCGCGGTCTGGGGGCGCAACCCCGAGGCCGCGGCCGCGCTGGCGGCCGGGCACGGGGCCGCCGCGTACAGCCAGCTCGACGCCTTCCTCGGCGATGTTGACGCGGTCGCGTTCTCGGTGCCGCCGCACGTGCAGAGCGCCATCGCGGTACGGGCGGCCACCGCCGGGAAGCACCTGCTGCTGGAAAAACCCATCGCCACCTCCGACGCGGACGCGGACAGGCTGATGCGTGCCGTGCAGGACGCGGGCGTCGCTTCGGTCGTCTTCTTCACGGCGCGGTTCCGGGCCGACGTCAGGACCTGGCTGGCCCGCGTCGCCCGCCAGGGCGGGTGGCAAGGCGGCTTCGCGGCCTGGCTCGGGGCGGCCCTGGGGACCTCCAGCCCGTTCAACACTCCGTGGCGCCAGGAGAAGGGCGGCTTGTGGGACCTGGGACCGCACGTGGTCTCGCTGCTGTGGGCCAGCCTGGGGCCGGTGGTCTCGGTGACCGCCGACGCTGGGCGCGGCGATCTCACCCATCTCGTCCTGCACCACGAGAACGGGGCGACCAGCACGGCGACGGTCACCCTCGGCGCGCCCGAGGCCGCGGCGGGCTTCGACCTGCAGCTGTGGGGCGAGCACGGGCGGTCAGCCGCTCCCGCGGGAACGGACGAGGAGGCCGTGCCGGCGCTGCGGGTCGCCATCACCGAGCTCGCCGCGAACGCCCGGTCGGGACGCCTCGATCACCCGTGCGACGTGCGCTTCGGCCGCGATGTCGTGCACGTGCTCGCCGAGGCCCAGCGCCAGCTCGACGCTCGGCCCGGGCGATGACGACCTCAACCCGGCGGGAATCCTGAACACCAGAAGCGGCAACGCGGCCACGGGCGGGCATCCGGTACGAAAGCCAGCCCGCGGGCTCGCCTCGCTGCAGCCGTTCCGGCACCGCGGGTTCGCGCTGCTGTGGACAGCGGGGCTGGTCTCCACCGTCGGATCCTGGATGCAGACGGTCGCCGTCGGCGCCCTGGTCATATCGCAGACCGGGAAGGCGACCTGGGCGGTCCTCGTCGCCGCCGGGGCGTTCCTCCCGATCGGCCTGCTGTCGCCGGTCGGAGGCGCGCTCGCCGACCGGCTGCCGCGCCGCCCGGTGCTCGTCCTCGGCAACCTCGTCGCGGCAGTGGCCGCCGCCGTGATCGCGCTGCTCGTGGCCGCGCGCCACGACAGCCCGGCCGCGCTCGTGGCGCTGGTCACGCTGCAGGGCTCGGCCTCGGCCCTGATCGGTCCGTTCCAGCAGGCGATCCTGCCCGACCTGGTGCCGGACTCAGAATTTTTCGCGGCTATCTCCCTGAACTCGGCTCAGTTCAACCTCGGCCGCATCGTCGGGCAGGCCCTCGCCGGTGCCGCGGTGGCTGCCTTCGGGTATCCGGCGGCGTTCACCGCGAACGCCGTCTCGTTCCTCGCGATCGTCGCCGCGCTCGCGTTCGTCCGGCTGGCGCCGCCGGCCGGCCGTCCCGCCCCCTTGCTCGCCGCGCTGCGATCGGGCTTCACCGCGGCCCGGCGCGAGCCCTCCTGCTGGGCCGCCATCGTCACGATCGCCGTGGTGGCCTTCGTCGCCTCACCGTTCATCGCCCTCGTCCCGGTTATGGCGCACCACCTCAGCGACGGCGGCTCCCGGGCGGTCGCGCAGACGACGGCCCTGCTCACCACCGCGCAGGGCGCGGGCGCGGTGGCGGGCGCGCTGTGCCTCGCCCCGCTCGCGGCGCACCTGGGCCGCGGCCGCGTGCTCGCCTGGAACCTGGGCCTGCTTCCGGTGACCCTGGCCGCCTACAGCGCCTCGCAGGCACCGTGGCAGGGCGCGGTCGCGCTGTTCGCCGTCGGGCTGGTCTACATCGGCGTCCTGTCCGGGCTGTCAACCGTCGTCCAGCTGCGGGCGCCAGAGGCGTACCGCGGCCGGGTGCTCAGCTTCTTCCTGGTGGCCCTCGGGGTTGCCTACCCGGCGGGCTCGCTCCTCCAGGGGCCGGTCATCGACCGGATCGGGATCGGCGCGACCACCGCGGGGACGGCTCTGCTGCTACTGCTGATCATGGCGCTCACCGTGCTGCGGAGACCGGGCTTCATCCGCTCGGTCACCAGCGGGATGAACGCCGAACCGGCCGACGCGGCGGCAGGCCCGGGCGACCCCGGCGACCCAGTGCCGCCGGCCGGAATATCCGTCGGCCGAAAGTAGTTGCACAGTCAACTAATTCAGTCGTCGAGCGGGCCCACCCGGGCCCGGCTACAGCAGGAGCAGACATGCAGTTCGGGATCTTCACCGTCGGCGATGTCACGACCGATCCCACCACGGGCCGCACGCCGGCCGAGCACGAGCGGATCAAGGCCATGGTTGCCATCGCCCGCAAGGCCGAAGAGGTCGGCCTGGACGTGTTCGCCACCGGCGAGCACCACAACCCGCCGTTCGTGCCCTCCTCGCCGACGACCATGCTCGGCTACGTCGCGGCGCGGACCAGCAAGCTGATCCTTTCGACTTCCACGACGCTGATCACCACGAACGACCCGGTGAAGATCGCCGAGGACTTCGCGATGCTGCAGCATCTCGCCGATGGGCGGGTGGATCTGATGCTGGGACGCGGGAACACCGGCCCGGTGTACCCCTGGTTCGGCAAGGACATCCGCAAGGGCATCGAGCTGGCCATCGAGAACTACCACCTGCTGCACCGGCTGTGGCGGGAGGACATCGTGGACTGGGATGGCGAGTTCCGCACGCCTCTGCACGGGTTCACCTCGGTGCCGCGGCCGCTGGACGGCGTGCCGCCGTTCGTGTGGCACGGCTCGATCCGCAGCCCGGAGATCGCCGAGCAGGCGGCCTTCTACGGCGACGGGTTCTTCGCCAACCACATCTTCTGGCCGACGGAGCACTTCGTCCGGCTGGTCGGCTACTACCGGCAGCGCTTCGCCGACTACGGGCACGGCACGCCGGAGCAGGCGATCGTCGGCCTGGGCGGCCAGGTGTTCATGCGCAAGAACTCCCAGGACGCGGTGCGCGAGTTCCGGCCCTACTTCGACAACGCCCCGGTATACGGCCACGGCCCGTCGCTGGAGGAGTTCACCGAGCAGACCCCGCTGACCGTCGGAAGCCCGCAGCAGGTCATCGACAAGACGCTCACCTTCCGCGACCACTTCGGTGACTTCCAGCGCCTGCTGTTCCTGACCGACCACGCCGGCCTGCCGCTGAAGACCGTCCTCGAGCAGCTCGACCTGCTCGGCGGCGAGGTGGTGCCGGTGCTGCGCAGGGAGCTCGACGCGCTGCGCCCGGCGAACGTCCCGGATGGCCCCACGCACGACTCCCTGGTGGCGGCGTCGCTGGCCGCGGCCGGGGCCGGGACGCCCCGCGCCGAGCTGGAGACGAGTACCCGATGACCCCGCGCAGCATCGTCGCCGTCTCGGCCGGGCTCACCCAGCCGTCGTCCACCCGGCTGCTGGCCGACCAGCTCGCCGCGGCGACCGCGCGCGGCCTGCCCTGCGGGACGGAGGTCGTCACCATCGAGCTGCGCGAGCTCGCGCACGACGTGGTCAACAACCTGCTGACTGGCTTCCCCGGCCCGGCGCTGCGCGAGGCCATCGGCCAGGTGCTGCGCGCCGACGGCCTGATCGCCGCCACCCCGCTGTACAGCGGCTCCTACAACGGCCTGTTCAAGTCGTTCTTCGACGTCCTGGACGACGGCGCGCTCGCCGGGAAGCCGGTGCTGCTCGCCGCCACCGGCGGTACCGCGCGGCACACGCTCGCGCTGGAGCACGCGATCCGCCCGCTGTTCACCTACCTGCGGGCGGCGACGGTGCCCACCGCCGTGTTCGCCGCCACCGAGGACTGGGGCGCGGCCGGCGGCTCCGGCAGCGCGCTCACCGCGCGGATCGAGCGGGCCGGGGCCGAGCTGGCCGCCGCCGTCGGCCAGCGGCCGCTCACGGCGGAGGCCGATCCGTACGCGGCCGCGCCGACGTTCGAGAAACTGCTCCGCGGCCGCTGACCCGGCGGCAGCCAGTCGTCGGCGGAAGATTCCTTGTCACCTGATGCAAGCGATCTTCCGTCGATCATGACGCCCGCGTCGCGGCAGCGTCTCCCTGGCTGCGTAATCGTGGCCAGTACCGGCGAGGAGCCGAAGGAATCCGTCGCGAAACATGGACGTAACAACGGAACCCCTTGTCACCGGCCAGGACATCTGCCACGGTTGACCTCGCAGCGCAAAAGGAGCCACATGCCCGACCCGACCGGTGCACGGACCGCGGAGCGCGCGCCGGAGGACGGGACCAGCGGCGCCCGCCCGGCGGCCCCCGCGGCCCCCGCGGCCGCGGCAGGAAGCCGGCCATGACCAGGCGGCCGCTGACCATCATGATGGTGCCGGAGAGTGCCTACGGCCCGACCAACAACTGCGTCGGCATCGCCGACATGCTGCGCCGCCGCGGCCACCGGGTGGTGTTCGCGGCCGAGGCATCGTGGAAGGGACGGCTCGAGGCGCTCGGCTTCGAGGAGGACCTGATCGATCTCGGGCCGCCCGCCGCCGGGGACGGCGACCCCGGCCAGTTCTGGAAGGACTACATCGCGCAGACCGCGCCGGAGTTCCGCAAGCCAACCATCGAGCAGCTGGAGACCTGGATCAAGCCGGTCTTCGAAGAGCTCGTCCGGGGCGCCCGGTACTGCCAGCCGCAGCTGGCCGGGATCGTCGGCCGGGTCCGCCCCGACGTGATCGTCGAGGACAACGTGATCTGCTTCCCGGCGCTGCTGACCGCCGGTGTCCCGTTCGTGCGGATCGTGTCCTGCAGCCCGCTGGAGATCAAGGGCCCGGGCGTCCCCCCGGCGTTCTCCGGCTACCCGTCCGGCGACCAGGCAGGCTGGCAGGAGTTCCGCGCCGAATACGAGCGGGTGCACCTGCCGGTGTGGGAGGACTTCAACGACTGGGTGACCGCGGCCGGCGCGCCGCCGCTGCCCCGGCTCGAGTTCATCCACGAAGGAGCGGCCAATCTGTACGTCTACCCGGAGCTGGCCGATTACCCCCGTTCGCGGCCGCTCGGGCCGCGCTGGCACCGGCTGGACTCCTCGGTGCGCGAGACCGACGAGCGGTTCACCCTTCCGGCACGCCTGGCCGGCGCCGGCGGCGCCCTGGTCTACTTCTCGCTGGGGTCGCTCGGCTCGGCCGACACCGCGCTGATGCAGCGCGTGATCGACTGCCTGGCGGCCACCCCGCACCGGTACGTCGTGTCCATGGGACCGCTGCACCACGAGATCACCCTGGCGCCCAACATGTGGGGCGCGGAGTTCGTGCCGCAGACCTCGGTCATCCCGCTCGCCGACCTGGTGATCACGCACGGCGGGAACAACACCACCACCGAGTGCCTGCACTTCGGCAAGCCGATGATCGTGCTGCCGCTGTTCTGGGACCAGTACGACAACGCGCAGCGAGTACACGAGCTCGGCCTCGGCGTGCGGCTCGACACCTACCGGTTCGCCGATGCCGACCTGAACGGCGCGCTGGACCGGCTGCTCGGTGATACGGCGCTGCACGCCAGGCTGGCCTGGGCCGCGGCCGCCATCCAGCGGCGCGACGGGCTGCGCCAGGCCGCCACGGTGATCGAGGCAGCCGCGGCAGGTGCATGACCGCTGCCCTGGCCAGGACGGCGACCAGGGAGCGCTAGCGACCCGGGCTGTCCCCGGCCTCGCCAGGTAAGGGTCACGAGGAAGGTGTCGCTCGCTCTTCGGCGACGGAGTTGCCGCCGTCCACCACCAGGCACTGCCCGGTGACGTAGGACGCGCCCGGGCTGGCCAGCCAGGCGACCGCGGCGGCGACCTCCTCCGGGGCGGCGCTGCGCCCGATGGGGGTGGCCAGTCCCTCGTCGCGCTCACCCGGCGTCTGGGACGCCGTCGCTATCCACCCCGGGGCAACGGCGTTGACCGTGATCCCGTACCCGGCGGCGTCGATGGCGACGGCACGGGTCAGGCCGACCATGCCGGCCTTGGCGGCCGCGTAGCCGACGTCCGCGCGCATCGCCATCACCGGTCCGGTGACGCTGGCCACCATGACGATCCGTCCCCAGCCGCGGCTGGTCATGGCGGGCAGGGCGGCTCGGGTGACCAGGAACGCGGTGGTCAGGTTGCGGTCAAGGCACGCCTGCCAGGTCGGCAGGCTCATCGAGTCCGCCGTGCCGGACTCGAAGACAGGGTTGGCGGCGGAGATCATGCCGGCGTTGTTGACCACGATGTCCAGCCGCCCCCAGCGCTCCAGCGCCGCCGACACCAGGCCCGACGCGGCCTCCTGCCCGGTGAGGTCCGCGGTGACCCCGGCCGCGTCGAAGCCGGCCTCGCGCAGTTCGCTGACCCTGGTGTCGATCCGGGCGGTGGTCGCGCTGATCAGGACGGCAGCGCCAAGTTCCGCGAGCAGCCTGGCGGTGGCAAAGCCGATGCCCTCGCGGCTGCCCGCCCCGGTGACCACCGCGACGCGCCCGGACAGGTCGAACGCGGCGGGGACGGGCATTCGCCGATCTTAACCGGGGCCGAGCCTCAGACGCCTCCGGTCATGTCCTTTTGCCAGCTGTTCCCCGGCGTGGTAGGGATGGGCACACGACGGGGGGAGCTATCGGTGCACGCGGCCGGGAAGCTGCTCGCCAGGACCACCGGGCGAAGAGCGATGCGCAGTACTGTGCTCGCACTCGCGCTGGCGGGCATGGCCGGCACCGCGGCCGGCGGCTGTTCCGGGCCAGCGCAGACGCGTTCCCGATCCGCGCGGCACGACAGGCCGCCGGCCAGCTATTACCTCGCGCTGGGCGACTCGCTATCCCAGGGTGTGCAGCCCGGCCCGTCGGGTGCCAGCGTCCGGACCGGGCACGGGTACCCCGACCAGCTCTATGCGGTGCTGCACCGCCGCCAGCCGGGCCTGCGCCTGGTCAAGCTCGGCTGTCCCGGAGAGACCACCGCCAGCATGATCCACGGCGGCACCTGCTCATATCCGGGCGGGTCTCAGCTGGCCGCGGCCGCCGGGTTCCTCCGCGCGCACCACGCCCGGATCTCACTGGTCACCCTGGACATCGGGGCGAATGACCCGCAGTCGTGTATCTCCGGCTTCTCCATCGTCAAGCTCGCGTCCTGCGCGGGGAGGTCCGTCCCGGCGGCGGCCGCCAACCTCTCGACGATCCTGGCCCGGTTGCGCCAGGCTGACGCGCACGGCCGCATCATCGCGATGAACTACTACATGCCCGCGCTCGCCGAATGGCGCAACGGCATGGCCGGCCAGCTGGTCGCCCGGCTCGGCGAAGTGGCGGCGGCCGGCGACAACACCCTGCTGGCCACCGTCTACAAGACATTCGGCGTCCGGGTGGCCGACGTATCCGGCGCCTTCCACACCGCCGACTTCTCTTCGCAGGTCACCGTGCCCGGGCTGGGCAGGCTCCCGCGCAACGTCGCCGCCATCTGCCAGTGGACCTGGGAATGCGCGCCGCCGCCGCGCGGACCGAACCAGCACCCGGACCAGGCGGGCTACTCGGTGATCGCCCAGGCCTTCATGCTGGCCGGTGCTCAGCAGCCTGCCCGCGGCTAGCGCGGACGGCCGGGTTTGCGCCGCCCAGCCTGGTATCTAGTTCCACCCATACCGTCTTGCCCGGCGGGGTGTCACGAACTCCCCACCTGTCAGCCAGGGCATCCACGAGCACGAACCCGAAACCCGATTCGTCCAGGCCCGTCGGCGTGCGCGGCTGCGGCCAGCTCGGGTCAGCGTCCCGGACCTCGATCCGCAGGAAGGCTTCCGCGGTTTCGAGCCGCAGCCTCATGATGGCGGCAGGGGTCCGGGCGTGCAGCACCGCGTTAGTCACCAGCTCCGACACCAGCAGGACTGCCGTCTCTTCCAGGTGCGTCACCCGCCAGGTGGCCAGCGCCTCGCGGACAGCCTGCCGCGCCAGCCCCGTGGCCTGCGCCGTTGCCGGCAGCACCAGCCGCCGGGCACCATGCGGTTCCGCTACCGTACCGGGCCGCACGTGGGCCTCGCCGGGTCCGCTCAGATCAGCCGTCATGGCCTGCATGCCTCGATCTCGTTTATCCGCCGGCGACCCGGCACTCCCCCACGGCGGTAACGGTTTGCGGCTTTGCCCGCAGCGGCGGGCACACCCTGGAACTTTGCCGAAGGTGTGCCCTGGCACGCGCTTCCCCGTGCTGTCAACAGATATTGCGCTCTGGATCTGAGCCAATTTCCCAAGGAAACTGAAGGGAAACTGACAAATTTCTGCAGGTTAGCTGAGCATTAGCTAAGTCCCACCTGAGAGCGCCACGTCCGCCCGCCTGGCTGGCCGCCGGATCAAGCTCAGGCCATCGCAGCCAGCCGGGGGATGGCCAGGGCGTCCACGGCGACGGCGCCAGCTGGCCCGCAGATCAGCGGGTTGATGTCGAGCGCCTCCAGGGCGTCGCCGAGCTCGCAGGCGAGGGCCGACAGCCCGGTGATCGCGTCCGCGATGGCGGCGAGGTCGGCCGGCGGCTGGCCGCGGGCCCCGGCGAGCAGCGCCGATACCCGCAGCCGTCCCAGCATCCGCAGCGCGCCGCCGCGGTCCACCGGGGGCAGCGCCACCGCGCGGTCGGCGAGCAGTTCGGTCAGCACTCCCCCGGCCCCGACCACGATCAGCGGCCCGAGAGCGGGGTCGCGGGCGATACCCAGGATCATCTCGGTCCCCGCGGCGGCGGTCTGGCAGACGAGCACCCGCGGACCGAGCCGGGCGGCCAGGTCCCGGTACCCGGCGGCGACCGCAGCGGGGCCGCCCAGCCCGACGAGGACGCCGCCCACGTCCGACTTGTGCGTCACCCCGGGCTCGTCGGTTTTCAGCACGACTGGATACCCGATTCCGGCCGCCGCCGCCAGTACCGCCTCAAGATTTACCGCCGAACGGCTCCGCGCGGCAGGTATCCCGTAGTCGCGGAGCAGGTCCGCCAGCACCGCTCCGCCCAGCTGGCCGGCCGCGAGCGCGCGCGCCCAGCGCCCGCGCCGTCCGGCACCCGGCCCCGTCGACGACGCCCCGGCCTCCGCTCGCACCGCCCCGGCGGCACACGTCGCGGCGCCCGCACCACCCGCTCCGCCAGCGACACTGGCACCGGCCGTGTGTGCCTCTCCTCTGGCGGCGTACGCCGCCCGGTTTGCGTGGTCTGCGTGGTCGAGCAAGTGGCGTAGGGCGAGCAGCCCGGTGCGGGCGCTCTCGAGGACGGGCACGCCCGCGGCCCGCAGTCGCGCCGCCGCGACGGGGTCAACCGAAGCGGGCAGCCCGGCCAGCACCACTACCGGCTTGCTGCCGCGGGCCGCGGCCGCCAGCACTGCCTGCTGATAGGACTGGTCGCCGTCGAACTCGGGGACCAGGTTGACCGCGAGCGCGACCACCCCGACCGCCGGGTCCTCGGACATGACCGTCAGAGCCGCGGTGAGCTGCTGTTCGGCGTCCCGGCCGGTCCCCCACATGTCGAGCGGGTTGGCCGGGTCCAGGCCCGGGTCCAGCAGGGCGGCCAGCCGGTCCCGGGTGCGGGACCCGATGGCCGCGAACGGCACCCGCAGCTGGTCAGCCAGATCCGCGACGTGCGCGCGCTCCAGCCCCGAATCATGAACAGTGGCGATGCCCCACCCAGGACCAGCGCTGGCATCAGCGGCAGAACCAGGATCAGCGCCAGCAGCGTTGGGACCAGGGCCAGCATCAGCGCGGGCCCCGGCCCGGTTGCGGCGGCGGTTGATCGCGAACAGCTCCAGGGTGTCGGCCATCTCGGCGAGGTCACCGACCCGGTGCACGCCGTAGGCGTCCGCCAGCGCCTCCCACGCCCCGTCGCCGGCGGCCAGCGCCCCCGAGTGCGCCGACACCAGCGCCCGACCGCGCTCCGAGCCGCCCGCCGCGAGCAGGACCACCGGCACGTCCGCCGCCGCGGCGGCGGCGGCGAGCGCGGCGCGCAGCAGCCCGGCGTCGCGGATGGCCTCCAGCACCAGCGCGAGCACCCTGGTCTCCGGCAGGCCCAGCGCGTACTGCAGGTAGGCCGCAGCGGAAGTGACCAGCTCCTGGCCGGAGGAGACCGCGACCGAGAAGCCGATCCTCCGGCGGTTCCGCAGCAGCGCGGAGAACACCGAGCCCGAGTGGGTAACCAGGGCGACCGAGCCGGCCGGGAGCGGGTCCGGCTCGACGTAGCCGACCGCCCGCAGCCCGCGGGCGACGTTCACGAAACCCATGCATCCGGCGCCGCACACCGCCATCCCGGCCGACCGGGCGATGGCGGCCAGCCTGGCCCGGAGCCCGGGCGGCTGGCCCGGGATGTCGTAGGCGCTGCCGAAGATCACCGCCGACCGGTCGCCCCGGCCGGCCGCGGCAGCCAGCTGCTCTTCCAGCGCGGCATCGGGCACGCCGAGCAGCACCAGGTCAACGGGTTCGGGCAGGTCGGCGAGCCGCTGGTGACAGGTGATGCCGCCGATCTCGTCATAGCGGGGATTCACCAGGTACAGCCGCGGCCGGGACGGGCTTGCGGACACCTCGGCGACCATTCGCTCGCCCAGGGTCCCCGGCCGCCGACTGGCCCCCACCAGCGCCACGCTCCGCGCCTCCAGCATCGCCGCCAGGGCATCGCCTGGGGCAGATGTGGCTTCCCCAAGAGCCCCACGCATCTCCGTGGCCTCACGCACCTCTGCTACCTCGACGGTGTGTGCCTCCGTCGTCGCCGCCACGCGGTTGATGGGCGTTTGGTGTTCACCGGTGAACACCAAATGCGCCATCAACCACCTTGGCTGCGGCCCCGGCCAGCTCCGGGGACCTCTCAGACCGCGACCGGGCCCGCTGCGCCCGCTGCAAGGAGGCCTGAGTGACCGGGGCGGCCGGCCCGCCGTCGGCCGCTACGGGGGAGGCCAGAGTGACCGGGGCGGCCTGCCCGGCATCGGCTGGCGCGCTGGACGCGGAGGTGACCGGGACGGGGAGCCTGCGGGTGGCCGGCGCGGGGTGCGCCGTCGTGACCGCGGGCGCCGCGCCCGCCAGCCGTTCGGGATATCTGGGGTTAAAGGTCACGACCGGGCGGGGGTCAGGATCTGCGGGCGAGCCGGCGGACGGTGCCGGCCCGGCGCGCTGCCTTCTGGTCCGAGATCGCGGCCTTGGCGGCCTGCATTCCCGGGATGCCGCACACTCCGCCGCCCGCGTGCGTCGCCGAGCTGGCGTAGTACAGGCCGGGCACGGGCGTGCGGTAGTCGGCGAATCCCGGCGCGGGCCGCATGTGGAAGAGCTGCTCCAGGGACAGCTCGCCGTGGAAGATGTTGCCGCCGATCAGGCCGTAATCGTGCTCCATCTCGTAGGGCCCGACGATGTCGGCGTGCAGGATCGAGCTCTTGAAGTTGGGCGCGACCTCGTTGTAGCAGTCGATCATGCGGTCGGCGTAGGCCTGGAGCTCGGCCTGGTGCGGCTCGGTGTTCCAGTCGGCCGGCACCCACTGGGTGAACAGCGACATGATGTGGTACCCCTCCGGGCACAGCGTCTTGTCGAAGGCCGTCGGGATGACGCCGTCGCTGAACGGGCGCTGCGCCTGGCCCTCGCGGGCGTCGAGGAACGCGCGTTCGGTGTACTGCATGCTCGGCGCCATCTCCACCGAGCCGGTGTGGTGCTCGGCCAGGGTGGTGCCGGGATCGGCGGTGAAGTCGGGGAGCTCGGCCAGCGCGAGGTTGATCTTCACCACGCCGCTGCGGGTCTTCCAGCGTTCGATGTCGGCGACGAAGTCCGGCGGCAGGTTGTCGCGGCCCACGTGATCAAGGAAGGCGGTGCGCGGGTGCAGCGAGGTCACGACGAGCGGCGCGCTGATCTCCTCGCCGGACTCGAGCACCACTCCGGCCGCGCGGCCGCCGGATAGCAGCAGCCGCGCCACCTTGGCGCCGGTGCGGACCTGCGCCCCGGCTTCCCGTGCGGCGGCGGCGATCGCGTCGGCCACCGCGCCCTGGCCGCCCTCCTGGAAGCCCCAGTTGCCGAGGTGCCCGTCGCCGACGTCGCCGATGGAGTGGTGTGCCATCACGTAGGCGGTACCCGGCTCATATGGTCCGGCCCAGGTCCCGATCACCCCGTTGACCGCCAGCGCCCCCTTCACCTGCGGCGACTCGAACCAGTCGTCCAGCAGGTCGGCGATGCTCATCGTCATCAGCCTGGTCACGTCGGCGATCATGCGCATGTCGAGGCCGCGCTGCCGCCAGGCTAGCCGGAGCGTATCGGCGAGGTCACCGGGGCTATGCGAGCCGAGCTTCGGCGGCACTGTGAGCAGCAGCGGGCCGAGCACATCGGCCAGGCCTTCGAGCCAGGCGTCCCAGCGCGGCATGGCCTCGGCGTCCTTCTTCGACCAGCGGGACACCTCGTCGTAGTTGCGCCTGGCGTCGTCGGCGTACAGCTTGATCGAGCCGCCCTCGGGGAACGCCTGATAGTAGGGGCCCATCGGGAAGATCTTGTAGCCGTGCCGGGCGAGGTCGAGGTCCCTGATGATCGTCGGTGGCATCAGGCTCATCACGTACGAGAGCCGGGTGACCCGGAACTGCGGCGCGTCCGGCCAGGGCGCCTCGGTGGTCGCCGCGCCGCCAGGGTGGTCACGCGCCTCGAGCACGAGCGTGCGTGCGCCGGACCGGGAGAGATAGGCGGCCGCCACCAGCCCGTTGTGACCCCCGCCGACGATGATCGCGTCATATGCCGCCGCCATGGATGTGCCTTCCTGGAATGAACTGCGCCATGGGCCGGGTGAACTGGCCCTCACTGTTTGACTGAATGTTCAGTCTAGAAAACCTGCTAGGCTTTCCACAAGGGCGCGGGCGGGTCCGCGCCGGGCAGCGCCCGGGTGAGAACAGCGGCGCGGATCCAGGAGTGCCAGGGTGCCGGGACGCGCCGGAGGGGGCGAGGGTGATCCGATGAAGGAGCAGGCCGGCAGCGCCGCCGGGATGGCCGATCAGCGCCGGGAGCAGATGCTGCGCGCGGCGCTCGAGGTGATCACCGAGCGCGGCTACCCCGACACCCGGGTAACCGACGTCGCGGAGCGGGCGGGAACGAGTCCCGCGCTCGTCATCTACTACTTCAAGACGAGGGACCAGCTGCTGACCGAGGCGCTGCGCTATTCCGAGGACAACTGGTACGCGGCCGGCACCCGCCGGATGGCGGCCATCGCGACGTCGGGCGGGCGGCTGGAAGAGGTCATCGCCATGACGTGCCTGCCGGAGGACGACGACGAGCCCGGCTGCTCGTGGCTGCTCTGGCTGGATCTCTGGGCGCAGTCCGCCCGCAATGCCGGGGTCGCCGCCGTGCGGCAGAAGTTCGACGAGCGGTGGCGCGAGATGATCAGGTCACTGGTGCTGGCGGGCCAGGAGGCAGGCGAGTTCGGCCCGGTGCACGCGGATGACTTCGCGGTGGCGCTGTCGGCGCTGCTCGACGGGTTCGCGATCCAGATCGCGCTGAGCGATCCTTCGGTCGATGCGGGCCGCGCGTTCGAGCTGAGCATGCGGTTCGCGTCTGCGCAGCTGGGGTTTGAGTGGTCTGGGAGGCGCGGCGGCCAGCCGCGGCCGTCGCTGACGCCGCACGGGTCGGCTGCCGGGGCGTGACAGGTCCGCGCCCCGGGCGTGAGCAGGGAGGTGATCGGGTGCCCGGCGGACACATCGAGCTGGTCTCGCTGACCAAGCGGTTCACCGAGGTCGCGGTGGACGGCATCGACCTGACCGTGGCCAGCGGTGAGTTCTTCTCGCTGCTCGGCCCCTCGGGCTGCGGGAAGACCACCACCCTGCGCCTGATCGCCGGGTTCGAGCAGCCCACGGAGGGGCGGATCCTGCTCGACGGGGTCAACGTGTCGAACGTCCCGCCGCACCAGCGCAACGTCAACACGGTCTTCCAGAGCTACGCGCTGTTCCCGTTCCTGTCCGCCTTCGACAACGTGGCGTTCGGCCTGCGGCACCGTAACGTGACCAAGCAGGAGATCAAGCGCCGGGTGGGCGCGGCGCTGGATCTGGTCAGCATGACGGCGTTCGCCAAGCGCCGCCCAGGGATGCTGTCCGGCGGCCAGCAGCAACGGGTGGCGCTGGCCCGCGCGCTGGTGCTCAACCCGGCGGTACTGTTGCTGGACGAGCCGCTGGGCGCGCTGGACGCCAAGCTACGCCGCTCGCTCAAGGTCGAGCTGAAGGCGCTGCAGGAGCAGGTGGGCATCACTTTCCTCTACGTCACCCACGACCAGGAGGAGGCGCTGACCATGTCCGACCGGCTGGCGGTGATGAACGCCGGCCGGATCGTGCAGACGGGCACGCCCCGCGACGTGTACGAGGAGCCCGCCGACGCGTACGTGGCCGACTTCCTCGGGGCGTCGAACCTCATGGAGGTCGAGGTGACCGGGCACGGTCCGGGCGCCGGCTGCGAGCTGCGGCTCGGTGAGGCGAGGCTGACCGCCGTGCGCGGCGCGACGGACTGCACCGGTGCCGCGCACGTCGCCATCCGGCCCGAGCGGGTCAGGATCGAGCCGCACGGCACGGACGGGCCTAACCGGGTCCCGGGCATGGTCGAGCGGCTGGTGTTCCTCGGCGCGGCCACGCAGGTGATGCTGCGGCTGGGCGCCGGCGTCCCGCTGCAGGCGCTGATCCAGAATGACGGCGACCACCCGCCGCTGGCCCAGGGCACGCCGGTGCACGTCTACCTGGCCCCGGACGCGCTGCGCGTGCTCGGCGGTCAGGCCGGCCGCGTGCCGGTCGCTGCCGAGGAAGGCCCGCTGGTCGCCAGCTGAGGCCCGGATCCGCGGATCCCGGGCCGACCACTATTCCACATCGCTGCCCACAGGCCGGGAGCGTCCTTGCCTGGGGCATTACACGGAGTACACGATAAATATTCACAGCTGTGGAAACCCTGCCGCCGTGGCGCCCGCCGAACGGTCCGTGAAGTCGTGACGAGCTGTCCGTGAATGCCGGGCGGCCTCTAGTGCTGGATGCTACTATGCAGTAGATACTGCAGTACTGCAAGCAGGCGCAGCGTACCCTGAACAGACCAGCTGCCTGGCCTGGCTATCGTTATGGCGTGCGCGCTGTGATAATGCCTGGATGACTGGTCTCAGTGTCGCCCTGGCCAACCTGAAGCCGGGCACGGGCAAGACCACGTCGGCGGTCTGGCTGGCCCACACGTTCGCGCGTGCCGGGAACCGCGTGCTCCTGGTGGATGCCGACCCTTCCGGCAGCGCCCTGGAGTGGTCCGATCTCGCGGCCATGTACCCCGGGCTGCCGCCCGAGGCTGCCTTCCCGTTCCGGATCGTGGCGCTGCCCTCGCGCGAGATGCACCGGCGCATACCCGAGATCGCCCACGACGATGACGTGGTGATCATCGACGCCCCGCAGCTGGAAGACCACGCCGCCATCGCCCTGTCCGCGCTGCGGTACGCCGACGAGATCCTCATCCCGTGCGCGCCGAGCCCGATCGAGATCAACCGCACCACGCCGGTGCGGGAGGAGATCGACGAGGTAGAGGCTCTGCGGGACAGGCCTCCCCGCGTGGCTGTCCTGCTCAACCGCTGCGTGACGCGGGCGAACTCGACCGGCGACGCCCGCGAGGCGCTGCAGGGCCTCGGGTATGACGTGCTGGAGACGGCGGTGCCGCGGCTGGAGGTTTACGCCCAGAGCTTCGGCATGCCGATTCCCGATGCCGGCCGGGAGATATGGCGCCGCGTGGCGCGCGACCTCATCGAGCGCTGCGCGCCGCTCTGCTCGGTGCGGACATGACCGCGCAGCAGGAGCAGCGGGAGCAGCGGAAGGCGCAGATGGCGGCCGCGGCGACCCGGCGCGCCGGGGGTAACGCGAGCCCGGCCGGGCGGACGGCCATACGGTCGAAGCCGGTGAGGATCACCCTCGACCTGAGCCCCGAGCTCTACCGGCAGCTCACCCAGTGGGCGGACTCGGCCGCGGTCGAGCTCGATGTCCCCCGGGTCGCGCTGGCCGATGCGATGCGGGCGATGATCCGGGTCACCACCGAGAATCCGGGCGAGGTCCTCAAGCGGCTGCGCCGCGACCGGGCGCGGTGAGGGTCTCCGCGGTGAGTGTCTCCGCGGTGAGTGTCTCCGCTGGCCAGCCCGCTCGCGGGGATCAGCCTTCGGCGCCGGCGATCGTGGTCAGCGCGGACATGCTGCTCCCGCGCTCGCCGCGGGTCATCCACCGGTAGCCGACGAACCCGATGATGGCGATGACCAGCGACATGACCAGCATGATCGTGCCGAGCGCGTTGAGCGCCGGCCCGCCGTTGCCGCCGTGCTGCTGGGAGTAGATGTAGACCGACATCGGGGTGTTCGAGACGTTGGAGTTGAGCAGGTCAACGAGCACGAAGTCGTCGACGACGCTGGAGAAGACGAGCACCGCGCTGGCGAAGATGGCGGGACCCAGCATGGGCAGCATCACCCGGCGCATGATCTGCAGTTGGGTGGCGCCGAGATCGGCGGCAGCCTCCTCGTACTGCTTCCCGATCGTCACCAGCCTGGCCTGGACGATGATCGCCGGCCAGCTGACATTCCAGGTCACCAGCCCGAGCACCTCTGCCAGCGTGCCGAGATGCACGGCGGTGAACAGCGACGTGAACACGAAGAACATCGCCACGCCGAAGATCAGCTCGGGGATGACGAACGACAAGATCATCACGAAGTTGAACGTCGATGCCGTATAGCTGCGCCACCGGCTGATGCCCAGCGCGAACGCGACGCCGAGGGGCACCGCGATCAGAGTCGTGTAGACCGACAGGCGCACGGTCTGCACGACTGCGGCGTGCAGCGCCGGGTCGTGCAGGACCGAGTTCACCGGGTCAGCGAAGTACCAGCGCCAGGAGAAGCCCTGCCAGACGCTCTGCGATTTCCCGTTGTTGAACGAGAACAAGACGGCGATGGCGATCGGCACCAGCGACCAGATGAGGTAGAGCCAGGTGAAGCCCTCCAGGAACCACGGGTGGCGCCAGGGATTGCGCCCGGGCAGCAGCCTGCGGGCCCGGGTGCCGGGGTGCTCCGGGGCCGTCGCCGGAGCGCGGGTCGCCGTCACGTCGCGGCCCGGGACGAGCGGCTGGTCGCCACCACGTAGTAGATCATCGGGACGGTGAGGACCAGCAGGAACAGCATCGAGAAGACGGCGCCCTCACCCTGCAGCCCAGGCGTGTTGAGCTGGTCATCGATCACGTTGCCCAGCATCGTGGTGCCCGTCGTGCCCGACATCAGCTGGTTGGTGAAGTAGTCGCCGAGCATCGGCAGCACGGTGATCAGCATCCCGGTCAGGATCGGCTGCCGGGACAGCGGCAGCGTGACCCGCAGGAACGTCCGCACCCTGCCGAGGCCGAGATCGCGGCCGGCCTTGATCAGCGCGGGATCGATCCGGTCCAGCCCCGCGTAGAGCACCAGGATCAGGTACGGGATGTAGCCGTACACGAGGCCCAGCACCACCGTCGGCCCCAGCCCGCCGAGCCAGTTCACGGGCTGGCTGATGAGATGCAGGGAGGTCAGCACCTTGTTGACGTACCCGCCCGTCTGCAGCAGGTCGATCCACGCGAGCATGCGCATCATGTAGCTGATCCAGAACGGCGCGATGAGCAGGACCAGGAAGAATCCCTTGCGTCGGCCGGCGAACCGGGCGACGAAGTACGCGGCGGGATAGGCGATCAGCAGGCTCAGCAGGGACGCGACGGCGACATAGACGAGCGTCCTCAGGATGATCGGGCCGACGAAGGCGGTGCCCCCCACGACGTCGTGCATGGCGGCGCTGAAGTTCGCCGAGCTCCAGCGCAGCGGATCCCAGACCGCGACCGGGTACCCGAAAAGCTGGTTGATCGTCCCGAACGCGATCGCGAGGATGGCGTAGAACGGGACGATGAACAGCACTGCCAGCCAGATGATGCCCGGCGCGGCAAGGGCGGCCCAGAACAGCCGGTTGCTCTCCTGTGGCTGCCGCCGCAGCCGCGACTGCCGCCGCGGCCGGTCTGCCTGCAGCTGCATGGCGTTAAGCGCTCTTCGCCTGGAGCCAGGCCTGCTCCCACAGGTTGAGCGCTGCCACGGGCAGCTGCAGCTCCATGACCCCGCGCCGGAAGTACGAGGGCAGGACGGCGGTGGACATCAGGCTCGGCGGCAGCAGCTGCTCCTTCACCAGGCGCTGCGGGGTCACCGCGGTGAGCGGCTGCATGTATCCGTTGAAACTGATGTTGGTCAGCACGTTCGGCAGGTCGAGCATGTAGTTCAGGAAGTGGTGGGCGAGCACCGGGTTGGGCGCCGAGCGCAGGACGGTGATCGTGTCGTTGCCCACCGGGCCCCTGCCGTCGGGGGGGAACCAGTACCCGACGACCTCGACCGGGACGCCCTTCGGCATGTAGGACGCCGCGGTGGCGATGTCACCTGACCACGCGTGGTGGATCCAGGTCTGGCCGCTGGGGACTTCGGTGTAGTCGTTGTTGTCGATGTGCACGTTGGTGAGATGCGCCAGGTCCTGCAGGGCCTTGCCCGCGGCCGTGATCTGAGCCGGGCTGGTCGTGTTCAGGTTGTAGATGCCGTTCTTCATGAGCCCCAGGCTGATGCTCTCCCGCGCGTCGTCGAGGATCGCGACCTTGCCCTTGTACTTCGCCTGCCAGGGCATCGCCCAGGGGTTCGCCATCGTGTACGGGTTCTCCGGCACGTGGTCCTTCCGCCACGCGATGCCCGTCGTGTAGATGGTGTAGGGGACGGTGTACTTCCAGTGGCCGTCATAGAAGGGGTTGGTGAAGTCTGGCCAGGCCTGCGTGATGTTCGGGAGGTAGCTGTGGTTGATCGGCTGGATCAGCTTCCCGTTGACCAGCTGGGCCATGAAGTTGACCGTGGGGAAGAAGACGTCGAAGTTCAGCTGCCCGGTGCGCAGCTTGGCCATCGCCTCGTCCATGTTGTTAAACGTGGTCAGCTCGACCTTGCAGTTGTACTTCTTGCCGAAGTCCTTCATGCACTGCGGGTTCAGGTAGGCAACCCAGTTGAAGATCCGCAGGGTGGCGCCCTGCTCCGGGGCGAGCCCGCTCTTGATCGGCTGGTTGTCCTTGAAGATCGGCCAGGTCACCGGGCGGTTCGGCCGCGCCAGCGGGATCCCGTTGCTCGTGAGCGGCCCGGACGCGGCGGACGTCGAGCCGCAGGCCTCGAGGAGGGAGCCCGCGCCGCCGGCCAGTAGTCCGGCGATCGCGCCCTGCTTGAGGAAACTGCGGCGGGACAGCCCCGGGCGCCCGCCTTCCTCCGTCCAGCCTTCTCGCGGGTGCATCGTCACGTCACCTCTTTTCGGGCGGCCGCCGCGGTCAGGCACGGGCGGGACGGCCAGCCCGCTCATCCTGACTGAACAGTCCGTCAACATGTACTCCTGCCGTAGCGCGGACGCAAGAGCTTGCACGTTACAGATCGGCTCATCTGGCGATAGCGGTCGCAAACCGGGAGAAATTATGCACAAGCAGGTCGATGTCCGCCGGGTCGTGCTGCACCGAGATCAGCCACTGCTCGATCTTGCCCCACGGCGGCAGGAAGACGCCGCCGTTGTGCTGGAACAGCCAGTGCGCGTGGCTGTACCTGTCGTCGATCCCGAGGAAGCCCCGGTAGTCGTGCACCGGGTCCGGCGAGAACACCACGCAGCCCTTGGCGCCCGCCGACACGACGTGCGCGGGCAGGCCGTGATCGGCGATCACCTGCTCGATCGCGGCCACCGCGCGGGCGCGCAGCGCTTCGATCCGCTCGTACGCCGCCTGCGTGGCGACCTCGCAGAGCATGGCGCGGGCCCCGGCCATCGCCAGCGGGTTGCCGTTGAACGTGCCGACCATCTCGTAGCCGCCGCTCGCCACGTGCTCCATCACCTCTGCGGTGCCGCCGACCGCGGCGATGGCCACGCCGCCGCCGATCGCCTTCGCGAGGCAGATGATGTCGGGCCGGACGCCGGTCAGCGCGGTGGCCCCGCCGGGCCCGGCGGTGAGCGCGGTCTTGACCTCGTCGAAGGCCAGCAGCGCGCCGTGGCTGTGCAGCAGGTCGGCCAGCGCGGCGAGGTACCCGGGCTCCGGCAGGATGATCCCCGCGTTCATCATGATCGGCTCGATGATCAGGCCGGCGACCTGGCCGCGGTGCTCGTCGAGCAGCCGCGCGACGCTGTCGGTGTCGTTGAAGCTCGCGACCAGGGTCAGCCTGGTTATCGCCGCCGGGATGCCGCTGCTGGCCGGGACCTGGGCGGGCTTGTGGGCCGGGCCGACCTCGTCCGGGCCGGGGGCGACCGAGACCTGGACCGAGTCGTGGTGGCCGTGATAGCAGCCCTCGATCTTGATGATCAGATCGCGCCCGGTGACCGAGCGCATCAGGTGGATGGCGTCCATGGTGGCTTCGGTGCCGGAGTTGGCGAACCGCCACTGCGGCAGGCCGAAGCGGCGGGTGAGTTCCTCCGCGACGACCACCGCGTTCTCGGTGGGCTGGGCAAAGTGGGTGCCCAGGGCCGCCTGGGCACGGATCGCCTCGACCATGGCCGGGTGCGCGTGCCCGGCCAGCGCCGCCCCGTAGCCGCCGTGCAGGTCGACGTACTCGTTGCCGTTAACGTCATAGACCTTGGAGCCGCGGCCGTGGCTCAGCCAGACCGGCTGCGGGACGGTGATCTGCCAGCTGGACGTGACCCCGCCGGCCAGCGAGCCGCAGGCCCGGGCGGCCATCCGCGCCGACTCCGGCTGCCGTCGCAGGAAGATCAGCTCCTGCCCGGCGATGATGTCCTCGAGCTTCTTGTCGCGGCTGGCCACGGCTTTCTCCTCCGTTTGACTGAACATTCAGTTTAAGGGTGGTGGGTGGCGACGGCAAGGCACCACCGCGGACGCGGACGGCGCACCTGCCGGCCCGGCGACGGGGCGGCTTCCTTCTTGACGGATGGCAGCGCCGGCCGGGACATCGGTGCTTGGATGAAATCCAGATGAGAGGTGGCCGTCAGGGTGACCCGTCCCAGGCCATGGGCGTGGCCCGGCGCCACGAAAGGGAGGGCGGGCAATGTCACGCAGTGGTGGCTTGCTCCTGCAGGGGTCCAGCGGCACCAAGGGGAACTTTGAGGTGCTGGCCCCGCGGACGGGCGGCGGGTACTGGCAGTTCTGGCGGGGCAACGACACGGCAGGCTTCCCGTGGCACGGCCCCGGCCTGGCGATGGGCAGCGAAGACGACGTCACGGACGTGGTCTTGGTGCAGGACAATCACCGGCCGGACGAACTCGCGTCGGTGCGTCGCGAGGGAGGTCAGCTGCGGTGCAGCATACGTGGCTATGCGAACGTCCACGGCGTCGTGTCCCCGCGCTGGGGCGCTTCTGCTGAGCTGCCGGGCGGGGGATCTGTGGGCGGCGCGCCCGGATTCGTGCAGAGCATGAGCAGCAACTTCGAGGTCGTGGCTCCGCTCACGACCGGGGGCCTAGCGCACTGGTGGCGTGACAACGGCGTGCCAGCCCAGACATGGCATGGACCGGACCGTGTCGTGCCGGGCACGTTCAGTTCCGCGGCGCTCATCCAGAACGACCATGGCAACCTCGAGGTGGTCGCGGTGAGCGGCGTTGGGCTGGTGAATTTCTGGCGCGATGCCGCCGGGGTGTGGCACGGCCCCATCGCGATCGCCGGCGGCAGCGTCTCGGGGCAGCCCGGATTCATCCAGGCGAGCGACGGCACCTGCCAGGTGGTCGCTCCGCTCGCGGCGGGAGGGATGGGCCACTGGAGCCGGGACCCCGCCGGACACTGGAGCGGGCCGATCGCGATGGGCAGCGGGTCGGTCCGCGCCGTTGGCCTGATTCAGGGCAACTTCGGCGCGGGGAATCTCGAGGTGGTCGCGCGGCTGGATGTGGGCCTGGACCACTACTCCGCCGAGCCGGCTGGAGGAGCGTGGACGTGGCACGGCCCAAACGTGGCCTGGCGGCAGCCTGGGCTCGACCCCGCCACCGACGGACGCTGCGACGTGGGTTTCAGGCCCGGCGGCCCGTCGGCGATTCACGTCTCGACGCTGGCCGACGGCCGCGTCTTCTGCTTCGGCTTCGGCGACGGGGGGATGGACCCCGACCCGGGCGCATTCGTGATCGACCCGGCGACGGGGACAACGGCGAGCCCGGCGACCAAGCACCACCTGTTCTGCTCGGGCCACGCGCTACTGCCCGATGGACGGCTGGTGATCATGGGCGGCTGCTGCGACGAGGTTAGCGCGGTCCGCATCTTCGACCCGGCGACTGTCACCCTCGAGCATCATGACGACATGCCGCACGGGCGCTGGTACCCGACCGCGACCATCCTGAGCGACGGACGGGCGGCCGTCATTTCCGGATCGCAAAACAGCGGACCGCTGAGCACGAAGACCCCGGTGAACGCCACAGTCCAGGTATTCGACGTCACCCGGCCCGCCGGCCACCGCCTCTCGGCCGAGGAGCCGACGCCGTCGCCATTCTCACCCCATTTCCCCGCCGGCCATCAGGAGATCGACCTCTTTCCGTGGAGCTTCGTGCTGCCCGACGGACGGCTGCTGGTGCACTGCCGTAACTCCACGCGCTTCTGGCACCCGGGCACCCCGGGGCACTGGGACGCGACGGTACTGAAGGCGCAGCGCAGCGAGTCGCGCACCTACCCCGGCCAGGGCACCTCCGTTCTGCTGCCACTGCTTCCCGCCGACGGTTACCGGGCCCGGGTGCTCGTGATCGGCGGCGGCGGCGTTGACCGGGAGGCGTACTACCAGGGCGGCCACGACGACGAGCCCTCGACGAACACCGTCGAGTCGCTGGACCTCAGCGTCGCCAGCCCGGGGTGGCAGTACGTCGCGCCGATGCACTACCCGCGCGTCCTGTGCGACGGCGTGCTGCTCCCGGACGGGAAGGTCCTCGTCGTCGGCGGCAGTTCCACCGGGAGATCGGATGTGGCGGCCGACCCGGTGCTGCCGGCCGAGCTCTACGATCCGTCCGCCGGCACGTGGACGGAGCTGGCGCCGATCAACTGCCCTCACCTGTACCACTCGACCGCGCTGCTGCTGCCCGACGGCCGGGTGATGCGCGGCGGGAAGGACGGGCAGTTCCAGCGCAACCCCTTCAAGTACTTCGAGCACCGGCTGGAGTTCTTCCAGCCGCCGTACCTGTTCGCCGGCCCGCGCCCGCAGATATCTTCCGCGCCCGCCAGCGGCGGCTACGGCCAGGACATCACGATCGGCTGCCCTGCTCCGGCCGGCATCGCCGGGGTCGCGCTCATCCGGTGCGGCGCGGTCACCCATGGCTTCCACATGGACCAGCGCTACGTCGGGCTGGAGATCACCGGAACGGCCGCGACCGACCTGACCGTCAGGCTTCCGCCGGACGGCAACGTCGCCCCGCCGGGCGCGTACATGCTCTTCCTGCTGGACGGCGCCGGAATACCCTCGGTGGCGAGCATCGTGACCGTCGGCTAGCTGCGCCCATGCGGCTCGCGCCGCACCTCCCCCGGCCGTGCAGTACACGGGCCACCGCCTGCAAGGGCCTCGCGGCAGAATCCGCGGGCCATCCGGCTGGCCGGGCGGCGGATTCTCTGACTAGGGTCAGAGAATGGACGCGAGCATGATCGAGCAGGTGCGGAGGTTCAGCCGGACCGTGACGCAGCGGGTCGGCGCGCTCGACGACGCTTTCCTGTCGCGCGGCCGCCCGCTCGGCCAGGCACGGCTGCTGTGGGAGATCGGCGCGGACGGCAGCGACGTCCGGCTGCTGCGGGCCCGGCTTGACCTGGATTCGGGCTACCTGAGCCGGCTGCTGCGGGCGCTGGAGGACGACGGGCTCGTCGTCGTGCAGCAGAACGGGGCCGACGGGCGGGTGCGGACGGCGCGCCTGACCAGCCGCGGGCTGGCGGAGCGGGCGGTGCTCGACCGGCTGGCCGACGAGGCGGCCGGGTCGATCCTCGGCCCGCTCAGCGAGCGGCAGCGCGGCCGGCTCGTCGCGGCGATGGCCGAGGTCGAGCGGCTGCTGGTGGCCTCGGCGGTGCAGGTCGCCGGGTGCGACCCGCGGCACCCGGACGCCCGGGCCAGCCTGCGGGCGTACTTCGCCGAGCTGGCGCGCCGCTTCGACAGCGGCTTCGACGCGGCCGCGAGCCTCACCGCCAGCGACGACGAGCTCACCCCGCCCGCAGGTCTGCTCCTGGTCGCCCGGCTGCACGGCGAGCCCGTCGGGTGCGGCGGGGTGCGGTTTCACGGCGGCGGCACGGCCGACATCAAGCGGATGTGGGTCGGTCCGGAGGTTCGCGGCCTCGGGCTCGGCCGCCGGCTGCTCACCGAGCTGGAGGCGCACGCGGCGGCGAGCGGAGTGCGCACCATCCGGCTGGAGACGAACGGGACCCTGGACGAGGCGATCGCCCTGTACCGGTCGGCCGGCTACCGCGAGGTGCCCGCGTTCAACGACGAGCCCTATGCCCACCACTGGTTCGAGAAGATCCTGGACGCTGCCCCTCCCCCGCTGGACTAACCTCCGCGAACCGGCCCCGGTGGGTGATCATTTCCGACATTCCACGCGGAACGCGGCGGGCTGCGGGGCTCGGTCAGGGGACGGTGACCGGCTGGATGACCACCGAGCCCCGGGTCGGGTCGAGCTCGGTGGACTGGGACACGCCCAGCGGGGTGATGATGTCCATGGCCTTCGGCACGGCGGCAGGGGAGACCGCGCAGATCGGGCTCTGTGTGCCGGGGGGCGCGCAGACGCCGAACGTGTAGGGACCCGGCAGCGCGGTGAACTGCCGGGCGTTGCCCGGGCTGAAGCCGTCCTGCCCGGTCAGCGCCACGGTGAACGCCCAGCCGGGTCCCGGCGTGCCGAATTGCGCCTCCGGCAGCGCGATCGTCACCGTCCGGCTCGCCTGATCGGCCACCATGAACGCGGTGCCGACCGGGTTGCCCTGCGGATCCTTCCAGGCCGGCGGGAGGAACCCCTGCGCCTCGACCCGCTGGCTCCAGGCACCCGAGGGCGCGATGCTGTACTTCAGCGCCGGGTCGGCGGCGTTCGTGGAGGTCTGGGTAACCGCGGGGTTGTGCACGTAGACGTCCAGCAGCTGCGCCCCGAACTGCGCACCGAAGGTCGGGTCGAGGTTGGCGAGCGTGGCCTGCAGGTAGGCCGTGGTGCCGTCGCTGATCACCTTGAAGTCCGTCAGGTCGAACGCGCCGGCGTGGAAGTCAGCGGCGGTCGGGTACTGGTAGGTGCCGGGCCCGTTGTCGTCGCCGGCCGGATCGGTGACGTCGAGCACCGTGGTGCCGCCGGTCACCTCCCCGGTGACCGCCACCTGCGCGTACCCGGTGCTCCCCCCGCCGGCCGCGGTCGCCGTGGCGGTGATGACGTCGTGACCGAACCCGACCGGGACGGTCGCGGAGAACGACCCGTCGGCCGCGGCGACGGTGCTGGTGACCGACGCCGGCGCCCCGGTGGTGGTGTCGGCCGACGCGACGTCCACCGACGCGCCGGGCGAGGTTGTCCCGGTGACGGTCGTGGTCGGTGATGCGATCGCGGCGCCGGGGGCAGGCGCGGTCAGCGTGACGGTCAGCGCGCCCGGCGGCCCGTGGGTCACGTACCGCTGGGTCGTGACCGCGGGCGTCTCGGGCGTGTGACCGGTCCCCAGGGCCACGATCAGGCGGAGTTCCTGCGCCTGCGCCCAGGTGAGCGGCGACGCCGACCCGGCTGCCTGGCCGTCGGTGAAGCCGATCGACGCCGTCGTCGGGTTGCTGCCGTAGGGCGACGCGGGCAGGTTCGGGTCCTCCCACGCCTGCTCGGGCACCAGGCCGACGCCCGAGGAGAAGCTGAGCATCGCGTTCAGCAGCGGGGCGGCCGCGGCGGCCTGCCCGGCGGCGATGGCGCTCTCGGCCCGCTCGCCCGACAGCACCGGCCACAGGTGCCCGGTCCCGATATTGGTGGGCGGCCACGGCGCGCCGGGGGCCGGGCACGAGGTCTGGCTCGGCTGGTAGCAGTCGCCGTAGCCGTCCGCACTGCCCTGCGCGGCCGAGTTGCCGTACCGGTAGTACCCGGTCCCGCTGGGCGTGCTGACGGAGATCTGCTTGTCCAGGACGGTGAGCGACGCCTGCACGTCCGGGTCGCTGGCGGGCAGCTCGCCGAGCCGGACCAGCTCCTGGAAGCCGCCGTCGACGACGGCGCGCTGGTCCAGGGTCGGCCCGCCGTTGCCCAGGTAGTAGCTGATCGCGGCGTTCGGGTCGCCGGTCTTGGACAGCCTGATGAAGTACCGCGGCGCGTACGGGCCGCTGGTCGTGACCGTCCAGGACTTGACGCTGCGCTGGAAGTAGTCGGCGGTCGCCTGGTAGAGCCGGGCCCGCGCCGCGTCGCGGTGCCGCGCGGCGATGGCCGACGCCGCGGTCAGCCCGGCGATCTCGGCCGCGATCGTCGAGGGCGAGTAGCCGGACTGCTCCTCCCACCGCTCCACGCCGTCGGACGGCCCGTGCGCGACCAGGAAGTCCGCGGCGGGCCGGATGTGGCCGGTCCACAGCGCGTTGTCCCCGCCGAGCCCGGCTTGCAGGGCCATGAGGATGGGGTAGGAGGTCTCGTCGAGCTGCAGCCCGCCGGTGTCCGGCGCGGCCTTCCCGTTGAGCAGCGAGTTGCGCGGCAGCGAGCCGTCGGCCAACTGCTGGCGATCGAACAGGAACAGCACGGCGGCCCGCGCCGTGGCCAGGTCGCCGTCGGTGAGCAGGCCGGTGAACGCCTCGTACAGATCGCGGGCGAACACCTCCCGGTAGGAACCGAAGTAGGCAGGCTGGCCGCCGGACGTGGTGCCGGCCGGCACCGACTGCCCCCACGGGCTGGCCAGCGACGCGACGATCGCGCCCGGGAACGTCTTGTCCTCGCTCGCCTTGACCACGTTCGCGGAACGGTAGTAGGCGGCGTCCAGCTGGCCGGTCGCACTGGCCGGCTCGCCGGGATAACGGGCGGGAGGGGTGCGCAGGCCGCCGTCGTAGCGGGCCCATCCGCTCAGGTACTTACCTTCCTTCGAGCCGAACGGGCTGCTCAGCGAACCCTGCGCCGTGGTGAGGGCCTGGGCCTGTGTCCGGCCGAAACCGAGCGCGAGCGTCAGCTTGCCGCCCGGTCCGGGCGCCAGCTCCTGGGTCGCCACGACGTGGCCGTCCGGCGCGGACGCGTACGGGGTGAGCGCGTGCGCGGCGTCGAGCTGGGTCAGGCCGTCGCTCGCGGTGCCGGCGTAGCCGACGCTCGCCTGCGGCGCCGGGGTGCTGGCGGCCAGTGCCATGAACGTCGGCACCGCGTAGCTCCGGTTGACCGCGTTGGTGACCGTCGAGGTGCTGGAGATGACCGGCACCGCCGAGCCGCCGGCGGTGACAACGGTCCCGGTGTTGGGGCCGGCGTTCTGGCTCCCGCCGCCGTTCTGGCTCTCGCCGCCGCCGTTCCCGTTGACGTGAGCGTCCAGCCGCGCGTACAGGTGCAGCCCGGCCACGTTCGTGCCCGAACCGGGGATGGCCGACAGCGCGGTGTGCATGAGCACGGTGTCGCTGGAGGGATCGGTGATGTACGTGGTGACCAGCTGGTAGCCGTGCTGGGCGTCGGTCGCGGTCACCGTGCAGGCCATGCCGGTGGGGTCGGCGCTGACCGTGTAGGTCATGTCCCTGGTCTGCAGGTCGGTGAACGTGGACCCGTCGGTGACGATGTACTGCAGCGTGCTGACGTTCGTGTTGTCGATCGTCGGCTCGTAGGTGTCGGACAGCACGCCGCCGGAGACGGTGTACCAGACCTTCGACCCGGTGCCCGCCGCGGTGCCCACGCAGTCCTTGCGGGCCAGGTCGAAGTAGGACATGGCACCGGGGCCGCCGGGCGCGACGCCGGCCGCCGGGACCGTCAGGGCCGACGGGGTTAATGTCGCCGAGGCGCCGGGCGCGGCCAGCGGCACCATCGCGGCGGCCGCCAAGAATGCGGTCAGAACGGCCAGGATGCGCCGCCGGGGAAACGCGAGCGCCCGTATGCCTGCCGACCGTGCCATCGCCCACCTCCGGCGCCGGCGACGCGCCATGCCCCGCTGCCTGACCCGCCCGCGTCTTCACCGGCCCTGGAAGCCTCTATCGCCGTCGGGATGATGTCAAGAGACCCGGGATCGCCGTCCCGGGGGCGTGCGAGACTGGCTCAGCGCCGCTGGGGCGCCGCTGGACATGGAGGACCAGTCCCGTGGATATCTCTTCGCACGATGTGCACCAGGCCCTCATGAAGCTCGGCAAGCTCCGTTTCGGCGAGATGAGTGTCGAGGACGCGATCCGCGAAATCGTGCACACGACCCACCGGATGTTCGATGTGGACGGGGCCGGGCTGATGCTCGCCGATGCCGACCAGCACCTGCGCGGTGTCGCGGCCTCCGATGACAGGTTCGCGCACCTGGAGGAACTGCAGCTGGAGCACCAGGAAGGCCCCTGCATCGAGGCGTTCGAGGTCAAGGAACTGATCAGTGCCGAAGATCTGGCGGATGACCCCCGCTGGCCCAAGTTCAGCCAGGCCGCGGTCGCGCGCAAGGTCCGCGCCGTGCTGGCCAGCCCGCTGCCCTACAACCAGGACGCCGTCGGCGTCGTGGCCGTGCTGTCGGAGCAGCGGCGGCCGTGGTCAGCCGAGGGCGAGCTGGCGCTGCTCGCCTTCACCGACCTGGCCGCGCTGCTGATCGCGACCATGATGCAGGGCGAGCAGCAATCCGAGATGGCCTTGCAGCTGCAGGGCGCGCTGAACTCCCGGCAGGTGATCGAGCAGGCTAAGGGAGTGCTGATCGGGCAGCAGGGAATCTCCGCGCGCGCCGCGTACGAGCAGCTGCGGGCGCGGGCGCGGGCCGAGCGGCGCAAGCTGGGCACGGTGTGCGCGGAGGTCGTGGCGCAGGCCGCGCGTTCCGCGTGACGAAGGCCGCCGGTCCCGAGCGCCGGAAGCCGCACGTTCCCGGGTGGCACAGCACGTCCGCGTGACGCCTGCCGCGCGGTCCGCGTGACGATTTGCGTCCGGGCCAGGCTGGGGCATACTGGAAGGGCCGTTACGACGCCGCCCAGACTCCCGCGGCCCACCGTTACGTCGATGCTTGTCCCCGCGCCTTCGCGAATGTCCGCGAGGCGCCTCCTGACAGCAGTCGGCTGAGACCCAACTCGCTACTGCCGGACAGGAGTTCTCATGATCATCCTCGGTCTCATCCTGCTGATCATCGGCTTTGTCGTCAAGATCGCCATCGTGTGGACGATCGGCATCGTCGTCCTCGCCGTCGGCCTCATCCTTGTGCTCCTCGGCGCGGTCGGCCGCGGTGTCGGCGGACGCCGACATTACTGGTGACAACCTGCGGGCGGTCCCGGCAGCTGACGGCATGCCGGGTCCCGCTCCGCGGCGTTCAGTAGTGTCCCGGCGACGCCCGGGCTACCCCGGCCGCCGGCCGGGTGCACGGGCACCGAGGGAGGGGTCGACTATCCGTCCGCAAGGAGAGCCCCTGGCGGTCGATGTCCACATGGCCGACGGAACGGTCACCATCATCATGACCGGCGAGCTGGATCTCGCTGGCACGCCCGCACTCGCCGCGCGGCTGAGCCCGATCCTGGACGGCCAGCCCCGGCGGCTGGTCTTCGACATGACCGGGGTCGGATTCATTGACGTTGCGGCAGCGCGGCTGATCGCCGGCACCGCGCAGTCCCTGCCGCCTGGCGGGCGGCCCGTCATCCGCTTCCCCAGCCCGCTCGTGCGCAGGGTGCTGGAGCTCACCGGTTTGGCTGGCCAGTTCGAGCTGGATCCGGAGCCGGCTGCCTGACAGCGCGGACCGTGCCCATCGTCGCGCAGGGGCCGGCCAGCCCGGCAACCAGGGCCGTGTGATCCTGGAAAGACGGGCAGGAAAGCCTGCCAGATCAGCCCGGACGCTCACGCCGGCCGCGCCCGGCCGCCCGGCCGTCCGTGCCCCCGCTGCCGGGCCGTCCGTGCCCCCGCTGCCGGGCACGAGTGACGCCGGCAGCGCGAACGACGCGACTCCCGACTTAACCGGAGGGGCCCATGACCCGCCCGCTCAGCCCAAGCCGTGTTCCGGCCACCGCCACCCCCGAAGGCGACGGCGTTGCCGTCGGGGACGGGCCCGTTCGGATCGACGCTTTCATCGACTTCCTGTGTCCCTTCTGCCGGAGGTTCGAGCTGGCCTCGGCACCGACGCTGGCGGGCCTGGTGGCTGACCAGCTGGCCACCCTGGTCTACCACCCGATGAACTTCCTCGACGCGGCCTCGACGACGAACTACTCGACCAGGGCGGCCGCGGCATCGGGCTGCGCCGCGGACCGGGGTCGCTTCATGGAGTACGCGCATGCCCTCTTCCTGGAGCAGCCCCCCGAGGGCGGCCCCGGGCGGACCGACGCTGAGCTCGTCCGCATCGGCCTTGCCGCGGGAATCACCGACGCGTCGTTCGCTACCTGCGTGTCCGACGGGATCTACCTGGACTGGCCGCCCTACGTAACCGCGGTGGCCACCGCGGCCGGGGTCAGCGCGACACCGACCGTCCTGGTCGAAGGCGTCGCCGTCCGGCCGGAACCGCAGGTCATCACCGCCGCCGTCGCCGCGGCACAGGGCTAGCCGCAACCGGAGCCAGCCGCAACCCGGAGCCAGCGCCTGCCGACCGCCTTTGCGCCGGCAGCGCGGTGCGGGCGCGGGGGGGGGCGGCGCCAGGCGAGTACGACTAGGCCGCGTCGGTTACCCGCTCGTAGGCCGCGCCCGCTGCCCGGTCGTCAGCAGCGTCGGTTGTCCAGGCGTCAGCGGTGTCTGTCACCTGGTCGTCGGCCGCGTCGGTCACCCGGTCTTCGGCTGCGTCGGTCACCCGGTCGTCAGCGGAGTCGGTGACCGCGCTGAACAGGAGCTGGTCAAGCCCGTAGCGTTCGACGTGGTCCGGGTCGGTGAGGCTGATCGTCCGCAGGCTCTGCGCCCTCAGCCGCTCGTTGATCTCGTCGATGTGCTCACGCACGAGCCGCTTCTCTTCGTCCGTCGTCTTGCCCTTATGCGGCTTGCCGGCATGCTGCAGCGTGGCGTAGTTGACGCGGCCCTCGCGCGCCGCCGATACCGCGGTGGACCGCGCGGCGCGCCTGGCGGGCCTCGCGGCGGCCAGCAGCTGGCTCATCGGCTTGTCGGTGGCCAGCTTGTCGAACGCATCGACATCGATGGTCACCCGGCGCGGCTGGTCTTCGCCGGGGAAGTAGAGATCAACGACGGCCGCGTCCAGGCCGGCGTCCTCGATGGCGCCGGCCTCGTCGGGGAGAGCCTCGATCTCAACCGGGATGTCCCCGAGCTCAGGATGCTCGCAGATCACGATGCGTACCGGTTCGTCTTCCAGGATGAGCTGGCCGCTGAGGTCACTGAACTTGACGGTCTTCTGCCCCACGGGATCTTCCTCCATCGGTGAAGCGTGCAGGCGTGCGCAGTCGGGGAATGGCTGCCTCGCTCGGGTGAGCGTGACGACCACACTGCCGCACCGGGCATCGCGTGTCAAACACCTGTTCCATTTTTGTGGAGCGTGTCGCCTGGGGTACGCCGATGTTTTCGATCACATGCGCGCTGCCGCCCGGGGAGCCATTCCGCCGATGGCCGCCCGGGAGGCAGGTTCAGGAGGCGAGCAGCTTGTCCAGCTCGGGCCGGAGCTCTTCGGGAGTGACCGTGGATTCGTAACGGCCGGCGACATGGCCGTCGCGGCCGACGAGGAACTTGGTGAAGTTCCACTTGATCTCGTCGGTACCGAGCGCCTCGGGCCGGGTGTTGTGCACATGCTCGTACAGGATGCCGTTCGCCGGGCCGAAGTCCCCGGGAGCTTCGGCGCGCAGGTAGGCATACAGCGGGTCCGCGCCGGCGCCGTTCACGTCGACCTTGTCGAGCACGGGAAAGGTGACGTCGTAGGTGGTGCTGCAGAACTCCTGTATCTCCGCGTTGCTGCCCGGCTCCTGCTCGCCGAACTGGTTGCACGGGAAGCCAAGTATCTCCAGGCCCCGGTCCTTGCTGTCGCGGTAGAGCGCCTCCAGCCCCTCGTACTGCGGGGTGAAACCGCACTTGCTGGCGACGTTGACGATCAGCAGCACCTGACCCGCGTAGTCCCGCAGGTCCTGGGTACTGCCGTCCGCGGTCCTGACGCTGAAGTCATAGATATTCATGGGCCCGTCCAAGGGGTTGATGGTATGCACAGGGGTAAGTCGTCAGACCGCATCGACCTTAACTCGCCAGCGGCCCGGGCAGTTCGGCCGGGGGCACCGATGTGGAGGTACCCTCCGGAACCTGCTAGGGTGCGGGTGCCACGCAGCCTGGAACGGAGAAAGCAGCCATGGAGACCAGCCCCGCCCCGTGGATCGAGGCCCTGCGGCACTCGCACGACACGCTGCGGGCCGTCACCCAGCGACTCGACTCCGGCCAGCTGGAACGCCGGTCGTACGCGTCGGAATGGTCGATCGCCCAGGTGCTGGCGCATCTCGGCTCCCAGGCGGAGATATTCAGCCTGTTCCTCGACGCCGGCCTGAGCGGGCAGGACCCACCGGGGCAGGAAGCGTTCCCGCCGATCTGGGAAGCATGGAACGCCAGGAGCCCGCAGGCTCAGGCGGCCGACGCGCTGCGCGCCGACCAGGCGATAACCGAGCGGTTCGAGTCCCTGGATGCTGCGCAGCGCGAGCGCCTGCGCCTGCAACTGTTCGGGATGGACCTCGACACCGCCGGCCTGGCGCGCATGCGCCTGGGCGAGCACGCCGTCCACACCTGGGACGTCGCGGTCGCCCTCGACCCGGCAGCGACGCTGAACTCCGATGCCGTCACCTTGCTCGTCGACACCCTAGGCCAGATCGCGGCCAGGGCGGCCAAGCCCGGCGGCCAGCAGCGGCGGCTGCGCGTGTTGACAACCAGCCCGGTACGGCACTACATGCTGGACATCGGCGACACGGTCACTCTCACCCCCACCGACGGCGGTGGTGTCCGGCCAGAGCTTGCCCTGCCCGCAGAAGCCCTCGTCCGCCTGGTCTACGGGCGGCTCGACCCCGCCCACACCCCGCCCGTCGAAACCTGGAACGTTGACCTCGACGAGCTGAGGCAGGTCTTCCCGGGGTTCTGAACGACCGGGCATCTGAGCCCCCGGACCGGGGTGATCAGGCTGTTCCGTAGACGGGGATGTGGGCCCCGGAAATGGTGTCGGAGTCGTCCTCGCACAGGAAGCGGATGACCGCGGCGATGCGCTCGGGGGTGACCCAGGACGAGTAGTCGGCCCCCGGCTGGGCGGCCCTGTTAGCGGGGGTGTCGATGACGCTGGGCAGTACCGCGTTGACCCGGATCTTGTCGCGTGCGTACTCGACGGCCAGGGCATCGGTCAGCGCGAGCACACTGGCCTTGCCGGTGACGTAGCCCGCCGCGCCGGGAAACGGGCGGACAGCGGCCCTGCTGGACACGCACACCACCGCTCCCCCGCCTGCGGCGATCAGGTGCGGCAACGCCGCCGCGGTGGTGACGTAGGCCGGGCGGAGGTTCAGCCGCATCTGCTGCTCGAACTCCTCGACCGGGGTCTCGTGCACCCGGCCGCCCATCGCGAACCCGCCGACAAGGTTGATCACCGCCTGCAGCGGGGCGCCAGGAACCGAGGCCGCCACGCTCGCCGCCGTCGCGGCCGAGTCCGGGTCGAAAAGGTCGGCGCGCACCAGCTCCAGGTCCTCATCCTCCGGTAGCCGGGAGAGCTCGCTTTCCTTGATCCACGGCACCACTACCCGCCAGCCCGCGACCAGCAGGCTGGCCACCACCGCGGTGCCCAGGCCGCCCGACCCGCCCGCCACCAGCGCCGTCGCCTTCATCCGCTCACTCCTGCCTGTCCGGGGCCGTGTCCGTGCAGCCCGCCTCACGCCTTGCCATGATCCCGGGTGAGCCATGTGGCGAGATAGCCGCCCCCGCGGGTCCCGGGAGAGAACCGGAACACCCGGGCCTCCCGCTCGTGTTCACTGTGTGCCCGGGGCCGCGAGATGAACAAGGTAAGAGACGACCGTAGTGGAGGACAGATGCCGGACGCCGCGCCGACCGTGCTGATCACCGGTGCCACTTCCGGGCTCGGCCGTCCCCTCGCCGCGGGGCTCGCCGCATCCGGCTGGACGGTCGTGGCCCACGGGCGTGATCCCGGGCGGGTGGCGGACCTGTGCGCGGAGCTCGGCGGCGGGGCACGGGGCTATGTCGCCGATCTGGCCTCGCTCGGCGATGTCCGGGAGCTCGCCACCCGGGTCCGGGCCGAGGTGCCGCGGCTTGACGTGCTGGTGAACAACGCGGGGGTCGGCTTCGGGGCACCGGACGAGGGGCGGCAGGTGAGTGACGACGGGCACGAGCTGCGGTTCGCAGTCAACTACCTCGCCCCAGTGCTGCTCACCAGGCTGCTGCTGCCGCTGCTGACTGCATCGGCCCCGGCCAGGGTCGTCAACGTGGGATCGATCGGCCAGGTCCCGTTCGACCCCGCCGACGCCGAGTTCGAGCACGGGTACAACGGAGTGGACGCTTACCGGAGATCGAAGCTCGCGCTGGCGGCGTTCACCTTCGGCCTGGCCGGCGAGCTTGAGCCTGCTCAGGTAACGGTGAACTGCCTGCACCCCGCGACCTTGATGCCCACGGCGATGGTCAGCCGGGCCGGCATCGCCCCGGTCTCGACGGTCGAGCAGGGGGTCGCGGCGACCATGCGGCTCATCACCGACCCGGCGCTCGGCGGGGTCACCGGGCAGTTCTTCGACGGGCTCCGCACCGCGCGTGCCCGGCCTGAGGCCTACAACCCGGACTTCCGCGCTCAGCTCGGCAAGGTAACCGACCGGATGCTCGGTGATGCAGCCTGATCCGGCCCCCGGGGAAGAGGACCAAGAGGGTCGGACGCTCCCCGGACGAAGCTCGGAGACAGTGCCGAAGCTCGGAGCTTTTAGGTGGGGTGCTGGCTGGGGATGGTGATGTATCTTCGGCCGGCCGGGGTGAGCCAGGCCATGACACCGGGTGTTATTTGTTCGAGTTTCCAGCGCTCATCTTGTTTCATCCGGTGATGAAGGCGACAGAGCGGGGCCAGGTTGCACTCGCACGTGATGCCGTCCTCGTCGTACGGGACCGTATGGTCCTGGTCGCACGATCCCGCCGGGCGGCCGCAGCCGTAGGCGCTGCAGGTGTGGCTGCGGGCCCGGACGAGACGCTGCGGCCCGGGGCTGGGCCGGTAGCCCGGTTCGCGGTTGCGGTGATCGCAGGAGCCGGCCGCGAGGGGTTCGGCGGTCACCTGCACGCTCCAGCCGCCGTCGTCGCTGCTGGCGGGGCGGGTGGTGGTGCTGCCGTGGCCGAGGGCGCGGCCGGTGGGGCCGGTGATGGTGAGGTGCCAGCGGGTGGCCCGGTGCCCGGCCGCGGCGCAGGCCAGCTCGCGGGCGGTGTCGGGGTCGATCGGCCCGTACCCGGCGGCCTCGCCGGGCCGGTCGGACAGGCCCATCAGCGTGGACAGCGGGATGGTCAGGTTCACCGACCCGGCCAACGGCGGCAGCTCGGGCTGGCGCAGCCCGGCCGCCACCTGCTGCCCGTCCGCTCCTGGCTGGCCCGCCGGGACTGGCTCGCCGCCGCCGGTGGTGGTGGCCGCGCGGCCCGGGCCGTTGCCGTCCGGACGCGGCTCGTCATCCTGGCCGGCGCCGGGCGGGGTGTCCTGGCCGGCGCCGGGTGCTGGGGGCAGCAGGTCGGCGGGCGGGGTGGTGACGTCGAGGCCGAGCAGCAGGGCCAGGTAGGCGCGGGCACGGAGCAGATCCAGCCCGCTGGTGGCGCCGAGTTTCTTCCAGGCCCTGGCGATCCGGCAGAGCCGCTTGTCGGCGGCCAGCACGCTGGCCGCGGGCAGGTTCCGCCCGGCCAGGGTCGCGGTGCCGGCCGGATCGGGGTAGCAGTCCACCCGGGCGTCTTTGACCGCTTCCTCGCGCTGCCTGCGGGCGGCGTCGGGGTCAGCGGCCAGCACCGCCCGGGCCAGCGCCCGGCGCAGCTGCCCGCTGGTCAGGTCCGGCGCGTCCGGCAGCACCGCCGCCTGCACCGCGGCGGCGTGCGCCGCGGTGAGGGTGGCGGTCGCGGCGGCGATCAGCTCGGCCTTGCGCCGGTCGATCCGGCCATCGGCCAGCGCCGCGGCGGTGGCGGCCAGCGGCCCGGCCAGATCCAGCGCCAGCTGGGTCTGCCGCCCGGCAGCCAGGTGGGTCAGGGTGAGCGCGGCGGCGACCTCGTCCGGGATGAACTCGCTCAGCCGCGGCGGCAGCCCGCCGCCGGCGCCGGGCGGGCTGCCGGCGGCGGGGCGGCGGCGGGCCAGCTCGGCGACCGCCGCCAGTTCCCGGGCGGTGGCCCAGGAGGTGACCCGCCGCCAGCCCCGCAGCACCCCGATCAGCGCGTTATCGCTGACCGTGGTCAGCACCTGGTGGGCGTCCTCGGCGAACCCGGCCAGCGGCAGCCCGGCCGCCAGCACGTCCAGCTCGCCGCCGTCGCAGAACCCGGTGCCGCCGCCGGTCCGGTCCCGTGGCAGCAACCCGGCGGGCAGCGCCTCCGCTGCCGGTGCCGGGTCGGCCGGCCAGGACGGCTCGGCCCGCCACGCCGGCGCGGCCGGGACCGCCGCGGCGAGCAGCTCGTCCAGCTCCACGTCCAACAGGCCGGCCAGCTCAGGGGAGAGCCGGCGTCGTCAGGGTCGGGCCAGCGGGCGTAGTCGTCCTCGTCGGGCGGGGCGTCGGTGAGGCAGGCCAGCCGGGCCAGCCAGATGTCCTCCGGCTCAGGCTGGGGCTGGGGGTCTGCGGGCACAGTGTTCACCTCCGTCCAGGCCAGGCTGATCATGTTCTTCGAACATTCTATCGTACGCCTGCGACAGTCCGGCGGAGGTGGAACCATGACACGCCGGCGACTTTGCCTGTCTCGACGCGTCAGCCCAGGGCGGCGTCCCCGGATGCTCGGGTCCGGGACGGCCCTGCTACCCGCCACGGGCTGGACGGCCGGGGCGGCCGCCGGGTCGGGGCGCCACCCCGTCCGGGGTGGCCGCGGGAGCTCCCGTCGGCGGGCCGCGAAGCCCGCTGGGTCCCCGGGCGGCCGGGGTTGCCGCCGAGTCCGGGGGCGGGAAGACGGGAAGATTCTGTTTGGCCTTGCCGGCCGCCGCCGGGCTACAGTGGGCCGCTGGCCCGATGGCGCCGCCGCGCGAGGCGCGGCGGCGCGGAGTGACGCGGTCCCTCCGGCGCGGAGTGACGTGGTCCCTCCACCGTGGTCTCTCCGGCGGGCATGAACGCCGGTTCACCCGGGACGGACGCCGCCTCGCCGTGCGGGTCCCCTGACCGCCTGCCTCTTCCTGAGGGGCAGGCCGGGAGAACAGGAGGATGAGAGTGACGGGTGCAATCACTCTGACCGACGTGAGCCGGTGGGCGCGTGGCGACCTCTTGGTGATCGTGCTGCTGGTGCTGGGGGCACTCCTGCTCACCCGGCTGGCGGAATGGCTGCGCGGCCGGGTCATCGCGCATATCGACGCCCGGGCGAGAGAGACTGACGAGCTGGTCCGCTCCGAGGCCGCCAAGCACCGGCAAGTGGTCGCGCAGGTGGTGACGTGGACGGCGCTGGCTGTCATCTACGTGATCACCGCCGTCCTGATCGTGCAGCGGCTCGGCGTGCCCCTCGCCGGGCTGGTGGCGCCCGCCGCGCTGCTCAGCGCCGCGCTGGGCTTCGGCCTGCAGCGGTTCGTCCAGGACATCGCCGCCGGGTTCTTCATCACCGGCGAGCGGCAGTACGGTTTCGGCGACGTGGTCCGCATCGCGGCCACCGGCGTGACCCAGCCGGTCACCGGCACGATCGAGGACGTCACGCTGCGGGTCACCCGGCTGCGGACGGTCAGCGGCGAGGTCATCACCACGCCGAACGGCCAGATCGCGCAGGTGACCAACCTGTCCCGGGACTGGGCGCGGGCCGTGATCGACGTGCCGGTCCCGGCGGCGGTCGAGGTCAACCGCGTCACCGACATCCTGCGCCAGGTCGGGGAGGACGCCTACGCCGACCCCGAGCTGCGCAAGGTGATGCTCGACCCGCCGACGGTGATGGGCGTCGAGACGATCGAGGTGGACACGTTCTCGGTGCGGATGGTGGCACGGACACTGCCGGGCAAGCAGTTCGAGGTCGGGCGCGAGCTCCGCGCCCGGGTCGCGTCGGCATTCCGGCGCGAAGGCATCAACGTCTCCACCGACCTCGACACCGGCCGCGCGACCGGAGGCGCCCCGTGATCGGGCGCCTGCGCACGTCCACCGTCGTGCTGATCGTGCTGTTCCTGGCCGTATTCGCCCTCTACCTCTGGGTGAGCCCGCCACAGGTGGCCGCTACCGGATCGGGGTCGCCGGCCACCACGCCCGCCCCTACGCTCACGCCCAGCCTCACCCCCTCCCCGGCCCCATCGACGTCTCAGCACCCGACTCGTTCACCCAGCCCGTCGGCGTCCCGCACGTCCCCGTCTCCGGCAGTGTCTAGCCCCCGCCCGTCCGCCTCGACGGCGTCGCCCACCCCCAGCCTGCCGACATCGCCCACGCCGTCCGCGTCCACCTCGGCGTAGAGGAACGAGCTCACTGCCCGTCGGCCTCACCCGTCCGGGTGGACGGGGCGGACGCCGGCGGCGTGCCGCCGTGCCAGCTCCCGGTAGATCGCCGGATTGGTCAGCACCCACTGCCGCGCTCCCCCGGTGACCGGGCCGGCGATCCGGGCGGGCACGCCGACGGCTAGCATGCCGTCGGGAATCGTCATCCCCGGCGGCACCGTGCAGCCGGCCGCCACCAGGGCGCGGCGCCCGACGGTCACGCCGTCGAGCACGGTGGCGCCGTTGCCCACCAGCGCCTCCTCGAGCACGACCGCGCCGTGGACCACGCACAGGTGACCGACGGTGGTGCCCTCGCCGACCTCGGTGACCGGATCGTCGCCGCCGTGCAGGACCGAGCCGTCCTGGATGTTGGCGCCCCGCCGCACCACGATGGGCCCGAAGTCGGCCCGCAGCACCGCGCCGTACCAGATGGATGCCTCGGCCTCGACCAGCACGTCCCCGACCAGGGTCGCGGTCGGCGCGATCCACGCGTCCGGGCTCACTCTCGGCTCCCGGCCCTCAAAAGCGAACAGCGGCATCCGCCCATGATGCACCCGGGCCGACGGCCTGCCGCGCCGGCTCCCCCGCGGCCCACCGCGCCCGCTCCCCGCGGCCCACCGCGCCGAATCCCCCCGCGGCCTCCCGCGCCGGCTCCCCCGCGGCCCACCGCGCCGAATCCCCCGCGGCCTCCGCGCCCGCTCCCCCCTCCCCGCGGCCCACCGCGCCCGCTCCCCCGCGGCCTACCGCGCCGGCTCCCCGGCGGCGAGGCCAGGAGCGGGGAACCGCTGGCCGCCGATGTCCGCCTGGCCGCTGGCGACCAGCCACGCCAGCGCCTCCTGCAGCGCCTCGAGCGAGCTGTACCGCGGCGCGTAACCGAGGGTCTGCCTGGCCCGGTCGATGCTCGCGGTGATGCTGCGGAAGGTGTGCTCGCGGGTGACCTCGGCGTGCTCAGGCCCGACGCGGCGGCCGAACTCCGCCCAGTCGACGAAGTCAAGCACCGGCTCGCGGCCGAACCACGCCGCGACGCCGGCGGCCAGGCCGCGCAGCGTCATCGACTGCTCGGCGACCACGTGGAAGCTTGCCCCGATCACGGCCGGCCGGGTCAGCGCGCGCTCGAATGCCTGCGCCACGTCGTCGGCGTGCACGTGATGCAGGACGCCAAGCCCGTGATCGGGGAGCGGCAGCGGCCGGCCCGTGGCCAGGCTCGTCCAGACACCGGGATCCAGGTTGCCGGCCGGCGTGATGACCGGCCAGCCGGGGCCGGTGATGTGTCCGGGGTGCAGCACGATGGCGGGGACACCGCCCGCCAGCGTCTCGCGGTGCAGCAGTGCCTCGATCTCCGCCTTGCCCGTGCCGTACGGGCCGTACCCGGTCCGGGGCTCATCCTCGGTAACCGGCACCCGCAGCGCGGGACCGTGCACCCAGATCGTCCCGCAGTGCACCAGCAGCGGGCGGGACGGGCGCAGCGCGTCGACGAGCTGCCGCGCCGACGCCGCGGTGAAGCAGACCAGGTCGATCACCACGTCGGGGCCCAGCGCCGCGACCCGGGCGCCGAAGGTTCCCTCGGCGTCCTCCGCCTCGCGGTCAACGGTGACCCTGGTGACCGAGTCCCACTGCGGGCTCGGGTGGTAAGGGCCGCGGGTCCCGCGGCTCATGGCGGTCACCTGGTGGCCGCCGCGCACCAGCCGCGGCACCAGGTAGCTGCCGATGTGCCCGGTCGCACCGATGACGACGACGCGGCTCATCGGCTCAGCACGGGACGTCCGGGTCGTGGCGGTGGTCAGGCTCGCAGCAGGCCTGGCCGGGGTAGAGCGCGGCGCCGACCCCGGGGATGGCCTGGCTGCGGGCGAGCCGCAGCAATGAGTCCGCCGCCTGCTGCCCGTTCTCCCCGGTCGCTGACATCCGCGCTGCGATCAGCCCGGCGACGATGGGGGTGGAGAACGACGTCCCGCTCCACATGGCCATCCCGAGGAACTCCCGGCGCTCCCCGACCGGAGGCTCGATGCACGTGTAGCTTCCCGTGGCGAAGGCATTGACCAGGTTTTCGCCTGGTGCGAAGACGTCGACCCAGCCGCCGAAATTGCTGAAGCCCGCCCGGTCCCGCCAGCTTGCCGACAGGGCGCCTACGGAGACCACCCAGGGGTAGGCGGCCGGCCACATCCAGCGTGGCTTCCCGTCGTTGCCCGCGGGCGCGACGACGGCTAGGCCCTTGACGTGGCGGATGCGCCTTTCGTAGAAGTCGTCGAAGGTCAGCAGGGACTGGTCGTGGCGCGTCGAGGTGGTGAAGGTGAACACGAGGACGTCCGGGCTCCGGTCGAGGGCGTCCTCCAGGCTCGGCACGAGGTTCGATTCGTAGTCGGCGGCCGCGATGTCGAACGCCCGCTCGACGAACACCGTCGCCTTCGGCGCCATGCAGCGCAGGCATCCGGCGGCGAACGTCCCGTGCCCGGCATAGGGAATGATGTCGCGGGTGCCGGCGTGATACGGATCCTCGCTCGCGCCCTGCACCCCGGCGAGCCAGGGGTGCTCGGCGGCGGCGCCTGGCAGCAGGCCGGTGTCCACGACGCTGACGGACACGCGGTCACCGTCGCATCCCGGCCGCGGGATGCCATGGCCGCGATGGCAGCAGGGCGCGCCCGGCGGCCGGGGGCGGGAAGGGGTTCACGGTCCCCGGCGGCACCTCGACCGCCTCGGTCGCGGGGCAGGAATGCGGGCACACGTAGAGCAGATGGTCCGGCGTGGCCTTGCCGCGTCCCACCGCAGTGTCCAGCCTGTCGAGAATCTCCGGGACGAGCAGAGGATCCTCGGCCGGGATCAACGGCACCGTGATGCGGACAACGCTCCCGCCAGCACGCCGGCTCTCGAACGACCTCGGCTCAGCAGCTGCAGCATCGCCGCCACCCGCATCGCCGCCACCCGCATCGCCCAAGATCTCCGCGAGCGCGGCGGTGACGCGGGTCTCGTCCCGCTCGTGGACCAGGATCGTGTTCTGGCGGTACAGGTAGTTAATGTCGCCGGCGTCTTCCCAGTCCGCGGGGAACGCCGCCGCGTCCTCATGAGACCGCAGGATCAGGTCGATCTGGGCCTTCAGACGAGCATCCGCAAGCATGTGTGCCTCCTTCGGCCAGATGATTGTCTCGACTGACAGCTGGCGCCTTCAATACGATCAGTTGATGTCGGCCAGCCCGGACAGCGCCGCGGTGACCTGGGAGCCCGACGAGCTGCTGGCCCTGGCACTGGCACGCCCATCGGAGGCGCTCGCGGCCGCCCGCGCGGTGCTCGCCCAGCACCCGTCGCCGTCGCAGGCCGCGGTCGCGCACCAGGCAGCAGGCGTGGTCCTGCGGGACTTCGGCGATATCGGCGAGGCGATCGAGGAGCTCAAGGCCGCGTACCGGTTCGCCCGCAAGGCCGGAAACGCGGACCGGGAGTGCGACGTCCTCGCGAGCCTGGGTATCGCCCGGCTGCTGGCCGGTCAGACGCAGCGCGGCTTGTCCATCCTCGACACCGTGCTGACCGGCAGCCGCGGCGTCCCCGCTGGCCGCATCCTGATCCGCAAGGTCAACGCCTTGTGGGTGCTGGGCCGCAACGCCGAGGCTCTGCAGGCTGCCCAGGCCGCCGTCAACCTGCTGTCTGGCGCAGGCAGCCTGGTCTGGGAAGCGCGTGCCCTGCACTGGCGGGCAGCGGTCTATCTCGCCCTCGGCGACGTCGGCCGGGCCGACCGCGACTACGCCCGGGCCGAGACGCTGTACGCCAGCTGCGGCCAGCACCTGGAGTACGCGTCCGCGCGCCATGAACGCGGACTGGCGGCGCACGCCCGCGGCGATCTCCCCGCCGCGCTGGCCCACCTCGACGACGCGCAAGCCCTGTTCGACCAGCTGCGGACCTTCGAGGCCGAGCTGTACGTCAACAAGTGCACGGTGCTGCTCGCCGCCGGGCTGGCCGGTGACGCCCTGCGCGAGGTCGACGCGGCAGTAGCGACGATCGAGAAGGACCGCGGCTCGGCGACCAGGCGCGCCGAGCTGCTGTATTCCTCCGCCCTCGCCGCGGCCGCGACCCGCGACCTCGACCTCGCGCAGCGCCGCAGCGCCGAGGCCCTGCGGCTGTTCCGCCGCCAGCGGCGCCCGTGGTGGGCGGCACGGGCGGAACTGGTCCTGCTGGCCTGCCGGTTCAGCGGCGGTGACCGCTCGGCCCCCCTGCTGCGGGCCGCCCGCCGGGTGACCGCGCGGCTGGAAGAGCTTGATTCCGAACGTGCGGTGGATGCCCACCTGCTCACTGGCCGGCTGGCGCTGGCTCGCGGGCGGCGCCAGGAGGCCGGCCGCCACCTGCGGTCCGCGGCAGCCGTCCGGCACCGGGGCCAGCTCCGCGTTCGCAGCGCCGGCTGGCTGGCGCAGGCGACCTGGTGCGAGGCGGAACGGCGCTGGCGGGGCATGCTGGCCGCGTGCGACCGCGGCCTGGCCTCGCTCGACCTGCACCTGCGGACCCTCGGGGCCACCGAGCTGCGCACGCTGGCCACCGCCCAGGGCGCGGAGCTGGCGGCGATGGTGCTGCGCTACGCGGCGCGCCGGGGGGACGCACGGCTGTTCCTGACGTGGAGCGAGCGCTGGCGGGCGACCGTGCTCCGGGTCACCCCGGTGCGGCCGCCTCCCGACAGCGCCCTCGTGGCTGACCTGGCCGCCCTGCGCAACGTCGCCGCCCGCCTCGACAGCGCCCCCGGCGGGCGCGCTGCCTCGCCCGCGCTGCAGCGGGACCGGCGCCGGCTCGAAGCCGCCGTGCGCCAGCGCGTCCTGCACACCCCGGCGGCGGCCGTCGGCGAGGCCGAGCCGTTCGTCACTGCTGACCTGCTGAAGCAGCTCGGAGATGCCAGCCTGCTGGAGCTCACCGACGTCAACGGGCAGCTGTACGCCACCGTGGTTACCGGCGGCCGGATGCGGCTGCAGCCCGTCGGCCCGACGCAGGCGGCTATCCGCTCGCTGGCCCATGCGCTGTTCGCGCTGCGGCGTGAGGGCTCGCGCCGCGGCACCGACCGGCTCGACCTGGGGGAAATCGGCCGGCGACTCGAGGCGAACCTGCTCGGCGCGTCGGTCCGGCTGCTCGGTGACGGGCCGGTGGTGATCGTGCCGACCGGACGGCTGCACGCGGTCCCCTGGGGGATGATGCCCTCGCTGCGCGACCGGGCGACGGCCGTGGCGCCGTCGGCGTCCGCGTGGCTGCGGGCGGGCCGTGCCGTACCGCCGGCCGGATCCAGGGTTGTCCTGGTCGGCGGCCCGAGGCTGACCACGGGTGACGCGGAGATCCGGCATCTGGCCGCGCAGTACCCGGACGCTGTCGTCCTCGCCGGGGGCGGCGCGGTGGCGGAGCGGGTGATGGCCGCCATGGACGGCGCGTGGCTGGTACACATCGCCGCGCACGGTACGTTCCGGGCGGACAGCCCGCTGTTTTCCGCGATCGAGCTCGACGACGGGCCGCTGACGGTCTACGACCTGGAGCGGCTGAGACAGGCCCCGCACCGCGTCGTCCTGTCCAGCTGCAGCTCGGCCGCCGGCGCAGTGGCCGGTGCCGATGAGCTGCTGGGGCTGGTCAGCGCGCTGATCTCGCTCGGCTCCGCCGGAGTCGTGGCCAGCGTCGTCCCCGTCAACGACCCCGCCACCGTCCCTCTCATGCTCGCCCTGCACGAGCACCTGCGCACCGGGTCGGGCCTCGCCGAGGCCCTCACGCTCGCCCGCCGCGCGGTCAGCGCCGATCCCGTGGCCCGTGCGACGGCGGACTCCTTCGTCGCGCTCGGCAGGTAAGCCCGAGTGCGTGCCGCCGTGGGTCACAGCCGGACCCAGTCCGTGACCAGCCGTCCCGCCGGGGTGTCACAGCGCAGCCGGACCGGGCCGCGCGGCACGGTCACGAGGTCGAAGAAACCGACATCGTCGGCCTCCACGAGGAAGGTCACCCCGCCGGGCGCTTCCACCCGGATCTCCCCCGGCCCGGGCGGGACGATCTGGCCGACCACGCGGTCGGGCATCACTTCCAGTTCCAGCGACAGCGGCGCCGCCGTGAACACCAGAACGCGTGCGTCATCGCCGGAGGAGCGCGTCTGGTGAACGTGCTCCAGCGACGAATCGAAGCTCACGGAAGCCAGGAGCAGATCCCGGTCAACGGTGCGCCAGGCGTAGGCACCCTTGCCGTAGTCCGCGAGGGTGCCGGCCAGGGCGGCTTCGCCAAGCGCATCAGACAGATCGTCGAGGATGTGCTGATCGTCGTCCCAGCGGTGCTGCGTCATGCCGATCACCTCTCGTACGGTCGATCCGCGTCGCGGGCCGCGGCGCGGTCGATGCAGGCGGCCCGGTCCGGCGCCACGGGCACCCTCGCCGAGCCGACCAGGTGGTCCCTGACGGCGAGGGTCTGCCGGAGCCGCTCCAGGGCCCTGCCGCGGGTGGGCCCGATGCTGCCGACGGGGATCCCGGTGCGCTGGGAGATCTCGGCATAGGACAACGGCGGGTCCGCCACGAACAAGGCCAGGAGCTCGCGCTGCCGGGCCGGCAGCTCGGCCAGCCCGGCCAGCAGCGCTTCATGCCGCTCGGCGCGCAGCAGGTCCGCATCGGGTTCGGCACCCTCGGCGGAAGGAGCCGCCCAGGACGGATCGAGAGGGTCATACGGCACGGTCCGCCGCCGGTCGGCCAGGCAGCGCAGCGACTCCCGCTTGCTGGTAGTGATGATCCACATGGGCAGCGCCCGCGGCTCACGCAGGCTGCCCAGGTGCTCGACCAGGCGCAGCCACACGGTCTGGGCGACGTCCTGGGTCTCGGCCGCGGTGAGCCGGAAGCCGCGGATCACGCTGGCCAGCAGGTGGGTGTAGCGATCCACGATCTCGTGCCAAGCGTTCTCGTCCCCGGCCGCGGCCGCGTCTACCAGCCAGGTGATGGTGTTATCGCCGTCGTCCATTCCGGCTCCTCGCGTATAGCGATGATGACGAGCCCGTGCCTGATGGCAACTGTCTCGCCATCAGGAGCAGCCGTCGAGGGCCGTTGATACATCGATCTGATGCCGGCCGGCTTGCCGCTGCTACCTGGTGTCCCCACCGTACTGCTGAGCGCTCGTCTCGTTCATTGCCTTCTCCCGTGGCTGGTTGACGTACTGACGGAGCCCGCAGCGCCCGGCCTGATACACCCGGGCCATTGACAGGCCGCCAGAGAGGTCGATACTGGCGGCGTGGCATGAAGACGACCCGGATTGTGGTGCTACGGGGGTGTGGGTCATGGCCGGAGCGGCGACCAGACCGGTGGCAGCGGACGCGGGGCCGGCCACGGCAGACCTTGGCCTGATCGTGACGCGGGCGGCGAGGCGTTTCGGGACCAGGCCAGGCTCTCATCGCGGGCGGCCAGACGCTCACGTACCGGGAGCTGGATCAGCTCTGCGGCCGGGTCGCCGGCGGCCTGCAGGCGATGGGGGTGCAGCCGGGTGACCGCGTTTCGCTGTACTCCCCGAACCGCTGGGAGTGGGTGGTCGCCTACCACGCGGCGCTGCGGGCGGGGGCGGTGGTCAATCCGGTCAACGTGATGCTGACCGCCGAGGAAGTCGCCTTCGTCCTGAACGACTGCCAGGCAGCGGCGATCTTCACCACGGCCGGGAAGGCCGAGGTGATCACGGCCCTGGCCGGGGCGGTGCCATCGCTGAAGAAGGTGATCAGCTTCGAGGCGGCCGGCCGCGGCGTTGCCTGCTTCGCGGATCTGCTGGGATCGCCTGAAGCGGAGCCGGTGGCGCCCCGGCCCGCGCCGGCTTGCCTGTCGACGATCGGCTACACCTCCGGCACGACCGGCCACCCCAAGGGGGCGATGCAGTCGCACCGCGCCGTGTTCCTCAACACGGCCGCGCTGTTCGCGGTGCAGGCCCGCACCGACCGCGACGTGATGCTCAATGCCCTGCCGCTGCCGCACGTCTACGGCAACGTCGTGATGAACGGCACCTTCATGACCGGCGCCACGCTGGTCATGATGGAGCGCTTCGACCCGGCTCACGCTCTGGCCGCGATCCAGCGCCACCGGGCGACGGTCTTCGACGGCGTGCCGACCATGTACGCGATGATGCTCGCCGACCCGTCGCTGCCCCGTGCCGACCTGTCCTCGCTGCGGGCCTGCTCGGTGGGCGGGCAGACCATGCCCGCGGCCAAGATGGCCGAATGGGAGCAGCGGTCCGGCGTGCCGCTGCTGGAAATCTGGGGCATGACCGAGATCGGCGGCGCCGGGACCAGCAGCTGCATCTATTCACCGAACGTGCACGGCTCCATCGGGCTGGCACTGCCCGGCCTCGAGGCCCGCGTCGCCGCCCTCGGCGACCCGGCTGTCACGGTCCCCGACGGCGAGCCGGGGGAGCTCATGGTCCGGGGGCCGTTCGTGATGCTCGGCTACTACGGCAACGAGCCGGACCCGGGCCGCGATCGAACCCGACGGCTGGCTGCACACCGGCGACGTCGCCACCCGGGACGACGAGGGCCACTTCTTCATCGTCGACCGGAAGAAAGACCTCATCCTCACCGGCGGCTTCAACGTCTACCCGGCCGAGATCGAACGGGTCGTCGCCTCCCATCCGGCGGTGGCCATGGTCGCCGTCGGCTCGGTTCCCGATCAGCTGCTCGGCGAGCTCGCCCGCGCCTACGTCGTGCTGCGGCCGGGCGAGCCGGCGGACGAGGCCGGGATCATCGAGCACTGCCGGCCGCACCTGGCCGCCTACAAGCTGCCCCGCTCCGTCCGCTTCGTGCCCGACCTGCCGAAGACATCAACGGGCAAGGTGATGCGGCGCGAGCTCCGGACCCTGGACAGGCCTGACTAGGGATCGCGCGGCCTGCCAGCCGGGCCTGCCCTCGTCAGCCGTTCGGAAGGCGCTCGCCCGGCCGGCGTCGGCGCAGCGGCAGCTAGGCGTCTCGGACGGGCTGGTAGGTGAGGAAGACGAGGCCGTCACCGATGGTGCGGGTGTTGACGAGGCGCAGGGGTTTCTGGTCGCTCGTCTCGCCGAAGAGGCGCTCGCCGGCCCCGAGCACGACCGGGAAGACCATCAGCCGCAGCTCGTTGACCAGGTCGTGCTCGATCAGGGTGCGCCCGAGCTGATAGCTGGCGTAGACGACGATGTCCCCGGCCAGCTCCTGCTTCAGCTTCGAGACCTCGCTCACCACGTCGCCCGTCAGGACCGTCGAGTTGCTCCATCGGGGCTCTTCGAGGGTGGCGGAGACGACGTACTTGGGCAGGCTGTTCAGCCTGTCCGCCCACTCGCCAGTGCGGGATAGCCACCGCGCGGCGAACCACTCGTCGCTCCGCCGGCCCAGCAGCAGGGCCTCGGTGCCCAGCGCTTCCCCGAGCAAGACCCTGGCCCACTCCTCGAGGTCGTTGCCCCCGAACTGGCCGAACCAGCCGCCCAGCCTGAAGCCCTCCTTACCGTCCGGGTCCTGGACGACTCCATCGAGCGAGGCGTTCGTGCTGATGACGATCTTTCCCATGTCGGTTCTCCTTTGCTGGCGTTGTCGGCTACCACTGATCCAGACGCCGCGACGTCAGGAAAGGGGGCGCTCATCAACCGCCCCGTTCGCCCCCCGGCCGGCGTCCATACAGGATGGAAGCGAGACAAGGTGCAGGAGAGAGGTGGCGCGAGTGGAGGTGGCGAGAGCCGGCCTGATCAGCAGGGCGCGGGCCGGGGACGGCGAGGCGTTCCGGGCGCTGACCGAGCCGTACCGCCGCGAGCTGCAGGTGCACTGCTACCGGATGCTCGGATCCTTCCAGGACGCCGAGGACGCCCTCCAGGACACCTTGCTGGCCGCCTGGCGGGGTCTCGGCGGGTTCGAGGGGCGCGCCTCGCTCCGCACCTGGCTCTACCGGATCGCCACCAACAAGTGCCTGAACGCGCTTCGCTCGGCGAGCCGGCGCCCGGCCAAGGAGTGGGACATCCCCGGGGTTGAACCGCCCGAGCCGACGCGGCTCGGCGAAGTCGTCTGGCTCGAGCCATATCCCGACGCCCTCCTCGAGGGTGCGATCAATCTGCCGCCCGGCCCGGAGGCCCGCTACGAGCAGACCGAATCGATCTCGCTGGCCTTCGTGACCGCCCTTCAGGTCCTGCCGCCTCGCCAGCTCGCCGTCCTCATCCTGCGCGACGTCCTCGGATTCCACGCCAGCGAGGTGGCCGGCATGCTGGACACGACCGTCGAATCGGTGAAGAGCGCCCTCAAACGGGCGCGCGCCAGCCTGCAGCGCCAGCAGCCACCGCCGGCCGCCGGCCGCGAACCGCCTCCCGCCGGCGGCTCACCCGCTGAGGAGGCGATCGTGGCGAAGTTCGTCAGCGCGTACGAGTCCGCCGACATCGACGCGCTGGTGGCCCTGCTGACCGACGACGCCTTCATGGCCATGCCGCCGATGCCCCTCGAATACGAGGGCCGGGACGTCGTGGCCCGTTTCTGCGCCGGCCTGTTCGGCGCGGGCCGCAGGTTCGACCTCGTGCCGACGCGGGCCAACGGCCAGCCGGCGTTCGGAGCCTACCTGCGCGCTCCTACCGGCATCCGCCACGGGACCGGCCTGTTCGTCCTCACCCTCGCCGGCGACCGGATCTGCGCGATGACCCGCTTCGAGAACAGCGTGCTCCCGTCGTTCGGGCTACCGCGATCGCTCCCGTGACCGGCCCTGGCCCCACCGGCCCGGCCCCGTCAAGCTGATGGTTGCATGGGCGGCATGGACCAGCCCGAAGTGACCCGCGTGGTCAACGACGTCATCGCCCTGCTGGCCGAGCACTACCTCGACCCCGAGGCCGCGGCGGTCATCTCGCAGGCGGTGGCGACGTCCCTGGCCCAGGGCCGTTACCCGGCGGATGAGAGGTCGCTGGCCGACGCAGTGACCGCGGACCTGCAGTCGGTGAACGGCGACAAGCACCTGCGGCTGCTCTACCACGCCGACCCGCTGCCCGAGCGGCCGCCCGGTGACGACGCTGCCGAGCGTGCCGCGATGGCACGCTGGGCCAGCCAGACCAGCTATGGCGTCGCACGGGTTGAGCACCTGCCGGGGAACGTGGGCTACGTCAACATCCAGCCGGTGCTGTTCCCGGCGGCGATCTGCGGCGACGCGATCGCGGCCGCCATGACCCTGGCCGCGCCCGCCGAGGCCCTGCTCCTCGACGTGCGGCACTGCCTCGGCGGGGACCCGGAGACGGTGGCCTTGCTGTGCAGCTACCTTCAGGAGCCCGAGCCGGTGGAGCTCACCGGCCTGTACGAACGCAAGGACAGCAGGATCAGGCAGTACTGGACGACGCCGTTCGTTCCCGGCCGCAGGTTCGGCACCGCCAAGTCGGTCTACGTGCTGACCAGCGGCACCAGTTTCTCCGAGGCCGAGCAGCTCGCCTATGACCTGCAGCAGCTGCGCCGGGCCACGATCGTCGGCGAGCGGACCAAGGGAGGCGCGCACGCCCGCGAAGGCTTCCGGGTGCACCCGCACCTGGAGGCGACCATCTCGGTAGCCCGCGCCGTCAGCCCGATCACCGGCGGCAACTGGGAAGGAACCGGCGTCACCCCCGACATCGAGGTCCCTGCCGGGCAGGCTCGTGACCGTGCGCACCGGCACGCACTCGAGCACCTCGCAGCCGCCGGAGCCACCGGAGCCACCGCAGTCCTGCAGAACTGACGTCGCGGACAGCCGCGACGCCGCGTTCCGCCAGCCCTGGCTCACCTGACCGGCCGCGCGAGAAGATCGAGCTGATCTCCTTACGGTTCCGATCTTCGCCATGGAGGCAGGGATGACACGAAACAAGAAACTCCTGACGGCCGCTGCCGTGACCGCGCTGGTGCTCACGCCCGTCGCGGCACTCGCAAGCACCGGCTCGACGCACGCCGCACGTGATCCCATGGTCATCCACGTGGTCGAGCACGCGCTCACCGACACGGTGCAGCAGTTCCATCCGCCCAAGATGAGCCTGGGTGACGTGCTTGCCTTCCACAACCCGGTCTACGACGCCGCCAACAAGCGGCGGGTCGCCACCGACAACGGCTACTGCGTCCGCACCGTCGCGACCGGCAAGACCGAATGGGAGTGCACCTGGACAACCCTGCTTCCCGGCGGCAACCTCACCGTCGAAGGGCCCTACTACGACGACGGCACCGACACCACGCTCACCATCACCGGCGGCACCGGCGGGTACGCGGGGGCTGCGGGCTCCATGCTGCTGCACGCCCGGGGCAACCCGGTCGGATCGCAGTACGACTTCATCTTCACGCTGACCGGCGCCTAGCGGGACCGGCCACGGCGGCCCGCCCACCGGGGCGCGAGCCGGGCCCCTCCCGGACCCCCGGGCGCGAGCCGGCCGCCCGGTCCCCCTCCAGGCCCCGGGTGTATCAGCGGTGGCAGCGGCTGCTCTTCAGCGGGCCGCGCCGCCGTGGTGGTGACGGTGACGAACGGCCGGGCCGGAACGTCTCATGGGCGTCCGTCAGGACCGTTCGGGCAGGATGGCCGCATGGCGGCGGGCAGGCTGGATGTGGAAGACGTGGTCCGTCGTGCGTTCGGCTGGATCGGCTCGGTGGCCGTCGGCGTGGACGGCGGCCTGGGCTGGGCAGAGAACGGCATCCTGGCCGATGACCTCTACAGCGGCACCGCCGGGGTGCTGCTCGGCTGCGCCGAAGCCGCCGCGGCCGGGATCGACACGGGGCAGGTATCGGCCGGTGCCCGGGGGCGGCTGCTGCACCTGGCCGGCCGTGGCCCTGGCGTGGCCACGCTGCCCGATGACGGGCTGTTCTCCGGGTGGGCCGGGGTCACGGTAGCACTCAGCGCCTGGTCGCGCGCGACGGGCGACGCCGCGGCCGCCGAGGCCGCCGCCCAGGTACGGGCCCAGATCGCAGGCCGCATCCTGGACGCGCGGGACGGGCCGGACAGGCCGCCGCGGTATACCGACGTCATCTGCGGCGACGCGGGCATCCTGCTGGCCCTGCTAGACGGCGACTCGGACCCGGTGCTGCACGCCGTTGACGTCCTGGCGGGCCGGCTGGCGGTGGTGGCCGAACCGGCTCCGGGCGGCCTGCACTGGCGGATGGTGGCCGGCTGGGAGTACCTCATGCCGGGTTTCTCCCACGGGACCGCCGGGGCCGCCTACGCCCTGGCAGCCGCAGGCCGGGCACTGCGCCGCCGCGACCTGGCGGACGTCGCGTGCCGCGGCGGGGATGCTCTCCTGGCCGCCGGGAACCATCCCGGCGGCTGGGCGCTGCCGCTCGCGATACCGGCCCGGCCGGGCGGTCCGGCGGCGAACTACGGCTGGTGCCACGGCCCCGCGGGCACCGTGCGGCTGTTCGTCCTGCTGAACGAGATCGACCCGCAGCCGAAATGGCAGCAGGCGACCGACGCCTGCCTGCAGGCCCTGCGCGACAGCCGGCTCCCCGCCGGCTCTACCCCGGATACTGGGACAACCTCGCCCGGTGCTGTGGTACCGCTGGCGTCGGACAGCTCCTGCTCGACCGCTACCAGGCCACCGGCGATACCGCCATGCTCGACTGGGCCGGTGTCCTGGCCGCCGACGTCGCCGGCCGCACCGTGACCACCCCGGAGGGCCTCACCTGGTCCAACACCGAACATACGGCGACCCCGCCGGAATTGCCCCCCGAGCCGGGCTTCATGCAAGGCTCCGCCGGAATGGCGGGCTGGCTCGCCAGGCTGCACGCCCTTCACACCTGCGTGCCTGGCGCGGCCCCGGTGACCAGGCCAGCCCGGCCTGGCTCTGACCGCGGCGCGCCCGCTCTCGGCGTTGCCGGCGCGCCGGGCACCGGGCTACCGTCAGCGTTATGAACGCGCCAGGCACTGGCGCCGACGGGGGGACACCGCCGGCGCGGGAGGTGGCCACGATCCGCCCGATCAGCCGCAGTTGCGTCGGCTGGCCGGTGAGCAGGCCGCTCTGCGGCGCGTCGCCACGCTGGTAGCCGGCGGCGCCCGGCCCGGCGAGGTGTTCACCGCGGTCGCCGATGAGCTGGGCCGCCTGATCGGCGCCGATGCGTCGTTCGTTTCCCGTCTTGATGACCCGGCCGCGGCGGGCGGGGAACCAGAGGGGTCCGTCACCGTCGTCGGGTCTTACGGCCGGGTGAGTGATCAGGTGTCGCCCGGCTTCCGGACAAAGCTGCTCCCGGGGACGATTCAGGCCACGGCGCTCCGCACCGGGCGCCCGGCGCGGGCCAGCGGCGAACGGCTGGCGAAAGGCCCGTACGGCGAGTGGCTCAGCAGCCTGGGCCTGCGCGCCGGGGTCGCCGCGCCCATCACGGTCGGCGGACGCTACTGGGGCGTGACGGTGGCCGTCACCTCGCGGGCGGACTTCCCGCCCGGTACCGAGTCGCGGATGGCGGACTTCACCGACCTCGCGGCGACGGCGATCGCCAACGCCCAGGCCGAAGAGGAACTGCGCAAGCTCGCGGACACCCAGGCGGCGCTGCGGCGGCTGGCCATGCTGGTTGCGCGGGGCGAACCGCCCGAGGCGGTGTTCGCGGCGGCGACCAGGGAGGCTTGGCAGTATTTTGGCGGCGGCATCGCGAGGATGATCCGGTACGAGCCGGACGGAACCGCGACGCTGGTCGCCCGGGAGGGCACGACCTACCCCGAGCGGGTGGGAGGACCCTTCGAGGGGTACGCGCCGAACGGGCTGACCGTTACCGTCCGGCGGACCGGCCGGGCCGCCCGGGTCAACGACTACCGCGACCTCCCGGGCGCGGAGCGCTTCGTCCGCGAGGGGCTGCGGTCCGCGGTCGGCATGCCGATCCACGTCAACGGCCGGCTGTGGGGAGTGATCGCCATCGGGTCCCGGGAGGGGCCGCTGCCGCCGGGCACCGAGCAGCGGATGACCGAGTTCACCGACCTCGTCGCCACCGCGGTCTCGAACGCCCAGAACCGGGCCGCGCTGGAGGCCAGCCGGGACGAGCTGGCCCGGCTGCTGGCCGAGCAGGCCGCGCTGCGCCGGGTCGCCACCCACGTCGCCCGCGGGCTCGACCCGGCCGAGATCTTCCTGACGGTGAGCGAGGAAGTGCGCCGGCTGCTGGGAGCGGACGGCGCGGGCATAGCCCGCTTCGAGCCAGACGGGGCGTACTGCGTGGTCGTCGCCAGTGTCGGGGACGTCCGGGTCAGGGTGCCGGTCGGGACGCGGGTGAAAATCCGCGACTACCAGCCCACGGCGGTGGTGTGGCGGACGAGCCGTGCCGCCCAGGTCAACGAGGACGCCTGGAGCGACGTGTCGGACCCGGTCGCCGACGCGATGCGCGAGCTGGGGATCCGGTCGATGATGGCGAGCCCGATCACCGTCGAGGGCCGGCTGTGGGGCGTGGTGTCCGCGTCAACGACGCGCGGGCCGTTCTCGCCCGGTACCGCCGACCGGATGGCGGACTTCACCGAGCTGGTCGCGACGGCGGTCGGCAACGCGGAGAGCCGGGCCGAGGTTGCCGCCTCGCGGGCGCGAATCCTCGCGGCAGCGGATGAGACCCGGCGGCGGATCGAGCGGGACCTGCACGACGGGACCCAGCAGCGCCTGGTCTCGCTCGGCCTCGAGCTGCGCCTCGCCCAGTCACTGCTGCCGGCCGGGGTGCCCGAGCTGGGGGCGGAGATCGGCCGGGTCGCGGGCGGGCTCGCCGGGGCCGTCGAGGATCTGCGGGAGATCGCCCGGGGCATCCACCCGGCGGTGCTGTCCGAGGGCGGGCTGGCAGGCCCTGCGGACGCTGGCGCAGCGGGCCGCGATCACGGTCGAGCTCGATATCGCCGCGATGGCGCGGCTGCCGGAGCCGGTCGAGGTGGCGGCGTATTACCTGGTCTCGGAGGCGCTGACGAACGCCACCAGGCACGCGCGCGCGGCGGTCGCCACGGTGGCCGCGGAAGCCACCGGCGGCACGCTGCGGGTGTGCGTGCGGGACGACGGTGCCGGCGGTGCCGACCCGCTGCGCGGCTCGGGGCTGACCGGGCTGAAGGACCGGATCGAGGCGCTGGGCGGCACCTTCGCCGTGCACAGCCCGGTCGGCGGCGGCACCACCGTGTCCTGCGAGCTTCCGGTCCGGGCCGGCGCGGCGCGGCCGGATGCGGGCACTGGCGGGTAACCCGGGCCTCTCCCGTGACCGGAGCAGCCACCGATGCTGCGGAAAACCGTGACCGGGGGTAGGGTTCGGTTCCGGAGCCAGGACGGGTAGGCTCACGATCGGTGCGGCGACGTGGCGTCGTCGCATGGCGGATAAGGAACTTGAACTGATGGCAACAGGCACCGTGAAGTGGTTCAACGCCGACAAGGGCTTTGGTTTCATCGCCCCCGATGACGGGACAGCGGACGTATTCGTCCACTTCTCGGCCATCGCGACCACCGGCTACAGGTCGCTCGACGAGAACCAGAAGGTCGAATTCGAGACGACCCAGGGACAAAAGGGACCGCAGGCGGAGAACGTCCGCCCCCTCTGAAGTAGGGCACCACGCGTCCTCCTGGGACGCGTAGATCATCAGCAGCCAGCTAGCCTGCTCGCACTGTAGGCATGGGCTCCGTTCGGCGTGCCCGGATGTCGGTGATGTCCGGGCACGCACGGGCGCCCCTAGCAGCAGCCTGTTGTACCAGTGCTCACGGTGATCGTCGCAGTCACCTGTCCGGAATTATCGGATGTGTATCCGCTGTAGGCGTCGTCGTTGAAACCGAGCCACAGCTCGCCGGTATACGGCCCTGGCCCTGGTAGCTGCTTCCCACGCTGCCGATGTACTGAGTCTCAGAAGCAACGCCGGATGAGGCGTAACTGCCAGGCGCCGGGGGCGAACTGCCCGTGTAGCTGATCAGTTCTGCCCAGACTAAGCTGAGCGCCTGGCAGGTCCCCGCCTTCGAGCGCTGACCTGTTCCGGCGGCTGCCGCAGCTGAGCTGGGCCTGCCCGCGCAGCCCTACAGCGAATCGTGAGCGACGAGCTCGGCGAATGCGGCGGCCGCGGCGCTGGCGGCATGCCCGGCCGACCTGGCCATCACGACGTGCCAGGAGGGAGGCGGTGACACTGCCCGCAGCTGGAGTCCCGGGTCGCCGGAGGGAATGAGCGACGGCGGCAGCAGCGCGATCCCGAGTCCGGCCCGCAGAAGCTGGAGGCAGGTGCCGACGTCGGCGATCTCGATGGTCACATTCCGCTCGAGGCCGGCCGCCGCAAACGCCCGGTCGATGGCGGTCCGCACGCCCCAGCCAGGCGGAAAGTCCACGAATCTGGCGCCCGCCAGCTCGCCGAGCGGGACCGGCGCGCGGCCGGGCAAGGCCAAGTCCGGAGCCGTCACGACCACGAGTTCCTCCGAACCCAGCGGGGTCGCGGTCAGGCCCGGCGGAAGGTCGTGCAGGGCGATGAAGGCGATATCCAGGCCACCCTGGCGAAGCTCTTCGACCAGCGCCGCCGAGCCGCCGGGCGCCGGCCGCACCTGAATGTCAACGTCCGGATGCTGCCGGTGAAAGGTTCCGAGCAGTTGCGGTACGTCCGCGAAAGCGACCGACTGCATGATGCCGACGCGCAGCGTTCCGCGCAGGACGCCTCTCACGGCGGCCGCGGCGTCACGGATCTCCTCGGCGCCTGCGAGCGTCCGGCGGGCGGCCGGCAGCAGGGCCTGCCCGGCGCCGGTCAGGGTGACGCGGTGGGTCGTGCGGTCGAAGAGGCGGACGCTGAGTTCTCGCTCGAGAGCCTGGACCGAGACCGACAGGGCCGACTGCACGTAATTGAGGCGCCGTGCTGCCTTGGTGAAGCTGCCGTCCTCGGCGACGGCGACGAAGTGGCTGAGCTGGCGGAACTCCACGAGCACAGTGTAGTCATTCGGTGAAGGAATGACAGTTCTCTCAGACATTCGTTGGACAGAACACCGTGGTTACCGCAGGCTGGAGCCATGTCTGAATCTGTTCTCACCGCGCCCCCAGGCGGCGGCCGGCCGCGTGACGGCGGCCGGCCACGGCAGCGCCGGGCCCACCACGTCGGGTTCTGGGTGACCGCGGCGGCGTTCCTCGTCAACATGGGCTTCTCGGCCGTGCCGACCCCGCTCTATGTCCTCTACCAGCAGCGGGACCACTTCTCTAACCTGATGATCACCGTTGTCTACGCGGTGTACGCGGTAGGCGTTATCGGGAGCCTTTTCCTCGCTGGCCACCTCTCGGACTGGATCGGGCGGCGGCACATCTTCGTGCCCGCGCTCCTGGCCAACGTGGCGAGCGCCGCCATCTTCATCGCCGCGCCGGGCCTGGCCGGCCTGATCGCCGCCCGGATCGTCTCGGGCATCTCGGTCGGGCTCACGACGGCGACGGCCACCAGCTACCTCGCCGAGCTGCATGCCCTGGCGCGGCCGCAAGCAGCTGGGCGGCGTGCCGAGGTGGTGGCGACCGCCTCGAACCTTGGCGGGATCGGGTTCGGGCCGCTCGCGGCGGGCTTGCTGGCCCAGTTCGCCCCGGCCCCGCTGCGGCTGCCCTACATCGTCTTCGCGGCCGCCCTGGTGGTGCTGGCCGTGGCGGTGGCCCTCTCCCCCGAGACGGTGCGGCGCCTGGACTCCCGGCCCAGGTACCGCCCGCAGCGGATCGCCGTGCCCGCCCACGCCCGGGGCACGTTCTTCGCCGCGACCTTCGCCGGCATGGCGGCCTTCGCCGTCTACGGGGTGTTCAACTCGCTGGCGCCGAGCTTCCTGGCCGGCACCCTGCATCAGGGCTCGCACGCCGTGGCGGGCGCCGTGGCCTTCGCCGCGTTTGCCGCCGGCGCGGTGGCACAGATCGCCCAGGCCCGGGTCCCGGGCGAGGCCTTGCTGCGCCGCAGCGTGCCGGTGATCGTAGTCGGCCTTGGCTTGCTGGCCGGTGCCATGTGGGCCAGTAACCTGGCGATGTTCGTCGCCGGCGGCGTCATCGCCGGAGCCGGGGCAGGAATGGTGTTCAAGGGCTCCCTCGCCGCCGCCGCCTCGGTGGCGCCCGAAGGCGCCCGCGCCGAGGTCCTGGCCGGGTTCTTCCTGGGCGCCTACGTGGGCTTGTCCATTCCCGTCGTCGGGCTCGGAGTCGCCACCACGTACCTACCAGCCCGGTACGTCATGCTGGCCTTCGTCGTGCTGGTGGCCGCTGCCATCGCGGCGTCCATCGGCGCACTCAGCCGAGGCCGCCCTCAGCAGGACCGCGGCACCCCGGCAGCACCCGCCGACGCCGCCCAGGCCGTCCAGGAGAGCCTCAGCTAGGCCTCAGCTTGCGCCGGCCGACCTATCGGCTACCTTCCGGGTTGCCTCAATCGCAGGTCCAGCGTCGGCTGCCATTCTCGGATTAATGGCATCGACGAAAGGCTCTCAACAAATGTCTTCCCGCAAACTCACCAGGTCCATCGTTGGCGGCGCCGCGGCCATTGCGGTCGCGGGCGGGGCCTACGGGATCGTCAGCGCAACCTCCAGCAGCAGCCCGGCCGCTGCCAGCAGCAGCCCGGCGGCTGCCAGCGGTGGCTCCGCCCGCGGTTTCGGATCCGGCGGCGGGGGATCCAACGCCCGGTCTGGGCCAGCCGCGGGAGGAGCATCCGGCACGGTCGCCAGCGTGTCCACGTCGGGCTTCACAATCTCGACATCAGCGGGCCAGAAGGTGACCGTCAAGGAGGCATCCTCCACGACCTACCAGAACGGGACGAGCTCGGCCTCGGCGAGCGCCATCACAACAGGCGAACCCGTCCTGGTACTGGGGACGGTCAGTAGCACGACCATCACCGCCACGCAGGTCATCGTGCAACCGCCTAGCGGCGGATCCGCGACTTCCTCGGCGGCCAAGGTGGTCCCCTTCCAGCGCGGTGCGCCGGCCACGTCAAAGACGGTCGGTCAGATCCCGGCGAACTACAGTCAGGGGTCGGGGACGATCGTCAGCGGAACGGCGGCCAATAAGGCGACGGAAGCTGCGCTGGCCGCCTACCCGGGAGGCGTCGTCAACCGGGTGGTGAAGCTGAGCAACGGCGAGTACGAGGTCCACAACATCGGCGTCAACTGGCCGCACCACGTCTTCGTTAACCAGAACTTCCAGGTCGTCGGCGCCAACTAGCCGCGTCCTCCTCGGGAGCTGGCGATTTCAACAGGCACAGACCTCGCCGCACCTGCCCACCGACGCGCAGAATGAGACGTGCAGAGTGGGGCAGGAGCCAGATGATTCTCTTCGGAATCGAGCCAGAACCTGAGGCCGACACGGAGGCACGTGATGCGAACAGGCAGCGGCCACGCCGAGGATCCGCCAGTAGTCACCCAGAACGGCGGCCCGGCTGCTGACACCTCGTCTTTCACCACCCGGCTGGTCACCTGGCACGGCGATCTCGTGGCCTGGCTCGACCGGCTCGGCTGGCTCCGCAGCATGAACGACAGCCTGACCGCCGTACTGGGGCCAGTCCGCGAGCGGCACCAGGACAACCTGGTCCTTGAACTACTGCACGGCGGCCGGTGGACCGGCCACCCGCTGCACCCAGCACTCAGCGACCTGCCCGTCGGGCTCTGGACAGGCGCGATGGTGCTGGACGCCACGGGCCGCGGCGAAGATCCCCGGCACGGGCTCGACGCCGCGGGCATGCTGAGCGCGGTCGGCATCCTCGCGGCCGGCGCGACCGCCCTGACCGGGCTCGCCGACTGGACCGTCAGCGACGATCAGGACCGGCGCGTCGGCCTCTTCCACGGGCTCCTCAACACCGTGGCTATCGGGCTGCAAGGTGCCTCGCTGGGAACCCGGATGACCGGCCACCGGAGCACGGCACGCGCTCTGGGTGCGGCCAGCCTGACGGTGACGGGCGCAGCGGCCTACTTCGGCGGTCACCTCGTGTTCAGCAAAGGCGTGATGGTCAACCGGGTGGCGTGGGCCACCGGGCCGCGGCGGTGGGCCCGAGCGCTACCGGAGGCCGATCTGCCTGACGACTCGCCAACCGCCGTCGACGTCGAGGGTCGGCAAGTCTTGCTGTACCGGCACGGCGGGACCCTCTATGCCCTCGACAACATCTGCAGTCACGCCGGCGGCCTGCTCAGCCGCGGCGCCGTCGCGGACCTGACCGTGACGTGCCCGCTGCATGGGTCCCGCTTCGGCCTCGCCGACGGCTGCGTCCGCCGCGGCCCGGCTAGCCAGCCGCAGCCCGTGCTACCGACCCGGATCCGCAACGACTGGATCGAGGTGCGCGGCAGCCTGCCGGCACCCCGGCGGCCCGCAAACGGAAGGAAACAGCCATGACGTTCGTAGTCGTCGCCAACCTCGACGACCTAGAGGTCGGCGACATCATGCTCGTTGACGAGCTCCGCGAACCGATCTGCCTCATCCGGCTCGATGATGACGACGTTAGGGCGATCCACAACACCTGCACCCACCAAGGCCAGCCCCTGCACGAGGGCTCCCTCCAGGACGATGACCTGGTCTGCGGCGCCCACGCGTCACGCTACGACCTGACCACCGGCCAGGCCATCGGTCCTTTCGCCAGCGGCCCCGCGCCTCTTTACGCATGCAAGATCGAAGACGACGCCATCCTCGTCAACATCGACCAGAAGCTCAACGACGCACCCATCCCTCATCCTCCGCTCATCTGAGGTCAGCACCGGGTCCTTGGGAGCTGGGATAGGGGACGCACCTCAAACTCAACTCTCCGGCAATACGGCTTCATTACCCTGGCCGTCCAAAATGTCGGTTATTTACTTATTAGAACGAAATTCTCCGTGTCATATTCGCCTCAGGTCCGATCGTGTGCGTATCCGACGCGCTCAATCTTCCACTTCAAGCGAATCAAAGGACGCATTAGCTAGACGACAGCTGAAAATTTCGCATTTGTTTACAATCAGGTCTTTCGCATCTCTCAAGTGCGAGTTATGGTGATAACTCTGCTCCGGACCCGGCAGTCAGCTCATCTGCATTTGTATTAGCGCCTGGCGTCCCGCTCCGGTCGCCGGCCCGCGATCCGCGGATCCGAGCATGGCGCTCTACGAGCTGTATGGCGCGCATTACCAGTCACTCGTTCGCGTTGCCGAAATACTCGTCCGTGACGTCGCAACAGCCGAAGAGATCTTGCAGGACGCATTCGTGGCCATGTTACGGCGCCTGGTCCCGGCTGCGCGACCCGGCTAAGGCCCGCGCGTATCTACAGCAATCTGTCGTCAACGACACCTTCGCCAACGACAGTGCCCTGGTCCGGCGCATCAACATTCCCGCCCTGCTCGCGGTCGCGCCAGACGATCAATACTGCTCGATCCCTGCCATGCGCGGCTACTACGCCAAGATCCCCGCCCCAGTCAAGCGGCTGATGATCGAAACCAAGTACCCCGGCACTCACGGCTGGGACCTGCTGACCGGCCCCACCGGTCAGCCCTCGCCTCTGGCCACGACCGTCGCGCAATGGGTGCTCGGCCACACAGACCGCTGATGTGGGCATTGCTCCTGGCGGCGCCTCAGCCTGGGGCGCCGTAACGCGGGCCGGCGTGAGATGGCGCTGGCCGGCTATGCGGGCGGGGGCGCGATGAGGCGGTACCCGATGCTCCGGATGGTGGCGATGTAGGCGGGATCGGCCGGGTCGTCACGCAGGGCTTTGCGCAGGGTGCGGATGTGGGCGTCGACGACGCGGTCGTCGCCGTAGTAGTCGTGTCCCCAAACGGCCTGGAGCAGCTGACCGCGGCTGAGCACCTGGCCGGGGTGACGGGCGAGGGCCAGCAGCAGGTCAAAGTCCAGGGCGGTCAGTGCGGCCGGGCCGGAGGGGGTGGTGACCTCCCGGCGGGCCGCGTCGATGGTCAGCTGCCCATGACGGATGAGCTCGGTGGCCTCCGGCCCGGCCGGGGCGCGGTTGACGCGGCGGAGGATGACGCGGGCGCGGGCGGCCAGTTCCCGGCCGCTGAAGGGCTTGGTGAGGTAGTCGTCGGCGCCGACGGCCAGGCCGATGAGCTTGTCCACCTCCTCGTCGCGGGCGGTCAGCAGGATCACCGGCACCTGGCTGGTTTCGCGCAGGCGGCGCAGCACTTCGACGCCGTCGAGCCCGGGCAGCATGACGTCCAGGACGATCAGGTCCGGCCGCTCGGCCGCGGCAGCCCGCAACGCGCCCGGCCCATCGGCCTGCTCGGTGACGCTAAAGCCGTGGGCCTGGAGGTTATCGCGCACGATAGCGCGGATCTTGGGTTCGTCGTCAACGACGAGCACGGCGGGCTTGTCCACGGCTAGACCTCTCGCTTAAGACCGGGCAGGGCAAGCGTGAACTCAGCGCCGCGGCCGGGGCCCGCGGAGTAGGCAGTCAGGGTGCCGCCGTGGGCCCGGGCGAGCGCGCGGGCGATGGTCAGGCCGATGCCGCTGCCCCGGTGCGGGGCCGGGTGTCCCGGCGCGGTGTGGCGTTCGAAGCGGTCGAAGATCAGCTCGAGGTCACTGGGGACGATGCCGCAGCCGGTGTCGGTGACGCGCAGCAGGGCCAGTCCGGCCTCGTGGCCGAGGCTGACGGTGACCCGGTCGCCGGGATCGCATGCGGCCAGTGCGTTGGTGAGCAGATTGACCAGGATCTGGCTGACGCGGTCCGGGTCGGCCACGCCGGGCGCTGGGCCGGCCGCGGCCACGGCCAGCGTGATCCCAGCCTGGCCGAACTCCGGGCGCAGCCGGCTGGCAACGGCATGGGCGAGGGCGGCCAGGTCGGTTTCGCGTGGCTGGAGTTGGTAGGCGTTCTCCTCGGCGCGAGAGAGGTGGGACAGTTCGCTGGTCAGCCGGCGCAGCCGCTCGACCTCCTCGCTCATCGAGTCGGCCAGATCCGGGCTGGGCCGGTAGAGGCCGTCGGCGAGCCCGTCTATCTGGCCGCGCAGGACGGTGAGCGGCGTGCGGAGTTCGTGGGCGAGGTCGGAAACCAGGCGGACGCGGCGCCTCTCGGTCTGCGACAGCCGGGCGGCCAGGGTGTTCAGGTCATCGGCGATGCCTGCCAGTTCTGGCTGGCGGGGCCTGGGCACCCGGGTGTCGTAATGTCCGTCGGTCATGTGCCGGGCCGAGGTCCGGACGTGATCGAGCGGTCCCACGACGAGCCGGGTAATCAGGATCGCCGCGAACACGCCAGTGATCAGGCTCAATCCGACGCCGGCGAAGAGCGCTCTGATCAGCCCGCTGCCGAGGCGCGAGCTGTACTGGTGCATCGCCTGAGCGGTGGGGATCAACGTGGGCTTGTTCGCGCCGATGGGGGTGATCAAATCCACGGCCAGGGAGAAGGTACCCACCTCGATCACCAGGACCAGCGCATAGGTGAGCATGAGCTGGGTGCGCAGCCGGGCTTGCGCGAGGCGGGTGATGAGTGAACGGAGCGGCATCGAAACGGCTCCCGCGGATCCTGACGGGCCGAACCACGGCGACCATGTGATGCCGGCCGTGGGTTGACCGGCAAACGTCGCGGCGGTACTGCCCGCTTCGTTGCCGCCCTGGGCGATCAGCCCTACAGTAACAGAACCGAGAGTTGACTATCACATTGGGATGGTCTGTGTCCTCAAACCCCAGCCCGCCCGGGCCGTCCCGGGTGCGAACCGACGCCCGGCGGAACGCGGAGCGCATCGTGCGAGCAGCGGAGCAGGTCTTCGCGGACTCCGGCACCGACGTGGTCCTGGAGGAAATCGCGCGGCGAGCAGGGGTCGGCGCCGCGACCCTCTACCGCCACTTCGCGAGCAAGGAAGAGCTTGTCCGCGCCGTGATCGAGCATGCGTTCGCCGACCAGGTCGAATCGGCCGTGCAACGGGCGCTCGACGATGAATCCCATGCGGTGACCGGGTTCGATGAAGGTGAGGAAGTCGAAACAGCGCAAGCACGCCGCGCGGAGATCACGTTATGCCCGGCTCGGTTGCGATCCAGCGAACCTCCGGCAACGGGTCGTCGAGAATTGCCTGAGACCAGCGTTGGATGATCGGCTCCGAGTCATGCCCGCAGTCTGAAAGGCACTTGGCCAAGCGGGCGGCTTGCCATCGGATGTTTGGAACCTCGGCGTACGGAATCCGGTCGGACGGCCCGGCTTTCTCTCGGTATTTGGTTTCTTCGAACAGATAGTAGTGGCCGATCAGAAGGTTTCGTACAAATTGCCCTGTCCGCACCTGCCCCTAGTGTATAGTGGACCCCTATAACTGGGTCTACCGCACTTTTGGTGATGCCGGAAGCCCGAAACTCAAGCTCCTCATCGGGTTTCGCTTTATGACCGTTTTCGGGATGTCACGGCCGGAAGAGCAGTCGGAAGAACAATAAAATTAAGGGGTTAGGTGACACATCAGAGTTCGTTGATCACAAAAAGTGCGGGAGAACCAGTTTTTGGGGTCCACTATAGAGACGCAAGATTTCGGCGGGAGTTGCCTTGGTATGATAACGTTGTCGGACACACACAAATGCTGCGAAGCTTTGGACGCGGGATCACGACTGAAACGTAAGTCGGGAAGCTATAAATGTATCAACCATTGCTCCCCATCAGCTACGCAAGGCCGGCGACCGCCGAGGAGTCGAAGGGAGTCGTTTTCACCAAACCCTGGGTCGTTGAACTGCTCCTCAACCTGGCGGGCTATACCGATCAGGCAAACCTTGTCGATGTCTTGGCCATCGAACCGGCGGCAGGGGAGGGAGCTTTCCTGGTCCCAATGGTTCTGCGTCTGGCGGCTTCGTGCCTTCGGCAGAACCGACCCCTCTCGGACTGTGAATCATCGCTGATCGCTTACGAACTCGATGAAGCCAGTGCGGAACAGCACACGGGCGGTGGCTGATGTCTTGAGAGGGGCGGGCATCCGCAATGCGGCGGCCGAAAAACTCGTCACCGGCTGGGTCCGGGCGGGCGACTACCTGTCCGATGCTACGTCCTGCCGCATGCGGACTTCGTGATCGGCAACCCACCTATATTCGGCTCGAAGATATCCCGCTGGAAAACGGCCGGCCTCTACCGCGCCGCTCACCCGACCATGAGGGGCCGGGCGGATGTGTACATCGCTTTCTTCGAGGCCGCCTTGCGGCAATTGAAGGAGGCGGGCGTTTGCGCTTACATCTGTGCCGACCGCTGGATGCTCAATCAATACGGTGCCGAGTTGCGTCGCCTGGTAACGAACGGTTTCTGCGTCGATACCGTCGTTGAGATGCACAACGCCAATGCCTTCGACGACGATGTCGAGCGCCTATCCCGCCATTACCGTCATCCGCCGAGGCCGGCAGACACGGGCCGTGGTGGCAAGTGCGGGGCCGGCTGCCGAATTGACAAGCGGTAGTTCCCTGGCATCGTCTCTCCGCTCGGCGGCGGACGGAAAGCCTAGCTCATTGCCCGCCGGGCTAACGGCGGCGGTGGTGGAAAGCTGGTTCACCGGCTCCGATCCCTGGCCGTGCGGCTCACCTGGCCGACTGGCGTTGCTCCGTCGGCTCGAAGAAAGGTTCGGACCGCTCGAATCCGACGCGACGGGCACTAAAGTCGGGATCGGCGTGGCGACCGGGCTCGACAAGGTTTTTATCACCAGGGATGCCAAACTCGTCGAATCGTCCCGCCTGATGCCGCTGGCGATGGCCCAAGACACAACCAAGGGCGAATTCCACTGGTCCGGCCATTACCTCGTCAATCCGTGGCAGGCGGACGGGTTGGTGGAACTGAAAGATTTTGCCCGGCTGAGGGCCTATCTGGAAAAGAATCAGGATCCAATCAGAAAGCGGAATACCGCTCGGCGGAACCCGCATGGCTGGTTTCGCACGATAGACCGAGTTAACCTCTCACTAACCGATCGACAAAAATTGTATATCCCCGACATCAAGGACGTTTTCAATCCGGTTCTCGACAAGGGCGAGACATATCCACACCACAATTGTATTTCATCCTCTCGGACCGCTGGGGTCTCGAAGTGCTCGGCGGCCTTCTGCTGTCATCAATTGGGCAACTGTTCATTGAATCCTACGGCGTGCGGATGAGGGGCGGCTATCTCCGCTTCCAGGCTCAGTATCTGCGGCGAGTGCGGGTTCCCGATCCCGAATCGTTATCCAAGGCTCAGACAGACCAATTGACCCAGGCATTCCGGCAGCGGAATCGCCGGCTTGCTTCGGACGTCGCCCTGGAGGTCTATCAGGTCAACGCTACGGAGATGGATATTGCCCATGGACATTGAGGCCCGCTACCGCGATGCCGTACAATTTATCTGGGCGGGCCGGCTCAAGCAGCGGGAAAAGCAAGCTGAAGCCGGAAAGATCGACGCGGGCATTCGCGGCGATGTGACCGGCGGCGGCCATATGGGGGCATTGGAGCTACTTGTCAAGGATTTGCTCATTGAGTTTGGCATCAAAGAAAGCGATATTTTTACCAAACAGAAGCTGGAACTGCCCGGCTATTTCCGCTCGACCAAGAAATGGGATTTGCTGGTCGTCTCGCGGCATCAATTGGTGATGGCCATTGAATTCAAGTCGATCGGCAGCTCGTATGGCAACAATCTGAATAACCGTACCGAGGAGGCCCTGGGCAACGCCAACGACATTTGGACGGCATACCGGGAGGGACGTTTTGGCAACGCGCCACGACCGTTGCTAGGTTATCTGTTCCTCCTCCGCGATGAACCCAAGGTGATGCGGCCGGTTTCCAACAAGGAGCCGCATTTTGAAGTTGATCCCGTCTTCAAGGGGGCGTCGTATTGCAAGCGGGCGGAAATCCTCTGCCGCCGGCTCGTGTTTGAGCGGCTGTACGATGCGGCGTGCCTGTTGCTCAGCACGAACGAGGAGGTAACCAGGATCACGGAACCGGCGGCGGACTTGAGTTTTCAAAGATTTGTCGCGTCTCTACTAGGGCACGTCGTAACCTTCGTCGAAAGTCAAAAAGGCAAGTAGAGAACGTCCGAGCACTAACAAATCCCTGATCGGATTGAGAAATGGCACAAAAAATTCCGATTGCGTATCTTAACCATCAATGAATAGTCATGATTCGGTACATT